>JAJZBN010000008.1 GCA_021798875.1 bacterium | reverse complement strand
AGAAGCCTTATAGAACAAAATATTAAAAGAAATAAAAGAAAAGAAAAAATAGACTCTATAGCTTCAACTTTTGTACTTCAGTCTTATTTGGATAAACAAAAAAATATTATTGAAAAAAAAATATCGGAATAAATGGTTAAAATCTTTTATAATTCGCTCTTTATAAATTTTACAATAATGTAAAATAAATGTGCTATTTCGACTATACGCTTTATAAGCGGGTAAAAAAAATAACTTTTATTCTAAAAATTTTAATTCCGATAATAATTATCGGATATATTTTTTTATATGCTTTTACTCCTCAATCTTTTATAAGTTCAAAACCTAAAATAATTATCATAAATAAAGGAAGCTCTTTAAAAGAAATAGTATTTAAACTTTATAATAAAAAAGTAATAAATAATCCTTGTCTGTTTTATTTTATCGGATTTATAAGCGGTTATTCCAGATATATACAGGAAGGAACCTATTATATATCATTAGATCAGTCTCCCGCAGAAATTTACCATGAGCTTGTAAACGGAATGGTGGCAACTTCAAAAGTTTCAATTCCTCCGGGATTAAACATATTTGAAATTGCCGAAATTTTATCAAAATATCATATAACAAACAAAAAACTTTTTTTAGAAAAATGCTACGATAAAAAATTTCTTTTAAGCATTAAAGTAGACGCGTCAAGCGCAGAAGGCTTTTTGTATCCGGACACTTATATTTTTAAAATAAATTCAAATCCTAAAGACGTAATTAAAGATATGGTGAATAATTTTTATTCAAAAACTAAAAAAATCAAACCCGATTATAAAGATTTAATTATTGCTTCTATTATAATAAAAGAAGCAAACGAAAAGTTTAAGAATTCATTAAATATTATATCTTCCGTAATACATAACAGATTAAAAATAAATATGCCGTTAGATATCGATTCGACATCTATCTATGCTATGAACGTTAAAATGTATCAAAATTATTTAAGAAATAAAAATTTATACAAAGTTATTCTTCATATGAAACCTCGGTACCTTAAAATAAAATCGGCATATAATACTTATATTAACTACGGACTTCCTCCTACCCCCATTGCAGAACCTAATTTAGAAGCAATTGAAGCCGCAATGCATCCGGCAAAAACAAAATACCTGTATTATATATCTACAAAAACCGGAAAGACGCTGTTTTCGGACAACCTTTCAGGTCAAATAAAAAATATTGACAAATATCTTAAATAATAATTTAATATACTTAATTATATAATTTATTAATCTCTGCCGCAAAAACATTATTGTTTAAAAAATAATCCGATTAATTATGTCAAAACATATAATATATTATTAATTTTAAGAATGGAGGACTATTAATGTATTTATTAAAAAACAAAAAAATTAAGATTTTTGCTTTAATTTTAGCGCTTCTTATACCTGCGCTGGCTTTTTCCGGATGCGCTACCACAGCCGGAAATACCACAAGCGCAAGCGGATTATCTTCCGGCAACGTAGCATTAAGCACTAAAATGAGTTCCAGTATATTTTTGCAGCCGGTAGCTCCGCAGGATAAAGTTGTTTACGTAAGCACCAGAAATACTTCTACAGCTACCGGACTTAATTTTAAAAGTCAATTGATTTCTGAATTAATCAAGGAAGGCTACAGGGTAACGAATAATCCGCAGGAAGCTCATTTTATGGTAATGTCTAACGTGCTGTATATCGGAAAAGAAACTTCTAATTATACGCTTGCAGGAGCATTAGCCGGAGGTTTTGGCGGAGCTTTGATAGGTTCAAGATATAATTCAGGCACTTCTACGGTAGAAGGAGGCGCATTGGGCGCATTAGCAGGGGGCATACTCGGCTCTTTACTAAATACTACCAAATATATGATGGTAGTCGATATTCAGTTGGAGGAAAGGCAGGCAGGCACGTACACTACCAGTTCTACGAATGCAAGTCAGGGCATAGCAAGTAACGTAACCACATATAATGCCGGAGTTAAAAACTGGGCTATTTACAGAGACAGAATTATATCTCAGGCTTCTGCCATGAATTTAAATTTTGCTTCCGCCGAACCTTTATTGAAACAACAGATGGCTCATTCAATCGCAAATTTATTGCCGTAAAAATAAATACAATATAAGGCGATAAATAATTACAATACAAAAAGGCGTGGAATATTAAATTTCTGCGCCTTTTTAATTTAAATATATTTTTATACTTTTTCCGCTAAATAAAACCTAAATTATCATAATAAACTATATTTTCGTATTTATTTTAACAATTTAAAAATGTTTTTTTATGGGTTCTTTTTTGTAATATACTTATTTATTGATTATTTGTCGAATATTGTTTTTATTACTTATCATAGTTTATTTTTTTTCTTTATAATATGAATAGATGATTTTTTTAAAGAGATATTTACCGCTTTGCCTTCAAAAAGATTCATTACTTCATATGCGTGAAAAGGTATTAATATTTTAAATTTTAGATATTCTTCCGTTTCGACAACAATTTCCATCATTCTTGAAGTAAAAATAGACGAAATAATTTTACCGGAAAACCGATTTTCTTTTACTCCTGCCGACATACCTCGGTCTTCTCTTAATATCATAATGTCCTCGGGTCTTACAGCTATATAAACCCTCTCTTCCGTTTCAAAATTAATGTTAAAATCGGCTTCTATAGTAATTTCCGCATTAATTTCATTCTCTTTGTTATTGCGGCTGTTTTTTCCGTAAAGATTTATTTTATTATAATCATATAATTCCTTCTTACTTTCACTTTGAATTTTAACTTTAATCTTCATTAAATTATCTTTTGGGCTTATTTCCGATATAACTCCTTCCAAAATATTTTCGGTTCCGATAAGAAAAGCGGTATCTATTGAAGAAGGTTTTTTTAACACGTCTTTAGGATATCCTGAATCTTGAATTTTACCTTCGTGCAAAATAAACATTTTATCGGATAAATTCATAACGTCTTCTATATCGTGGGTTACCAGCAATATAGAGACGTTAAGCTCTTTATTGATATCCTTTATTAATTTTCTTACTTTTATTTTCGAAATGATATCAAGATTAGAAAACGGCTCGTCCATAAGAATTATGTCGGGGTTTACCATTAAAGCTCTTGCTAAAGAAACTCGCTGCGCCTGCCCCATGCTTATTTCATAGGGATATCTTTTTTCGAGCCCTGTTATTCCGAGTAGTTCCATTATTTCTTTAGGAGAATAAAATTTATTTCCACTCCTTTCTATTTTTCCGCTTACTTCTATTTCTTTATTGTTTTTCTTTTCTTTACGGCTTTTATTTAATTTTAAACCGAATTCGATATTCTCTATCACGTTCATATTTGAAAATAATAGGGGTTCGTCCATTACAAGCGGAGTGTGCCTTTTATATGATTCCGTATTATTTATAATTTTTCCGTTCATAAAGACGTTGCCTTCGTCCTGTTTTAATATTCCGCATATAATTTTTAAAACAGTGCTTTTGCCTTCTCCGGAAAAACCGAAAATAGAAGAAATTTCACCTTTTTCTATTTCTAAATTTACGCCGTTCAACACTTTTTTATCGGAAAAAGATTTATGTATATTTTTTATTTCTAAAAGTTTCATTATAATTTATGATTTATTATTTTTTATGCCCGTTTTATAATTAAAATATTTAAAAATACCAAGCGAAAAAAACGATATTATCATTAAAATACCGGCTATTGCAATAGCCGCCGGATAGTTTCCGTAACTTGTTTTAACAAAGACTTCTATCGGCGCAGTTTCCGTAAGATTTGGTATGACGCCGGAAACCATCTGCGTCGCGGCATATTCGCCTATGGATCTGGACCAGCTCATCACCAGTCCAGCTATAATTCCGTTATAAGAAAGAGGGATAATTACCTTAAATAAGATATCGAAAGAAGAAGCCCCTAAAGTTTTACTTAAATCTATCATTTTTCTGTTTATTGAATCAAAAGATGTTTTTACTATATTTACGAAAAACGGAAAAGATATAATTAACTGAACCAGCACTATTCCTTGCGGGGTAAACACGAATTTTAATCCATTGTCTATAAAAAATTTGCCTATAGGATTTAAAGAACCCATAGTAATCAGAACGGCAAACCCTATAACTAAAGGGGATGTAGTAAGCGGCAGCGTAGAAATTATATCTAATAAAAACGAAATTTTGCTTTTTTTAAACGAAAGAATATATGCAACGGGTATTCCTATAATTAAATTTATTAATATAACTATAAATGAGAGTTTAAAACTAAGCAGTACCGAATTCCATAAACTATGGTTTTCTAATTCTTTAAAGAAAAGATGCACCGAAGTTTGAAAAAAAATACCTGATAGAAGAATTATCAGCGCCGTAAAAAATAGAAACGAAATAATATAAATTGCTATGTCAAATATTCTGTTTTTATTTAAATACATATCCCGTAATACATAAATCAAAAAAATAATACATAAAAAATATTTTTAAATTATAAAATATCGCTTTTTGTTTTTTTATATTAATCATTTTATAATATATAAAATATTATTGAAATAATAAAATCCAATTCATTAAAAAATCCCTCTTTTTTTATAAAAGAGGGATTTTTATAGAGATGAAAGTTAAAAAAAATATTATTATTAAAATCCTGAAGGAGTAAAGCCCCAAAATTTCAATATTTTTCTTCCTCTGGTGGAAAATAAAAGCTTCTCGAAATCTTCATCCAAAACTTTGTGTTTAGATTGATTTAATATAGATACCGTAAATTTAGCACGCGTATTGTATTTAGCGGGAATTTTAATAATATTTATTTTGGCTCCAGCTTTTTGAAGTTCTAATAATTGTGATGTATATAATATTCCCAAATCGGTATTTCCGGATTCTAAAATAGGCATTACAAGCGCAGCGTCCAATAGATGATTTGCATGGGACGTAATAATTCTAAAAGCGCCAGGGTATTTTTTGTTTATCCTTCTAAACATTGCCCAAGTATAATCGCCTGCAGGATCGCTATGCGGACTTGATGTTATTAATGACACGTTTTTATCCATTAATTTTTTTATCAGGTTTTTAGCTGTAACATGCGCTGGATTATTTATGGGAGTAGCAGCGGCTAAATAATCGTATGCAAAAATTTTATAAGAATTTAAAAAACCTTTTTTTTCAAGCTGTCTTTGAAATTTTCCGTTGGCTGACAAAAACATATCGGCGGGAGCGCCTTCTTCAATATCTCCTTTCAAAACACCGGCGCCTAAAAAATCGTAATATATATGAACGCCGGGATGTTCTTTTTTAAAAATTTTGCCTATTTCCATAATCGGCTTAGGAAGTGCATCGGCTGCAAGAATTCTTAACGTTGCCGCATCGACTTTCTTAAATGTAAGATTAAATGAAATAAATGAAATCAGCACAAACAAAAATAAAAATACAGATAATTTTTCAAAAATTTTTACAATGACTTTCTTTTCTTTTTTCATTTTCACACCCTTTTTTTAAATTAACATTATATTATTTTATGGTTTTTATTACCATTAAAAAGTTCTCACAACCATAAAATTAATCGTATTCTGCGTACTTTTTCCGTCTCCGAAAACTTTATGGTTGGTTATTTGGTTTTCTAATTCGACTCTGAATTGAGTATGTTTAAAAATATTCATATTAGGTCTGAATCCTAAAGTAAGAGTCGAATCGAAATAATTAAAAGCTTCTCCAGGAACGCTTACAGACTCCCACATTCCGTTTGGATCCCACACTCTGACTTCTCTAACGGTTTGCGAAAATCTTCCGATGTTTAACAAATCGTAGTGGTGCACATAAAAAGCTAGTCCGGAAAAATGCGATCTGCCGTAAGTAGAATCAGAAGACTTAATCAGGGCAGTATTTGGAGATACTGCATTATTTAAATTAATATTATCGTTTTGAATAATAGAATTATTAATTCCTCCGTTAATACCCATTTCATAATCTAATACAAAATCTAAACAATGTAATGTTTTATACTCCGCATCCATATAATTATAAAAATATTTATTTAAATTATCGGGAATTATGTTGTTGTCGTAAATAAGAAAATTTTCGGCGCCGTAAACCATTCCTTCATGAAAATTAATTATTTTTAAAGGCTTATATGAAATATAAAATTCATAAGTAGGATAGCTGTTTATCGGCACCATAGACTGATAAACGTAAGATACCTGAAAAAATGTTTTTAATTTTTTAGGAATTATCGGATAACTTAGCGCTATTCCGGTTAGCGAACCAAGTTCTATGGAATCGATAATAGAATATGTATTTTCCCAATTTTTTGCTAAATTATGCGACTCGAAGCCTATTGGAGAATTATGCATGCCGACGTCAACCTTAAGACCGTTTCCTATAGGTATGCCGAAAGACAAAAATAGATTTCTAAAACCGTAAAGAGGTCTTTTATAGGCTGGTTCCAAATAATACGAAAGATTGCCCATGTACGACTCGGGGTGCTGTATGCTTTCGCCAGTGTCCATCGTTAACGTAAAACCTATTCCAAACTTATTCCTTCCTTTTGAAAAAGGGTTCTTAGACAATGTAATATCTAATTCATTAACCGTAAAACCGTTAGCCTTAAAATCGTCGTTATAATTTCCGTTGTAATTTCCTTTAGGATACTGCGAATCTGCAATAGGATGAGCAAAATTATAAGTATAAGATGTTGCAAAGACGCCGGAAAGTTTAATATGCGATAAAAAATTATTTTTTTTGCATATTTTATGAGCATAAGTTTTTTTAGGCACATTAAGTAAAGCTATAATCATAAAAGGCATACATGCTAAAAAAACAATAAATAATTTCAAAGAATAAAGCTTTTTATTTTTCATAACGATTTTACCCTCATTAATTTTAGTTTTACCTATTTTATAAAGTTATAAAATTTTTCGATATATCTTAATTGATATAATGCTAAATAAAAAAATTAAATTTTTTTTATTAAATCCGTTAAATATATTTTTATGAATAAAAAATTTGAAAAGGAAAAAATATGCAAAAATTGTTATGTCTATTATGATATAACGAAAAAAAATAAAAGTCAAGAAAATAATAATCTTTTTCACTGCCGATATTTTTCAATTTATATAATAATATTTTTTTCAATAACCTGCAAACGCGGTAGGGAGTAAGAAAACAAATAAATCTGACACCTTTTCTTTAGACACCTTTTCTTTTTAAGACTTTTCCGCAGAAATGACTTTGGTTTTTAAACTGCCGTCGCTTAAAAGCAATTTTAAATTTTCGTTTTCTTTCACTTGAGATACCGAAGATACGACGTTATTTTGCTCGTTAAATGCTATAGAATATCCTCTTTTTAAAACGTTATAAGGACTCAATGAGTTTAGGGTTTTTTGTTCGGCAGTTATGCGGCTTTTGTAGTTTAAAATTCTTGTAAGAGTATATTTTTCAAGTTTTTCCGATAATCCATTTACGTGAAGCCTGCGATCTTTTAAAATATTTAGCGGATTCTTAAGAAAAAGTCTTTTTCTTAGATGCGAAATATTAATATTTAATAAGTTAACTTTTCCTGCAATTATTTCATGCATATTTTCCAAAAGGTCGTTAATGCGAATTTTTTTGTTTTCGATTATCCTCTGCGGAGAAACTTTTTCAATATTTTGAATTAAACGAGAAATCGAGCTTTTTTTGTTTGAGATAATTTTATATATTGCCGCTTGCAGTCTTTCATCTAAAGACTCTACCCGTCTTACAAGCTCAGATTTTACCGGAATCACTATTTCTGCGGCATTCGACGGAGTAGAAGCACGCCTGTCGGCAACGAAATCGGCTATAGTAAAATCGGTCTCGTGTCCTACAGCGCTGATAACGGGAATTTTAGAATTATATATTGCCCTTGCGGTAATTTCTTCGTTAAACGACCACAAGTCTTCTATACTGCCGCCGCCTCTTCCGACTATTATTACGTCTATTTTTCTTTCGCGTTCGCTGTATGCATTTAATAATTCAATAGCGCCGGCTATTTCAGGAGCGCTGTTCCTGCCTTGGACAGAGGCGTTTGCAAAAATTACGGATGCGTTATTAAATCTATTAAATATTATTTTCAGCATATCATGAAGCACGGCGCCGCTTTTTGAAGTAACTATACCTATAGTTTCCGGCAAAAAAGGAATTGCTCTTTTTCTTGATTCTTCAAAAAGTCCTTCTTGTTTCAATTTTTCTTTTAAACGTTCAAACATTACATAAAGTTCGCCGTAACCAAAAGGTTCTATTTCAGATACTATAAAACTATATTCGCCTCTCGGTTCGTACAGGTTAAGCCTGCCGTAAACAGTTACGGACATACCTTCTTTTAAGTCGCATTTTATTTTGCGCAAATCGCTTTTAAATATTATGCATTTTAGCTTTGCAAATTCGTCTTTTATATCGAAATAATAACCCGACGCATAGTTAGTTTTTAAACCGGAAACCTCGCCTTTAACTTTTATATTATAAAAATTATCTTCAAGCGCTGACTTTATCAGACGAGAAAGTTCCGAAACTGTAAAAACCAAATTGTTTTTTTGTATGTCTTCCATGTTTTTTATATTAATTAACGTGTTTATTTATTGATTTAATTTAGTTATTTATTATTATACCTTTTATTTTTAATAAAAAAAGCTACTGCCGCTCCGCCGAGCGTTATATATCCCAGTATTGCGAAAGAATCTCCGTAGGAAGCCACTGAAGCAAGCATTTGAACGATTTCGTCAAAAAAACCGTGCGCAGGACCGGGATATATCGTTCCAGGCCTGAAATAACCGGCTGCCCTTGAAACTAAATCTCCGTTAATAAAATGCATCACATTGTTATAAGCATTTGAATTGTATTTTATATCTCTTGCATACTGATTTAAATGATAGGTCTGTCTGACGACAAGCTCATTGCCTATATACGCAATTCCAAATGATGCTCCAACCTGCAGCGAAACGGGAATTAACCCCGACGCTTCCGGTATAAGCTCTTTTTTTACCGAATTTAAAGCGGCGCTCATAACCGGAGCATTCAAAAGTCCGATACCTACGCCTCTTATAAGCTGATTTACAATTATGTCGTAAATGCTTGTATTCAATGAAAGATTATCGAACAGGAACATTGAATAAGCCACAATTAATAATCCGGCAAATAACGGGTATCTAGGACCTATCCTATCGGATATTTTTCCTGAAAATGGAGACACTATAGCCACGGCAATAGCGGTAGGAGCCATAAGAATGCCAGCGTGCATAGCATTATAGTTCATAACGTTTTCTATAAAAAGCGGCAAAAGAAACATAGCTCCGAAAATCCCTACGGCTCTTACCATATTTACTATAAATGCAATAACGAAATTATAATTTTTAAAAATATCCAAATTGAGAAGAGGTGTTTTGACAAATAGTTCGGTTATTATAAAAAAAACGCACGAAAAACCGCTTATTACTTCCGACTGAATTATTATAGGAGCGTGCCATCCGAGCGTCTGCCCTTCATTTAGAGCGTATAATAAAGAAGCCATTGATAACGACATGAAAAGAAAACCCAGAAAATCAAATTTTTTAATATATTTTTTAACCGGTATATCGTGAGTAAGAATGGCTATTGCTCCTAAAACCGAAATAATTCCTATAGGCACGTTAACGTAAAATATCCATCTCCAATCTACGTAATCAACTAAATATCCCCCTAAAGCAGGACCTACCGCAGGCGCTAGCATTGCTCCTATAGACCATATTCCCATTGCCTCGCCTCTTTCGTCCGGAGGAAAAACTTCAGCCAAAAGAGTTAATCCGGTAGGAGTAAGTCCTGCGCCGCCTATAGCCTGAATTACCCTAAAAATGACAAGGTCGCTAAAAGACGGAGAAACTCCGCATAAAGCGGAACCTATTACGAAAACTATTATTGAAATAATAAACGGATACTTAATTCCCCATCTTCGTCTTATATATGCCATCGGAAGAATTACTATGGAATAGGCTATCGTATAAGCTATCATAACCCATTCGGCATCAGTAACGTTTATGCCGAAATGCGACATCATTTTTGGGATTCCGACCGTTACGATGTTTACGTCGAGTATAGCCATAAAGGAAGAAACAACGACAAGGGCAAGAACTATCCATTTATAACTTTCGTGGGATTTTTCGACCATAATTATTGTAAGCTATTTTACGGAAATACCGCGCATAAATAATTTTAATATTTCTTCGGTATCTTTTTCGATCATTTCGGAGGTTAAATCAAACATGCCGTTAAGAAAATTGTATATAGCGCCGGTTTTTATTAAAGCGACAAGCATATAAGCGGTTTTTGAATAATCAATATCTTTTCTGAATTCTCCGGATTCAATTCCGGATTTAATAATATCGCCAATATAGTCCGTGTATCTTTTTCGTCTCAAATTATAAGATTCCTTTGATTTTTTTTTCAAAAACACTACATTTACTTCATCCAAAAATATCGTTTTAAAAAAATATCTGTTTTCGTAAATATGCTTTAAATTTTCATTAATTAAAGATTTCAACTTATTAAACGCGCCGCTTTCATTGCCGACCCTTGTTTTTATTCTTTCAAACATTTTTTCAAATCCCGAAGATAAAACTTTTTCCAGCAGTTCGTCTTTGTCTTTAAAATAAAGATAAACCGTCCCTTTGGCTATACCCGCTTTTTGGGCCACTTTGTCCATAGTCAATGCAGAAAAACCTATTTCTTCTATAAGTTTTCTGGACGACGATAAAATTAATTCATATTTATCTTGAATTTCAGTCATACATACATTATAATGACTTAATAGTCATAATTCAATAAAAAAATTTATTTATAATTTAATTTTGGCAAAACTGCATTAAAGGCTGTTTTAATTTTTTAATCAAAAAAGAAAACGACATTACGGCAATTATAACATAAACAACCGAAAAAACAAAATGTTCCGTTGCATTATTTTGCGCGTTTAGTCCATAAATTAACATATTAGAAAATACTATTAACGGAAAAGACCACATTAGAATCCAGCCTTCAAAAAAATGAAAACAGTGCGCTTCTTTTCCATAAAGCCCTGAAAGTCCGGCAAGAACAAGACCCGCCGATATAACTAATATCTCGGGATTTTTAACGAAAATATATATAATCCCGCTTATAATACCCAAAGTTACGCAGGACAGTATAAATATTTTTATTTCTTTTTTCCATACCAAAAGAAATAAGGAAGATATTAAAGAACCGGCATAAAACATAAAAAAAGCGATATAAAACAATACAATGCCGCTTGAAACGTTATTAAGAAAAATATAAGAAAAAACAAATAAAGCCGTGCCGATAAATCCTATAACGTAACCCGACCTGTATATAACGTCATATAATTTTGGATAATAAACTTCAGTTTCCATTTGTTCGCTTCCATTTTGTTACGGGGACAGAATTGAATTCTGTCCCTACATTTTGTGATGGTGCCCGAATTGAATTCCGGCACCATATCTATTTGATTTTACCGAGAACTGAAATATTTCTGTCGGCTTTGTTTAAAAATAAGCGGTCGGCTGCCTGTTTTACGGCATGCCTGTCAACTTTTTCTATGTCTTTAAGAACCTGAGTTTTCGGTATATATTTACCCTCATAAATTTCATTAATTGCATTGCGGTTCATTATTTGGCTTGTAGATTCCATGCCTAAAAGAAAACCGTCGTATATGTGTTTTTTTGCGTTGGATATTTCATCGTCGCTTATATTTCCCGAAACTATTTCGTCTATAATTTCAAATATCAATCTTTTGGACAACGTAAATTTTTTAGGGGAAACTCCTGCGTATATATAAAAAAATCCGTCGAATTTATGAAAAACGGAATTAGAATAGATAGAATACGCAAGACCTTTGTTTTCCCTTACTTCCTGAAAAAGCCTTGAACTTACGGAGCCGCCTAAGATTGCATTAAGAACTTCAACCGAGAAAAAATCTTTGTCCAATCTGCTTACTCCTTCTAATCCGATTATAAAATGAGTCTGCTCCAGATCTTTTTCATGAACAAAATCACCGAAAAATTTGTCGGTAACTAATTTTTTATCAGTTTTTACATCATTGAATTTTGATGTTATCTTATTCATATAACGGTTAACGGCATCTGCAATTTTATCGTGTTCTAAGTTGCCTGCCGCCGAAATTACCACATTTTTAGGATTATAACGGGATGCATAATAATCCAGTATTTTTTTTCTGTTAAAACCGCCTATAGTATCTTCCGTTCCAAGTATAGGCAAAGCATAAGAAGAATTTCCGTATAAATTTTTATGAAACAACTCCATGGAATAATCCGAAGGATCATCTTGAACGCCGGATATTTCCTGTAGTATAACTCCTTTTTCTTTTTCTATTTCCTCTTCCGGAAATAAAGAATTAAACATTAAATCTATAAGGAGATTTAATGCGTTATCATAATTTTTATATAAAACTTTAGTATATATGCAGGTTAATTCGTTTCCGGTAAAAGCGTTTAAGGCTCCGCCCATCAAGTCTATTTCCCTGTTTATATCTTTATACGACCTGTTTGCGGTTCCTTTAAAAAAAAGATGCTCTATGAAGTGGGATATTCCGTTAAGTTCCGCCGGTTCGCAAACGGAACCGGTTTTAACCCACAATCCTATGCTTACCGAACTAAAATAATTTTTTTTTTCGGTTATTAAAGTAACGCCCGATTCTAAAACTTCTTTCTTAAAGTTTCTCATAAAGCTTCTTTAATAGACAGTTTTATTTTTCCGGCCTTATCTACATCGAGAACTTTAACTTTTACTTCGTCACCTTCTTTTAGTACGTCGGAAACTTTTTCTACTCTTTTATTATCTATTTGAGAAATATGAACTAAACCGTCTGTGCCTGGGAATATCTCGACGAAAGCGCCAAAGTCCATTATTTTTCTTACTTTACCGAGATAAATTTTGCCTATTTCGGCTTCCTGCGTAATGTCGTTTATCATGGCTATCGCCATTTTAAGAGACTCTCCGTTATTTGAAGAAATAGTCACTTTTCCCGAATCTTCGATATCTACTTTTGCTCCCGTTTTTTCTATGATTCCTTTTATGACTTTTCCGCCTGAACCGATTACTTCCCTAACTTTTTCGGGTTTTACGTTAACGGTGACTATTCTCGGAGCGTTTTGTGCCATATCTTTTCTGGGTTCCGCAATAGACTGAAGCATTATGTTTAGTATGTGCAAGCGTCCTTCTTTTGCCTGCGATAGCGCATTTCTTAAAATTTCGCTCGTAACGCCGGAAATTTTTATATCCATCTGCAAAGCGGTAACACCTTTAGACGTCCCTGCAACTTTAAAGTCCATATCGCCGAGATGATCTTCATCGCCCAGAATGTCCGACAGTATAGCTATACTGTCGCCTTCTTTTATGAGTCCCATAGCTATTCCGGCAACCGGAGCTTTTATCGGAACGCCTGCATCCATTAAGGCTAAAGTGCCGCCGCATATCGTTGCCTGCGAGGAAGAACCGTTAGATTCTAAAATTTCGGAAACAAGCCTTATAGTGTAGGGAAATTTTTCAGCGGACGGTATTATATATCTTAATGCTTTTTCGCCCAGCGAACCGTGACCTATTTCTCTTCTACCCGGAGACCTTAGCGGCGCCACTTCGCCGACCGAAAAAGGAGGAAAGTTATAATGAAGCATAAATCTTTTAACGGATTCTTTCTCGGGAGCATCTATTATTTGTTCGTCGAACTTAGTACCAAGAGTCGCGGCAACCAAGGCCTGCGTTTCGCCCCTCGTAAAAACCGCACTCCCATGTGCCATAGGCAATTCGCCGACGGAACAAGTTATAGGTCTTATATCTTTAAGTCCTCTCCCGTCAATTCTTAAACCGTCTTTTATTATATTATTCCTCAATATGTCTTTCTGTATCGATTCCATAATATGCAGTATAGCTGTTTCATTTTCCGGATAAGATTCTTTAAGGAGTTCAATAATTTTATTGTTTAAACTTTCGACTCTTTCGTTTCTTTCAAGTTTTGCCGGAATTCTAAGGGCATCGGATAAATCGTCGAACGCAAGCTCTTTTACTCTTTCATATAATCCGTCAGGCAATTTAATTTTTTCGATAGATACTTTTTTAACATCTATTTCCGATAAAATACTATTCTGAAATTCGATTAGTTCCTTAATTTTGCCGTGAGCAAACTCTATAGCGGAAATAAGCTCTTCTTCGTCTAACTCGTTAAAACTTCCCTCAACCATAGTTATGGCATCTTTAGAACCGGCGACTATAAGAAAAGTGTCGCTTTCCTCAAGTTCTTTGTATGTAGGATTGGCGATAAAATTACCGTTTATTCTGGCTACTCTGACACCTGCAGTAGGTCCGTTAAAAGGAGCTTCGGATACCATCAAAGAAAATGAAACGCCTATCATTGCGGCCATATCGGGATCGTTTTCGCTGTCCATGGATATAACCGTAGCTATAATCTGTGTATCCAAAAAATAATTATCGGGAAAAAGAGGCCTTATGGGCCTGTCTAAAAACCTTGAAGTCAAAACCTCTTTTTCGCTGGGTCTTGCTTCCCTTTTAAAAAAACCGCCTGGTATTTTTCCAGCAGCATAATATTTTTCGACATAGTTAACGGTAAGAGGCAAAAAATCCGTTCCTTCTTTAATATTTTTATTTAAACACGTAGTAACGAGAACTTTTGTGTCTCCTATAGTAATCAATGCGCTTCCGGATGCCTGCTTTGCAAGCCTACCCGTTTCTACGGTTATTTTTTTACCGTCGAACATTATTGTTTTACTTGTCATTTAGTCTCCTATAAAATTATAAACAGTTTAACCTGCTCTTGCAAAAAATATAAATACCGTTTTTATTTGCGAAGGTCAAGCGCTTCAATAAGAGCTTTATATCTTGCTTCGTCTTTATTTTTTAAATAATCCAAGAGATGCCTTCTTCTTGCTACCATCTTAAGAAGGCCTCTTCTGGAATGATGATCCTTTGCAAATTTTTTAAAATGCTCCGACAATAAATTAATTCTGTAGGTAAGCAGCGACACCTGAACTTCAACCGAACCTGAATCATGTTCGTGTGTTTTAAATTTGTCGATAATAGTAGTTTTTTCTTCTTTAGAAATAGCCATTTAATTGAACCCCCTTAAGGATATATTTAATTTTAATTTGTTATTTAGTCGGAATTGAATTCCGCCCTTTTTATCCAATTTGTGATGGGTCGGAATTGAATTCCGCCCCATTAATATTAATATTGCCGGCGGGTATAATATTTTTAATCAAAAAATCCGCGTCTTTTTCAATGAAATCCTGAGGTAAGGCATCGGAAACATCAAAACCGCCGGCGCTTGTTCTTCTGAGACTGTAAAGTTGAGCAGGAATATCGAATTTATCCATTATTTCCTGAGCGATAGCTCTTATATACGTTCCTTTAGAAACGGTGCATTTAAAACTTATAAAAGGATTGTCGACGTATTTTATTTCAAAATTATATATTTTAACGACCGAAGTAGGATTATCGGTAACTACGTCTATATTCTTTCTCGCATACTTATATAGAGGTACGCCCTTATATTTTCGCGCGCTGAAAGCAGGTATCTTCTGAATAAAATCTCCCGATATATTTTTCAAATAAGCGGCTATGCTTTCGGCTTCAATATCCGACACTTCACTGAAACCGTTTTGACTGCCTGTAATATCAAGGGTATCCGTGCTTATTCCGAGCCTAAAAGTTCCTTCGTAAGATTTAGGCATATTAACCAAACGATCCTGAAGTTTGGTCGCATTATTTATAAGGATTGGTAAAACTCCCGTAGCAAAAGGATCAAGCGTACCGGCATGACCTACTTTAGAGCAATTAAGACGTTTTTTTATATGACGATCTACATTAAACGAGGTCATATTTTCCGGCTTATCTATAACCAAAACTCCGTTTAAGCTTTTATCGTATATTTTCATATTTTTTATGCTTTTTAATTTAATATATCGTTGCAATATTTATATACTTCTTTTTTTATTTCATTTATATCACCGTTTACTTTACATCCGGCTGCAAATTTATGTCCGCCTCCCCCAAACTTTTCGGCAACATATGCAACGTTTGCATAACTTTTAGACCTGAAATTCAACCTGTACTGGTTGAAACCAGTTTCCCTAAAAAATATAGCAATTTCTACTCCCTGAATAGACCTTGGATAATTAACGAAATTTTCATACAGTCCGTTAATTTTTCCAGAATCGGATTCCTTTAGAACGTCTTCTATCATTTTTTTGGTGCCGACCATAGACGCAACTTTTCCGCCTGACGAAAATTCCAAAGTATTAAGGCTCTTTCCAAGCAAAAAATACATCTCCGCGGGTTTAGTCTCAAAAAGTTCGGTTGCTATTGCGGAAGGATCAAGATTGTATTCGTTTAACACCGAACATATATAGAATGATCTCTTATTTGCGGAAGAATAATGAAAAGAGCCTGTATCCGTTAGAATAGACGTGTATAAAGAAAGCGCTATGCCGTCATTTATAAAAGCCAATATTTTAGCACGCTCTTCTTTATCGCAGGGCAAAGGTTCCGTAAATTTATCTCCGAGAAAATTATCGAACGGCGAGTATTTAATATTGTTTATATATGCTCCGTATGCAAGAAAAAGGTAAAACAGAACTTCTCCGGCAGAACTTGCATCGGGCAGGACAAGATTTGCATGCCCGAAATATGTATTGGTAAAATGATGGTCTATATTAATTATTCTATTTATTCCGGAAAGTTGTTCGTAATTTGAACCGATTCTGGAAAATTCGCCGCAATCCACTACAATAAGAAGATCTATCGGCTCTTTTGGAAATTCGTTTAAAAATTTATCGGAGTCGGGTAAAAATTTCAAATTAGCCGGTATCTGATCTTTTTCGTACAGATATACTTCTTTATCTAAAGATTTCAGAAATAATCCAATCGCTATAGCAGAACTTATAGCATCTCCTTCAGGATTTTCATGAGTAGAAATCATAATTTTTTTTGACGTTTCTATTATGCGGAATATCTCGTTAACGGTATTTTTAAAGCCGTTTAAATCAGAGACCGAATAATCTTTCTTTAGAGATATCATAAATTTATACGCTTTTTTGTTTTATTTGTTTAATTTATTAATTTTATAATTGTTTATTATATTGCTAATTTCAAATGCCTGTTTTAATCCGTCGTAATATTCAAATCTTATTTCAGGAACCACTCTTAAAAGCACCTTTGAAAAAACTATTTTTTTAATAAAATTTTTAGAACTTTCAAAACCGTTCAATGCCTTTTTAATTTCTTTTTCGGAACCCATAACGCTGAAGAATATTTTACAAAATTTCAAGTCTTTAGATATTTCGGCATTTATAATAGTAACATTTTTTAGCCTTGCATCGTTTACTTCAAATTCCAAACATAACGAAACTTCTCTTGCTATAAGTTCTGCGACTCTTTTATTTCTTTCTATCAATTTGCCTAAAACCTCTTTTATTGTTTATATTTTACCCTCTGCAGATTCAAGAGTCTGTTTTATATATTCTATATCGAAAGCCTCAATTATATCTCCCGTTTTTACATCGTTAAAATTTTCAAGCAAAATACCGCATTCAAAATTAGCCTGAACCTCTTTAACGTCGTCTTTGAATCTCTTGAGGGAATCTATGTGCCCCGTATATACGACCACATTATCTCTAAGCAATCTTACGTTAGAAGACCTTTTAATAATTCCGTTCAAAACAAAAGAACCTGCAACGGCTCCAAATTTTGGCACGTTAAAAACATTTCTTACTTCGGCTTTTCCCGTGATTTTTTCGTTTTCTATCGGTGCAAGAAGACCTTCCATAGCGTCTTTGATGTCTTTTACGGCATCGTAAATTACACTGTAATACCTTATTTCTATTCCTTCCGTTTCGCTTAAAGCCGACGCTTTAGGTTCAGGACGGACGTTGAACGCTATAATTATAGAATTAGTAGCTTTTGCAAGCATAACGTCGCTTTCGGTTATAGCGGAAGCGCCGCCGTGAATAACGTTTACCTTTACTTTTGGATTTGAAAGTTTTTTAAACGACTGTATTAAAGCTTCCATAGAACCGTAAACATCCGTTTTGACTATTAGCTTAAGTTCTTTTACGTCGCCTGTCTTAATCTTTTCATACAAACCTTCAAGAGTTAATCTTGCATGTGAATTAAGTTCCGTTTCTCTGTGCTTCAATTGTCTTTCCAAACTTATTCTTTTTGCTTCTTTTTCGTCTTTAAGCGCAATAAAATTATCGCCGGGAGACGCAACTCCTTCTAATCCGAATATCTCGACCGGTGTAGAAGGTCCGGCCGATAATATTTTATTTCCCTTGTAATCCAGCATAGCTCTGACTTTAACATAATATAAACCGCAGACTGCACTGTCGTTAACGTTTAACGTTCCGCTTTGAATCAATACCGTGGCAACCGGCCCCCTGCCTTTATCAAGCTTTGCCTCTATAACGGTTCCTCTTGCAGGTTTATTTGGATTTGCTTTTAATTCCAATATTTCGGCTTGAAGAATTATAAGTTCCAAAAGTTCTTTTATTCCGGTACCCGCTTTAGCGGAAACTTCTGCATAAAGGGTAGTTCCGCCGAGTTCTTCGGAAACAAGGCCGTATTCCAATAAACTGTTTTTAATTTTAGCGGGGTTAGCTCCAGGCTTGTCTATTTTATTTATCGCAACTATAATAGGTACGTTTGCCGCCTTAGCATGATTAATAGCTTCTATAGTCTGAGGCATAACTCCGTCGTCTGCAGCAACGACTAAAACTACGATATCTGTTATACCTGCCCCTCTTGCCCTCATTTCCGTAAAAGCTTCATGACCCGGAGTATCTAAAAAAGTTATCATGGAATCATCTATTTTGACGCTGTAGGCTCCGATATGCTGAGTTATACCGCCGGCTTCGTTGGACGTTACGTTTGTCTTTCTTATGGCATCCAGCAGGGAAGTTTTTCCGTGATCTACGTGACCCATTACCGTAACTACCGGAGCTCTCGGCAAAAGCGATTCTTCCGCATCTACGGCTTCTTCCAAGGCAACTGCTTCGTTAAAACTGACGTTTTCGACGGTATATCCATACTCAGATGCTATAAGGGATGCCGTATCCACGTCTATTACGTGATTCATTGCAGCGATAATGCCGATATCCATTAGTTTTTTTATAACTTCTGCGGCTTTTACTCCAAGAGCCTGCGACAGCTCGTTTACGGTAATACCGCTGCTGATTTTTATTACCTTTTTGGAAGCTTTTTTCTCCGGAATTATCTGTTGGACATGTTTAACCTGTTTGCCGTGCTTGCCGCCGAATTTTCTTTTATTATTGTGCTTCCTGAAAACAAAAGATTCGCCTTCTTCAGACGTATCAATGAATTTCTCATTTTTAGAAAATTTTAACTGAGATCCTTTCTTTGTTTCTTCTTTTTTTACCGGTTTTTTATGTCCGGAAACATCTGCAGTTTCTTCGGCTAATGCTTTAACTTTCGATACGTCTAATGTTTTTATTACGCTAAGAACGTCCGGTTTTTGAACGGGTTCGTTTTTTGCTCCCTTTTTTAATTTTCCTGTTTTTTCTTTTTCTTTAGAATTTTTTTCCGATAATACGGCATCTTGCAGTTGTTTAGACTTTACCTGCTCTTTATTGATTTTCTCGGTTTCGACGGAAACAGCAGCCGCGGCTGGAACTTCGGCAGCTGGTATTGTTTTTCCTATATTTTCGGTCGTTTCAACCTTATGCTCATCTCCTGATGACACTGATTCAGGCAAATTAATCTTAGATACTTCCGGCTCTGCAACGCTTGCCCTTCTTCTTATTACTCCCTTGGAAACTCTTCTTTCTTCCATTATTTTTGTCCTTGTCGATAAAGATGTTTATATCGTATCCTGTTCTATTTTTTCCTTAAGTTCTAAATCCGCTTTAATTTTTTCCAAATATTCTTTAGCAGAATTTATAATCTTCTCTGCTTTTTTATTATCGACGGTAATATCCTTAGCTAATTTATCCGCATCGGCTCCTGCAATATTTTCAATCGAAATATAACCGTTTTGATAGAGAAGTTTAGCGGTAATGTCTCCTATTCCAGGTATTTCCATTAGTTCTTTATAGGCATTCTTATCTTTAGAGCCTATTTTAGACTGACTTAAGATGTCCAATTTATAACCTATAAGTTTTGAAGCTAGCCTTACGTTCTGCCCTTGCTTGCCTATTGCAAGAGCAAGCTGGTCGTCAGGAACTATAACGGTAATAGTTTTTGAAGTTTCATCTACCGTGATATTGGAAACATCTACCGAACTTAACGCACTCACGGCAAACTTTGCAATATTATCGGAATAAGGTATAATATCAATTTTTTCGCCTCTTAGTTCATTGGTTATACTTTGTATCCTTATACCTCTCATACCGACGCATGCGCCTACAGGATCTATATCTTTATTCGTGGTGGCAACCGCTATTTTAGACCTGAAGCCCGGCGCTCTTGCAACCCTGACAATTTTAACCGTGCCGTCATATATTTCGGGAACTTCAGTCTCAAAAAGCTTAGTTAAAAATTCGTCCGAGGCACGCGAAAGAACAAGCTTTGGTCCGCCTTTTTCCATCTTGATATTAGATAAAACGGCTCTTATCCTGTCATGCGGTCTGTATGTTTCGCTGAATATTTGCTCCTGCCTCGGTAAAATGGCTTCCGTTTTTCCGAGATCGACTATTATCATAGATTTTTCTACTTTTCTTACTAATCCGCTTACTATTTCTCCTCTGCGCTCATTAAATTCATTAAAAATATTTTTATGTTCTATTTCCTTTATTTTTTGAAAAATAATCTGTTTTGCAACTTGCGCTTCTATTCTGCCGTATATATTTTTTTCGACTTTTAATCCAAGACTGTCACCCATAATCGCACCAGGATCAGCTTTCAGAGCTTCTTCCATAGATATTTCCGTTTTAGGGTTTTTAACGTTTTCGACAACACGTTTAAACATAAAAACCTCTATCTCTCCGGTTTCATCCGTTAAACGCGATTCAAGTTCGTATCCCTGTCCTATATTTTTCCTGGCAATTGCTAAAATAGCCTGCTCTAAAGCTTCAACGACTAATTTTTTTTCGATGTTCTTATCTTTAGATACCTGGTCTATTACAGGATTTAGATCGCTTATAATAATCTGGGGCACCTTAAAACTCCTTAATTTTATTAATTAATATTATAATATATACTATACTACTAAAAGATTTCCTTTTTTTATATCGTAAAAATCTACTTTTACGATTTTATTTTCTATTTCGTCTAAAATTGAAACATTTTTGTTTTCATCTTCACCAAAAACATCGGTTATTATACCGATAAGATTAACCCTGCCTTCAGTTTTATTTTTTAAAACTATTTTTGCTCTTTTTCCGACAAATTTTTTATAATCGTTAAACTTTATAAGTATCCTGTTAACGCCCGGAGAAGAAACTTCAAGGGTATATTTAAATTTAACGATGTCTTTTACGTCTAAAATCATTCCAATCTCCTTAGATATTTCCGATAAAACCGATATATCGACTCCTTTTTCGGAATCCACGTAAACCCTTAAAATTGCTCCGCTGTTTTTCTTCGCCGGAAAGAATACGGCTCCGACTAAATAACATCCGTAATAAGGCACTATATCTTCTATAATTCTTTCTAAATCATTAATTAAATTTTCGTGCATAAAACAAAAAAAGCGGGTAAAACCCACTTTATATAAAAAACAAAATTAAGTAAATCTTTTTTATATACAACTAGATATTAAAATTATAATGAAAATTGAATAAAATATCAACAATAAATTTTATGCTTATATTTTACGGAATGCAAAAAAAGACCACAAGGCGGAGCGCATACGGAATTACAGATAAAATTTCTTTCTTTCAGCATTCTCTTTAAACAATCTATATCGGTTTTCCCAGATCCGCAAAAAATTAATGTTCCGACTATTCTTCTAACCATGTTTCTCAAAAAACCGCCTCCTTCTATAAAAATATCATACCCATATGGTTCTTTGTATATTTTTATTTCAGTTATAAACCTTTTGTAATTTTTATTTTTATCGTTCCTTTCTTTTTTCGTAAAATTAAAAAAATCGTTCATTCCTAAAAAAAGCGAGGCCGAACTATTCATGAGGTCTAAATTTAATTCTTCTTTGACAAACCACGACCTGTTAATCAATAAAGGACTCCTAAAACCTGAATTAATTTTATAAAGATACGTTTTTGACATAACATCGCGGGTAGCATGGAAAGAATCGTGAACGATTTCTATATTTTTTATAGATATATCATCAGGAAGAATACCGTTTAAAGATATTTTAAATTTATTAATATCGTAAAAAAAAGGAAGTTTGAAATTGGCAACCTGATTTAACGCATGAACGCCCGCATCGGTTCTTCCCGAAACCAACAACTTTGTCTCTGTTCCGGTAAATATCTTTATTGCTTTATTAATCTCGTTTTCAACGGTTTTACCGCCGCGGCGACCTTCCGTTCCGGTTTGAGACTGCCATCCTTCGTAATTAGTTCCGCAATATTCAATAACCGCTAAATAATTCATTTGCCCGTTATTTTATCGTATTATCTGTCGTTACCGCATTTAGAAAGTATATATCTTAGCGACCTCAAAGACAAACCTAAAGCTTTAGCTGCTTCTAATTTAGAATTTTCTTTTTTTATCTTATCTGTAACTATATATTTTTCTATTTCTTTTATAAACTCCGGCAGTGTCAATTTCCCGTATAGCTTATTTAAATTTTCAAAAATTCCGGCTATTTCCGACATATAATCGTCTATGTTAATATTTTCCGTTTTGCGGATATTCGTATCCGTAATATTTTTGTTAAACTGTAGAGAAAAATTTTCTTTTCCTTCGTGTTTATTTTTTTCTAAAATATAATCCGGCAGGCAATCTAAAACAATCTCTTTATCTTTATTTAATAACGGTTCTTCCTCCGTATCCGAACCGCCGCAGTAAATACAAGCTCTTTCTATTATGTTTTCCAGTTCGCGTATATTGCCCGGATAATCATATTCCGCAAGAAGCGCAAGAGCTTCCTGCGAGATAGAAGTTATTGATTTAGAATATTTTTTTATAAAATACGGAATTAATTCCGGCAAATCTTCTTTATGTGCTCTAAGAGGCGGCATTAAAATATTTATTTTGTTCAACCTGTAATAAAGGTCTTCCCTGAATTTTCCCTCCGATATTAAAGCCGGCAAATCTTTATTTGTAGCGGCTATTATCTTAACGTTCAGCGACTCTTCTTTATTAGAGCCTAATTTCCTGTATGTTTTTTCCTGCAGAATTCTCAGCAGTTTAACCTGAACCTGCATAGGCAGATCGCCTATTTCGTCCAGAAAAAGTATGCCTCCGTCGGCATACTTTATTAAACCTGTTTTATCGGTTTCAGCCCCGGTAAAAGTCCCTTTGGCATAACCGAACAATTCGCTTTCTACCAGATTATCCGGAATTGCCGCAATATTTACCGGAACGAAAGGTATTTTTTTTGAATCGTAAGAATTTTTAGAATAAATCTCGTAAATTAATCTTGCCGCCAGTTCTTTGCCTGTTCCGGACTCTCCGGTGAGAAGTATAGTAGTAAAACCTTTAGAGACGCGGTTTAAATCGTTAAGAACCGAATTTATGGCTTTTGAAGAACCTATAATGCCGCCTCTTAAAAATCCTGTTTTTTTTAAATCGTTAAGCTCGTCTAAAACCGAAAAATAATCCAATGCATTTTTAATTACTATTCTGAACTCTTCATTGTCCAAAGGTTTGGTAAGGTAATCGAAAGCGCCTATTTTTATAGCTTCTATGCCTATTTTGACATCGGAATACGCAGTCATTAATATAACAGGAATTTTGCCGTAATTTAAAGCAGATTCTTTGTATTCCGTTTTTATATGCTTTATAAAATCTATTCCCGACATCTCTGGCATTCTTACGTCCGATATTACCAGATTAAAAATTTGGGTTTTTAGAAGTTTTATAGCAGTATTTGCGCTCTGCGCCGTAAAGACCTCATAGCCGTCCATTGAAAGAAGTATAGAAAGAGATTCTAGAATAGATTTCTCGTCGTCAACTATTAATATCCTTTGTTTATTTTTCATTTTAACGCATTTATTTATATAATAAATTAATTGTTAACAGGCATTAACGGTATATTTATTATGATTAAAGTCCCTACGGATTTTCTGCTGACTATGCTTACCTCTCCTCCAAGGCTTTCGGTTATGGAATAAACTATAGACAATCCGAGTCCAAAACCGTTTTCTTTAGTGGTAAAAAGAGGTTTGAAAGCATTTCTTAGGATAAAATCGTCCATTCCTTCTCCGTTATCGGCCACGGTTATAGAAATGAGATTTTTTTCTTCCGTTTTTTGTTCTTTTTTAGCTCCTATCCTAACTATTCCTATTTTGTTATTTTTTTTTATTGAATTAGATATGCTTATTTCGACCGATTGCACAGCATTTTGAATTAAATTGGAAAATATCTGAATAATTCTATTTTTTTCCGAATACATCTTTTCTTCTTTACCGACGGAGTTATGAATTCTAACTTCCGTGCCGCCTGCATACTTTAATATTATCTCATTTATAAGACGATATAAATTAAAATTTTCAAAATTGCCGTTTGCCGCTGCTGCTCCCGTTGATTTTACTTTTATTAATCCCAAAAAATCCGTTACAAGATTATTAAGTCTTTCGGATTCGGTTTTAATTATATTTATCAATCTTTTATGGTCTGCTCCTTGAATATCCGAATATCCGGAATCTAGAACGTAAGCGGAAGTATTTATAGCCGAAAGAGGATTTCTTATTTCGTGGGCGAGCCAGCCTGCAAATTTACCGGCGGTTTTAAGGCTTTCGTTGATTCTTGATTCAGCTTCCAATTCTTTTATATATGTTATATCCTTGAAAAGCAGAATATAATTTCCTATTTTATGCACATCCCCAGAAGGCTCGGTAACGGCAAAACCTAAAACGGTATTTTTATGGTTAATTTCAAACCTTATTCCGTCTATTTTTTCTTTTTTTAAAAATAAATTAAGGGGAAAATTTTCAAAAATATCGGTTATTTTGACGTCAAAATCAAATAATATTCCTGTTTTATTTTTAAAATTTCGTTCGGAATCCAAATTGACTATTCTAACAGCCGCTTCATTTATAAAAACTACATTGAAATTTTCATCTGTGACTATAATACCTTGAGAAAAAGAGTTAAAAAGTTCTCTGTTAAAATTTTGCGATTTTTTTATAAATTCGTCTTTTTCTATTATTTTATTGCTTAAATTGCCGAGCTCGCCGGAGAATCTGTAAAAAAGCCATGTAAATATTAAAACGCCGAGTATGTTGGTACTCGTAATGAATAAAAGTTTATCTGGATTATATAAAAAATAATAATGACTGCCTATGTCAAAGTAATAATGAAGATCTGCCGACAGCCCAATGGCTAATGACGAAGCAATACCGTATATTAAAACTCCGGATTTTAAAAAAATAAATCCGGCTATAAGAATTAGGAGATAATATAAAAAAATAAACTTATCGTTTAAACCGCTGCTTAATATGATTAATATCGATATAACCGCAAAATCTAAAGATAATTGGAAAAAACCAAAAAGAAGCAAAAATTTATAATTTTCTTTTTTTTTAAGAAAAAATAAAATTATATAATAAAGAATAGTTATAAATATTACTATAAAGGTGAAGAAGTATATAACGAAGGAATAACGAATTATATCTTTATAATTTAGAATAACGTACGACAGGACGATCAAAGAAAATGCTAAAATTCTAAAAGTTATTGCAAATTTTAATTTGTTGTATAAATTTTTAAAATCTCCTTCATTAATTTTTTTCATCCTTTAATAGCTTTTCCCAGATTGAATATCGGTAAATACATGGCTACTACAAGCGTGCCTACCACAATACCCAGAAATACGATAAGCGCAGGCTCCAACATCTGCGTAAGATTATTAACCGCGTTATCAACCTCCTCATCATAGTAATCCGCTACTTTTGCAAGCATAGCATCCAGATTTCCGGTTTTTTCCCCTACCGTAATCATCTGTATAACAAGCGGAGGAAAAAGGTTAGTCTTGTTTAAAGACACACTTAAAGGAGAACCTGAAGAAACCTCGTCTTTCGTCCGTATTAAAGATTCTTCGATTATCTTATTGCCGCTTGTTTTAGAAACTATTTCTAATCCGGCAAGTATCGGCACGCCGCTTTCTACCATGGTCGAAAGCGTTCTTGCAAATCTTGCTATAGCAACCTTTTTTAACAGAATGCCTATAACTGGTATTTTAAGCATCATTCTGTCGATATTGCGCTTTCCGTTTTCTCTCTTTCCGTATGCTTTAAAAGCAAATATTAAAATGCCCAGTGCAATAATAATATACAGTATATATGCTCTCATAAAATTAGAAAAATCTATTACGTCTCTTGTCAACGTCGGCAGTTTAGCGCCTACGCTTGCAAAAAGATTGGCGAATACAGGAATGACGAAGGTCATTAATATAATGATTACGCCTACCGCAACGCTTAAAACTACTATAGGGTATATCATTGCGCCTTTTATTTTTCTTTTTAATTTTAATATTTTTTCAAAATAAACCGATAATCTTTTGAAAACCCTATCTAATACTCCTCCCTTTTCGCCTGATTCGACTAAATTAACGTAAAGATCGTTAAAAACTTTCGGAAATTTTCTCAGACTGTCCGATAAAGAAGCGCCGCTTTCTATTCCTTCTTTTATCTTCGTAAGAATACCCTTTAGATCTTTATTTTTCTGCTGTTCAATCATTATGGAAAGGCCTTGCAGTATGGGAACTCCAGATTCTATAAGCGATGAAAATTGTCTCGTAAAAACTATTAAGTTATTGTCGCTTATTTTTGTATTAGAACTGATCTCTTTGTTTCCCTGAAGGCTTAAAGTAAAAAAATCGCTTTTTTTCTTTATGCTTATAGGATAAGCATCCATTTTTCTTATAGCTTCTATAACCTGTTCGTTGTTATCCGCAGTAATCTCGCCGCCGACATACTCTCCGGAATGTTTTTTTCCTTTCCACCGATAAGTCGCCATTTCAAAAATTTCTCCAATTATAAATTACTAAAATCTATTCCCGCAAAAGGATTGTCTGCATCGATGCCCGTTTTTCCGAGGGAAGCGCCAGGAGAGTCAGAAGGCTTGTTTGGTGCCGTATTCAATCCGCCTTTAGACATTAGTCCTGAATTTATAGCCTGTTTTAACTCCTCTGCATCGGACGACCTGTTATATGCATCTTCTTCGCTTATTATTTTTTTATTAACCAAAGACGCAAGAGCCTGGTTAAGCGTCTGCATGCCGTATTTTTCCTGCCCTAATTGAAGTTGCGAATATATTTGATGTATTTTATTTTCTCTTATTAAATTTCTAATAGCGGCATTGGGGATCATTAATTCTGCAGCCAGAATTCTGCCCGGAGTATCAATTCGCGGAATAAGAGTCTGGGAAAGAACGGCGACAAGCGAAAGGGAAAGCGACGATCTTACTTCGGGCTGCTGATTCGGAGGAAATATGTCTATAACTCTGCTTATAGTTTGAACGGCAGAGTTTGTATGAAGCGTACCAAACGTAAGATGTCCTGTTTCCGCTATTGTAAGTGCGGCTTCCATAGTCTCCATGTCTCTAATTTCGCCGACGAGAACGACATCGGGATCTTCCCTTAAAATATGTCTTAATGCTTCAGAAAAACTGCTTGAATCCTGACCTATTTCTCTCTGATTGACTAAACATCCTTTATGCGGAAAAACATACTCTATAGGATCCTCGATAGTGATAATATGTTCGTGCCTCGTCTGATTAATAGCGTCTATCATTCCCGCAAGAGTAGTGGTTTTACCGGAACCGGTAGGACCGGTAACCAGAACGAGACCTCTCGGCGCCTTAATAATTTCTTTAACCATTGGGGGAAGACCGAGATTATCTATAGATGGAATTTCATGAGGTATAACCCTGAATGCGCCGGCTACCGCGCCCCTGTCATAATATAAATTGCCCCTGAATCTCGAAACGCCTTTCTGGCTGAAAGAAAAATCCAATTCATGGGTTTCTTCGAATTTCTTCTTCTGAAGATCAGTAATAATGCTGTAACAAAGTCCCTGCGTGTCAGCGGGACTGAGAACCGGAAAATTTAACGGAACCAATGATCCCCTTAATCTTATCTGAGGAGGAGTTCCTGCGGCTATATGAAGATCCGAAGCACCCTGATCCACCGTAGTTTTTAATAAATCTGCTATGGAAGGCATATGCGGCTCCTTTTATAAACGTCGATATATTTTAATTATATTTAATATTTTCACCAATAATATATAGCATAATAATATTATTGACTAATGTCAAGCGTTTCAAATTATATATCAATATTATTAGAATCTAAATATTGAATTATTTCCTCCAATGAAGTAATACCTTCTAAAAATTTTTCTTTTGCCGATTCTCTCAGCGCTTTCATTCCTTTATTAACGGCAGTTTTATGTATTTCGAATTCGTTGGCATTTTCATAAATTTTATTTTTAATATCGTCATTTACATCCAAAACTTCGTATATTGCTATCCTTCCTTTGTATCCTGTTTTATTGCAAGCGTTACATCCCTTTGCCTTATAAAAACGTTTGCCGGAAAGTTCCTGCATATCGAATCCGAGTTTCAATATAGCATTTGCATCCGGATAATAAGGCTCCTTGCACTCGTTGCATAATTTTCTGACAAGCCTCTGAGCTATAATTAGGTTCAAACTTGAAGCCACTAAAAAAGGTTCTACTTTCATATTAATAAGCCTTGAGATTGTGGAAGCGGCGCTGTTCGTATGAATGGTCGAAAGCACTAAATGTCCGGTTAGCGCAGCTTTTATAGCAATTTCGGCAGTTTCTAGATCCCTGATTTCACCGACCATTATTATATCGGGGTCCTGTCTCAAAAACGACCTTAACGCCGAAGCAAACGTCAATCCTATTTCTTCGTTGACTAAAACCTGATTAATACCCTGAATATTATATTCGACCGGATCTTCCGCCGTAGAAATATTTACGTCGGGTCTGTTTACGTCCGAAAGAGCGCTGTATAACGTGGTGGTTTTACCAGAGCCCGTAGGACCTGTAACTAAAATCATACCATAAGGCTTATGTATAGCATTTTTGAAGTCTTTTAACTGCTGTTCGGAAAATCCCAGTTTTCGCATATCAAGTTGTAAATTTGCTTTATCTAACAACCTTATGACTATTTTTTCGCCGAAAAGCGTCGGGAGGCATGAAACTCTCATATCGACTTCTTTATTGTCCATCCTCGCTTTAATTCTTCCGTCCTGGGGGAGTCTTCTTTCCGCTATGTCTAATTGCGCCATTATTTTAAGCCTGGACGTTATAGGACTTTTTAACTGCCCCGGTATCTTCATCTGTTCTATCAATTTACCGTCAATTCGATATCTAATCCTGACGATAGCCTCATATGGTTCTATATGTATATCGCTTGCATTAAGTTTTACGGCGTCTAAAAGAACCTTATTTACAAATCTTATAATAGGCTGTTCCGACGACGACCTTTGAAGTTCCGATATATCTAATTCTTCATTGGTTTCTTCTATGGCAATAGAATTAAGATAATCTTTATTTTCCGTAAGAATACTTGAAGCGTTATAATATTTAGATAAAGCGGAGGCTATCTCGTTTTCGGATGCTACTACGACTTCTATATTTAAACCCGTTAAAAATTTTATATCGTCTAAAGCTTCTACTCTTGTAGGATCTGCTACCGCAAGATACAGGGTATTGCCCTGTCTTTTAAAAGGAATCACCTGAAGTTTCACTGCTAAATCAGGAGGAATAAGTTTTATTACGCTTTCGGGAATTTCGTTATCAAGGAGATTTACCGTAGCTGCCCCGAATTCTTTGGAAAGAAAAGAAACAAGATCGGCATCTTTAATAAAGCCTAACTTGGTTAATTGTCTGCCGATACTGCCGCCGTAACGTTTTTGTTCTTCCAAAGCGGAATTTAATTCGGCAGGCGTTATTATGCCGTTTTTAACTAAAATTTCGCCGAGTTTTAAATCCTTTAACTTTTCCCCTTTAGAAATTCCGCTGCGTATCCTCTCCTGCATCAGAAGAGCGTTGGATATATCGTCTTTTTTGGCGACGCCGTGCTTTACTAAAATTTCGCCTAATTTATCGCTAGTAAAATTAGAAGGTGTCATAAAATCGTTATTCATCATATTTATACCATCGCGATTATAAAATAATAATAAGCATGCAATTTTTTAATTATCAATAAAAAATCCGCTTGTTTAATTTTACCACATAAGATTATTTTTTAAAATATACCGCTTAAAAAATCTTTAATACGATAAAATTCGATTCTCCTGCCGGTCCATATATAAAAACTTTCTATAGCTTGAAATAAAAGCATTGACAGTCCGTTTGCAAATTTCAAGCAATTCTTTTCCAATCCGCTTGAAAGAAAAGAGGATTTTTCGGAATAAGATATATCCATAAAAAAAAAATTATTTTTAAAAAATTTAAAACGGTTTAAAAGGTCGTCGGCAAAATTTTTGTTTCCGTCCGAAGGAGTTACCGTATTGATTAATATACCGCAATCTTTAGTAAAGGTAATATCGGTTTTTTCCAAAATACCGTTAAATTTAAAATCGGCACAAATAATTTCGGTAAAAGAATTTAAAGACTGCTTCCATAAATCTGCTTCTTTTTTTAGTTTTTCCGCATTAGAGAAACTGCGGTTTATTATCAGAACATATTTAGCATTGGATTTTATTAAGGCATACAATACCGCTCTTGCCGCACCTCCGGCTCCTAACAGAATAACTGCTTTACCGCTTACGTCCTCGTTAAATTCATAATTTACCGCATTAATAAAACCTGTTATATCGGTATTATATCCGCGGTAAAAACCGTCCGGCTCTAAATTTATCGTATTAACTGCGCCTACCGTTTCGGCCTGACCGTCTAAACAATCTAAATATTCTAAAACTTTGCTTTTGTAAGGCTGGGTTACATTTGCTCCTTTCATTCCCATAGCTTTGAAACCCTTAACCGCGTCGGGGAGCAATTCAGGAGAAACGTCGAATTTACCGTAACATAAATTTATATCGAGAAGTTTAGCTATAGAATTGTGAATTAAAGGGGAAAGAGTGTAATCTATTTTATATCCAAAAATACCGCATAGACTTAAGTTAAAGTCCTTACTTATTTTCATATTGAGTTCATCAGCATCTGCTTTAAAAGATAGTCTATTTTCGCCGCTTTCTTATCGTCGATAAACATATAAACGTATCTTTCTATATCCTGAATAGTTTTAGCCAGCGCTTGTTTGTCCCCGCTATTCAAGACATTATAATCGACGGGCACTTTTTCTGCTTTATTTCCTAACTGCTCCTTAAGTACCTTTTTAACGGAATTTATTAATTCCTGCCTGTTTAAATGTTCGTTATGGGGAGGATCAACTTTTATATATCCGCTCTGCAGTAAATTATAGAGGGTTTTAAGAACAAAAAAATCGTTTTCTACGGTCAAAGAAAGGATTTGATTTATACTTTTTTTTCCGTCCACCAAAGAAAGAACGTTCCATACTGCGGGAGTTAGAGACAGCGGCCTTATATTTCCGCTCCTGTTAGTAACTACCGAAGGAATATAATTTTTAGAAGGTATAACTTTAGAAATCACGGATAATTCATCGCGCCTTTTTTTGCATTCGGTTAAAATAGGAGACAGATCCATAGGATTTGCAAAATTTATTATATCGGGCAAAGGCTTTTCATCGAATGCAAATTCTCCGTTGGTTAAGAATAGTATATAATTCAAAGTCTCCGATATATAGTTTGACGTAAATTCGTTTTCTTTAGCTTTTGGAATAGACTCCGATTTAAAAAAATATATGTCGAAACCTGCTGTAGTTTTATAATAAGTACGATATTTCTCTAATATCTGAAGATAGTCTTTTTTGCCCATATCCAGAAGTTTTACCGCTAATTTTTCGAGGATATTGTTATCGGAAATCGACAGAAAATAAAGCTTACCTTCTTTAATAAAAAGTTTAGCGGCAAAATTTTCGAATCTTAAATTCAATACTCCCGTTTTTTTTGAAATTTCCAGAAATTTCAAAACATCGAAAAGTTCCAGATTTGTAATGTTTCCTTTTATATCCATAATAGCAGCCTTTTTATAATTTCAAATTTAATTTTCTAATTTATCGGATCACGGTTATAATACAGCAATAAAAATTTAAAAAAATTTATAGAGACTGTCACTTATGAATTTCAAGTTCTCTAATTAAATGAAATATGAATCTGTTTACCACGGCTACGAATATTGAGCCGAAAAACAGAACGGTCCCTATTAGAAAATATGAAAGGTCTATACTGTTAAGAGAGGATATGAAAAAGAATGCTCCAGCCTCCGCCAGGAAAAAGAAAAACATAAAAACCCACATGATAGCAAGCCATTTTCCCACAAACCCTCCCGGTATTCTTTTCCTTAAGGAAGCCGCAATAATCATGTTTGCAAACATTATTATGGCGCCGAGTACTACCAACACGTAAAATAAATTCATAAAACTTAAAGCATGACTTAAACTTGGCATTTTATTTCTCCATTGTTTAATTTGTGATGTGTCAGAATTGAATTCTGCCCCATTGTTATTTAGAAAATTAATATTAATTTAATAATACAAAATAGATATATTTTTTTCAATATATTTTTTTATAAATAATAAAATCTTTTAAATTTGATTGATATTTTTTTTCATTTTTCTTATAATTAAAATATATGGAAAATATTAATACTTCGGAAAAAAAAATAAACGGTTTGACATTTGAAGAAGCGCTAAAAAAATTAGAGGAAAGCGTCCTAAGTCTTGAAAAAGGCGATATAGGTTTGGACGAATCCATAAAAATATACGAAGACGGAATAAAATATTCGGATTATCTTCTTCAAAGACTTGATTCCGCAGAAAAAAGAATTGAAGAATTAAGCGCAAAAAACGGCGAAAAAGATAAACAGTCTTTCGGCATCGAAAATTTAAATATATGACCGGCCTGCCTTTATATATAGAAACCAATAAAAAATTAATAGATATCTTTATACAAGACCATTTTAAAAAAATGGGTTACGGAAAAAAATTTCCGCATAATAAATTTTCTCTTCCCGATACAATGTTATATACGCTTGGTACTCCGGGTAAACGGATAAGGCCTATTATGGTTATGCTTACTGCGGAGAGCTTAGGTTTTTCAGATAAAAACAAATTGCTTCCATTCGCATCTTCTGTTGAACTTATCCATTCGTATTCTTTAATACACGACGACCTGCCTTCGATGGACAACGACAGTATCAGGAGAGGGAAGCCTACAAATCACATAGTATTCGGCGAAGCATCGGCAATACTTGCGGGCGATGCGCTTCTTACCGAAGCTTTTGCTATGCTTTCCGATAAAAATTACTGCGGATGGCTGGAACCTGAAAAAACGTTAAGCATTATAAGGGAGGTTGCATATGCTTCCGGAGCAGGAGGCATTGTCGAAGGACAGTTTCACGACGTCAATTCTTTCGGTAAATCTTTAAATCAAGAACAAATAGAATACATAAACGAAAAAAAAACGTCGTCTCTTATTTCGGCTGCTTGCGCAGTAGGCGCAATTTTGTCTGGCAAAAACGAATCGGTAGTATCGGAATTTAAAATATTCGGATTAAATTTAGGATTAGCTTTTCAAGCCGTGGACGATATTCTAGGTATTTTAGGAAATGAAGAGGTTATAGGAAAAACGGCGGGCATCGATAAAATAAACCGAAAATCCACCGTCGCCGAACAAATGGGTATTGAAAAAACCAAAGAGCTGATTAAAGAATACAACGGTATAGCGCTGTCGGCTATAGAAAAAACAGGCGCAGAAAAGACGCTGCTTATAGAATTAATAAATTATCTTACGGACAGAATAAATTAAATTAATTTAAATAAATATATAAAACTTTAATATGATACTGGAAAAAATAAAAAAACCGAACGACGTAAAAGATTTAAATATAAATGAACTCGAACTGCTTTCGGACGAAATTAGGAAAGAAATAATTTCGGTATGCTCCGGTAACGGCGGACACATTGCCTCGAGTCTCGGCGTCGTCGAACTTACGATTGCGCTTATAAAATCTTTCGACTTCGAAAACACGGACAAGATTATATGGGATGTTGGACATCAGTCTTATCCTTACAAGATTCTTACTGGAAGGAAAGATAAATTCAATACCTTAAGAAAATTGGGAGGTATATCGGGTTTTCCGTCGATATCGGAAAGCAGATACGATTATTTCGGCACGGGTCATGCCGGTACATCAATTTCCGCTGCTCTCGGCATGAGCGTGGCAAAAGATTTAAAAAACGATACGGAAAAGGATGGAAGAATTATAGCCGTTATCGGAGACGCTTCAATTTCAAACGGACTGGCTCTAGAAGGCTTAAATAACGCCGGTTCATTAAAAAAAGACGTTATTGTTATACTTAACGACAACGAAATGTCGATATCTAAAAATGTAGGAGCTATTTCTAATTACCTGAATAAAATAATGAGCGGTAATTTTTACCAGGGTTTAAGAAAAGAAATAGAAAAAATGCTGAAATCTATACCTCTGTTCGGCTTACAAGTTGCAAAACTTGCATCTAAATTTGAAGAATCTTTTAAAAATCTTATAGCGCCTGGTATTATTTTTGAAGAACTAGGTTTTACTTATGTAGGACCTATTGACGGACATAACTTCCAGCATCTGCTTGATTCTTTCGATAACATAAAGAGATTGAAAAAGCCGATACTGCTTCATGTTATAACAAAAAAAGGTAAAGGTTACGAACCTGCGGAAAAAAATCCGTCAATATTCCACGGAATTTCGGCTTTTGATAAAAAAACCGGTTTAACTTTAAAAAAATCCGGCAACATTTCATACGGCGAAACGGCTTCCAACTTTCTTGCAGATATGGCATCGGACAACCCCGATATAATAGCCGTAACGGCAGCAATGCCGGATGGAACAGGGCTTTCAAAATTTTCAAAACTTTTTCCCGACAGATTTTTTGACGTCGGTATAGCCGAAGAACATGCCGTAACGTTTGCCGCAGGCGCCGCATCTATCGGATTAAAGCCGTTTGTTTTTATATATTCGACGTTTCTTCAGCGCTCTTTAGACCAGATAATTCACGATGTCTGCCTGCAGAATCTTCCCGTAGTTTTCTGTATAGACAGGGCCGGAATTGCAGGTGAAGACGGCGCAACCCACCAGGGAATATTCGACATATCTTTTTTAAACTACATACCGAATCTAGTTTTTATGTCGCCGAGGAACGAATATGAACTTATGCGCATGATTAAAAGCTCTTTGACATATGAAAAACCTGCTGCCGTAAGATATCCTAAAGCGGAAACTCCTTATTTTGAACTTCCCGAAAAAGAAAGCGTTCCTGTTATAAACGAAGGGGAATTTGAGGTATTGCTTGATGCCGGTAACTTTAAAAACATAGTAATAAGTATCGGTGCGCCGCATACTTCAATATTAAACAAAATACTAAAAACGTTTAACGAAAATAATGCTAAAACTCCCGAAAATTTAATCAGTCTTATAGATGCAAGGTTTATTTCGCCTATTTCCGCCGAATTAATAAATAAAATTAAAAATGCGGAAAAAATAATGACCGTAGAAGAAAACGTAGAGTTTTCAGGTTTTGGAGCAAAACTTTTAACTTTGTTGAGCCGGCAAACTAATTTGAATTCATTGGAATATCAAATAGTATCTCTCGGCTCCGATTTCATAGAACACGGATCTCGGTCAGAGCTTCTTGCCCTAAAAGGATTTTCGGAGGAAAGTTTATCGAATACGATAAAAACTTTTTTTATCTCGGATTGTGAAAAAAATAAGATTAGATATTCTTCTTGCTGAGCCCTCGTCTGGATACAACTTAACGAGAACCAGAGCGGCGGCGCTTATAATGGAAGGAATGGTAAGCGTTAACGGATTAAAATGCGTCAAGCCCGGAACTCAAGTTGACATAGACAGTTTAATTGAGATTAAAAAAAACAATCCTTACGTATCGCGCGGAGGATTAAAGCTGAAAGCCGCACTGTCCGATTTTAAATTGGACGTAAAGGGTAAAAGAATAATAGATATAGGAGCTTCTACGGGAGGTTTTACCGACTGTCTTCTGAAAGAAGGCGCCGATTTTGTATTCTGCGTCGATGTAGGTTACGGACAACTTCATTATTCTTTAAGAACAAATCCAAAAATTAAAAATTTGGAAAATACCGACATTAAAACTCTTCCTTTTGAAAAAATAGGAGAGAAAGTAGATATTGCGGTATGCGATGCCTCTTTTACGTCGCTTACTAAAATTATCCAGTATATATTAAAATTCGTAAAAGATGACGGAATAATGCTTTTTTTAATAAAACCGCAATTTGAAACCGAAAATAAAAAAAATATTAAAAAAGGTATAGTAAAAGACGATAAAACACACGAATCCGTCATTAATAAAATAATAGATTTTTCAAAAAATTTGAATCTATGCGTATTAGGAGTAAAAAAATCATGCATAAAAGGGAAAAAAGGGAATACGGAATTTTTTATATTGCTGAAAAAAAACGTTTGATAACTGCGATTTATTTATGTATTGTGCTGTTTTTCATTCTTTTTAACGTAATATATTTTGTTAATAAGACCGAAGCCGCCGGATTTATAAAAGCGCGTTTAAAATCCGAAACGGTATTTAACGCCGCGGCAGGTTATATTAATTATTACGGCGGAAATTACCGCTCTGCCATCAAATATTTTAAAAAAGAACCTTCTTCATATTTTCAAAAACCGTATTTAAATTATATAACTGCGCTTTTATACTTTAAGCAGTTTCAATATAAAAAAGCATTAAAATATATAGATGCCGCTTTAAAATTAATAGATAAAATCAACGGATCGGGAAAATTATGGGCATCTCATATTAAGTATTTGATTTTAAAAGCAAAAATTGAAGCCGGCGATAACAATATGAAACGGTCGGCAACTATACTTAAAAGTATTTTAGACAAAAACCCTTATAACTTAAAAGCACTTCTATTCATTGCCAATATTTATATATATAAAAACGATTTAAAAACTGCGGCTTTTTATCTTAATATAGCAAAAATGCAGCATCCTGGCAATATAGATTCATATTACCTGCTCTCAAAAATATATTCCGTATTAAATAAAAAAAATAAAGCAGAAAAAAATCTTATAAGTCTCATCAATATAGATCCTTATTTTAAAAAAGCATATTTTAGGCTTGCGGCTCTTTATATATTAGACGGAAAAATAAAAAAAGCCACAGTCGTTTTCGATAAATATTTAAAAATAAACCCTTATTCAAAAACGGCTCTGTATCAGTCTGCAATATTAGAATACACCCAAAAAAAATATCCGCAGGCAAGAAAAAGATTTTTAGATTTTATACGCGTATCTGCCGCCGCTAAAAATAATTTCAGATTGAAAAATAACGCATATTTTTTTATCGGAATTTCATACATATTAGAAAAAAAATATAAAAAAGGCCTGTCGTTTCTGGGCATGCTCAAACCAGGCAGACATTATATAGACGCCAAACTTGAAACTATGGAAATATATATTAACCGTTATAAAAAAACTCATAAAAGGAAATATAAAAAGTATATAATTTCGACGGTATCTAAAATGCTTAACGATAACGTAATTAAAAAAAATTTGAAATTTTATTATTTTTCTGCAATAGCCCTATCTGAAGTAAAAGATTATAAATTTTCTAAACTCGTAATTGAAAAAGGTTTATTTAAATTTAAAAACAATACAGCGCTTTTGTATGAATTAGGTTCGGCATATCATTATCTTAAGGCGGATAAAAAAGCCATCGCCGTTATGAAAAAAATATTAAAAATAAACCCGTACGATGCTTCCGCTCTTAACTATTTGGGATATTACCTCGCTGTCAAAAATAAGAATATCGAAACGGCGGAAAAATTGATTAAAAAAGCGCTATCGTATGATAAGAACTCTCCTTTTATAATAGACAGTCTTGGATTTGTATATTACAGGGAAGGGAAATACGCGGAAGCGCTTAAATTATTCAAAACAGCTCTTAAAAAACTCGGCAAGTCTCCGACCGTTTTAAAGCATACCGGCATGGATTATTTAAAATTGAAAAATTATAAAAAAGCTCTGGAATATTTCAATGAATCATATAAAATAAAGAAAACGGAGCAGGTAAAAAAATATATAAACGAATTAGAAAAAATTCATTAAATTAAATTTTTTCTAATTTCCTATAAACGGTTTTTAAACCTATTTTTAAGTCGTTTGCGGTTTTAACCTTATTAAATCCGTTTATTTCAAGCGTCTTTTTTATGATAATATTTTCGGCGTCTTCTAAGCTGATTCCAAATGGAATTTTTATAAAATCTTTATCGCTTAAATTTGAATCGGTTTCATTTTTTTGATTTATTTTCTTTAAATAACCGGGTATGGATGATTCGTCTATAACCGAATTTTTAGAAACAGCGGTCATATACTCTATAATATTTTTAAGCTCTCTGACGTTGCCGGGATAGTCGTAATTTAATAAAATATCTAAAACATCTTTGTTTAATCCAGTAATTTTTTTTCCGTTTTCCACGGCAAAATCGCTTAAGAAACGCTTAATCAGAAGCGGTATATCTTCCTTTCTTTCCCTTAAAGGTATAAGGTTAAGATTTATTACGTTAAGCCTGTAATATAAATCTTTCCTGAATTCGCCGTTAGAAACCTTTTTTGTTATATCCTGCGATGCGGCTATTATCCTTATATCTATTTTAATAGTTTTACTGCCTCCTACTCTTTCAAACTCTTTTTCCTGTAAAACCCGCAATATTTTAGTCTGAGTTTTTAAAGAAATTTCACCTATTTCGTCAAGAAATATAGTTCCGCCGTCGGCAGTTTCAAATCTCCCCTTATATAGAGAATCCGCGCCGGTATATGCCCCTTTTTCGTGTCCGAAAAGCTCGTTTTCCAAAACGGTCTCCGAAAGCGCTGCGCAATTTACTTTAACGAACGGTTTATTTTTTCTTTTGGAATTATTGACTATTATGTTGGCAAGGAGTTCTTTGCCCGTACCGGATTCTCCTTCTATAAGAACGGTAGAATTAGTACCTGATACCGAGATTGCAGTATCGACGATCTCGATCATTTTTCTTGAAGACGTTATAAGGTTGCCGAAATTATATTTTTCGTCAAGCCTGTTTTTAAGAATATTTAATTCATCTATAAGGTTTTTATTAGATATTATACGATTTATCAGCAGATCTAATTCTTCAAGATTTACCGGTTTGGTTATATAATCATACGCTCCGAGTTTAATAGCTTCTACCGCCGTTTTAACCGAACTGAAACCGGTTGCTATTATAACTTCGGCATTTTGATTTAAGCCTTCTTTTATAGATTTTAATAATTCCAATCCCGTTCCGTCAGGAAGTTTGAGGTCTGTAATTATAATGTCTATTTTATCTTTATTATTTTCTAATTCGGCTGAAGAACTTAATATTTCAAAGGCAGACTTGAGACAGTCGGCCGAAAAAACTTTATAGCCTTTAAGATTGAAATACTCGACAAGACCGTTCCTCGAAGCATCCTCGTCTTCTACTATCAATATATTGACGGATTTTCTATCGGACAGTTTCATTTATAAGGATTAATTTACCGCTTGCAGAGTTTTTTACTGAATTTCTTTCATAATTAAAGTAACTTTTGTTCCAAAACCTATTCGGGATGTAATATTTATGTCGAATTTATGCGCGTCTGCTATTCTTTTTATAAGGGCTAGACCAAGTCCTACGCCGTTTTTTTTCGTCGTAAAAAAAGGTTCAAAAATTTTATTTAACTCTTTTTTTTCAATACCGCACCCATAATCTTCGACCGTTAAACAAACTTTATTTAAGATATAAGAAGAATTTATTATAACTTCTCCGTTTTTGCCGCCGTAAGACTCTGCGGCATTTAATATTAAATTTTTAAAAACTTGAATCATTAAATCTTTATCCATAACGATATTTATGTTTTTATCTACAAATAAAGAAAATTTAATTTTTTTCATTGAAAATCCGTTTTTAACCGCATCATATGCTTCAAGTATTAATGAGGAAAGGTTAACCTCTTCCAAATTTAAATCCAAATCTTTTGTGAACTTAAGTATGCCGTCAATAGTAAAAGCTATTTTCGATATTTCGTCTTCTATGACATATCCCGTTTTAGCAATATCGTCTTTTTTATTAAATTCCGAATTTTTAATCTTTTCCGTCAATATTCTGGAGTTAATCATAATCGAATTTATGTTGCCTTTAATCTCATGGATAATAGTAGAAGGTATTTCAAGAATATTTTTTTCTAAAGACCTTAGCGATTTTTCCGTACTATCTTGAACTTCTATCAGCCTGTAAAAATATACATACATAAAAATTATGGCGGCGGCGGAAAATAAAACGGCTAAAATAAAAACGAGATAAAAAAAGGTTCCGCCGAAATTATTCGACAATGAAGGATATGCAAGTTTTATCCCGCCGTTTCCGTTAAAAAAAACCATGCCTGACTGTTTTAAAGAATATGTCGTACCTGCAGTTGTGTTGGAATGGATCATGCCGAACATGTCTATCGCCGCATATGCAAAAAAAACAGTAGTTAAAATAATTAATGCGGAGACAACGTTTAAAATAAAAATTTTAATTTTTTTTGATTTTTGCCGCTTCATAATATATTTATTTTATTACATTTCAGATTAAAAATCAAAGGCAGTATCCTTTTTTATATCTTCTTTTTAGAATTAAACCTGCAAGTTCTATGTCTTTTTTAATTCTTTCTTCAAGTTCGTTTATATTGTCAAACTTTATCTCTTCTCTTAATCTTTCAAGGAAAAAAACCTCTATTTCTTTGTCGTATAGACTCTCGTCGAAATCAAATATATAAGTTTCGATTCTTCTTTCGATATCGCTAAAAGTAGGGTTTGAACCTACATTGGTAACCGAATCGTAAAGTTTTCCTTGTATTTCTACATTGGTAACGTAAACTCCGTCTTTTGGAAATAATTCTTCCTCTGGAATAATATTTGCGGTAGGATATCCAAGCTGTTTTCCTCTGCCGCTGCCTTTAACTACCCTGCCGTGAACCGAATAGTCTCTTCCCAAAAATCTTTTTACCGCACAAACTTTGCCCGTTACAACCAATCTCCTGATAAGGGTGCTTGAAACTATTTGGTTATCTATTATAACGGGTTCGACGACTTCAAGTTTAAAGCCAAGTTCGTTTGACAATTTATTTAATAAAGCAATATTGCCGGATTTATTAACGCCGAATCCGAAATCGTGTCCCACTATTATTTTTAACGGATTTAATTTTTTTACTATAACGTTTTTAATAAAATCTTCCGGCTGCATAGCGGCGAATTCTGGAGTAAACGTAATATATACCAAGTAGTCCATGCCTATTTCTTCTATCAATTCTGTTTTTTTTTCAAAAGTAGTTATAAGTTTAATTTTAGCCTCTGGATTTATTATTCTGGAAGGATGCGGATGAAATGTAAGGACTACGGAAACCGAATTCAGCTCGGCGGCCGAATCTTTAGCCATTTCCATTAATCTTCTGTGTCCTAAATGAATACCGTCAAAACTTCCTATGGTAATTACCGAATTTTTAAAATCTAATTCCGCACTGTTTATCTCAAAGACTTGCAATATTTACACCTCCGCGTACTTATAAATATTTATAATAATTAAATTATTTAATCAATAAAATTAATATATATAATAAACCCGTTACCCATCCGGCTATGCCCATAATCAAAATATAAAAATGCGAATAAACGCTTCCTATAAAAACCAAAATGCCGGATGAAATTATTAAAGATGCTATTAAAAGTCCGTTCGTCATTCTTTTACTGGATTTTTCCATTTCTCCTATAAGACCATCTAAACCTTTATGAATAAAATCTATGGAAAAATTATCCTCGGACATTTTTTTAAGTATTTTATCCGCTCTTTTAGGGAATCCGCTAATTAAATCTTTATAATTTTTTAGTTTATCGGTTAAAGATTCTTTAATCTCTTTCACTCTTTCTTTTTTATCGATTAAAACGTCAAAATCAAAAAATTTTAAACCCGAATCGACGAAAGAAAAATCCGGATCGAGTATTTTAGCTATAGATTCTATGGGCAATAAAGCCTTAAACAGCAAAGAAAGTTCAGACGGTATAGTTAATTTATTTTTTTGTCCTATCCTTAAAGTTTCCAATAAAATTTCGGAACTGTAAATATCTTTAAAAGGTTTATTATAAAAACTTTCGATGAATTCCATAAGTTCAAATTTAAAAATCTGTTCTTCTTTATCCGTTAAATCTGCCATACATATTTCTATGAACAAAGAAGCCGCCTCTTCATAATTTGAGTTAAAAAATTCTATAAAATATTTCAATATTTTTCTTCGCAAATCTTTTGTAATTATTCCTACCGACCCGAAATCTATTATGCCTATTTTTTCCCGATCTATGACAAAAACGTTTCCCGGATGAGGATCGGCATTAAAATAACCTATTACAAATATTTGTTTAAAGAAATGATTCAGAAATATTTTAAGAATAACTTTATTGTCGTAACCTTTTTTAGAAAGTTCGTCTATATCGCTGACTTTTACGCCGTCTATAAAGTCTTCTACCAATATGGATCTTGCCGAATATTGCCAATGAATTTTTGGAATTACGACGACTTCTTTGTCTAAATTGGATTTTCTTATTTTTTCGGTATATCCTGCTTCAGCCATAAAATCGAGTTCCGATATAATGCTTTTAGTGAATTCTTTATATAAATCTTCGACGTTGTCGATGTATAAAAGTTCTCTTACGGGTTCTTTGATTATATTTACTATGAAATATAAAACGTCTATATCGTTTTTTATAATTTTATCTACGTTTCTTTTTTTTATTTTTACCGCAACCGTAGTACCGTCTTTCAAAACGGCTTTATGTACCTGCGCTATTGAAGCCGATGCAATCGGAATCTCGTTAAACGATTCAAAAACGTCTTCTATATTTTTGCCGGTTTCGTTTTTAAATATATCGCCTATTTCTTTTATGTCGTTAAAATCCGGACGTGTTGCATCCTGAAGTTTTCTAAGTTCTTCGATATATTTTAACGGCAATGTCCTTATTTCTTGAGAAAATACCTGTCCAAGCTTGATAAAAGTAGGACCAAGCTCTTCAAGGGCATATCTCAGTCTTATCTCCGGCGGAACGTTAAGATAGTCGTCGACGGGATAAGCCGCTTTTAAATATTTTTTGAATATAAAAAATTTAGACAGTCCTATATTGGTTATAATCTGATAAAAACCGTGTTTTGCAAATATAGAAACAACCTGCCTTATGCGCTTTATCGCTCTAATTAGTCTTAATATGTCGCCAATTTTCATAGTAATAAATTATTTTTATTCATATTTTATGTATTATATTATATTATTTATATATTTTTTATATATTTTTCATTTTTGAAACTTAACAAATCTAAGATCTATTTCTCTTTTTAAAAGGTCTATAGAGTAAACGCTGACCAAAACGCCGTCTCCAGTCTTAAATATTTTTTTTGTATGCCTTCCCTTAAGAATTTTCGAGTAATCGCTGTATTCGTAATAATCGTCCGCTATCGTGGAAACATGTACAAATCCCTGAATAAAAAATCCTTTAATATCGACGAAAAAACCAAAATTCACTACGTTGGTAATAAAACCTTCATAAAGAGCCTGTTCGTGTTTCTTTAAAAACTGCATTTTTTTAAAGTCCAAATATTCCCTTTCTGCGTCCGATGAAAGTTTTTCCCTTCTTGAAATTGCATTTGAAACCGATTTTAAATATTCAGCGTTTAACCATTCGGGAACTTTATTTTCGTTTTTTTCATTGCTAATTATAAACGCAAGTATTCTGTGTATTATAAGGTCGGCATATCTTCTTATCGGCGAAGTAAAATGCGTGTAAGACGACAAAGCAAGGCCGAAATGGCGTATATTTACCGGCGAATAAACCGCTATTTTCATAGACCTTAAAAAAGCCTGTTCAAGAAAAGCCGAAAGCGGCGTTCCTTTTATTTTGTCTAGCATTTTTTGGTAATCGGAAGGATTTTCCGTCGATACGTTTGGAACGGATATTTTAAAATATTTTAACATTTTAAAAAAATCTTTTACCTTGTCTTCGTCCGGTCTTTCATGCACCCTGTATATCGAAGGTATTTTTTTCGATTCGATAAATTCGGCAACGGCGCAGTTTGCGGTTATCATGAAATCTTCTATTAAATCATGGGCGAAATTTCTCGGCTCAGGAACAACGCTTATAGGTTCTTTATTTTCGTCGAGTTCCACTTTACTTTTTACGGGGTCGAAATTTAAGCTGCCGTTTTTGACTCTCTTATTTCTTAATATTTTAGAAAGATTTCTCATACCTATAAGCATATCTTTTATAGGGGTTAATTTTTCGTTTAAAACATCGTCTTTGTTTTCGTCTACCGCATTTAGAAAATTATATACTTCGTTATAAGTAAGCCTTCCGAAAGTTTTTATAACTCCTTTGTAAATTTTTTTCTTTTTAATACTGCCGGTCTTTAAGTCTATATCCATTTCGCAAACCATAACAAAACGCTTTTTTTCCGGCAGAAGACTGCATAATCCGTTTGATAATTTTTCCGGAAGCATGGGATATACGCTGCCTGGAAAATATGTAGAATTACCCCTCTTAAAAGCTTCATCGTCTATAGCGCTGCCGAATTTTACGAAATACGAAACGTCGGCTATAGCCACGTAAAGTTTTGCCGTCCCCGCTTTCGCTTTCCCTCCGGACTGCAAATAAACCGCATCGTCGAAATCTTTCGCATCTTCCCCGTCGATGGTAATAAAAGGCAATGCCGTCAAATCAACTCTTTCTTTTTCTTTCTTGTCCGATTCTTCTATATCCGAAGAAAATTCGTCTAATTCTTTTAACGCTTTTTCTCCAAAAGACTTATAAATATTATATTTATTAAGTATTATTTCTTCCTCGGCATCTTTTTCTTCTATATCGCCCAAAATTTTATCTATCGATACTATGCGCGACGAAAAATCGTCCGTCTCGGGCAAAACCGCGTTTACTATAACGCCGTTTTTTAATTTCCCCTTTTCTTTAAATTTATGCATATCGAAATAAAATAAGTCGTCAAACTCAGGGGATACGGGCGTCAAAATCGCAATATTTTTTTCGACCTTAACGACTGCTTTGATGTTTTTTAAATTTCTTTTGATTATTCTAACTACCCTTCCGCGTTTAGTTTCGGAATCTTTATTTTTTTGTTTTTTCTTTAAGTAGTAAGCGCTATCCGGCATAATCTGCATAACGACGGTATCCTGAGGGATAGCTCCGGCAAGATCCGAACTTTTAACAAAAATATCTTTTCCTCCGGTTGTTTCATCCGTTACAAATGCGAAATTTCGTTTTTTTAATACGACGGTGCCGTGTATAAAATTAAGTTTTTGAGAAAATATATATTTTTCGCCCTTAGTAAAAATTAAATCTCCGTCTGCCGTCATTGAATCGAGGATTTTTTTTACCGTATAAAGATTTTTTGCAGATTTAACGTTTAAACCGTGTTTAATATCGGCAAAAGAGAGCGGAACGTCGGATTTTCCGGAAAACAGATAGATTATATCTTCTCTTGTTACGATTTTCATCGGTTTTTTGTATTATTTATTTTTAAAATATGATAAAATTATTAAAAAATTAAAATATATACTTGAAATATATATAATAATAGCACCTGTAATGTTTTTTGTCATTATAATTATTTTTTATTTAATTTATCTGCCGGAATGGCGGAACTGGTAGACGCGCACGGTTCAGGGCCGTGTAAGATTTATCTTGTGGGGGTTCGATTCCCCCTTCCGGCACCATTAACAAAATAAGCATAGACAATAACCGCCGCTCAAAATAAAACAATAAAACAAAATAATTTAAATAGCTTACATAATTAAATATTAATAAAATACGGAGAATTTATGCAATATAAAAGATTTACCACTGTGATCGCATTATTTACGTTTTCTATAATTACGACGTTAATTCCGATTAATTTCAATTCTGTAAAATGCTACGCCTATACTCGGAATTACTCCGCTTCTTCGTCGAAAACTTTATTGGATTATACAGCGGAAACTATAAAAAGAAATTTTGAAGACGTTATGACTGAGCACGAAATAATAAAAATATTAAATAAAAAAGGTGTCAAAAAATACTCGTCTCTTTCATTCCCTTTTTCAAGCAAAAACCAAAAATTAAAAGTTTATTTTATTAAAATAATTCAGCCTGACGGAAATATCATACATATAAATTTAAGCAATTTAAAAACCGTAACCGCTCCTTTTAATCCCGAAGCGCCTATTTTTTCGAACCAGCTGCTAAAAACCATACAGATTCCAGATCTTTCTAAAGGCTCTATATTAGACTATAAATTCAGATCTATAGTATTAAAACCTTATATGAAAAATAATTTTTTTACGGAAGACTATTTCGGAGGACTCTCTCCTTTAAAAAAATCCGTATATAAATTAACTATACCCGACGGAGTATATTATAGATACGCCGAATACGGTTTTAAAGAAAAACCCGAAATAATAAAAAATTCGAAAAATATCACTCTTGTCTGGTCTTTATGGAACAGAAAAAAGATAACTCCAGAACCAATGGGTCCAGGTGAATCTTTTATAGTGCCTCATGTTATGATATCGTCGGTAAAATCATGGAATAAAGTAGCCGAATGGTATACAAAACTGACGAAAGATATAATAAAACCGAATAAACGGCTTGACGACTTTATAAAAAAAATAACTGCATCAAAAAAAACAAAATTAGCAAAAATAAAATCTATCTATAATTTTGTAGCAAAAAAAATCAGATACGTCGGATATGAATTCGGCATAGATGGATATAAACCAAGCGACGTAAACGCTATTTTTAAAAACAGGCTGGGAGACTGCAAAGACCATGCTACGCTTTTTGCTTCGATGCTAAATAAGATAGGGGTTAAAGCATATCCCGTTTTGATACCGACTACCGAAATTCCTAACATGAATCCTAATATACCTACGCCTTTCGTATTCGATCACGAAATTACGGCTATAAAGTTAAAATCGGGAAAATTTATGTTTGCGGACACTACGTCTAACGTTACCACTTTCGGAGACCTGCCGCCTATGGATCAGGGCAGAAATGTATTGATAATAGTAGGCGGAAAAGCTGTAATAGCAAGAACTCCTATATTTCCTCCGTCAAAAAACTACATTAGCGACAAAGAATACGCATCGGTTTTCACTAATGGAGACATTAAAGTAAAAGCCGCTATAAATTACGGCGGAGCATACGATATGTATAAACGATACCTTTATTCTTCTATTTCCGAAAAAAAGAAACTAAACGGGGTATTAAAAAACATAATGTCTATAGCTCCGGATGCAAAACTCATAAATTATTCTTTTGAAAACGGCGACAGCATGAATAAACCGTATATCGAAAAATTTTCGTTTACGGCAAAAAAATATGCAGGCAAAAACGGCAAAAAAATAATGGTAAGAATTCCTTTAAGGACGCGGAACGAACTTGCAAAAATAACCTCCTTAAACAAAAGAAAATATTCATTAAAATTCGGCTATAACTTTTCCGAAAAAACTGCCGTAAATATAAACTTTCCAAAAAATTACAAAATTATATACATACCGCAATCGGTCAACTTTAAAAATAAAGTCGGCTCTTTCAAGACTGCTTATAGTATAAAAAACGGAGCGCTGATTTTTAATTCAATATTCTCTGTATTCGGATATAAAATTAAACCGGCAAATTATGCGGCGGCAAAAAAATTGTTTAATTATACTATTAAAACTTTAGCATCTCAGGTTATCATATTAAATGAGCGATAAAAATTTATCCAAACACAATAACTGGTTCAAGGAAATATCGGCGTCCGACGGTTTTTTAGAAATAGGATTGGTTCAGGTATATACGGGAAACGGAAAAGGCAAAACGACGGCGGCCCTCGGTCAAGCATTAAGGGCGAGCGGACATAACATAAAATCGTTAATAATACAATTTTTAAAAGGCGGCTCTTATTCAGGAGAGGTTAAAGCGTTGGAGATTTGCCCTACTTCGATTAAAATATATCAAGCGGGAAGCCCCTATTTTATAAATAAAGACAAACTGCGGGAAAAAGATATAGAATCTAACCGAAAAGGTTTGTCTCTTGCCTTAGAAACCGCCTGTTCGGATAACGGCGTAGGAATTCTCGTGCTAGACGAAATTAACGTAGCTTTGAATTTGGGTATAATAAAAACTGAAGAAATAATCGATTTAATAAAAAATAAAAGAAAAAATTTAGAACTTATACTTACCGGAAGAAATGCCCCGCAGGAAATAATCGATATAGCCGATCTTGTCACCGAAATGAAAGAAATAAAACATTATTATAATAATAATGTACCGTCGAGGACGGGAATAGAAAAATAACGGATTGCGATAAATATTAATTGATTTTTTATGCCGCTATATAATATAATAATTTTCGTCTAATTTTCTTTTTCAATTAAATTTATAAATAAATCTGTATTTTAAAAATCAATTAATTATAAAACTATTATTAAATCGGAGGTTTTTAATGAAAGTAAGCATTATCGGCGCAGGCAGGCTCGGAGCGACTTTGGCGTATACGCTTACCCTGAAAGACATCGTAAGAGAAGTTACGCTTATAGATATAAATCATAATCTGTCGAGGGGCGAAATGCTCGATATTTCGCACGGTACGTCTTTAACCGGATATACCAGGGTAAAAACAGCCGATTACGACTCGGTCAAAGATGCCGATATAATCGTTATTACGGCGGGCATTCCTAGAAAACCGGGTGAATCGAGATTAGATTTAAATAAAAAAAACGTACACATATTAAAAGATATCGTAAACAATATTACGAAATATAACAGGTCGGCTATTCTTTTCGTCGTTTCAAATCCGGTAGATATAATGACGTACGTTGCATATAAAGTATCCGGCTTTGAAAGAAAAAGGGTCTTTGGAATGGGAACGATGCTCGATACCACCAGATTAAGGTCTGCGGTGGGCACGTTTTTCGACTTGAATCCTAAAGACGTAGACATTATGTTTTTGGGAGAACACGGCGACAGTATGACGCCGGTTTTTTCGCTTGCAAGCATTAACAGCGTTCCATTAAGCTCTATTCCAGGTTACGATGCAGAAAAACTTGAACAGATTGCCGAATATTCAAGAACTTGCGCAGCGGAAGTAATAGCTTTAAAAGGCGGCACGATATTCGCTCCCGCAGTGGTAATGGCTGAAATAATAGAGTCTATGGTTAAAGACAGAAGACAGATAATGCCTTTATCGGTTTATCTTGAGGATTATTACGGGATTAACGGCATATATACCGGTGTTCCGGCAATTCTTTCAAAAGACGGCATAGAAAGCGTTATCAAACTCCCTTTGACGCAGAAAGAAATAGACGGATTAAAATGCTCGGCGTCGGTAATACAAAATGCGATAAAAGACCTTAAAGAAGCCGGCTTTATAGATTAAAAAATCTTTTGCTAGAAAGAATGCCTATTATTTCTTTATTTTTACCTTTTAGCGCGTTAAGATAAAATCTGCCGGTATGCATTTTCATGTCGTAAATATTAAGATAAAGTAAGTAATCGTTCATAATGTTCAAAGCTCTCGCAAAGCCTTTTTCAAATGAAAAAACGGAAACGGAGACCTTGCCTTTATTGACTGAAAGGGATTTTATCCTGCTTTCGCCAAACCTGTGGAGCGACAAAATATATAATATATAAGAAACATTAACCTGATTTTTAGCGACTTTTCTGAAAAATATAAGATTAGAGTTTAGTCTTTTAAGTTTTAGAGAATCGTTTTTAAGTTTGTAATTTATATTTTCTAAAGCCTTTTCGTACTTAATGGTCTTATTTAAATAAGACATATATAAATAAATAATAAATGCCCACAAAAAAATTATCAAAAAGACAAAAACTCCTATTTTAAAATACGGATTTAATTCTAAATTATTTTTATTCCTGCCGCTTTCAAATATTCTATCGAAATCGGAATGAAAATTTGAACCGTTCATTTCGTCCATAAAAACTTATCCCGCTTTTATTATTTTATTAACATATTTTATCAATATTAAACTTATATTTTAAGTTATATCATATATTTATACAATATACAATTACACATTATTATTCTACGCTTTCAACTCTGTTCCTGCCGTTTTCTTTTGCCTTATATAAAGCTTCGTCCACCCTTTTTATTATGTTTTCGGCGGTGTCATCCCGCTTATAAGCCGTTACTCCGAAACTGCACCTTACGTTAATTTTTGAAGAAAAGCCGTTGGTTTCTATATTCAATCTCAATTTCTCGGCAAGTTCGACAGCGCCTTTGACGCCGATATTTTTCGATATTATCATAAACTCTTCGCCGCCGAACCTTGCAAAAAAATCGTCTTTTCTTATATTCTCTTTAATTAAAAACGCAAGCTCGGAAAGAACCGCATCCCCCGCCTGATGTCCAAATGTATCGTTAATTTCTTTGAAACGGTCTATATCGAACATTATCAAGGAAAATTTTGCATTTTTAAGCATAGCATCGCTTATAGAATTATCTAATCTTTCGTCAAACGACCTTCTGTTAGCAATATTCGTCAAGTCGTCTAACTCCGAAATTTCTTTGAAGATATCTTTTTCTTTCTGTAAATTTAGTTCTTTGACGACCCTGTCGCTGACATCCGTGATAATCACGAGTCCCGTCCATTTATTTTCAAAAAAAACTGTTCTGGTAATTATTTCTCCCCAAAATGTTTCGCCGTTCTTTTTCTTTACTTTTAAGGTGTATTTTTCGTCGAACGATTCGCCGTCAAGCCTTCGTTTCATATTTTCGAGCAATTTTAATTTTTCTTCTTCGCGCACATCTACTAAATCCAGCGGATTTAAATCGGTAATATCGTCTATGGAGTAACCGAGAGCTTTTAAACAGAATGAATTCATGTAAATTACTTTTTCGCGGTATAATATTAGTATTGATGGAATATTCTCGCTCAATATTTTAAAAAACTCTGCAGATTTCTTTAAAGAGTTTTCGTAAAGTATTTTTTCCGTTATATCTATAATCGAATTAATAAGATATTCTTTGCCGTCAATTTCTATTTTTGAGAGGGTTACTTCTACTCTTTTTATGTCGTTATTTTTAAGTTTATGATTAAATATTTTTGATATCGGGTTTCCTATACCTTTATTAGACGCCTCCATTCTAAACTGTTTATCTTCTTCTTTGCTTACTAAAGCAATATCGGTAATATTCATAGCCTTTAACTCTTTTCTTGTATAACCATAAAACTTTTCCGCCGTTTTATTAGCGTCGATAATATTCCCCGTTTCTATGTCCTTAACCAGATGTGCTACAGGACTGCTGTCAAACATAGTTCTAAATCTCTGTTCGCTTTTCCAGATTTCTCTAAAAAATTTGTTTAAATAATATATGACGAGAATGCCCAGAAATATAATTACTATTGTTCCAAAAATAAATACGAATGCGGCAAAACGGATTAAATATACGAAACCAGCGGATATTTTACGGATAAACGCATATGTCGGCAAAATGGACTTATTCAAGGTATATTCGAGAAACATTCTGTCGGAAAATTTTAAAGGCACAGACACTGTATATTTAATGAATCTTTTTATTATAGGCTTAGAAACGTATTCCCAGTGGTAATACGACTTTTTGGCAAATGCGGAAAAATACTTAGCGTTGAAAAGCGATATTTTTTTTAATTTTACGGGAGTTTTAATGTTTAGCAGTAAAAATAATTTCCTATAATCCCCGTCGGTTTTATTTACGCTAAGCGATAATTTTTTTAGATATTTTTTTACTTTGTTTTTATAGTTAACCGGCTTATAAGTTTCGTAAAAAATTACCTTTTTTATTAAAGAGCCTGTTCGGGTTAAATCGTCGTTAATTACCGATACTTCTAATATCATTTTTGAATTTTTGCCTATATAGCTTTTTAAAGGCAAAAACGTCCTGTCGAAAGTTACGGCGGCTATTATTATCCATAAAATTATAGCCGCTATTCCTACTATAATTATCGTTTTATTTTTATTAAACCTATTAATCGCCATAAGCCGCTTATATATTTTTATTTAGTCAAAAATTTATTTCCTCTCCGTAAGAGGGTATATAAACGTTAAATCCTTTTTCTTCCAATTTACCCTTATAAACGTTCATTACGTCTTCGTCGCCGTGAACGAGGCAAACTTTTTGGGGTTTGAACTTTAAGGCGGCAATCCATTCCATAAGCTCTTTCTGGTCTGCGTGCGACGAAAAGCCGTTTATAGTATAAATTTTGGCATTGACTTTAAAATTTTCGCCAAGAATACGGACTTTCTCTTCTTTTTCGACTATTCTTCTTCCGAGCGTCCCTTTTGCCTGATAACCTACGAATATTACTGCGTTTTCTTTTTTCCATATATTATGCTTAAGGTGATGAAGAATCCTGCCTCCGTGAAGCATGCCGCTTCCGGCTATTATAATCGCTCTTTCCGATACTTTATTTATGCTTTTCGATTCCTCTATATCTTTTACTATATTAAGATATGGAAAATCAAACGGATCTCCTTTTTTGAAAAGCGGAATATTGTCTTCTTTAAAATAAGAAAAATTTTGAACGAATATATTGGTAACGTTAAGAGCAAGAGGGGAATCCAAAAAAACCGTGCATTTCGGCAAAAGTCCCTGTTCGTAAAATTCTCTGAGCATATAAAGTATATCTTGAGCTCTTTCTGTAGCGTAACTTGGAATTAAAACATTGCCGTTATTTTTAAAAGTCTCAGTTATAGCAGTTAAAAATTCTTCTCTAGACTCTTGAAAACTCCTGTGGTTTCTATCACCGTAAGTCGTTTCGGTATATACTATATCCGCATCGTCCGGATATTCGAAATTTCTGACTATGGGTTTTTCTTTGTTGCCAAGGTCGCCAGAAAATATTGCGGATTTGCCGTTTTTGTTTATCTTTACGAAAGAAGACCCCAGGATATGCCCTGCATCGTGCGCCGAAACGACAAAGCCGTTTTTTAATTCATAAGGTTTTCCATATTCCAGAACCGGGTCGAAATAGTCGAAAGAATCGAGAACGTCGGATTCGTCGTATAAAAGACGGGGTTTCTCTTCGTTTCTCCTCAATGCTTTTTTTAATTCGTATCTGTAACCTTCGGTCATTATTTTCCCTGTGTCTAAAAGCAATACCTTCGCAAGCTGATAAGTCGGCTTCGTACATAAAATCCGCCCATTAAATCCGTTTTTAACCAAAAACGGAATCCTGCCGCAATGGTCTATATGGGCATGCGTTAATATAAGATAGTCTATTTTTTTAGGGTCAAAATCTAATTTATAATTTTCGTCTTCGAATTCTCTTTCCTGAAACAAACCGAAATCTATCATTACGCTCGAACCGTCTTTCTCGTCAATGAGCATGTGGCAGCTTCCGGTAACATTTTTTGCAGCTCCAAAAGATTTTATTATCATCCCTTACCCTCCTATCGATTAATTCCTGTAATTTGCATAATCAAAAAGCATTATATATAATACAATACGATACATATAAAATTATATTATGCATTATTATATCTTTCGGTAGGTTTTTATGCAAAAAAAAAATTCGACGGTGGTAAGAACGGTTTTTTTATTTTTATTTTTCATAAATGCGGCTTATTCATTTAAAACGGCATATGCCGAGACACCATCAAATCCGCATAACTCCGGCATCTATTTCAAAATAAGCAAAACGGGTAAAATTCCGTCTTCGGCAAGGAATAGAACCATAAAAATATCTTTAGCGTCGGCTATTAAAAGAGCTTTGTCGAATCAGGGGAATATTTTGGAAGCCGAGCATATAATATCAGAAAAAATGGATTTAAAAAAAGCCTATGACGCAGCTTTGTTCCCTGACATATCTGTAAACGCCGGGGGTATCTGGTCAAGGACCAAAAACGGCTATCCGGTATTTGCTTCCGCCAACGGAATGAGAGAATTAATAAGTCAGATAAGTTTAAGCGTTCCGATATTCGACCCGAAAATATACGGCGAAATTTCGCTTGCGGGAGATAATCTTAAGATTGCGGAATACAGGCTTAGTCTGGCGCGCCTTTTCACGGCCGCCCGTATAACGCAATATTTTTACGGACTTATTCTGCTAAAAGACGAAATAAAAATAGAGCGAAAGGCGCTAAGCGGCGCGAAAAAAATCTTAACCGCCGCAAAAATAGGATATAAAGCCGGCAGTCTTTCGCGTTTCGACGTCGTTCAAACGGAGCTTATGACTGCCGGCATACAAACTAACTTAAAAATTTTAAAATCAAAAGTAAAATCGTTTGAACGGATGTTCTTAATGGAGATATTTTACGGCAGCGTCCGTCATGCAAAACTTTCTTTGAGCATACCCGCTCCGAACAGTGCCGGTTTCAATTATAAGATGCCTCCTTTAAATAGCCTCATTTCCAAAGCTATAAAAAAACAGCCGCTGATTAAAATAGCAGATGCGGAAATTAAATCCGCCAAATCATCCGTTTCAATAAGTAAAGCCGGAAGGCTCCCGAACATTCAGGGCGGCGCCGCATACGGAGAAGACACCGTAAATTCTTTCGCCGCTCCTAATCTCGGGTGGCAGTTTTTCGTCATGCTGAACATTCCTATTTATAATTTCGGGCTTCATAAAGGTTATATAGATGCGGCGAATGAAAGGCTTATAGCGCTTAAATCCGCCGCATCCGCAGTTAAACTGTCCGTAAAAAAAAGGCTCACGATAGATTACGGCAGAGCGTCTGCCTCAAAAAAGAAAATTTACGGAGCAAAAGTTTTAGTCAAAAAATCCGGCGAAGTTTTTAAGATGGCTAAAGAAGCTTATTTGGCAGGGGCTTTTAATGCCCTTGAATTGCAGGAAGCCCAGAATAATTGGATAAAATCGCGCATAGAGCTTGCTGAAGCCGTAAACGGGTTTTATTTGGCAGTTTCTCAATTAGATATAGATATGGGAATAATCCCCTCCGGAGACGGAAAACTATGAGACCGAAAACTATGAAAAATGTAATTTTGATTTCAATTTTAATTTTTATCTCGTTCGTCCTTTGCGGTATCTGCATGCCCTTTGCCTTTGCCGGTTCCGCAATGCCGGTAAAAGTCGCCTATGCTAAAAAAACTTACACGGCAAAAAGTATTTTTTCTATCGGAAAGGTTATCAGTAACGGCAGACAAGTTTTTACGGCTCCTTTTACGGGAAGACTGATAGAATCTTTTTCTTTTCCAAAATTAGTAACCGCCGGAACCGTTATTGCAAGAGTCGTAAGCCCGGGCTTATACGCAAAGATAATTTCCGCAAAGGACGAAGTAAGGTATGCAAAGATTAAGTTTAAAAGGGAGAAGCTTTTATTTCATTACGGCGTAGCCGCAAAAAAAGACGTTGAGACGGCTGCCTTAAGCCTGTCCGACGCGTACTATGCTCTTCGTTCTTTAGAGTCGATAAACAGCGAAGGTCTTATCGTTTCGCGCTCAAAAGGAACGGTTCGTTATATAGCGGCGAACGGCGCTATCGTCGCGGCTGGAAGTCCCGTAGCGGTACTAAACGGAAAAGGCCTGCCCTGGGTCAAAACATATGTAACGCCTTCCCGAAGTTTTTATCTTTATAAAAATATGGCGGTTAAAATAAAAAAAGGGCGTACCTGCGAAACAGGCAAAATCATATCTATCGGCGGCAATGCGTTTCATAACGGACTCATTCCGGTTTATGTAAGCCTGCAAAATAATTCTATATTATTTCCCGGCGAATGGGTTAAACTGCGATTTGAAGAATCTTCCGCCTCCGCCTTTTCTTTGCCCGAAAGAGCGGTTTTTATACATAATGGCGGAACGGCGGTATTCACGGTAGTAAATAAAAAAGCGCAAGCGGTCAGCGTGAAAGTGGTTAGGCAAAAAAACGGCATAGCATACGTTAAAGGGCAAATTAAACCCGGGGAACCGGTAATAATATATCCCGTTACAAGACTTAAATCAGGCATCTCGGTGGAGATAAAACATTGAAAAGATATCTTAATTTTCTTTTAAAAAATAAGTTTTCGGTAATTCTCCTTTCTTTAATGATTATAGGCGTCGGTTGGTTTTATACCCGCAATATGCCGGAGAGCATTTTCCCCGACGTCAATTTTCCAAGAGTTTCCGTTTTAGTACACAGCGGCAGACTGCCCGTAAAATTTATGCTGGTTCAGGCAACCAAGCCTCTTGAAGCCGCGGCGGAAGGAGAACAGGGCGTCCGCCTTGTCCGCTCGCAAACCGGCAACGGTATATCTAAAATTACCGTTTATTTTCAATCTAACGTAAAACCCCACATAGCGTATTTAATGCTTGAATCCCGTTTAAGCCAGGTGGCGCTGCCGCCGGGCAGCAAAATGACCGTCCGGCTGATGTCGCCTAACGTATATCCTTTTGCAGAGTTTGCCCTTGTTTCTAACCGTAAAAATTATAGCAGTTCAGATATGATGTCGATTTTTGCTTACAAGATAAGACCCGCTTTACTGTCAGTCAAAGGAATTTATCAGATAGAAGGAACGGGACGCGGCTGGCCGGAGATCGGCGTAAACTTAAATCCGCTCCGTCTTGCCCAGTATCATATAAGTCCGGAAAATATAGTTAAAATACTGATGTCTTATCAGGGGCCTTTTTTTTCGGGGGTGCTGAATGAATATCATAAACAGTTCGTAGTGGCGGCTACTCCTCGTCCGGCGGATATAAAAGACCTGTCAAATCTTATGATTCCGGTAAAGCATACTCTTCTGCCTTTAAAATCCTTAGGCAAAGTAAATATAATCTCTCCGCCATTAATCCGCGAAGCGGCGGTAAGCGGATACCGCCATGCCCTTCTTATCGATATTATGCCCGATCTAAATATAAATACGGTTAAAGTCGCCGGAAACATCGGCAGGCGGATTAAATCTTTAAACAACCGCCTGCCGAAAGGCTTAAAAATAATCTCGGTCTATAATACAAGCAGGCTCATACATTCCAATCTTAAAGACGTATGGATTGCCTTAATTATGGGCGGTTTAATCGCGCTGTTTGTCGTATTCCTTTTTTTAAAGCGGCTCGACGGCGCTCTTATAGCCCTTGCCGTAATACCCGTCTCGGTATCTTTGACTGTTATCATTCTTAATGCTTTAGGTTTCGGTCTCAATATTATGACGCTCGGCGGATTAACGGCGTCAATTGGAGCTATGATAGACCATGCAATAGTAATAGTGGAAAGAGGCTTTCATAAGATGAAGGGAGGATTGGCGAAAGAAACGGGCGGCGACTCGGCATTGGAGCGCGTAGGCAAAATACTTCCGCTTATGACCGCTGCTACAATTACGTCTTCTATTGTTTTTATACCCCTTATCTTTATACATGGAACTCTCGGCATACTTTTTAAGCAGATGGCTCTTTCGATAGTTATAGCGCTCATAACGTCTCAGCTGACCGCTTTAACCCTTACTCCGATACTTACCGTAATTCTTACAAAAAGAAAAAACGGCGGGAAAAAAAGTAAAATTTATAAAAAAAACAGGCTTAGGAAAATTTACGGATATATGCTGATTAAGGGCATGAAATCGCCTTGGCTTGCATTGCCTGTAATTTTTGTTTTAATAATTACGGCTGCGTTTTCACTGTTTTACCTGCGGACGGCTTTTCTGCCGAAATGGGACGAGGGAATTTTTGTCGTCCCGTTCAGAACTCCGGTGGGAAGCAGCGTTGCCGGCACAGAAAGAACCGGAAAATATCTTATGCGCATAGCTAAAAAAAACCCTGACGTTAAAATGGTTTCATTGGTAGTAGGCAGGAGTTTGGACAACCCCTATTCTACGCCTAACAAAGGCGATTTGACGATAGTTTTAAGAAGAAACCGCACAGAAACTACCGAAAAAATAATGAGAAAACTTTATAATAAATTTCATAATGCAGATCCAGACCTAATAGACCTTAATTTTCAACAACTCATGGTAAACCGTCTCGGGTTTTTATCTGGCTCCCATGCGCCTTTAGAAGTCATGCTTTTCGGCAAAAGCTCTAATACGCTCAGAAAATACGGCAAAATTTTAGCGGATAAATTAAGAAAAACCGGTAATTTCCAATACGTCAATTTTAAATCTCCTTCGGCAGGACCGGAAATAACTCTTACGCCGACGGATTATGCGGCTGCATACGGCATATCTCCGCCCGTAATAGCGGATAAAGTCAAAAGACTCCTATGGGGACAGAAAGCCGGCTTTTTGCTGTATGGCGAACAGGTACTTCCCGTGCGCGTATTTATTAAAAAGAAATCTGTCTCGGTGTCCGGACTAAATAACTGGCCTTTTACGCTTAAAAACGGAACGCATACGAGATTAGATTATATTTCTAAAATACGCATCAAAAAAGCCGTTCCTTTTATAACCCACCAGAATATGGCTCCGTATGCCTATATCTTCATTCAGCCGATAAAAGGCGAAGGTCTTTCGGCCGGAGCGGCTAAAGCCCGCAAGGTTATCGACTCTATGCATCTTCCGCCGTCCGTTACCGCCTCTATCGGAGGATATTATCGTTCGCAGGTAAAAAGCTTTAAGCAGATGGCAGTTATGCTTACGTTTGCGCTTATACTTATATTCGTCTTTTTCGGTTTTCAGTTCGCAAGCCAGCGCGCTGCAATAGCTTCGATGACGGCTATTGCTCTGTCTGGAGCAGGAGCACTCGCCGCCCTTTTAATAACCGGTATCGAACTCGACAGCACCGCATTTCTTGGAATTCTTTTAGTTTTTGCTATTTCCACGAATAATGCGATTCTTATATTTGCAAGGTCAAGGCAGATAAGCGGCGCAGTTAACTCGTCCCCAAGCCCCTCTTCGGTTTTTCTTGCCGCCAGAGAACGTCTCCGCCCGATACTTATGACTATGCTTGCCGACGTTTTCGGTTTTTTGCCGCTGGCTATCGGCATAGGAAGAGGCACGGATCTTTTAAAACCCCTTTCCGTTGCGGTTATGGGCGGATTATTAATATCCGTTTTTATGTCCCTGTGGCTTGCCCCCGTAATATACGCCGGTCTTTTTAGTAACCGTAGAGACGGAATTAAATTTCATTAAACTTTATTTTGGGTTACAAAACCTGTAAAATTATGTTATTATAAGTTAATATTTATAATTTTAAATAAAAATTAAAAATTTCAACAATAAATTAGTAAATAATGAATAAGTACTTACAGGTTATTTTTATTTTCCTTTCTTTTCTTAGTATTTCATTATCTGTCGGCATGCATGATTTGAATTATCTTTGCAATATATCTTCAGCCGGTAATTACCACAGCAAAATATATTGCGGCAAAACATTATTCGTACAAAATTTTAGCGGTATTTTAACAATTAAAAAATCGCCTTCTTTTCTATTAAGTTCCCGAAATCCTTCTTTAAAGCATACCGGAATTGCTAATTGTTTGGAATGCCAAAATATTCCTGCATTTTTGTTTAGTATTAGCGGATATTTTCTGATAGTTTTTATATTTGCTATGATCTATATTTTTCTTAAAACATTATTTATCTTTCCTATCGTTCATCCTCCAAAATTTTTTTACCGCTATTTCAAATTTATAATTTAATTTTATTTAAATCCGATAGAGCATCGGACTGTGATTTTAAAAGTAAAATTAAATATTTAATATATGCTTGAATAATAAATAATGTACAGGAGTATTAGTTATGAAAAATAAACCTAATAAAGTAAAATCGTTTAATAAATACAAACTATGGATAATAATTTCGGCAGTTATACTGATTGTTTTTGCCGGTTCTTTAGTAATAATAAAAAATCCGGACTGGTTTCATCTTGCAGGCAAAGCTCTTAAAATAAATAAATCCGGCAATGAAACTTTTGCACCTCAATTTATGGTTAAAAGCATCAACTATCCGAATAAAATTTTATCTCTTAAAAAATACAGGGGGCACGTTATCTTGGTTAATTTTTTTGCAACATGGTGTCCTCCATGCCGCGCTGAAATGCCGGGGATTGAAAAATTTTATAAAGCTCATAAAAGCGAAGGCTTTCGTGTCATAGGGCTTTCGGTTAATAATAGCGGGGCAGAAGCGGTTCTTAATTTTTTTAAACATTTTAACGGCGGACATATAACATATCCTATAGCTATGGCCAATTACGGAATTGAACAAGCTTACGGCGGAATAAACGAGATACCGCAATCTTTTATAATAGATAAACAGGGCAGCATAGTAGAGCATTTTACAGGCGAACTTCCGCCGGGTGTTTTAGGCTATTACTTTAAAAGATATAATAAATAATAATTACAATACAATTTGGAGGTAGTTTATATATGAATTCTTTTTTTACGCCTAACGTATCATTTTTAGTAGCTTTTTTAGCGGGATTATTTTCTTTCATAAGCCCGTGCGTGTTTCCGTTAATACCGTCTTATCTGTCTTATATATCCGGTTTATCCGTTAAAGAATTAACTGGCGACGAATCGGCAAACGATAAGATTAAAGCTAAATTTATAGCCGTCAAACATTCTTTAATGTTTATTCTGGGATTTACGGCGGTATTCGTTCTTTTGGGAGTATTTTCAAGCGCCGTAGGTTCTTTATTGCATTCTATATGGCTTATGAGGATAGCGGGTATTTTTATAATATTTATGGGGCTATTCATACTCGGAGCTTTTAATAAAATAAAATTTCTGTCGTTTATGAACGCGGACGCTAATATTAATATTAAAAATAAACCGTTAGGTTTAATCGGCTCCGCCCTTGTAGGCGTTGTGTTCGCCGCCGCTTGGACGCCGTGCATAGGTCCTATTTTGGCGTCTATTCTTTTTATAGCTTCGACTATGCACAATACGACAGCTGGAGCAGAATTACTATTTATTTACGCTATGGGGCTTGCCGTTCCTTTTTTTATAAGTTCCGTATCGTTAAATTTATTTCTGTCGGCTTTCAAAAGGATAAGACCTTTTATAAAAACTATATCGGTAATAAGCGGGGTAATTTTAATTGCAGTCGGGATACTTATATTTTTTAATTATCTCTCCGTAATATCTTTATACTTCGGTAATGCTTTCCATTACAATATACCGTATAACGGATAGCCTTTATTTAATATTAATATTAAATAAAAATTTTTTAAGTTCATTGATTTTTTTTATGAGTATCTTTGCTCACGGTATAAATAATAATCGGACTTATACAATATAACGGAAGGAGTTGCGGCGTTATAATACCGCAGTTCCTTCCGATAGGCGTTCGATTATCAAAATATCGACAAAAATAATCAAATATCGACTCTACAAGTTGCTTATTTTTTTGGCTAATACTTTCCAGTAACCGTTCTCTTCGGTAACGGACAAAACTTTCTGATTAATTTTACCTATCCATTCTAAAACATCGTCGACTTCTTCCTTTTTATCCGTCAATAGCTCGATAACGGCATTTTCCGGCTGCCGCCTCATTTCTATTATAAATTCGCCCACGGGCGGCATACAGCATGATACGCCCCTTATGTCAACTACAACGGGTTTAATATCCTCCGTTATTTTAACCATATCAATTATCTCCTTATTTTAAATTAGTTTTTAACTTTGTTTAATTTTTAATGCATTGAATTTCTTTTTCTAAATTAATAATTATCCGATTATTCGCAAGGACAAGGAAACTTAGAAGCCGTGTTTTCTTTATTTCCGCTTCCGTATTTTTCAAATTTTCTTATTAGATTAATCAATTCGTCGTCGCACAATTCGTTGATAACAAATGTAGATTTGCGCAAAGTTTTAATAAAGCCGGCTTCGCGCAGCGCTCTAAGATGAAACGACACTAAGGGTTGCGACATCCCCGTAGTTTCGATAATCTGGGAAACCGTGCGGGAGCCGCTTTCTAATGAAAATAATATCTTTACCCTGTTGGTATCGCTCAATAGTTTAAAAACCTGAGAAACTTTTTCCGTAATATTCATCACCTCCTATCATATAAATTAGAACTTATATAAACCATTATTTATATAATATACCTTGAATAATATTATGTCAAGCAAAATTTATCATAAATATAATTTTTTTTATGTCGATTAATCTTGATAAAACCCCGAAATATGGTATTATATAATATACTGGGCAGTAAGAGCAAAACCGCCTAAAATGTAATACTTAGAGGAGAAAATAATATGATGCCTTACTTTTTTTGGGGAAGCGGAATGTGGATATTTCCGATTATCGGGATAATAGTTATGTTGTTTATAGTCTTTATGATTTTCGGGCGCGGCGGCTTTATGGGCGGATGTGGCGGAAACGGGCATGACCGGTATTACCATGACGACGACAGGCATTATACAAAGGACAGCCGCTCGGAATCCGCAATGGACATATTAAACAAAAGATACGCCAAAGGCGAAATAACGAAAGAAGAATTTGAGCGGATGAAAAAAGATATAGCGGGCTAACACTATATTTTAACCCAGACTATGTCAGATACAGCATTTTTATGCAAAAAAAAATTTCGGTTGCGGTAAAAACAGGTTCAAAAACCGAAGGCTACGAAATATTAGACGACGGAACGCTGAAAATTTCAATAAAGGAACGTCCGGTAGAGAATAAAGCAAACGAAGCGATCATAAGAAAAATCGCCGAAATTTACGATAAGCCTAAAAATAAAATTACCATAAAAACCGGTTTAAAATCTAAAAATAAAATAGTCGTAATCGAAGAATGAGATAGATTTCCATTTCAGCCTTAAAACTTAAGGCATATCACTTTCAGCATGGGGCGGCGGGTATATTACCGACGCTTTTAATGCTTGATTTATCTAATTTTAAGTTTATTTCAACGGGAACTGTTTCATGAGATATTATAGCCGTATCTTTCAAATTTTCTTTTAACTTTTCAACGCTAATGTTATAAGAACCGGCATAATACGGGCATTTTTCCCCAATGCATCCGTGCGGGTGCAGATCCTTGAAACTGCATGCAATATTAACGTCGTTATCTATTAAAAGAAAGTTAAAATCTTCATAGAGGTATGCGGAGAGTATCTCCAGCGACTTAAAAAGATAAGCTTTACAGCATGAAGGTCCCGTTAAATCAAACACTGCTTTGGAAAGAAGAGCCGTAATCTTCATGGTTATTTTTTGTTCTTTATCCTTGCCGCAGACTGAACCGGTCAAAACCGAATATACTATACCGCCCGCAGGAACTATGCCGCAAACGCCGCTTAAGCCGCAGTAACCTCCTACGGCCTGCTTCGAGAGCCTGTAAAACGCTTCTTCTATATCGGCTTCGGAAATATGCACGTATCCCCTGTTTTTTAACGAAGCTAAAACCGCTCCCGTTAAAATATAAGCATGGTGGCAACCAAGCATTGGCACCGTTACGCTTGGATTATTTAAAATATCGAGCGTAATTTCAAAAGGATTTTTGCCTTCCGTAGATAATATAAAATCTTTTATATAATTAAAAGAGGATAGATTGTGGCAGTCGTCGCAGACGTAATGAGACCTATCCGACGAACAAACGATATTCCCTTTTTCTTTTTTACCGCAGTAAAAACAGGCCAGCTCGACGGCTAAGGGCAGATATTCGAGGGGATGTCCGCATATTAAGCAATTGGATTTATGTTCCGTTTCCTGCTCATGTTCGGCGCAAGAAACGCCGGATATATTATTCATTTCTATTTCCTTTTAAAATTTTTTTTAATAAAATAATTTATGCTGCGATTACTTCTTAACTTAGTTTAATTTATACATTTTTCTATTATCTCGTCGAAAGCGGAAACGTCGGGATTAATCCCTTCATATGCGACGGCTCCCGCTTCCTTTAATGCCGTTATAAAATCTTCGCCGGAAACATAAACGGTATTCGACGGTTCTACTATCTTTCCTTTTATTATAACGCAAGGTCCGTCGGGGTCGTTTTTATCTCTATACTCCGATGGAATTATGGAAATTTTAACGTTTTTAAAAGTGGAAATGATAAGCCACACGACGGAAGAATACATTTTGCATCTTCCGTGCGGCGGACACTTTGTAATAATTTTTATTTCGACTGGTTCCATTTTTTTTCCTCCCTTTATAATTATTTAATTAAGGTTTAAACACGTAAAATATGCCTACAAAAACTAATAAAACCATAAGAACGTATTTTAACATTTTTTCGTTTAAATGCCGAGAAATTTTAGGTCCTGCTATCGAACCTATTATAACGCCGGCTAAGGTCGCCAAAAGAACGGGAACTATGACCGGCACTCCCATTCTTATATAATTAGACACGCTTGTTAACGATGAAATTAAAACTACCATAATGCTTATTCCTGCTGCTAAAAAAACGGGAACGCCGATAACGTCCGTCAGAAACGGAACGATTAAGAATCCGCCTCCTACGCCGAAAATAGACGATATTACCGCTATAAAAAACCCTGCCGCAAATAAAACGGCAGGCTTAACTGAGTAATCTCTATTTATGCACCTGAAATCTATTTTCTTAACGGAAAATTTCAATACCGAAGGAATATTGAGCTTACCGTTTTCCGCAGCAGATGCGGTATCCGCCACGCCTTCTTTTTTACACTCCTCGGGTTTTTTCTTTCTTTGCTTTAAAATATTGTAAACCATTAAAGCGACGACTAAAAATGTCAGATACCCGAACAGATATTTAAACGATTTAAGTTCGGAAAGGTAACTCTTTGAAAACCATGAGCCGGATAAAGCGCCAAGAATAGCGCCTGCGGCTATAATAAAACCAAGATAAAACAAGACGCTTCTTATCTGTTTAACCCTGTCCTGCCTTAAATATAAAGGAAGAGCTACGACAGGGGATACGATAATAAGAATCTGGCTCATTACTTTCACGGAATTGGCGGCATGGATATGCAAAACGGTAATAAATCCGAAACTTGCAAGTATTCCTCCCGCGGCTCCGACAGTCGAAAATACGAATCCCGTAAACAATCCCCATATAGAACCGGATATATAATAAATCAGCGTTCCCATAAGTTACTCCTTAGATTAAAAGTTAGTTTAGTTTACATTTTTTACAAAATGTAAATAATGTAAATTATGTATAACCCAGATAATTTTCTTATGGGGAAGCCGACCTGACTCCCGTAATTATTCAGTTAATATACATATAAATTATATACTCAATATAAAATTTTCATATTTTAACGTTACGTTCTTTAAGATACTTTATTATATTTGAATAAATATCGTAATATACTCAGGCAATAAATCATCCCACGATTTTATTTCGTCGTAATCGCTTTTGGCTCTTTTTATATTTATATTTACGGCGTCTATGGTTTCTTTCAACATAGAAGAATTCCTTCATTCTTTGCAGTTTCATAAATAGAATGAAAGATATACTCTTGCCCTTTCTCCGAAATATTTCTTGGAAAGATCCGTTATGACCCTTTTTTCTAATTCATTTAATCTCATAGATAGATAATAATAATTTTAATTGTTCCTTTTAATACATTTCATTTAAAATTATATCATAATAAATGTTAGTTTTTCATATTAAAGATTCTTCCATGTCAGCGACAGCGACTGGCCTTCAGACCTTCATTTGACATTGTATAATTTTTATGATAACCTATAATTAATAATTAATTTTGTTAGACTGATTGTAGATTATTATATTTTTATTTATATCATTCATCAATCTTTTAAAATTAACATTTAACTAAAATTAAATGTTAATTTCCGCGTATATTGTTTTATTCGGATTAAACATCTATATAATAATAATAATTTCTAAAATAATAAACTTATTTATATTATTACATATTGTCGCATACATATCTTTGCGGAATATGTATCTGCTAAGATTAAATAAACCTAAATCAAATTAATTTAAAGGAGGTTAAAATGAAACTATTTGTTTATTTAGTTGCTTTAATGTCGTTTTTTGTATTTGGCGGAGTAAATGCCAATGCTATGTTAAATTCACAGGGGCAATCTAATGTGCCTGCTTCTCGCAACAATTCTTCAAATCAATATGATGCCCCTGCGGCCCGCCCAACTATGCCTTCAAATAACTATTATGCAAACACAAACAAGCCGGTGAAATTACATATAAGTCCAGCTAAAATCAAGACAGTAAAAAAAGTGGTATCAAAAGCCGTCAATGCTTTGGCAAAAAAAAATTACACTAAATTTATTAAAACTACTTCATCATCGTTTAAAAAAAATATAACTAAAACTAATTTTGATAAAGTTTCAAACTCTTTAAATAATAAATTGCAATTAAAAAACGGTTATAATATTCAATATATGACTGCGTTAAAGCTATCAGGCGTCAAATTTTATGTTTGGAAATTGTTATTAAAAAGCGGAAGATTTATATATATTAAAACGGTAATTAAAAACAATAAAATTAACGGACTATCTTTTATATAATTATAATATAGAAGTTATATTAAAGTTTACCGCTTAATTTTGCCAAAAGAAAATTTATTTTCTGCATAAATAGAGTGAATTTGCATTAGTTTACGCGGAAATGACGATAACTAAATTTAAATATAAATATTCCCATAGATATGTCGTTTCCGCGTAATATGAAATCAAATAATAAATAAATGCCGGTATTTAAAATTCAAAATATAATAACAAGACAGTTTGTTTATAAAGGTTTTATTTTAACGGAAGATAAAATAAGATAATGATAAATTTTTTCAGCTGTGTTTACACTTACTTTTTTTAAATTGTTTAGATTAACAACCGTTTCCTTAGGTTTTAACCCCTCTATAACGGAATAATAGCCTCCGTATCTTGTTCCGACAATAATACTTTTAGCCTGAAAAAGATTTTTACTTTTATTATAAATAAGAACAACATCTTTACGGTAGATATGGGCTACCGCAGATACCGGAACCGCCAAACGTTTGCTGTATGGCATTTTTATATATACATTTCCGTATGAATTAATTTTCAAGATATCCTTGCTGTTATCTATAGATATTCTAACCTTGATAAATTTTCCTTTTTTAAAAGTATATGGATAAATATATGAGATTATGCCGTGAAAAATCATATTTCTATAATAAGCAAATTTTAATGAAACACTCTTTCCAATACGAATAAATTTTAAATCTCTAACGTTTACAAATATTTTCATCCATAATTTTGATATATCGGCTAACTCGTAAAGTCTAGCGCTTGGCTTAACGTAACCGCCGTCAACAATGAATTTTTTAACTACAATTCCGTTTATCGGCGAATATATAGGAATTTGTTTTATAATTTTATTTTCTTTTTCAATTCTTCTAATCTGATATCTATTTATCCCCCAGAATAAAAGTTTTTTTTCGGCGGATAAGTAAATTGTTTCTGCCTGCGACTTAAAAGAAGTATTTTTTAGCCTTAGGTAGTTTTTATAAGCAAGAATATAATCGTTTTCTGCATCTATTAAAGACGGGCTGTAAAGCAAAAACAGAGGCATGTTCCTATGAACTTTAATTCCATCTTTGTCGGCATATATTTTAGATATGTAGCCGCCAAATTTTAATGAAACAATTCTTACAAGAGGAGATGCAAAGGTGGTTCTGCCGTTTGCCCGTATTGTCGGTGACACTTTTATAATTTTAACGGTTCTAAAATACGGCTTTATTTTTTTTATATTATTAAGTTCTAATGTGCTAATTTTACTACTTTTACCAATACCGATGCTATAATTATAAATGTTGAATTTTTTATTATAGTAAACAAGCGGCATTATAAAAAATCTATAAGCAATAAAAAGCATTATAATTATTACTACTAAAACCCCGGAAATAATTAATTTATTTTTAGCAATCGTCGTTTTAACGCCGTTAAAAATTTTTTTTATTTTAAACATATTATGTATTTCATTCTTTTAATTTATTTTCCCCAGTGATGCCTTTAAATCGTCTTTGCTTATTAAGAAATTTAACTTATAGCTATTGGATAACAATTCAGCTTTTACCATTTTTTTAAACGAGTTAAGAAGTTCAAAAGCGGAGGTTTTTCCGAATATATATCTGTTTATATACAATTTTAAAAGAAAGGATGATTCAGGAAGGTAAATCTTTTTTTCGGTTTCATAAAGTTTGTAATATTTTTTAATTTTTGTTAAATATGCCGAAATTTTTCTTGATACTCCGCTATATTCCCAACTTCTTGCAAACATTGTAGAAATCATATTTTTTTTTGCTTTATCTATTTCAGGAAACTGCCTCTGACTAAAATATAAGGGAATTTGAAGACCTATCGAGCCTCCTAAAGCAGGTTGTATATCGTATCTATAACCGTATTTAACATGAAAAATAATATTTGGATATAATCCTTGATCGGCTAATTTTTTTTCATCCTTAGAATTTTTAAATAAAAAATTAATAGCTTTAAGTAAGGGATTATTTTTAAAAGCATCCAAAATAATATTTTTTAATTTTTTAGGTTTTAATTTTGTTATATCCGGCATAACGGCTTTTCCTTTCAACTTATTAAGCTTCAATCCCGAAAATCTCGATAGTTCGTATAATACCTCAAGTTTATTTTTTTTCAATTCAGTTAATTGGTTTTTAAGCGCTATCATCTTAAGTTCGATCCTAATTACGTCGGTTTCTTTAGTTTTTCCCACGGCATAACCATTATCCGTATTTTTTTCTAATAGCTTTAACAGCGAATTATCGCTTTTTATAATAGCAATGTCGTTTTCTATCTGCGCAAGCCTGTAATAATAGTTTTTTACGTCGGCAACAGTAGAAACTCTTGCAGATTCGGTAATTTCCTTATCATAAAAGTAATAATTTTTTGCAATTTTGCTTCTTAAAAATAATTTGGTCGGAAAAGGTATTAGTTGAGTAAAAGTAAATCTAACTTTAGTTCCTTGGTATTCTTTGTTTCCTATCATAAAATTATTAAAACCGTCGGAATCGTTATAACCAAATGCTATTTTGGGATTAGGCAGACTTTTTTCGATTTTAATATTTTCCTTAGAAGCTGCGGCTTTCATTTCTAAAGACCTTAGATTATCATTTTTCAATGAATTTTTGATTAACCGCTTCAATGATAAAATGTTTTTCAGTTTTTTACTATGGTTTTTATTAATCAAAACTTTATTTGAGCGTTTTAAACCTGAGCTGAAATTTTTTTTATCTCTAATTATTGAGTGATGAAGTTTTTTTTTAAGTTCTTGGAAGCTAAAGACACGTTAGGGTAAGTAAGAAATAATATAGTTAGGATAAAAGGCAATAGACTAAAAAAAACCAGCGAAATTTTTTTTTCTTTGTTACTCATAGCAAATAAGTTTTTAATTTCATATAATGTTACCATATATAATAACAAAAATCAAGATTGCTTATTGTTTTGATCTCTACTGTACTCCAATTGACTTAATAATACCGTCTTATTTTATTGCAGTCAATTATGGTCTAATGTAATATAACCAAATTGCCTAAAATTGAGTTGTCTTTCAAAAAAATTAATAATGTTGCCAAAAATATATTGACTATATAAATAATTATATTATATAATTATTTTAACATACCGAATGTTCGTTATATTTTTATTTGACTATGAAAATTAATGATGAAAGATCGCTTTTAACCCAGAAACTAATTTTTAAAAAATCAATGGAACTTTTTGTTATAAAAGGTTACCATAATACGTCTTTGAGGGATATAGCGGCAGAATGCGGCATCAGCACTGGAGCTATTTATCATCATTTCAGCAGCAAAGAAGAAATAGCCGTTAAGCTATTCAATGATACGATTTTGTTTTTAAATAATTTATTTGAAGAAACTTTACAATCAAAGAAAGAAACAAGATATAAAATTAAAGAATTGGTATTCAATCTTATCAGGATTGCAGAGGAAGATAAAATAACGCTTCAATTCGCTTTAAACATTAAACATAAAGAAATTATAAAGGACGGAAAGCCCATCTGTTCGTCCGGTCCTTTTGAAATGCTAAGGACTTTTTTAAAAAATGAAATGCAAAAAGGAAATATTAAAAAAATGGACAGTTATGTTGCTACCGTATGTCTTACCGGAATACCGGTAAGACTTATTCAAATTAAATGGGATAACGTCATAAAAAAGGATTTAGATATATATAAAGAAGAAATATTTGAAGCTGTGTGGAAGACTCTTCAACCATAAATATGATATATTATTGTTTTAAATTACATACCGAATGTTCGGTATTTATAAAACTTAATAGTTAAAAGGGGGTATTACAATGAAAAGTATGGCCATTATCATCCAGAAAGATGCTTATGATTTAATTTTAACAGGTTTAGCGTTTGCTTATCTCGGTACGGCTGTTTACGATGAAGTTGATATTTTATGCGTAAACTGGGCGGTCAAACTTCTTTCAAAAGAAGGCGTAAAAATTAAGTTAGATCATCAGGATGCATCGCTTCAAAAAATTCAGGAAAATTTGACTAAAGCAGGACTTCCTACCGATTTATACGAAATAGTCAAAGCATTAAAAGCAACCGGCAAAGTTCATTTTTACGGCTGTTCGTTAGCCGCCGCAATTTTTGAAGTATATCAAAAAGATTTAGTTCCTGAAGCAGACGGAATCGTAGGTGCGACTTGGTTTCTGACAGAAAAAGCCGAAAAAGCCACGATATTTATGCAATATTAAACAAATTTGATTATTTTTGAAAAAGTCGGATTTTATTAAATGTCTTTAATTAGAGAAATATAAATAAAATCCGATTTTTTCGACTTTACACTATACTTAATACTTGTTATATAAAAAAACAAACCGAAAACCTACATTGCATTATGGTAAAACGACGGTTTTTTCAGACAATTTTTAGCTAATTTTTAATTTGAACATAAAAATCCTTATTCTCCCACTTTTCCGCATCCGTCCAGTAAAACGTGAAAATAATTTCATCTCCGCTTTTATTGTTTCCCGTCCATCTGCCCTGTATTCCATGCTATCCCGGAGTGAACGTATGCGTCGTCTGGTCGGTTACCATCTCGTAGTATGAGTATCTGGAATGCGATAAAGTCATACAGAAAACGTAGCATGATTTAATAGAATTATTTATTAAAAATCTACCCACATATCCGAAATCGACTTGCTCTTCTTGTCCAGGATTTGAGACCATAGGCGCAAATGCCTCGGGAGCTTTATGCTTTTTTAAAAATCTAGTCACCGAAGGATATGAGATTTTAATGCCTAATTTTGTGAGTTCCAGATAAATCTGCTTTTACCGAATAATTATCGTTTAATAGTTCTATCATTTTTTCTTCATAATCGTCCAAAGAGCTTTTTCTCTGGATTACAGGCGGAGTTATAACTCCGCCTGTAATCCTTCTTTGCACGCTTCTTACCGTATTCCTGTCTATTTTCAAGTCCCTTGCTATCTTTCTAATCGGTATTCCGATTTTTAACATCGATACGATTGAATTAAACATATCCGCTCCTATCATTTTTTAAGTATATCCTCCCATATAAAAATTATTTTATGGATGAATATACCATTTTAGGTGGGTGAAAATAAACGTAATTTAGTGGGTGAATTTATATTAGCATTAACATTAAGAAGAGATTTATTTATATACTTTACAATTTAGACCTTCTTAGTCTTAGCGCATTGCTCACCACGGATACAGAGCTGAAGCTCATCGCCGCCGCCGCTATAGCGGGGCTGAGTAGAATTCCGAAGAAGGGATAAAGCACCCCCGCCGCAATAGGGATTCCTACCGTATTATAAATAAAAGCAAAGAAAAGATTCTGCTTTATATTGCGCATAGTCGCCCTGCTTAGGCGCCTTGCCCTGACTATGCCCATTAAGTCGCCCTTAACAAGCGTTACGCCTGCGCTTTCCAT
>JAJZBN010000035.1 GCA_021798875.1 bacterium | reverse complement strand
TTTGCAGAACTTGCTCCAGCACTAATATACAGTGAGTTCGTCGCGTTAAACGCCGTTTCGTCCGTAAAGATTGCACCTAAGTTCGTCGAAGCCTCGCTTTCCTTTGCCCTGTTGACGTAGCTTAAATTTCAGAATTAATTTAACTAAAACGGCACTCCACCTTACATTGCAGTAAATACATCGTATTGAACGCATTCCGTATTTTACCGGATTTTCTGTATTTTCTTTATTTTGATTTCAACTCTGGCACATTTTTGGCACAGTATAAAAATCAAAAGTAACAATTTTTGTCATTTTTAAAAAATTAATGACAATTTTTGTCATTCCCCGCCAAATATAATAAAATCAAATACCCATAAAGAATTAATCAAAATTGTTAAATTTAAGTTGACAATTTTTGTCAGTTATCATATTTTAATAAAGAATATGATTTTAGCGGGAATATGAAGCAAATACCTTTAAATACAATAAATTAAGCAAGTTTTTATATCAATTTTTAAATCTGGCATAAAATATGCTTTCATTATAATAAACGATAATTAACGAAAAATGGAATCGTAAACCAAATTTAACATAATTAACTTTTAAGGAGGCAACACAATGAACATCAACAGGTTAAAAAACAAAAGAGGCTTTACATTGATAGAGCTTTTGATTGTTATCGCCATCATTGGTATCTTAGCGGCGATAGCCATCCCGACGTATTTGAGCTACGTCAACAGAGCAAAGGATTCGGAAGCGTCCACGAACCTTGGCGCAATCTTCACGGACGAAACGGCGTTTAACGCCACAAATTCGATGTATATAAGCGCAGGTCAGATATCAAATAGTGGTGCTAATGCCTTTCCGGCTACAGGAGCTTCAGGAACTCATCCCATGTATGCAACAACGTATTATGTGGATACCCCTCCGTTTACTTGCGCCGCTGGCGCCCTTGAAACTTATGGCGGATATACTAAAGAGCCTGCCGGTAGTCCTGTTGCCGTTAATGGTACTACTTTTACTACTCCTGGAAAGACAGCTGGGTTTGGCGATATAGGGTTTTTACCTAAGGGAATGTTGTATTTTTATTATGGCGTAAACTACTCCGCAACTGCAAATACTGCCGTTCCTGCTGCTATAACTGGGACTACAGCACCTACGGTTCCCGCCGATGATTTATGTGGAGCAGGTTATGAGGCTGAAGCATGGACTAACTTCACAGGTTCAAATCTACAAGTTTTTGCTGTAAACGATTATACGACAACTGCCACCCTCATTCAAGGAACAGCCTACTAATTAAAATAAAGGTGTCAGATTTATTCACTTCGGCGGGCATAAAAGCGTTGCTTTTATAAGCATCCGCCTACATATCTTCTACTCCCGACTGCGTTTGATGATGCCGTCGGGAGTTTTTGTTTTCACGGATTGATTTAATTATAGTAATTTATTGTATTATTTGATTTATGAAAAACAACGATAGCGTAAACAGTCTGCCCGTGTATTTGCCCAGCGATTTAGCCGTTTTATTTTTATACGCCTTTGTTTTTTTGTTATCTACCTACCCGTTAATCCTGCATTTTTCGTCTATCATGCCCGGAAACGGCGGGGATTCTTACCTTATGGCATGGTTCTTCTGGGAGTTTTACCGAAGCGTTTTTATCCTGCACAAGTGGCCGTTTTTCACTAATTTAGTCTATTACCCCCATGGCGTTCCTTTATATGTAACAACTTCCATGCCCTTAAACTCGATATTTGCCTCCGCAATATACTACTTCACCAAAAACTTGATACTTGCTTATAATATAATATTTTTTATAGCGTTTATGTTAAACGCATATTTCGCCTACCTATTAGCGGAAGATACGGTTAGGAATAAAACCGCTTCCTTCTTTGCCGGTCTTATCTTTGCCTTATCCCCCATGTTAATAGAGCAGGCGCGCTGGGGGGACATAAATATATGGAGCGCATACGGTATTCCCCTTTATATCATGTTTTTTAACAGGCTGTATAAGAACCCGAACCTTAAAAATGCCCTATTTGCCGCGGGCGGGCTTTTTTTAGCCACCTATGCCGGTTTTTACGAGTTTACCGCCATGCTACTCCTTTATTCGGTATTTTTCCTGATTTATAATTTTTTAAAAAATCCCGTTCTAAACAAAAAATATATTAAGTATTTAATTATAATGGCATCGGTATTCATAATAGCCTCTTCCCCTATACTTATCCCGTCCTTTTATTATGTTTACATCAAAAAGGGGATTTTAAATTTTAATCCTTCTTTATTTTGGGCAAAAGCGTATTCCGCAACGCTCGTTAATTTCTTTATACCCCCGTTTTTCGACAGGCTTTTACTCCCTTTAACGAAACATATTTATTTTAACGGCATATGGAATATTATGTACAGGGGCGCTAATTCTTTAGACTTTTTGGGTTATATCCCTTTATTTTTTTTCATATACGCCTTATTCCGCATAGGGCAAAAATCAGGAAAACCCGACATGAAAACCGGCGGAGTTAACGGGTTGCAAGAAAACGCAAAAGAAATTAAATTTTATGCGTTTGCTTTTTTATTTTTTGCGCTTATGGCATTATCCCCTCTAATGCATATTATAAACAATATCAGGGTTTTCGACCCCTTTGTATATATCTTGGACAGGCTTCCCGTAATAAAAGACGTTCAGGAGTCGGGAAGATATATGATAATCGGTTTTTTGTTTTTCGGGATTGTCTGCGCACACGGAATAAAGCTGTTTATGGAACGCGTAAGCGGCAGGTTAAAATCGGGGCAGATTATTAAGCCCGCCGCTAAACAGGCGGCGATTTTTATAATTATTTCCGTTATATTTATCGGAACGCTGGCTGGATGTCTTCCGGTGCCTTTTATAATGATTCATAAAAAACTCTCGAGAGGAGTTTACATACTTAAGAGAGAACCCTTCGGCGCGGTATTGACCGTTCCTTTCATGCAGGGAGGGTTTAAGATGTACGAACAGACCGTATATCAAAAGCCCATGCCGGGCGGTTATGTCATAAGATACGGTTTCCACGACCTTTATAAAAAATACCTGCCAGAAAGGTTTTACGACTTGAAAGGCGTTCATTACAACGGAAACGGCATTAACCAGATTGTTATAAACAGGCTCGGCAACCCGTCAAATCTTGCGGAAAATTTTAAATATTTCAAAAACCTGAATTTAAAATATATTGTCTTTTTAAAAGGTCAGCTTGATTGGATTTATAAAGAACACAACAAACCGCTCGTAAATAAAATATATAAATTTTTAAAGGCAAATCCCAAAAAGGCTCAAATTATTTATAATTCCCGTTCTATGTTATTTATAAAACTGACTTATAAAAAATAATGGATAAACTTAAAAAAATTAAAAAGCCGTTAGTTAAAATCGTATATTTATTTTTTTTCGCCGCTTTATTTATTCTCTGGCTCATCGCCCTTTTCCATATCTCTAACCTATGGAGGGGGGACAGCGACAGCGCTTTTCCCGTTATTGCAGGAAGGGCTGTTTTGCACGGCAATTTTTTACTGCACGGCTACTATCTTTCCTCGCTTGTTACATATTACCCCGTAGATTTATATCTTAATGCCGCCTTTATCAAGATATTTGGATTCGGGACTGTTTTAATTTATATAGTTCCTATTTTTATATTTTTAGCTTTAATAGCCGTTGCGATAATATATGTAAAAGAAAGATTTAATAACAAAAATGACGGACCTTCGTTAAAAATAGGGATTTTTATGCTTTTTATTTTTCTTGCCCTTCCCGTAGGCGCTTTTGCCTTCTTTATGCTTCAGGAGTTGCACGGCTCAACTATAGTTCTGTCTTTGATAACGATTTTGCTTTTTAGTAAATTTATAAAGAGAAAGGCGGGCGGCTATATATATTTATTTTTTGGTTTTGTCCTCTTGACGATAACCCTTATAAACGACAATTTGGCTCTTGTCATAGCCGTAATTCCGCTTTTAGCCGCTTTATCCGTATTTTATTATGCCGATTTTAAAGGAAGAACCGCAGGGGAAACCGCAGGCGGAATTAAAAAGACCAGTTACCTGTTTGCCTTTCTTGCCGTAATACTTGCGGTTGCATCTAAAAAAATTATAATTTCCATAATAAGGGGTTCGGGCGGATTCAGGCTTGCCCCTATCGGGCTTCCAATAGCTTTTGTCCGCCTGAAATACCTGACGAAAAATATTTACTTCTTTTTTAGCGCCCTGTTCAGGTTATTCGAGGCGAATTTTTTCGGGAAAAACCTATTGAGCGTTTTTACCTTTTTAAGCATGGCAAAATTCATAATCATCGGCACCGTGTTTATATTTTTGTTTTATAAAATAGCGGCGAGGTTTTTAAAAAAACCAACGGGGGAAGAGGGAAACCGTCTTAATTTTAACGATTTTATAGATTTAACTCTCTTATTCGGGATAATATTTTTGAGCGCCGCTTTTTTATTGAGCAATATAGCCTTAAGCAAAGCCTCGGCGAGGTATCTTGCCCCGGTCATAGTTTACGGGTTAATATTGGCGTTTAGAAATATTCCTGCGCCGGTTTCTAAATATTACGACAGAATTAGTTTTAAAATAATAGGCGCCGTTATCATCGTGGTTTATACAAGTTCTTTTATTTACGCCGCTTTAACGCCTATCCCAAAAAGCCCTTTCAGGCCGCTTGGAAAATGGCTGTTTAAGCATAATTTGACTTACGGCTACGGTTCTTATTGTGATTTGGGAGTTATAACTTTGATGACGAAAGGAAAGGTAAAAATCCGGCAGGTTTATGCGCCTTATAATAAAGTAATACAGTATAAGTGGCTTTCAAAGACGAGCTGGTATAAGAAAAAGGGATTTTTTGTAATATATACAAAGAATTTCATATACGGAAATATAAACAAAGAAACGATAATAAACACGTTCGGCAAACCGTCTCAGGTTTATACGGAAGATTTTCAGGGAACGATAGGCAAGATTTACGGGGGACGAGCCGGAAAAAACAGCATGCCGCCTTACGTAATAATGGTTTATAAAAAGGGGATAAGGATTGACGGACGGGTGTATAAAAGGCATTAGTTTTTTTGTCAGCCTTTTTCACGGTCTTCCTTGCCTGCGTTAATATCGCTAAGGTAGCCGCATTTATATAAATTATATTTGCACAGCATATATTGAAAAGCGGTTAAGACGACGCCGAGACCGTATTTTAGACTTCTTTTAAATCCTATCGAGGAAGAATCCTTTTCGTACCTCGTAGGGCAGGAAATTTCCCCTATCCTGAATCCTTTTAAATGTGCCTGAGCTATAATCTGGTTGTCGAATATAAAATCGTCCGAATTGTTTTCAAAAGGCAGCGAGTGTAGTAGCTCTTTGGAGAAAGCACGGTAGCCGGAGTGGTATTCGGACATCTTGAGGTTTAGGATAAAGTTTTCGAAGTATGTAAGGAACCTGTTCGATATGTATTTATATAGGGGCATTCCGGCGGTAAGCGCGTTGCTTTTTCCGATAATCCGGGAGGCAAGGACGATGTCGTAATCGCCGGAGGCAATCATTGCCGCCATAGCCGTAACGAGTTTGGGGGAATATTGATAATCAGGGTGAAGCATGACTATTATGTCGGCACCCTCTTTTAGAGCCTCTTTGTAACACGTTTTCTGGTTAGCCCCATAGCCTTTGTTATTGTCGTGCTTTACGGTTTTTATGCCGAGTTTGGCGGCAATTTCAACCGTGTTGTCGGTGCTGAAGTCGTCCACCAAAATAATATTGTCGATTACGCCGTCTTTTGGCAATTCGTTAAAGGTTTTTTCAAGCGTTTTTCCCGCATTATAAGCGGGCATAACGACGACGATTTTGTTTCCGTTCAGCATAAGCATTATTTTAATATAAAATATGCAAATTTGAAAGATAAAAGTTATTATTAGCAGGTTGTTTATTATAATGCCCTTTGCAAATCTGTAAAAAATTTGCAAAAGTTGTTACAGAATAAAGGTGTCAGATTTATTTATTCCTTGATTTATTTATTCCTTCACTCCCGATTGCGTTTAATGATGCCGTCGGGAGTTTTTGTTTACAGTTTTATTGACCGCTATCCGCAAAATAAATTTGAAAACAATGATTAATATTTCTTGCGATATTAACGGAATTTAAAGCCAAATCTGCAGTTTATTAAAAAATAAAGGGGTCAGATTTATTCACTTCGGCGGGCATAAAAGCGTTGCTTTTATAAGCACCCGCCTACATATCTTTACTCCCGACTGCGTTTGCCGTAGCCGGGAGTTTTTGTTTTTGCGGATATTTAAAACTATGTTAAAATTTAAAATAGAGGGCTGTTACTATGAATAATTTTAATAAAGGTGTCAAATTTATTTCACTCCTGCAGACTTAAAAGCTTTGCTTTTAAAATCGTCTGCCTCCGTATCTTACTCTATCGGCAATCTTGGGAACCGGCATATTATAAAATATTTCTCTCTTTTGTGATATAATATTTAGAATCTTATTAAATTAAACTTAATTCATAACGCTAATTAAACGAATGACAATGACCGATATCGTAAAATCTAAAAACGGTATCCGCATTAGGATGACTGAGGAACGCTGGTTTCATATAACCGAAAACCACGACGACCTTGCAGGCTATTATGACGATGTTTTGGGTTGTATAGAAAACCCCGATATTATAATAAAAGGCTATAGCGACGCATTAATTGCTTTAAAAAAAATTTCGGGCAATAAGTTTTTAGCTGTCGTATATAAAGAGACGGACGAAAACGACGGATTTATTATTACCGCTTATTTCACAAATAAGTTAAAATTAGAAAAAGAGGAAACAATATGGAAAAAATAGCTATTAATTCTCAAATAATCGGCGATATTTCTAAAATAGTTCCGCATCTTTTAAACTTTCCCAAAAAAAGAATGTGGATTGACTATGACGATGAAGCCGATGTGCTTTACATAAGTTTTAAAAAGCCGCAGCAGGCAACGGACTCCGAAATGCTTGACGACGGGATTTTGCTGCGCTATAAAGAGACAGATATCGTGGGTTTAACGATATTAAACGCTTCGAGAAGATAAATAAAATAAAGGGGTCAGATTTATTTATTCACTCACCCCCAACTGCGTTTGACGATGCCGTCGGGAGTTTTTGTTTTCAGATTTATTGACCGCTATCCGAAAAATAAATTTGATAACAATGATTAATATTTCTTGCGATATTAACGGAATTTAAAGCCAAATTTGCGGTTTATTGTAAAATTATAGGCGACTAAACCGAAGGCTTCATAGGTATGTGAACTTGTGAATTATTAAATAATATAAATAAATAATATAGTAAATACCTATATTTAGGCATATTAAATAATTCACAAACGGTCGTGAAATATTGCGAACTATCGTTAATTATTCAAAATACGCAGGATATGGACGGCCAAAAGAAAAAAGATCTTTTTTCTTGGCGGTCTAAAAATATTTTAAATTCTTCGCATGGGGGATTTTTCAGGCAAAGCCTTGGAATAGCGGTATCGCAATTTGTGCTTATATGATATTGTGACAAATAATTCACAAATAAGGAATATTAATTAATAAAACTTTAAATAAAAATATTTTAAATATGAAAAATCAAAAATTATTTGATTTATATAAATCTTTTTTAGAGTCTTCCCTGTTATTACTTAATGAGAAAGTTAACGAAGGAGAAAAAATTCCGGAGATTAAGCAAGAAATTTATTCTATAGTAATAAATGAAAACTCTAAAACATGTAATTTAAAATGCGAGATAGTGCCAGATTTTGGCAAATTAATTGATAATTATCAAAATGACATCGAAAAACTTCCCCAATTTATTAATTGCAAAAAGTTATTGGTAAAAGTAAATATAAATAAAGATAATCACGAAACTATATATTTATTTTCTTTTTTAAAATATTATTTGCAAAAAAATCAATCCTTGAATTTTAATATCGAGATTTTTAATAAAATATATCCAGGAGTCGAGGATTTTATTTTTCATAACAAAATAAATGTAAAACATGTTTTTCCGCTTAAAAACTTCAAAAGTGACATAGATGAAATAAGTTTAACAGATAACATTAAAATTAAAAAAATTACTGAAAAAGACTTTGACGAAATGTTTAAAGAAACAAAAAAAAGTTCTTGTCTTTTCTCAGATGAAGTCTTGCATGTTGATTATCAATTAGAAATGGTCGAATCTATAGTAAATGGAGCCGCCATTAATGATTCTAATTTTGGAATTATTTGTTATAAAATTATTTCTGCCTTAAGATTATTTAAAACTGGAATTATTGGAAATATTAAACTATTAAGGCACTGTTCAAAATATAAATATGAATCATGGGAGCCTATTTGGCAACCGGTTAGGGGCTCCATTTCTACGGTTCAATCAATACATGCCCATCCGTATAGTTTAATATCTCAAGATGTCGGAAATTTTACCGAATTATGGGAGAAATATAATAATTATGACTTTAATGAAAATAGACCCGTAGATATTGCAATTAGAAGATTTAATTATGCCTATGAAAAGGAACAGTTAGAAGATAAATTAATAGATTATATGATTGCGTTAGAGGCTTTATTTCTTAAGGAAGATGAAAATACTGAACTAAAATATAGACTAACACTAAGAACCGCATTATTTATTGGGAGTCAAAAAGAAGAAATAAACCAGATTCGCGAAGTTATAAATAAGGCTTATGATATTAGAAGTAAAATTGTTCATGGAAGCGGCATAATTAAGCCTAAAGAATTGATGGGCATACAAGAATTAACTCCTGCAATAGAAGAGTATGTTAGATTATCTTTAAAGAAGTTTTTATATTCAAATGAAAATCTCGAAGAATTATTAAAAAAAATTGAAAATAATCTTTGTATATATCAGGAATGAATTGAATAAAGGTGTCAGATTTATTTATTCCTTCACTCCCGACTGCGTTTGCCGTGGTCGGAAGTTAAAATTATACTTAAAGAAAAACAAGAGGTTTGCAATTTGCGGTTTGCAAGCATATAACTATGGACAGTCAAAACATCCACAGCATAATATTGCAATTAAAATCAATAACCGAAAGCATTGATAAAATAGCCAAAGGAGTTAATAATTCTTGGACGGTTCGGATTTCTTTAGCAGGAATTTTAGTTGCATTGCTACTGGGTGTTATTGGAATTTTTCAGGAAAAAATAAGAACTTGGATTCTTAAGCCAAAACTGAAAGTTGTTATCGAAAATTATAACATTAGTGATAGGGATCCTAACAGCATCCCTCGTTATAATTTTGTTGTTAGGATTAAAAACAGCGGCAAATCTACTTTAGAAGATGCCGAGGCTTTGATTACCGATATTTGGGAATTAAACGAGGGGGAAAAGAAGCTAAATCTCATGCCATTCAATTTAACATGGCAACAAAGAGGCGGTATTACCATTCCAAAAATTCCAATTGATACCCCTAAATATTTTAACTTTGGATATATATTAAAACCAAAATCCGAGCCTGAAAAATCTGCCAGTTACCCATCCCCTTCTTCGATCGAATTTAAATTTGTAGATAAAAAAGTAAATTTAAAATCCGGCGAGTATAAAATAAGAATTGAATTTTCCGCTAACAATGTTAAGCCTCAAATAAAAATTTATAAACTTGATATAAAAAATAAATGGGCTGACGATGTTAACAATATAAAAGAAATGTTATTAATAGAAGAAAATTAATAATTTGACTTTTCTAGAATAAAAATTATGTTTATTTTTTTATATGCAATTTTTACAGATAGAATGATGAATTGTTTATTAAATTTTTTTGCTAATAATTCAGGTAGCTTTATAGTCGGAATTCTTACATTAATCGGCGCCGTTTTAGGCGTCTTTCTTACGAATTGTTCTAACAGTAAGGCGGAAAATAATCGCATAAAAATGGAAACTAAGGCATTTTTGCAGGCAATACTCACTGAATTAAATATTTTGTGGAAAGTTTATGAAGAAGAAGAAGATTCTATAGGGAAAATTTTAGAAGAAAATAAAAAGGTCGGCTTTCGGGAAATTATTATTCCATCGGATATATATTTTATTATTTACAAATCTAATGCCGATTCTCTCGGAAAAATTAAAAATGATAAATTAAGGAAATTAATTGTATCCGTATATCTCCATATAAATGAAATGTGCAATTCTTTTAAAAGTTATACGGATCCGAAGAATATTACCAATATTCCCATTGACCAGCGGAAATCTTACCTCGAATCTTTCCTCAAAAAGATGAAAAATTCTCATAACGATTTAAAAAAAGAATGGGGAGAATTTAAGAAGGTTATCGAAAGAGAATTAAAAACCTGAGGTCATAGATTTCAGAAAAATTAGCAATTATATTGCTACATAACGCCTCAAATTGCTAATTCTGTTTAACGCAGATTGCAAGCTCTTTTTTTAATTTTTGCCGTTAGTCGTCAATCCTAATACCAAAAGCTTTCCAATAGCTAATCCTAATCCCAATAATTTTGGGTCTTTGTTTTTTAACCCGTAATAACCGGCTGCTAAAATGCCGCCGATTATAAGAAAATTAAGAAATTTATTCATTTTAATTACTCCCTTTTTTGAATATTTAATTTGAATAATTATCTAAATCCTAACTTTTTTATGCATTTAATTATATCACTTATTCAAATTAAAAGAAAATAATTCGCTAAACAGCTAAAATAAGGATAGTAATCTCCCCTCAGGCTTTCCGAAGCAGAAAACCTTTATTTTATTATTAAATAATCACGCCTGGACTTTTAATCTAAAACAAAAGTGTCTCGGCGGAAAAAATGGACTTACTTAATCAGGCTTTATAACGATAAAAGTTTTCCAAGACGTTCCCTTCTATATTTTGCTTTCCTGGTTCTCAAGCGGTTAGCTATTTTTTGCCTTATAAGCTCAGGGGTCAATTGTTTCCGCCTACCCTTTCCCTTTCGCTCGGCGTTAATCCTTTCGGCGCAATAGATAAGATTTTCGGAAACGGTGTCCTCGAAATCCTCGCCGTAAACCTGGTAAGATTCTTTTTTAACGATTCCTAATAGGTGAAGCCATTCCTGTTCCTGCAACATTTTTGCCTCCACGGAGGGGACAAAACAAAACTTCTGGACGCAAATAGGGATGTCTCGGATGGATTAGGCGTATAGCCTTGATAGGATTAGGATTAATAGGAATTAATAGGAATTAATAGGAATAGATATATTAGGATTATGGATATCGAAATATTCTAAGGATTTTTTATATATTGCGATAAAAGGGATTTATCGCATTTCGTGGGTCAAATTATTTAAAAACAAAATTCAACTTTTTTAATTCTGATTTTTTAAATGGGATTTTATAAATGTTTTAGACAAACAAATATCGTATGTTATTAATTAAAAGCTTAATTAATAATTATATAGGATGGGTATTTGTAATATTAATATTAAAAAATCAATATTACAAATTATCATGGGAAATATAAAAGTCCGAAGACTTTATAAATTAAACGTAGGTTGCCTCTGGCGGCCGGCTATTTTATCGACATTATTATTTTTAGAAACGGGATATTTCAAAATATGCCAGACTACAATGAAACTCCTATTTCTTTGAAGAAAATCGGTTGTTCTCTCTTTGACAGCCGGGGTTACAACCGATTCGTAAATTACCGGCCGTCGTATTTTTTATATTCTTAAATTATGAGCAAATTATATTGCTCAATCTCTTTTACATTCTTAAATTTTTACTAAACTTACATAGTATAATTTTTATTTCCCTACATAATTTTTAGCAATGTACCATAAGTTCTGTTTTTGCCCTCCTTTTTTAAAGTTAATTTAATTTTATTATTTATTTAATTTTACCTTAAATTCCACATAAAATCAAATTTTAATTATTACCTGCAACATCATAATATATATGTTGTTGCAGGTTTCTCTCATATATATTATAGAACTGCAGTTAACCCCGATTGTCTTTGGCAAAGGCAAAATCTTAGAATGACGGTTCTATGCTATGCAGGTAGATTAAAAAGCCGTCCGGAAGCCCTCTGATGATTTTTTAAAACAGGCCACTTACTGTGTAAACCGCAAACTAAATTCTAAATTTATAAACATAAACGTTTGCAGGAGCAGGTCTAACGTAGTTTTAGAAAAATTAGTGATGGTAGGTATAATTACAATTTTGAATTATACCGAATAGGAAATGGATCGGATAAGTCCGATTTTTTCTGTAGGTTTATAAGCAGTCCGCAATTTAAAATGGATAGTCCGTTGTGAAATTATTGATTTTGATTGACCTGCTTAGCGCCTTTCTCTATGTTTTTGGACATAGAAAAAGTCGCAAATCGTGGAAAATTTCGTTAATTGCGCACCTTGTGGCGGTATTAACGGGCACGAACAAATATATATGTTCCGAAGTTTTTGGAGTTGCCTTCCGTCCGAAAGGAAAACAGGTTCAGTATTTAACAACCGTGCAAGCGGTGTATCGGAACAATTAAGATAACGGACAATTATCAGGGGTAAATATGGGCAGATTAATCGAGTTCTATAAGCAACATCGGCGGCTTTTTTTGAGCCAAAAGCACCAGAACACCCGCCAGACCGAGGGTTTCCGGGATATGGTGCTTCTTAAATTCTTTAAGTATTGCGAGGCTCAAAAAATATTCCATACGGCTGGAATTATAAAAAGAACGGCGCTTGATTTTTTCCTTTCTCAAGACATGTCAAATAAATCTGAGGAAACGAAGCGCAAATATTTTCTGGTCCTAAGGGAGTTTTACAGTCGAAATAAAAAGATAGAATTGCAAAAGGAGGATTGCGGATTATGAGCGGCAAAGCACTTTCTATTAAGAACGATTCCAAAATAAATTTTCTGGCAAGGGAGATAACCGAGTTTATAGGACGTGGATCCGCCACGACCGAAAAGATTGCAGCGACGTTGCATTTAATAAGAGAAGAAACTGGATTAAAAACGTTAAAAAACCTTGAACAGTCCCAAATTGAAGGAATCGCGTCAGGCCTAAAAGCAATGGCCGAGGCGGGTGATAAAAGCTTATCAAGCGCAAACTCTCATATTTCGTCTATCAATAATATTATAAAGTATCTGAACAAAGAAAATCTGCATTTCGTCAAGGCATCGGAACTCGGCTTGTCAAGGAAAATAAACGAAAAGGATGGGATTAACAAGGAAAATTCGAGGGAAGCCGCTAATGCATTTAAAGCATGGCTGGACGCAAAATATCTACAAACGAATGATTTGCGGTATGCTGCACTGAAGCAGGCCGTCAGCATTCAATCAGTAAATTTGAGGTTACGCGAAAGCCTTCTGGTTAAATTGCAATCGAAAGATTTGTCTAACAACGTTTTGAAAATATCCGAAAAAGGGGACGGAAGCAAGAATTCCAGGGCAAGGGAAGTCAGATTAAACCCCGAACAGAAACAAGCGTTAACAGACGCGCTGGATTTCCTGAAGTCCAATGGATTAAAGAATCTTAATGTCGGAATATTAAAACAAGGGCGGAATTTTGCGAATAACACCCTAAAAAAGTTCCGCGAAGAGACCGGCATTTATTTCCATTATCACGGGGAACGGCACTGGACGGCGCACGAAGCATATAAAAACGCCTGGACGGCTAAAGGATACAGTAATATCGAGTGTCGGGCAAGAACAGGAGAAGAAAAACAGGTTTGGAGAGGTAGAGTTATGGCAGAAACAGGTTTAAACAAAAGCGAATTTAAGGCAATAGACAAAGAAATCCGGCAGGAAATAAGCAAGGATTTGGGACATGAGAGAATAGAAATTACAAACAGATATTTAGGGTAATTGAAAATTATGTCAAATCATATAGACCCATTAGGTTTAGATTTAATTCACGTTCACAAAGAAATTCCAAAAACTGAAGCTACAAAAAAATTTATCGAAGGAAAGATCAGGGAATTTCCGCTTTTTAATGGGCAATCGGTTAAAGTACTGAAGCGCAATCCGGGGCATATTTCATTAGTCGAAATAGAAATGATACTACAGCCTGAAACAATAAAAACTATCTCAAAACATTGCGGCGAAAGGATTATTTTCAAACTTAAAGACGAAAAAGAGGCTAAGCGGGAGGCTTATTTCAAATGGGAGAAAGAACAATTAAAGAGAATAAGAAGAAGACTTAAAAGAAAGGCAAAAAGAAAAAGAAAAATGATTTTAAAAACAATATATTATAAATCGGGGCTTTGCCCCGAACCCTACAAGCGTGCGGACGCTTGACCCCGGTTGGGTATTAAAAAACAAGAATAATTTTTTATGGCGCTTGCTCGTTGGCAAGCGAACAAGATTTATGATAGACACGGAAAAACTAAAAGCGATAAACCCTGAAATTATACTGAATGCACTCGATATTTCATACAAGCGAACCGGCTCAAGATTGATGGCTACGGCTACATATCGGGAGGAACAAACACCGTCTATTTCAATACAGGAAAAAAACGGACGCTACCTATGGATAGATTTTGGCACGGGACAGGGCGGCAGCTGGATTGACCTTGTAATGGCGGTTAAGGACTTGAATTATATAGACGCTATAAAATTTTTAAATAATATCGAAAGTTATGGAAATGCTGAAGTTACGGAGATAAGGGAAAAGACAAATTTCTTTTTTGGCAGCCAAGAAAAAAGATTTAATAAGAATACTATAAAAATATCGTCGATTAGCGATGTAACCGATAAGGACTTAATTAATTACTTACACGATAGGGCAATCGGAAACATGCCGGAGTGGCTTAAGCAGATAAATTATTCAGTAGAAAAAAATAATAAAACTTATCAAAATTCGGCAATCTGTATTAAAAACTCTGCAGGCGGATATGCTATTAGAAACCAAAAAATAAAAATGAATATCGGGAAAAGCGCTTATTCTTTATTTGCTAAGGATAGCAAAAAGGAGCTTGTTTTCGTAGCTGAAGGAATGTTTGACGGATTATCGATTGCCGAAAAAATGAAAAATAATAGATTATACGACTTGATAATTCTAAACTCAACAAATAATCTTAATTCCGAAGTTATAAAAATTTTATCCGGCTATAAAAATATAATCCTTGTTCTTGATAACGATGTGAGTGGAAAAGAGGCGCAAAATGAAATCAGTCGGCAGGTTAAAAACGTAAATATACATAAATTAACCTTTAAGGCTAAAGACTTAAACGAAGCCTTTACCTCAAAAGAAAAAATAGGAGTAGCCCCATGCCGATAACGTCCGTTAATCAAGATAAACCTGCCGAAAGGCAAAAGGTATTCTGTCCCGTTCTTATGAAAGAATCTGAATGCGAACTAACATCCGGAATTTTTTGCGATAAAAACCTTTCAGAAAAGATAGAATGCGCAAAGGTTCTCGATACTCCGAGTATTTATAATCTAATCCCGCATAATTCATTTTTATACAATTTCGTGGAATACTGCAACGGAATAACGGACGCACCCGATATTTTTGCATTCGGTGCAGGATTGACGGCAATTGCCGCTATTTTGCAAAAAAATGTTTTTATGAAATGGGCGGGCGGCAAGTTATATCCTAATATGTATATATTGCTAATCATGAAAAGCGGCGGAAGAAAAAGCACCGTTCTAAGGGTGGTAAAGCAGATACTCGAAAAGTTCGACACGGCTAAAGGTTCGCTCATATTCCCATCGGATATAACGCCCGAGGCATTTTATATGCTTGCTCAAAATAGACCTTACGGTAGTTTTTTCCACGGGGAGTTCGGCGGCTGGCTTAAGAGTTTAGATAGAAATTACAACAAGGGCTTTAAAGAGTTCCTGACGGACGCCTATGACGGGTTTTCTTATAAAAAGTTAATCAAGGGACCTAACGGAGACGGACAACTTTATTGCGTAAATGAACCCGCTATTAATATTTTAACCGCCTCGACTATTTCATGGATTGCAGGGAACATAAAAGAGGCTGACCGCCAGAGCGGGTTTATGCAGCGGTTTACCATATTCTACGCACAGCAGGATAAAATGGAAATAGCCCTGCCCACGGCTTCCATTTTTCCGGATGAACTGATAGAAGAACTAAGGGGGATTTCCGAGATAGAAGGGGAAATAAAGTTGTCCGAAGAGGCGAGGAAAATATACAAAGAATTTTACCTTAGTGAAGCCGAGTCGAAAAAAAGGCAGTCTGAAATATACGGCAGTTTTCAGACGAGGCTTTTTACGCTTATAATAAAAACCGCCATTATTTACTGCGTCATGCGGAAAGATAAAATCATCGAAAAGGAAGACATAGAATACGCTATACAGTTAAAATTAATTTTAGAAAAATACCTTTATTCCGTTTACGATAAATTAATTCGGGATAAAAATCAAGAAACGCTTAACAAAATATTAAACATAATCATAGATAACGGCGGGGTTATCGAAAGAAGCAGGCTTTTGCGATATACGCATATGCTTAAAAAAGATTTCGATAATTTTATGGATACGCTTATAGAAAGAAAATCAGTCGTTTTAAACAAGGAAAATACAAAAACTAAACCGGGCACTAATTATAAAATAATAGGAGATTAACACCGGATTTAAAAGGCCGGCGACCAAAAGAAAAAAGTCTTTTTCTTGGCGGTCTTAAATTTTTAAATTCTTCACGGAATGGTTTTTCCGATAAGGCTTTAAAATAGCGGTATTTTGGGGAACATAAATAAATAATTCGCAAATATTTCGCTGAGTTTAATTGCCGCAAGACTGAATATCCATAATGCTTTGAGGCGAATAATTCACAAATTCACAGGTATTTTTAATAAAGTTGCAATATGAAAAAACTTTTAACTGTAAAAAATGTTGCGGAAATGCTGAGTGTTAGCCCTAAAACCTTATACCAGTGGGCTGAATATGGCTCTATCCCCTGCTTTAAATTAAACGGCACTTTACGGTTTGACGAAGAAAAAGTTATGGAATGGGTTAATTCTAATGAAAAAAATCCTATTATTAGATATAATAACATTAAAGGTGGAGTGCCCATTTATAAAAGGAGGTGTAATTAAAATATGGGCATCTTCAAACGAAATGGGTCGGGTTTTTACTGGCTCGACATAATTGCGGGCGGTACAAGGATAAGAGAATCGGCTAAGACTAAAAATAAAAAAGAAGCCGAAGCTATTTACGCCAAAAGATATTACGAAATTGCAAACGGAATAGTCCAAAATTCCGAACCTGCCGCAGAAAAAAATAGATTTACTTTTGACGAACTTGCAGAAAAGTATTTGTCTTGGGTTTACGGTAAACAAGCATCTTACGGCAACAAAAAATCCAATATAGAAAACTATTTTCTCGGCAGGATTAAGTATTTAGACGAGATTAAAACATACGACTTGGAAAAAATCCAAAGCGAAATGATTGCAAAGGGACTCGCAAGGTCGTATATCAATAAATGCTTTACGACGTTTAAGCATATGTTTACGAAAGCTCTCGACTGGGAAATGATAGACGAAACCGTTCTGCAAAGAATTAGAAGGGTCAAGAACCTAAACGGCGCAAATAAAATCCTAAGGTATCTTGCAAAAGAAGAAATAGAAGCTCTCGTTTCCAGCTGTCCGTCGCATTTAAAGCCGATAGTTTTAACCGCTTTAAATACCGGCATGCGCAAATCAGAAATATTACATCTAACGTGGGATAGGATTGATTTAAAAAACAGGCTCATTTTATTAGATAAGACTAAAAACGGCGAAAGGCGAGAGATA
>JAJZBN010000007.1 GCA_021798875.1 bacterium | reverse complement strand
TTTATGATTAATGTCACATTTGTTTATTTTTTAAATTATTATAATATTTGCAGTAATTTTTTAAAAAACATTCGGAACATTTTGGATTTCTTGCGGTGCAGTAAGTTCGTCCGTGGTGTATCAGCCATCTGTGCATTTTCATCCACAGATTGGAAGGGATAATTTTTGTAAGGTCTATTTCCGTTTTTTCAGGCGTATGGGAATCGACAAGCCCTATGCGGTTTGCAACGCGTAAAACGTGAGTGTCCACGGGAAAACGTTCTTCGTTAAAATATGTGCCGAGAATAACGTTTGCTGATTTTGGTCCGACTCCCGGCAGGGAAACTAATGCATCGAAATTTGCAGGAACGTCGTCTTTATATTTTTCGGAAAGTATTTTTGACGTTTCGATAAGATTTTTTGCTTTATTATGAAACATACCGCAGGTTTTTATTTCTTCTTCAAATTCTTCCTGGTTTTTTTTGGCTAAATCGGAGGGCTTAACGTAAACTTTAAAAAGTTTATCCGTTATTATATTAACTCTTTTATCCGTGCACTGCGCTGAAAGAACTACGGCTATTAAAAGCTGAAAAGCATTATTAAAGTTTAAAAAAGGCTTTAACTCGCCGTAGTTTTTTTCAAAAAGATTTATAATCTTATCAGTATATAGATATTTCAATATTATTAAATATTTTTATAATTTTTATAATATTTCAAAAACATTAAAAAAATAAGAAATTTCAAATTTTGCGGATTCTATGGAATCCGAACCGTGAACGACGTTTCTTTCAATGCTTTCCGCAAACATTTTTCTGATGGTTCCGTCTTTTGCATCTTTAGGGTTTGTAGTGCCCATTATTTCCCTGTTTTTTAATATTGCATTTTCGCACGACAGTACCATAGGAATAATCGGTCCTTCCGTCATAAAATCGACCAAACTGGCAAAAAAAGGCCTTTCTTTATGAATATAATAAAAGCCTTCAGCCTGTTTTTTGGTAAGATGAACTTTTTTCATAGCTTTAATTTCAAAGCCGTTTTCTTCGAATACCGAAATAATTTTGCCGGATAAACCCTTTTTAACGCCGTCGGGCTTAATTATGGAAAGCGTTTGCTCGATCATTAATACTCCTTTATTATTTTAAATTTATTATTAATTTTTTTTAACCTCTTTTGCGAGTCTAAATCCAATTTCTAATGCTTTTTTGTTATAATCTTCAAATCCTTTAGGCACTCTTTTCATTAAAGCTTTTTCTATGGAATCGTGCGATACTATTCCCGATATTTCGACTAAAACCCCCAAAGATATAATATTTAATCCTAAAAGTTTTCCAAGTTCTTCTCTTGCCGATTTTACCATATCGAGCACGTATAATTTGCCTTTTGCTTTAGAAAAATCAGTTACGAGTTCTTTATCGACTATAACTATGCCGTCGTCTTTTACGTCGTTTATATATTTATTAAAAGCTTCCTGAGTTAACGATACCATGTAATTAACTTTCGTGGCCTTAGGATATTCTATGGGGTCGTCGGATATAATGACCTCCGATTTGCTTGAGCCTCCCCTTGCTTCTGGTCCGTAAGACTGTGTTTGAACCGCATTTTTATTTTCGTAAATTGCAGCTGCGTCCGCCAAAATAATACCCGCCAATATCAGACCCTGTCCTCCAGAGCCGGAAAACCTGAATTCTATTCTGTCGCTCATATTAATAACCCTCTTTTATAATTATTATTTTGTTTTTAATAATTCTAATTTTTTATGATATTCCCCGCAAAATTCAGGCTTGTCTTTTGCCTCAAACAATACTCCGGTTTTAAATCTTCCGATAAGTTCTTCCGGAGACATATTTTCGGCGGAACGCGCAGGTACAGCTTTTTCTTTCTGATATTTAATCATGTCAACCGGAGATTTCATTTTATTTCTTCTTCCGTAGGAAATGTGGCAATTGGTTATAACGTCTAAGACCGAAAAACCGGTATGGTTTAACGCATCGACGATAAATTTTTCGAGCTGTACGGCATGGTAAGACGTCGATCTGCCGACCCAAGTCGCTCCCGCGGCTTGAGCTAAATTACAAACGTCAAAAGGAGGTTCGATACTGCCGAAAGGCGTCGTAGTAGCAAAACTGTCAAGAGGCTGAGTCGGAGAATACTGTCCGCCCGTCATTCCGTATGTATAGTTGTTAAAAACAATCAAGGTTATATCGATATTTCTTCTTGCGGCATGAATAAAATGGTTTCCTCCTATAGCGAGAGCATCGCCGTCTCCGGAAATAGTGATGACTTTAAGTTTAGGCTTATACATCTTCATGCCTATTGCAAAAGTCAGAGCTCTTCCATGAGTAGTATGAATAGTATTAAAATCAACGTAGCCGGGAAGTCTCGATGCGCAGCCTATGCCGGAAGTTATAACGACTTCGTCTTTGGAATAGCCGCATTTATGTATAGCCCTTAAAAGAGCTTTTAAAATAATTCCGTCTCCGCATCCCGGACACCATATATGCGGCAAAGTATTTTTACGCAGATAATAATCGTAATTAAATTTTGTTTTTATCATTTTTAAATCTCCTGATTTGAAATTATTAATTTTCGGATACTTCTTTAATTTTTGCAAATATATTATCCGGAGTTATAGGCTCGCCGTTGACAATATGTAATCCGTAAATCTTGCTTCCGCATGCGGCACGCTGAACTTCTAAAATTACCTGTCCCATATTCATTTCTACGACCAATACTTTTTTAATTTTTTTAGAAAGATTCGAAATCTGTTCTTCCGGGAAAGGCCAAATAGTTATAGGCCTGAACATCCCAACTTTAATACCGGCCGCTCTTGCCATGGAAATTGCCTGCCTTGCCGATCTGGAGGTGGAACCGTATGCTACTATAAGAATATCCGCATCGTCTGTCTGGAATTCTTCAAATTTTTCTATATCTTTAATGTTTTTATAAATTTTATCGATAAGCCAGTTTTGAGCATTTTGAATAACGTCGGTTTTTTGAGACGGAAAACCTGTTTCTCCGTGGATAAGACCCGTAACGTGGTAACGGTAGCCTTCTCCCATGGGGGCAAGAGGGGTTACTTTACCTGAAGTATAATTATAAGGATTATACTTTTCAGGCGGAACATCGGGAAGTTTAACATCTATTACTTCAACTTCGCTTTTATCTGGAATTACTACCTTTTCCCTCATGTGACCTATTATTTCGTCAGTTAAAATAACTACGGGAGTTCTATATTTTATAGCTAAATTGAATGCGCGTATAGTTTCATAAAGAGATTCGTTTACGCTCGAAGGAGTAATAGCTATTATTGCATGGTCGCCGTGTGTTCCCCATTTAGCCTGCATTACATCGCCTTGAGCAGGAAGAGTAGGAAGTCCGGTAGAAGGTCCGCCCCTCATAACGTTAACAATGACGCATGGTATTTCGCACATTGAAGCATATCCTATATTTTCTTGTTTTAAAGACATGCCGGGACCAGAAGTGGCAGTGATAGCTTTTGCTCCGCCAAGAGCCGCTCCTAATATAGCGCCCATTGCGGCAATTTCATCTTCCATCTGTAGAAAAGCTTTGCCCATTTTAGGAAGCCTGCTTGATAAAAATTCTGAAACTTCGGACGAAGGCGTAATAGGATATCCGGCAAAAAAATCGCATCCGGCAATGACGGCACCTTCCGCAATGGCTTCGTTTCCCTGCATTAATTTAATATTCTTACTCATAATATTGGTTTCCTCCGTTATTAACCGTGTTTTATTCTACGCTAATCGAAAAATCGGGACATAAATATTCGCAAATATTACATTTTGTACATTTAGAAATATCCACTACTTCTGCCACCTCTTTATTCATGACGAGAACGTCTTCCGGACAGAATGCTACGCATATTTCGCATCCTTTGCAGTAGTTAACTATAATGTCGATTTTTACATCTTCTTTTTTTCCTTTTCCCGAAACTTCCTTAATAGTAAGATTATTTTTTGTTTTTACTTCGGTTTCTATGCCTTCACATACAACATAGTTAGCCGGGTTTATCGTTGCCGTATTGTTTTCGCTTTTATTCGTTTTAATACTGTCTTTTCCAGGCACTTTACCCTCCTTCCTTATATTAAGGTTAATTGAATTAATAAATTAATAAACATTTAAAGCTTTTTTAACGGTTTCCGCAATAACCGAAGGATTGTCTGCAATATGAATTCCGTTTTTTTCCATAGTTTTAAGTTTATCGGATGCGGTTCCTTTTCCGCCTGAAATTATTGCGCCTGCGTGTCCCATTCTTTTGCCTGCCGGAGCGGTTTTACCGGCAATAAATCCTATTACGGGTTTTTTCATATGGTTTTTAACGTATTCCGAAGCCTCTTCTTCGGCTGTTCCGCCGATTTCTCCGATCATAACTACGGCATCGGTTTCAGGATCCTGTTCAAACATTTTTAAAAAAGATATAAAAGGAGAGCCTATTATCGGGTCGCCCCCGATTCCTACGCATGTAGTTTCGCCAAAACCTGCTTTAGTAAGCTGATTAACTGCTTCATAAGTAAGCGTTCCGCTTCTTGACAATACCCCTACCCGTCCTTTTTTATGAATAAAACCGGGCATTATCCCTATTTTGCATTCGTCTGCCGTAATAATCCCCGGACAGTTTGGGCCTATCATAAAAGATTTTGAACAGTTAAGAGCCGCTTTTACGTTAAGCATATCTGTAACGGGTATTCCTTCGGTAATACATACTATTAAAGGAATTTCGGCTTCTATTGCTTCTATGACCCCTGCCGCCGCAAAACCAGCCGGAACGAATACCATTGTAGCGTCTATTTTATGCTCTTTCTTAGCTTCCTTAATAGTATTGTAAACGGGAACGGAATCGTTAAATAAAGTTTTGCCTTTAAAGGGAGTTACCCCAGCTATGACTTTAGTTCCGTATTCAATACATTTTTGCGCATGGAACGAACCTTCCTTGCCTGTTATACCCTGTACTAAAACATTCGTGTTTTTATTTACGAGAATACTCATAAAATTTAATCCTTTAATAAATTATTATTTAAAATAAAAACGTTATCAACCGTTAACTATTTTTGAAATCTTTTTTGCTCCGTCGGCGAGACTTTCAGCCGATACGAAGTTCATACCCGAATTTTCGATAATTTTTGCCGCCTCGTCGGCGTTAGTTCCTTCAAGCCTTACTACGACCGGAAGTTTTAAGCCGATATTTTTGGCCGCCGATACAACGCCTTCGGCTACCATATCGCATTTTACTATGCCGCCGAAAATATTTATAAATATTCCTTTTACGTTTTTGTCCGACAAAAGAATATTAAATGCCGTTTCGACTCTTTTTGCGTCTGCGGTGCCGCCGACGTCTAAAAAGTTTGCAGGAGCCGCTCCGAATTCTTTAATAGTATCCATCGTAGCCATGGCCAAACCTGCTCCGTTTACCATGCATCCCACGTTTCCGTCCAGTTTGATATAATTTAGCCCTACGCTTTTTGCTTTCACTTCAAGCGGCTCTTCTTCGTCTTCGTCGATTAAATCTTTAAAATAAGGATGCCTGAAGTCGGCGTTGTCGTCCAATATTATTTTAGCGTCAAGCGGAATAAATTCGTCCGATCCGGTTAAAATAAGCGGATTAATTTCTAACATAGACATATCTTCCGCTATAAATGCCCCGTATAGAAGATTAATAAGTTTGGAAAACCCGCCGAATAAATTTTTGTCTATACCTAAAAATAAAGACATTTCAAGAATATGGTAAGATTTTAAACCGTACAGCGGATTAACCGAAACCGTCAGTATTTTTTCCGGATGATTTTTAGAAACTTCTTCTATTTCCATTCCGCCTTCGGCGCTCAGAACGAATGCTATTGCAGCATTTTTTCTGTCAACCGTAAGCGACAAATAAAATTCTTTTATAATTGCGGCGCCTTCTTCGACTAAAACTTTTTTGACTAATTTGCCTTCTTTCCCGGTTTGAGCCGTTACAAGATTCATCCCTATCATTTTTTCTGCTATAGACTTTGCTTCATCGGCCGATTTTGCTATCTTAACGCCGCCGCCTTTACCTCTTCCGCCGGCATGAACCTGTGCTTTTACCGCGGCTACCGAAGACGATAAAGTTTTATATGCGTCGTAAACTTCATCCGGTTTAAAGCATAAAATCGATTTAAGGGTTTTAATCCCATGCTTGTTTAATAATTCTTTAGCCTGGTATTCATGAATATCCATAGTAATTGTTCCCGTATAGTTAAATTTGCATTATTGTTTTTATTAACGATATTTATCTTTATACTTCTCCCTGCCCTCTTCGTAAAGGTCTCCGCCGTAAACGTCGTTTACCACGATTGCCGGAAAATCGACGACCGTCAACTTTCTTACTGCTTCCGACAGGAGGTCTTCATATGCTATAACATTACTGGAAGTTATCGTTTTAGATATTAAAGCTCCTGCGCCTCCGATTGCTCCAAAATAAACCGCTTTATATTTTTTCATCGCTTCTTTTACTTCGGGGGATCTTTTACCTTTTCCTATCATGCCTTTCAAGCCGAATTGCATAAGAAGCGGCGCATATTTATCCATTCTGTAACTTGTGGTCGGTCCGGCAGAGCCGATAATTTCCCCAGGTTTTTCGGGGGTTGGTCCTACGTAGTAAATTATCTGACCTTTAAGTTCAAACGGAAGAGGTTTATTTTCTTCGATAAGTTTAACTAATCTGAAGTGAGCCTGATCTCTTGCGGTATAGATAGTTCCGCTGATAAGAACCTCATCCCCGGTTTTTAACTTTAATATAATTTCATCGTCTAAAGGAGCAGTAATTTTAATTGGATTCATTTTTTAAAAATTGTAATAATATAAATGTTTGATAATAAACTATATGTAATAGTATTATAAAATAATTTTAGAATGCCTGTGCGAATGGCACTCGACGTTAAGCGCAACAGGCAAGCTGGCTATGTGGCAAGGTTCTTTTGTTATATGAACCCCTAAAGCGGTGCAGACTCCGCCGAATCCCATAGGACCAGTTCCGATATTATTGATTTTTTCGAATATAATTTTTTCCATTTCAGCTAATTCCGGATCGGCGTTAGGCTCGTTTAGCTCTCTAAAAAGCGACTTTTTAGCAAGAATAGCCGACCTTTCAAAATTTCCCCCGATGCCTATACCTACAATATTAGGCGGACAAGGGTTAGGTCCCGCCGAACGCATTGTTTCGACCGCAAAGTCGATAATTCCGTCTTTTCCGTCGGAAGGACGCATCATCTTGAGGACGCTCATGTTTTCGCTGCCGCCGCCTTTTGCGGCATACATTATTTTAATTTTTTCGCCGTCCGTAAATTCGTAATGAATTATCGCGGGGGTATTGTCGCCGACGTTTTTTCTGGAAAGAGGATCGCATGTCGATTTTCTTAAAAATCCTTCCGAATACCCTAATCTTGTGCCTTCATTTATTGCATCCGTTATGTTTTTGCCTTCAACGGCAACATCTTTGCCTATTTCGACGAAAAAAACAGCAAGTCCGGTATCCTGACATAAAGGTTTAGATTCGCTTTTTGCAATCTCGGCGTTTAATAAAATTTTGCTCAAAACCGTTCTGCCCAGTTCGGATATTTCCCGTTCAAAGGCGGCTTTAAGTCCGTTATACGTATCTTCGGGCAAGTTGACGCTGGAGTGAATTATTAAATTTTTAACGGCGTTTGAAATTTCTTCGGATTTGATAATCCTCATAATCGGCAGATAAATTTTATAATTATTATTTTGGTTATAAATATTTTACATATTTTTAAAATTAATTCAAGTAAAAAATAAACCGTTATTATAAATTCTTATGAATGCAAAAACCGTCGGCCGCATCGCAGGCAGATAATTCGGGTTGAATTACCGCGTGATTTATATTGAATTTTTCCTCCATAACTTCTTGGATGTTATTTATAATACAGCAAATATCCGAAGATTTAACGACGGTCGGTTCGACGAGTACGTGGACGCTCATAAGCTTAAAAGATTTCGACATACTCCAAATGTGAAGGTCGTGAACGTTTTTCACCCCTGGAGTTTTTAATATTTCTTCTTTGACTTGGGTAAAATCAATCTCTTTCGGCACTCCTTCAAGCAAAATGTTAATAGTTTCGTTAATCACCGAAAATGCGCCTATAGCGAGAAGAGGAGATATTAAAAGACTTATAATAGGATCTACATAATAATATCCGGTAAAATAAATAATTATTCCACCGGCAATAATCGATAAAGAAACCAAAGAATCGCCGAGTATATGAAAAAAAGAGCTTTTAAGATTTAAATTATGATGCATTCCGCCGTGTATTTTAAAACCTATAAAACCGTTAATAATTAAGCTTATAAGGGGGAAAATAATCATAATATGCGAATTGATTTTTTCTGGATGCATCAGCCTTAAATAGCTTTCGTATATTAAAATAGCTGAAAGTATAAGAAGTAAAAGGGAATTTAAAAGAGCGGCGAGTATTCCTATTCGGTGGTAGCCGTAAGTATTTTTTTCCGAAGGACTTTTTCTTACCTGTATCTGTGCAAACCATGCCAAAAAAAGCGATGACGCATCGACTAAAACATGCCCAGATTCGGAATATAAAGCCATGCTTTTAGATAATAGGGCGCCCGTAAATTCAACCGCCAGTATTGCCAAGGTTAGCAAAAAAGCTAATTTAAGTTTTTTTTCGGTTTTAAACGTTTCCGTAAAGAGGTTTGACGAATTGCTATGGTCATGATTATGCACATGGTCGTTATTATGGTTGCGGCTGTCGCTATGATTATGAATCTCCCTGTGTACACCGTATTCATTATCATCGTAAGAACAGATATTAGCCATAATGAAAGAATTATAGCATATTTTTAACTGCAGCGCCAAAAAATCGATTCAGGTGCAGAAGCTACAAACAAATGCCGATTTAAAATTTATAAATATTTTCATCCGGATTTAGGAACTCAATAAGTAATTGCTAACGACAGGTTAAATTTAGTAAAATAGCTATATAATGAAGAAAGAAGAAAAAGAAACTATTTCGCTTTTAAGTTTTTCCCATTTTTTTTGCCATGTGGCAATACTTACATATCCGGCGATATTAATACTTATTAAAACTAAATTTAACGTAAATTATGAAACTCTTGGAGCCATTGCAGGCATTTACCTTTTTTTATTCGGCGTAGGATCATTGCCGGTAGGTTTTATAGCGGATAAAATAAAAAAGAAACATATTTTGCGGGTTTATCTCGGGGGGATGGCTTTATTTTCTTTTACGGCGGCTTTAGCATCCAATTTTTTTATTTTCTCGCTTTCTATAATACTTATGGGGCTGATAGGAAGTATTTATCATCCGGTAGGCTTAAGCATGATGTCGTTTATAGGAAGCGATAAGCTCAGAGCATTTGCGATACACGGTATAGCAGGCACTCTGGGAGTAGCTTTAAGCGCAGCTTTTGCCGGAATACTCGGTTATTTTTTCGGATATAATTTTCCGTATCTGATACTCGGCATAATTTTTTTAATACTTTTGGCTTGGTCTTATATATTAAAAATGCAGTCTTCGGACGGCGCCGCGGCCTTTGAAGCAAAAGCGGGGAGCGGGATAAAAAAAGATTCGTCAAACATAAAAGCTTTTCTTACAGAATTTTTTCATTTAAACCTGATCCTGATTTTTATAGCCGAGTTTTTAAACGGTTTTGTTTTTCAGGGGGTGTTTTCTTTTTTGCCTGCCTATGTCGGTACCGAACTTAAAAATTATATCTTTTTTCACAATCAAGCCGCCGCTGCAGGAGGGTTTTTTGTAACCGTCGCTCTTCTGGTAGGAGTTTTGTTTCAATATAATAGTACCAGAATAACGAAGCATTATAAATCAAATAGGGCTTTTGCTTTTTTAGTGCTGATAAGCGGAATTTTTCTTTTAATTTCCGGTTTTACCCACGATATTTTACTTTTTATATCCGTTCTTGCGTTTTCCGCTTTTAATTTCTCCATAAACCCTATTTCGAACCTTATGATAAGCGAAAACGCCCATGAAAAATTCAGGGCGACTGCATACGGCGTTTTTTTCTTTTCCGGATTCGGCATAGGTTCGGTCGCGGCCCCGATAGGCGGAATAATAGCTCAAAAATTTGCCCTTCACTGGATATTTACCTTATACGGAGTTATACTTCTTTTATCTTTCGGAGTATCTTCGGCGATTAAGGAAGGAAAATATAAATAAACTAAATAAAAAAAAATAAAATAAGGAGGATGTTATGCCGATAAAAAAAATTTCAATAGGTTTTATAGGAGCCGGCAATATGGCTTATGGACTAATAAAAGGAATAACCGGATCAAAATCCGGAGGTCTGCAAATTTTTATTTACGATACGGATTCTTCGAGAGCGGATTTTGTCAAGAATGCACTTGGAGTTAATTCTTTAAACAGCGTAGGCGAAATAACGGAAAATTGCGATATCGTTTTTATCGCCGTAAAACCGTATTCGGTGGAAAGCGTCGTCGAAGTTGCGGCGGGGACTTTAAATAAATTGAAAAACAGTAATAATATTCCTGTTTTTGTTTCAATTGCCGGAGGGGTAAAAATAGATTTTATAGAAACAGTGTTTAAAAAGACCCTTAAAAAAAGTATTGCATTAAAAATATTCAGGATTATGCCCAATATAAATTCTTTGGCAGGAAAAGGAATGGGCGCAATGTGTTATAACGCTGGAGTTTCCGAAAAAGATATTGCCGAAGTTACTAAAATACTTGAGTTGTCGTCGAAAATCATTCGCTTGGACGAAAAATATTTTGACGCCGTAACAGCTCTTAGCGGAAGCGGTCCCGCTTATATTTTTTTAATTGCGGAAGGGCTTATAGAAGCGGGAGTTAAACTTGGACTTCCCAAGGATATCGCAAAAGAATTAACCGTACAGACCATAATCGGCTCCGCCGAACTTTTAAACAGCCCGGAATTTTCTAAGACTTCTACGAAAGATTTAAAAGATATGGTAACCTCGCCGGGCGGAACTACGGCATACGGGCTTGCAAAATTAGAAGAAGGACGCATTAAGTATGTTCTGGATTCGGCCGTCAATGCGGCATATTTAAGGGCAAAAGGTTTGGTTTAGAGGGATATCAGGTTTGCGGAAGATTATGTTCTTTTATAACCTGCAAAAGTTTCTGTACCGGAAGACCAAGGACGTTTTCGAACGAGCCGCTATATGATTCTACTATTCCGTTTTCGTCTTGAATTCCGTAACTTCCTGCTCTGTCGAAGGGCGGATGGTCGGATATATAAGAATTTATTTCTTTATCGCTTAACGTTCTTATAGAAACTAAAGTTTTATCGTAATCGGTTAAGGCTATATTTTTATTTTCGTTTACTATGCTTATTCCGGAATAAACTTCATGCCTTTTTCCGGAAAGGTCTTTTAACATGTTAAAAGCGCCATCTAAATTAAGAGGTTTTCCGTAAGCTTTGCCGTTAAAAAAAATAACTGTATCGGCACCTATAACGTAGCTGTTTTTGTAATTAACCGCAGCGCTTTGCGCTTTCATTAAGGCTAATTGCCTGACGAAATTTTCTATAGAAATATTTTCTTTTAATTTTAAATCTTCAAACTTAGGTTCATCGGCTATATTATGATCTACGGCAATAAAACTAAATCCAAATTTTTTTAATAAAGATATTCTTCTTTGGGAAGACGAAGCAAGAATGTAAAGCGGATTCATCTTTTATTTTTTTAATTTATTTTTTGTTTAGGAGGTCTCATTCCAAATATAACGGTTCCTAATCTTATTATGGTCGCGCCTTCTTCTATTGCAGTTTCAAAATCGCCGGACGTGCCCATGGAAAGAACGGAAAGTTTTTCTTTGTAAACGGATTTTAAGTTTATTTCGTCGATAAGCTCTTTTAAATGCTTAAAGTATTTTCTGCTTCCGCTTTCAAGCGGCGGCATAGTCATAAGTCCTGCGGCTTTAATATGTCGAAATTTATTTATTTCTGATATTAAACCGGTTAATTTTTCAGGCAATATTCCGCCTTTTGTTTTTTCCCCTGCAAGATTTACTTCTATTAAAATATTAGAGGTTATATTTTTTGCGGCCGAATGTTTTTCTATAATTTCCGCAAGTTCAATGCCGTCCACCGAATGTATTAAATCAACCTTCCCGATAATATATTTGACTTTATTTTTTTGGAGGCGTCCTATAATATGCCAGATAATATCTTTGTTTTGGCTGAGCGTTTCAAATTTTGACAAAAATTCCTGAACGTAATTTTCTCCGAAAACTTTTATGCCGCTCCTTGCCGCTTCCGCTATTTCATCCGCTGTTCTTGTTTTTGAAGCCGCAAGAAGCGTTATATCTGAAAAATTCCTGCCGCTTTTTAAGGCGGCGCTTTTCATCCTTGCTTTAATGTTATTTATATTGTCCGATATAGGAATGTTTATCATCTGCCTCTTTTTAGGAGTTCCATCGCTTTTTTCAGGCTGACCTGCATCCTGTTAAAAGATTTTGCAAGCGAACCTATTTCATCGTTTCTGGGATGTTCTATTTCTTCTTCAAAATGCCCCTTAGAAATTTCGTCGGCTAATTTAGACATTTTTGCAATCGGTTTAATTATCGCGCTTTTTATAATAAAATAAAGAAACAGAATTATAATAACTATAAAAATTATGCCGATTATTAACGTTTCTTTTGTAAATATTTTCTGAGAATTCCTTAGCGGTTTTAAAGAATAAACTAATTTAATTCCTCCAAGAACATCGCCAGAAGATGCGTCTTTATGGCAGGCAAGGCAGTCTATGCCCCTTGAATTGGTTTTTGCGACGAAAGGCACGCCTACTTTAAGTTCGTAAGGCAGCCCTTTTCTGTAAATAATTTTAGTTATAGTTTTATTGGAGTTTAATATTTCTTTATCGAAGGAAGAGTTAGGCAACTCTTCCTTAAGGCCGGGCCCGTATTTTTTATTGAATTCTTTATTTACGAGACTGCCCCTTATAACTTTAAAGCGCTTTATGCCTTTGATTTTTTTATATATGCCAAAAAGCTGTTTTCTGTCTTTATTTTTCTTTATGGTTCCGTTAAGCATCATCGCGTTTAAACTTGAAAGCGTAGTTTTTGCCGTTACTATGGCATCGTGTTTAGTCAGGGATACCGTAAGATTTCTTTGAAGATTGTATGTGTTGTAAGAGATTAAAGCTATCGGTATAATAACCAAAAGTACTAATGGAACGATGATCTTCGTTTTGATAGATACGTCTTTAATGGCTTGAAAAATGCTTTTTGACATATGGCACCTCGAAATAAAATAATTAATAAAATAATTAATAATATAATTTAATAAATATTAATAAATAATATATAATAATAATTTAATTTTTTTATAAAATCAAATCAATATTATATTATTTTTCGGCTTTTTCTGTCTCGGGCAGCGTCCATGAAGCATAATCGCATTTGGGATAGTTGGAGCAACTGAAAAATTTTCTTCCCTTTTTCGTTCTTTTTTCTACAAGATAACCGCCGCATCCTGTAGGACACGGTATTTTGGATTGATTAACTTTTACCGGAATCGGTTTAATATTCTTACACTCGGGATAGCCGCTGCATGAAAGAAATTTGCCGTATCTGCCTGCTTTTATAATCATAGGTTTTCCGCATTTTTCGCAGATTTCTCCCGTTTCTTCGTTTTCAGGCTCTATATTTTTGCCGTCATTATTCACTTTTTTTATTTCTTTAGTGTTTTTACACTCAGGATATCCGCTGCAGGCAAGAAACTTACCGAAGCGCCCCATTTTTATAACCATAGGTTTTCCGCATTTTTCGCATTTTACGTCGGTAGGTTCGGACGAACCCTTTATGTTTTTTATATTAACCTTCGCATCTTTAAAGTTTTTCATAAATTTTTCGTAAAAATCAGTAAGCAGTTCCGTTCTTTTTATTGCTCCGCTTTCAATGTCGTCTAATTTTTTTTCCATATTTGCGGTGAATTTTAGATTTATTATGTCGGAAAAACCGGCTTTTAAAATATCCGACACCGTCATTCCAAGTTCGGTCGGCTTAAATTTTTGGGTTGCGCTCCCCTTTTTTGCCGTATCGGCAGATTCCGTAGTCATCGTTACGTAATCTTTAGTCTTTATATTGGCGATTATACTCTGATATGTAGAAGGCCTTCCTATGCCGTTTTCGTCTAAAGCTTTGACTAAGCTTGCTTCGGTGTATCTCGGAGGAGGAGAAGTAAAATGCTGAAAAACGTCGGCTTTTTTTATTGAAGCAGGGTCTCCTTTTGAAAGCAGTTCGAATAATTTAATTATAGACGAAGGATTTTTTTCATTTTGATTTTGAATGCTGCTTTCTTCTTCCAATATCTCTTTATTTTTAAGATTTTCATTTATAACTTTCTGAAAGCCGTCGAATTTCAATATGCTTTCGGTAGTCTTAAAAATGTATTCGTCTTTTTCTTTATTTTTGCCTATATAAGTTCCTTTTAGCGTCAGAGCGTACTGGTCGTATATACTCTGGCTCATGAAAGATGCAGTAAAGTACGTCCAAATAAGATTGTATAATTTAAATTCGTCGGCGCTTAGGTATGCTTTAATTTTTTTAGGCGTCAATAAAATATTCGTCGGTCTGATAGCTTCGTGCGCATCCTGAACTTTTTTGGCGTTTGCCGGGGATTTGCTTTTTTTGGGAGAGTTTTTATCGGCAATATAGTCTAAACCGTAAACTTCATTTATAAATTTCTTAGCCGCCGATGCCGCTTCGTCCGATATTCTCGTGGAATCCGTCCTCATATATGTAATAAGGCCTATGGGGCCAAGAGATTTTTTGCTTACGTCTTCCACCGCTCCTATTTCGATGCCTTCGTAAAGTTTTTGCGCTACGGACATTGTTTTCTTTACGGGAAAATGAAGTATTTTTGCGGCTTCCTGCTGAAGTGTGCTCGTTATCAACGGCAGAGGGGCTTTTCTGTAAGTCTGCTTCTTTGATACGTCTTCGATAGAATAATCGTTTTTTATCGAAATAAGCCTGTTTTGCAATTCTCCGGCTTCTTTTTCGGATTTAATTTCAGGATCTTTTCCGTTTATTTTAAAAAGTTCGCCTTCAATATCGGTAGAAAATTTTTTCTTGTCTCCGCCTTGAATTTCAAATAAAGCGGTTACCGTCCAAAATTCGACTTTGACGAAAGCGTTTATCTCTTTCTCTCTTTCTACTATAAGATACAGGGCGACGGATTGAACTCTGCCGGCGGAAAGCCCTCTTCTTACTTTATCCCATAAAAAAGGGCTGAGGTTGTAACCGACTAAACGGTCCAAAATCCTGCGCGCTTTTTGGGATTCGTACATCGATTCGTTTAAGACGGCAGGATTTTTTATAGCCTCTAAAACTTTATCTTTGGTAATTTCATGAAAAAGAACCCTTTTTATATCGGGTTTTTTGCCGTTAATTTCGTCTATAATCTCTTTTATGTTCCATGCTATAGCTTCTCCCTCGCGGTCGGGATCGGGAGCCAGATAAATAATATCCGCTTTTTTTGCAAGTTTTTTAATTTCATCTACGGTTTTTTCCTTTCCTTTTATTATTTCGTACTTAGGTTCAAAACCGTTTTTTATATCGACCCCTATCGAACTTTTCGGTAAATTTTTAATATGTCCCACTGTAGCTTTGACTATAAAATCGGGACCTAAATATTTATTTATAGTATTTGCTTTAGAAGGGGACTCTACGAGAACTAAATTTTTCATATTTTTTTTATTATTCCTCCGGGCAGTCTTTCTATTACCGAATTAATTTCAAGAATAGAAAGCGCTCTCATAATTTCATTTTCATTTGCTTTTAATCTAATATTGCTTAGTTTCAATAAATTGTCAATAGTAATATTTTCTTTTGTTAAAGAATCAATTATAAATTTGCTGATAATTTGATATTCTTCAAGTCCATCCGTTCCGTAAGCTACAGCATCTTTTTTGGTATTTGCATTCGCAGTTGCAGGTATAGTTATGTTTTTTTTGTAATTTTCTTCGCCGAGAAAAATTTTTACTTTCTTGCCGGCGTCTTTAAATTTTTTTATTAAACTTGCAAGAGAGCTGTTATGCGACAGATAAAGTATAGCCATCTCTTGCGATAAATGAAAAGCGAGAGTGTTTCTTAAGGCAAATCCGTATTTTGAATTTTTTGCAAAAGGGTCTAAAGCCGAAATTTGCGGAAATTTAATATTTAATTGTTTCGGTTTATTTTTATATGCCGATTTTAATAGAGAATAGGGTTGAATTATTAAAATAAATATATCTTTATCGAATTTATCCGTAAATTTTTCGATAAAATCTTTATTGGCAGATTCGTGCAATCCTATATATATAAAGGAAAATTTTTGGTTTCCGTCCGTATCTTTGCAGTATAAGCTAAGTTCGTTTATTAAAGACAAATCCGGTTTAAAAAAGTTAACGCCGGCATATCTGGACGACGTTAAAAACAATCCTTCGTTAAGTTTTTGCGATGAAGTATCGCCGTAAAAATTTTCAAATAAACCGTCAGGATAGTATATATGCAAAAATTCCGGCAAGGAAAGGGAAATATTTTGTTCGCGGCCGTAATTTATAATGCGGGAAGTTTTTAAAGGTTTGATTTTTAATTCGTCTAATAAATTTATTTCTTTTTCGGCGCCGTTTTTTAACCTTTCATAAAAATCGCGCTTTTTTAAATAAGAGATATCGGCCGTAGCTCTTTTTTTATCGGCCGTTTCTTTTATAAGCCCTTCCCGTTTTGCATTTATGTATATCCTGTAATTTTTATACGATTCAAAATCTTCGGCGTTCATAAGAATAATAAAATAAAATTCAAAAAAATTAAACGGTTTATAACCTTTTAAAATAAATTGGATTGACTGCGGTAAAGATAAGTTGTATAAATATAATAATAATTAAATTGTTATCAAAATACAACATGAATAGAATAAAAATTTTATTTTTCGGTTCCGCAATTTTTTTTACTATTTTTGTCTTTTCGTTATATATATGCAAATTCGCTGTTGCTAAAGGCGGTAATGCATTAAATCAAGGATCTGTTATAAGAATAGCCATGGTAATGCCTGTAGAAGGCAGGTATGCTTTTTTCGGCAAGCAGTTTGTAAACGGAATGCTTTTGAGTTTAAAGAAAAGCGGAGCCTCCAAAGTAAAATTCATTATAGTTAACCTGTCGTTAAGCGCAGGCAAAACAAACATATACGATTTGTTTAAATCTTTAAGCAAAAAAGACGTTTCGGCTATAATCGGACCTCTTTTTGCCGGACAGTTGAAATATTTTGCAAAATATTCCGATGAATTTAAAATTCCGGTAATTACTCCCTCTCCGGTAGTCGCTAAAAAAGATTTATCGCATTATGTTTTCGGCTACGGTATGACTTTGAAACAGGAAATAAAAACGGACATGAAATACGCATATAAACACGGTATTAAGTCCGTTTCGGTCATATATCCATATTATGGATACGGACCTTTAACTTTAAGGTATATTGCTTTTTATGCCAAAAAATATGGGATAACTTTATTAAATAAAACCGCTTATAATAAAAATACGGTAGACTTTTTTAATAATTTCGACAACATAGTTATTTTTAACGCGATAACCGACCGCAACGTAACTGCGGCGGAAAGAGCAGAACTCGGCGTTACGAAATACGATCTTATGAACGGTATAACAAAATCTAAACCTAACATTCCGTTTGGCGGTCTTTTCGTATTGGGCGGCAAATCGAAACTGGAACTAATTTTAACCCAGTTGGTCTATTACAATATTACCGGATTTCCTTTATTTACGCTTAGTTCTATCGACTCGAGACGTTTTATGGAAAAAAACTCTTTTTATATGGAAAATTCTTTTTTTCCGGACGGTTTCTTTAAATATGCGCGCAACGAAATAGTAAAAAAATTTTCCTCTGCTTATAAAAAATCATACGGAAAAGCTCCAAATATATTGAGCGCCGAAGGTTATGATATAGGGAAAATAGTTATAAAAGCTGCCGCATTGTCATCGAAAGCCGCAGATTTAAACCTATCAAACCGACAAAACGCTTATAAAGGCGTCAATTTTTATAAAGCTATATTGAAAGTTAAAAAAATTAAAGGCGTATGCGGCGTAATTAATCTGAAAAATAATATATTTCATAAATCGCTTTATCTTTTTAACTATAAAAACGGAAAAATTTATATATTAAAAAATCCTCTTGGATGATTAAGTTTATTCATGCAGCAGATATTCACCTCGACAGTCCGCTAATAGGGCTTGAAAATTATGAAGGCGCTCCCGTAGAAGAAATCAGGGGGGCGGCAAGAAAGGCTCTGTCCGAACTTGTAGATTTAGCGGTAGAGGAAGAGGTATCTTTTGTTATAATAGCAGGGGATATGTATGACGGAGATTGGAAAGATTACAATACCGGTTTATTTTTATTAAACAAATTATCCAAACTGACGTCAAACGGTATTAATGTTTTTATAGCCAAAGGAAATCATGATGCCGAAAGTAAAATTACCAAAAATTTAAAATTGCCGGAAGGAATAAAAATATTTTCCTCTAAACATCCCGAAACATTTTATTTAAAAAACCTCAATATAGCAATTCACGGTCAAAGTTTTTCCGCTCCTGCCGTAAAAGAAAATTTGGCTTCCAATTATCCGCAAGCAGAAAAAAGTGTATTTAACGTGGGCGTTCTTCACACTTCGAAAATAATCTGGATGAGTTTAAAACCTTATGGTCAGTTTATAGATAAAACTATAAATTTTGATGGTCGGGAAAATTTCCGCATAGTTTACGGACATAACGAATCTGGAAAAACGACGACATTAAGGGCGGTTAAATCTCTTTTTTTCGGAATTAAAAAAGAAAGAACCGTCGACAGTTTTAAATTTGACGGCAATAAATTAAGAATATTTGCAAAAATAGAAAATTCATCGGGAGAAAGTTTAGTTTTTCAAAGACGAAAAGGGCATTTAAGGACGTTTCTTGACGAAAACGGAAATGAATTGGATCCGTTAATCCTTAAAAAATTTATTTTTGGAATCGACGAATCTTCTTTCGGCAGTATGTTCGGATTCGGCATGGATGATTTGGTAAACGGCGGCAAAGAAATAGTTCTAGTTTCTCAAATAAGGCCTGGTGATTCGACGAAAGAAACTTCGCAATTAACGTTAAGTTTGCAAGAAAGCAAGAACATTGCTTCTTTGGCAAATAAATACGTTAAACTTGAAGACAAAATTTTAGAAATTTCTGATGCAATAAGCAAATTAAATTCAAAAACATTTGTCCCCGCCTATGAAAAAAAACTCATCCAACGCCGACCGTATAAGCGACGAGCTCTGGAAAAAATCTGAATTGGTTTCCAAAAAGGCTATTTTTTTATCAAATTTATCAAAAATAGAAGAAGATAAAGCCGAGTCGCAAAAGAACGGTTAACCGTCAAATGGGACGACATATGGGAAGGTATAAAAATAACCCCTCTTGTTCCGCGTGAAATGCGTTCTTGGCTGCAAAAAATGGAAAAAATAGCCGATGATGCCAAAAAAATTAGGGATATAAAAGAAGAAACAGAGAATATAAAAAAGCACATAGGCGAAAATAAACTTTTGTTGTTAGATTGCTTGATCTCTGCCGGTTATAAGGATGAAAATTTGAATGAAAACGCTTTACTGTCGCAGATTATGGATATCAGCGCGGATATCGTAGAAAAGCAGGAAAGTTTAAAAGCAAAAAAAGATAAATTATCGCAATCCATAGAAGATGCGGAAGAAAAGGCATCCTCAGTTGCTGCACAGATAGAATATTACTCAGAAAAATATATAAGATTGCGGCTTGTCCGCGATATTTTAAATAAAGAAATAGCGATATAAAAGTTCATAATTTATAAAAAATATCGAAACAAATTTTATGTTGCATAATTAAACAGGCAATTTTATTAAAAATTTTTCTATTGAAATATTATATTTAAGTATATATAATATTTTAATATTAAGTATAATACAAAATATCGTTTGATATTTATGTATTCTTAAATTTTTATTGCAGCTTAGTTTTAAATATATTTTTGTTCAATAAATCTTAAGAAAGTAAATAAGTAAATATAATATACTAATGAAAGAAGTTCCGCCGGAAGACTACTTTGTTTTCGATAAAATTTTATGTCCGATATTAGCAATCAACGATAAATGCGACGTTGTATTTTTAAATAAAACCGCTAAAGAAACCTATTCAAGCCTATTCACCCCCCCCCCCCCCGAAAAACGAAATAATGAAATAAACGAATCCTTGGGAAAATGCTACCAAATATCCCACGGTTACGATAAGCCCTGCCACGAAATGGGAGAAATATGCCCCATAATGGAACTTAAAGAAAATAAAGATAAAAATATTTCCAACGTAATTCATAATCATAAAGGTCATTTATACAAAGTAGAGGCTTTTAGGGACGATTCGGATTCTTTTTTATTTTTTGAATCCCATACAAATATAACCGATTTCATGTCAGAAATAGAATCCGCTAAAAAAGCAAAGGAAAAGTCTGAATCTACGGAAAAGAAACTTGAGGCGTTTTTCGATAATTTTCCATCGGTATCTTTAATTATAGATTTAGAAACCGGCATCATAATAAATGCCAATAAAAGAGCGGTAGATTTTTACGGATTTTCAAAAGAAGAATTCAGAAATATGGATATAAAAGTTATAAACCCTTTTATATCGGATAAAGATTTAAAAAATTTCCGAATGAAAGCGCTAAAAGAAGGTTCTAATTTTGCCGTTTTTAAACACAGGCTTAAAAACGGGGAAATAAGGGACGTGGAAACTACTATAAGTTCTACCGTTTATAACGGCAGAACTTATATTCAGGCGACAATAACCGACATAACCGAAAAGAAAATCCTCGAAAATAAACTTAAAGAATCGGAAGAAACGTTTAGAACCCTTGCAGAAAACATGCCGCTTGGATTAGACATGCATACCGATAAATTTATTTATGCCAATCCCGCTCTTCAAGTCATGTTGGGCTATACTGCGGAAGAACTTAAAGATAAATACTTCTGGGATGTATTAGCCGAAGAACATAAAGAAACAGCAAAAGACTCCATTAAAAAAGGCCTTACCGATATCGGCTATAAACATTACGTAACGTTTAAGGCATTAAAAAAACAGGCGAAGAACTTTGGATGTATATTTATGCGGATTCGGTAATATATAAAGGTAAAACAGTTAGAATAGCAAGCTGGACGGATGTAACCGAACAGGAAAAACTTAAAAACGCATTGCAAAAATCTTTAGAGCACAATAAAAAACTGACGCGTTTTACGGCAATGCTCAAGACTGCCAATCAGATAATAGCTAAAGTTAAAGACGAAAAGAAACTCTTTAACGAAATCTGCTATATTGCCCGTCAATACTCAGACATTCGTCTTGCTTGCATTGGCATGCCGGACGAAAACGGACTATATAAGATGCTTGCCAAATCCGGAGAAATAGGTTACTTAGAAGGCATCGTTATATCCGCCAGAGAAGACTTACCCGAAGGGCAAGAAGTTATGGGTCAGGTCTGGAGAAGTAAAAAACCTATATTTAATTTTGACTTTTTTAGCGATGAAAGAGGAAAGCCTTGGCGCAAGCGTGCAAAAATTTGCGGCATAGCAAAAAGTTCCGCGATACCTGTTTTCAAAAAAGGCGAGATTTATGCAGTTATAGCTTTTTACATTGAAGAAAAAGAACTTTTCGACGAAGATATAAAATCCGTTTTATTGCAGCTTGCCGACGATATAGGTTTAGCGCTCGACAGAATGGACGACGAAATCCGCAGGGAAGATTTAAGAAAATTTAACGAGCTTTTGCTTAGCAATCTTACCGTAGGCATAAATGTTTTACGTTATCCGGAAAGGGTTATGGAATTGGTAAACGAGCGCACTCTGCAAATATACGGCGCTTCTTCCGTAGAAGATATGGTAGGGCATCCTATGAGGGAGTTTTTTCCGGATTCGGAGTCGTACGAAAAAGTAGGCAAATTAGCCGAAACTATTCTATCTAAAGGCGAAGGATTGCTTAACGACGTACCTTATTTACGTCTTGACGGTTCTTTGGTATATGTAGATATTTCCGGACAAAAACTGCCGTCTAAGCCTGGAGAGCCGGAGCGTATAGTTTGGACGGAAGTGGACGTCACGGAAAGACATAAAAGCCAAGAGACTATACGCAAACTTATCGAATTGCAGGAGGCTTTATTATCTAATACCGCAACCGGCATAGTTTTGATTAGACATCCTGAAAAAATAATTATAGAAGCTAATCGCGGGTTTTTAAATATTTTAGGCTATTCCAATAAAGAAGAAGTTTTAGGGCATTTCACCAAAGATATTTTTTATCCCGACGATGAAGAAAGCGCCAAACAAATGCTTGCCATTATTCAGGAAGCTTTAATTAAAGGCAGCGCTTATTTAAGAGATCTCAAGATGAAACGCAAAGACGGAGTTTTAATTTATGTCGACGTTTCCGGCCAAAGGATTATGGGAGAGCAGGAACATCCTTTAATCGTTTGGACTTTTATGGACGTTACCGAAAGACACTATCTCGCGGAAGAACTTTTGCGTCAATCCATCACAGACTCTCTAACGAATCTTCCCAACAGAAGGGCTTTAGAAATTGAGTTTGAACGCGCCGTCGAAAGAGCTAACAGAAACAAAAAGCTAATGGCTATATGCATGTTAGACTTAGACGGCTTTAAACAGATTAACGATACTTACGGGCACGATGCCGGAGACGTCGTACTTAAGGTTACATCGGAACGTTTGCAGAAAGGTTTAAGGAAAACCGACTTTGTAGCAAGATTGGGCGGAGACGAGTTTGTTCTTTTAATAGAATATTTGGATGACGTAGATACTTTAGAAAAAATAATAGATAAAATAGGGGAACTGATTTTAGAGCCTATACATATAAAGGACAATATAAATACTTCGGTTAAAATCGGCTTAAGTATGGGAGTAGTTTTATATCCGTTTTCAAATAAATACGTTGCGGATAAAAAAGGCGTCGGCGATACCCTTTTAACGACCGCAGGCGAATCTATCGAATTATATAACCCCTTAGAACTTATCCGTTTCTCCGACCAGGCTCTTTACGAAGCTAAAGCCCACAAGGCAGACAGAAGCCGTTTTTGGACATACTACGGGAATAAGGTGCCCTTGAAATATGCAAAAGATAATTAAAGGAATTGCTACAATAAAAATATGATATAATTATATAAAAAAATTATGAAGGTATAATAATGGAACTATTTGAAGCTATAGACTCAAGGACGTCGAAAAGAGATTTTGAAGACAAGCCCGTACCTAAGGAGATTATAGACAAAATACTTAAATTATCGCTGAGAGCTCCTTCATGGGCAAATTCACAGCCGTGGGAGATAGCGGTCTCTACAGGTAAAACCTCCGAATTTATTAAAACCAATCTTTACGAACTTGCGAAAAACTGCACTCCTATTAATCCGGATTATCCTTTTCCCGATTCCTGGCCTGAAAAGCAAAACAATAATATGTTTGAAACAGGCAGGCACAGGTTTGAATATATAGGCATTAACAGGGACGACAAAGAAAAAAGAACCGAATTTTCCCTTCGCAACTATGTTTTTTTTCATTCCCAGACCGCTATTTTTATATATATGGATGAAAATTTAGGTTTATGGTCGGTTTTCGACTGCGGTTTTTTAGCGCAGAACATTTTACTTGCGGCGCACGATTTAGGCTTGGGCGCTTGTCCTCAGGCTTATTTAGTCGCATACCCAGACGTTTTAAGGAAAGCATTTAAACTGCCTAAAAATAAAAAGTTTCTGCTCGGCATTTCCATAGGTTACTACAAAAAAACAAGCAAGGTAAACGAAATAAAAACTTTCAGGAACGAAGACGTTATAAACTATTTTGAATGATAAAGTTTATAAATGCGGCAGACATTATAATGCTTTTTCCAAAAATCCTTACCATATGACATTATTAGAGCAAATTCGGAAAAAGTCTTGACTTTTTTCAAATACAATATAAAATAGTCAATATGATAAAAAGGAATATCGAAAAATTTGGAGCAAAAGTATTAGACGAATACAATAAAATGCTTTTTGTAAGCGGCCCCAGGCAAAGCGGAAAAACTACTTTCGCCAAAGCTATTTTAAATAAATTTTCTCAAGGTTCTTATTTAAGCTGGGATATAATAAACGATCAAAAAAAGATATTAAATACGCCTTACTTTTTTGAAAACGAAAGCAAAGATATAAAAAAAAAGTTTTTGGTGGTATTCGACGAAATACATAAATATAAAAATTGGAAAAATTATTTAAAAGGATGTTACGACGGTTATAATGACGAATATAACTTTATAGTTACGGGAAGCGGAAGGCTTGATCTTTTTAAAAAGGGCGGCGACAGTTTATTCGGCAGATATTTTGGGGTTAATCTTTTTCCTCTGTCGCTGGGAGAATTGGAAAACTCATTTATAGAACCGGATAGTTTTTTTAACTATCTTAAAGAAGGTTTCGATAAAAAGCAGTCATTGGAAAATTATAAACAATTATTTAATTTTTCTGGATTTCCCGAACCGTTTTTAAAAAACGATAGAATGTTTTATAATCTGTGGTCAAACGAACGGAAGAAAACGTTAATAAGGGAAGATATAAGAAACGCTTATCCCGTCCGCGATATTTCTAATATCGAAATATTATCCAATCTTTTGCCTTATAAAGTAGCTTCTCCTCTTTCGGTGAATTCGCTAAGGGAAGATTTAAGCGCAGCATTCGATTCTATTAAGAGCTGGCTTTTATTGCTTGAGCAGTTTTATTACTTTTTTTCTATAAAGCCTTATTCTAAATCGATATTCAGGGCAATTAAAAAAGAGCCTAAAATTTATCTTTACGACTGGGCAGAGATTGAAGACGAGGCGAAAAGATTTGAAAACATCGTCGCCTTTCATCTTTATAAAACGGTATTATTATGGAAAAGCTTAGGTTACGGAAACTATGGATTGTCTTACATAAGAGACAAAGAAGGCAGAGAAGTTGATTTTGTTGTTACTAAAGACGATAAGACTGTCTTTATGGCGGAAACTAAATTTAACGACGAAAACGTTTCAAAAAATCTATTAACGTTTCAACAAAAAACTCAAACGCAGTTTGCTATTCAGGTTGTAAATAAAAAAGATATTTTAAAAAAAACTTCGTCTAACGGCTTAACTCAGTATATTATTTCGGCGGATAATTTCCTGCAATATTTATCGTAAACTTTGAAAATATTAAATATTGTTTAATAAAATTAATTCTAAAACCGCAAATAAGAATTATTTACGCTTCTATTTATTGCGTAAAAGCGAAAATCTTAGTTTCTTTTTTTTAAAATAAATTCTTTTAATACGGCGGCGTTGTTGTTTATTTCGTCTTTAAGTCCGTATAATAATGTTATATCTTGGTCTTTAGTTTTTAATAATCTTGATATTGCGGCAATCGAATTATTCGAATTAGGTTCGGTTGACGAATTATGCATGCGGTCGTATTCAGAAAGTTCTTCCAAATATTTTGTTTTAAATTCGTTAAAATCTATTGCCGCTTCGTGAAACGATTTTCTCAATTCGTTGGACGGCGCTATATCTTTAAACCAGAAATCTATTTTTGTTTTCTCTTTGCTTAATCCTCTTGGCCATAATCTGTCGATGAGTATTCGTATTCCGTCTTTTTCGGACGGTTCATCGTAAATTCTTTTTATTTTCAGCATAATTTTTACTCCTCATATATGCGGCATATATAAATAAATTATACCTCTAAAAAATATGAAATATAAAAATTGCCGAATATCAAAAAATATTAAAAATAATTACCGTATGGTATAATTATAGCAAATAAAGCGAATTAAAATTAAAATTTATTAATTTTTATCTGCTTCAAATATAAAATGACCGAAAGCGAATTTATAAATATTCTAAACAACGAAGGCTTTAAAGAGAGGTTTAATGCAGTAAGTACGGCTAATCCCGCTTATCTAGTTCATGCTTTAAACGATAAAGACGAAAACGTAAGATATAAAGTTGCCTCGAGGATAGCCGCAGAAAATTTAACGGCGCTAATAAACGACCCGTATAAAGAAGTCCGTTTAATAGCCGCAAAAAGAATAGATGCAAAAGAGCTTCCAAAAATGATGAACGACAAATCTTTTTGGGTAAGGCATGCGGTCGCCGAAAGAATAGACGAATCTTATCTACCTTCGTTAATGCATGATAAAGAACCGATAGTAAGAATTAAGGTCGCCGAAAGAATAGCTCCCGAATATTTAAAAGATATGATAAAAGACGAAGAAGCATTGGTAAGAAAAGCGGTATCGAAAAGAATCCCCGAAGAATATCTGCCTTTAATGCAAGACGACAAAAGCGAAAGCGTCAGGAATATCGTTGCAGAAAGGATGCCTAAGTTATGAAAACCGTTCTTATTACAGGTTCTACATTAATTATTTTTTTGGGAGGTATCATGAAAAAAATTAACGGCATTGAAATTTATGAAAATTTAAAAGAAATACTGAATCCGGAAAGTTCGTGCCTTGTAGTGTGGGACGTTCAAAACGGCTTGGTTTCCAGAATATATAATAAAACTGAATTTGTTTCCGATATTAAATATTTAATAAATGCATTAAGGGGTAAAATTCCAGTCGTATATACCCTTATAACACCGGCGGCAAAAGAATTCAGGTCTTCATGGTCGTATTATACTATGATGAGGCGTTTCGGCGTTGACGATCCCGCAAAACTTCCAGACTTTATGGCAAAGGGTTCAAGCGACAGAAATATTCTCGAAGATATAGCTCCGCAAGAGGGCGACATACTGCTTGAGAAGCCTACGGCAAGCATATTTATCGGAACTTATTTCGAGCAGATGATGAAAAACAGGAATATAAATACTCTTATTTTTACCGGAATAGCGACGGAAATAGGAGTCGAATCTTCCGCAAGGGACGCCGCAAACCGAGGATTTTATCCGGTAATTGCAGAAAACTGCGTATCTTCTATGGATAAAGAGGCGCACGGCAGGTCTTTAGAAAATATGAGAAAAATGTTTATATGTGAAAATTCTAAAACTATCGTGGAAAATATTCTTAATTAAAATAAAACTAGTATGATACCGCCGAACCAGAAAAAAGTAGACGATTTAATTCAGCTTGATTTAGGATATATTCCGGACGTAAACATTGACGACTACAGGCTTACGATAAAAGGATTAGTCGAAAATCCGGCTGTTTTCACTTACGAAGATATCGTAAAAATAGGTAACGATAAAGTAACCGACGACTTCCATTGCGTTACCGGCTGGACTAAAGAATCGGCGGAATGGGAGGGCGTTTTGTCGAAAAAGTTTGCCGCTATAGTTAAACCTCTTAAAGATGCAAAATACGTTTTGATAGGTTCTTACGACGGTTATACTACAAACGTGGATACCGATTTCCTTCTCAAGGACAACTCGATATTCGCGTTAAAATATGCAGGGCAAATTTTAACTCCGGAACACGGTTTCCCCGTCCGCCTTGTTATTCCCGATAAATATGCATATAAAAGCGCAAAATGGGTAAAAACGATTACCTTTTTAGATAAAGAAGAACTTGGGTACTGGGAGCAAAGAGGCTATTCCAACGGTGCAGACCCGTTTAAAGAAGAAAGATACGCATAGAGAAATTAAATTAAAATTATATTTATATTTCTCTGTCTCGGACCGTCGAATTCGCAAAGGAAAATCCCCTCCCATCTTCCGAGATTCAGCTTATTGCCGGAATATGGCAATATCCTTGAATTGCCTATTATAGCCGCTTTTATATGCGCATCGGAATTTCCTTCCGCATGCCGGTAATTATTGTTTTTAGGAGCAAGATTATCTAAAAAACGGTTTATATCTAAAGCAACGTCGGGATCGTATGCTTCGTTTATAATAACCGCCGTTGTAGTATGCGGCGAATAAACCATACACAGCCCTTCCCCGTTGCCGTATTTGACGATAAAATCTACAACCGTTTGCGTAATGTCTATTAGTTCGGTTCTTTTGCCGGTTTTTACCGTGAAGTTATTTATTTTCATATCATTACCCCATTTTTTTTGCAATATTAAAAATATCTTTATCTTTTGAATTCTTTTTGTGTAGTATAAATAAATTATACCTGAAAAAATATAAAAATTATCAAGAAAAAAGAATAGTAAAAAATTTTTATTTCATTCAGAAAATTTGAGGCCTTTTAGATTATTAAAAACTTTAACTCAGTATGTTATAATTAAATTATAATATTTCTTTTCCATAAATTTTATATACTTAAGAATTAACAATATAAATAACTTATAAAAAAATACGTTTTTTATGAACAAATATATTACAGGCATGGGGGCTTTAAATATAAGCGGAGCGGATTGGCATCTTTCCGGGGTTATAAGTGCGGATAACTGGTCGGTAAGCGGAGTAGATTATACCGATACGCAATATTTATTCGGTTTATCGGGCTTATATGACTGTACTAAATTTTTTAACTCAATAGGCAAAAATATAGAGTCTGTAAAATGCGCATCTCCTGCAAGAGCGATTGCCGATATGTTGTACCAAAATATTTTTGTATTAAAACATTACCCCGATCATATTATATTTAAAGATTATCTTCTGGAAGATAAAGATATTGAAGAGTTCGTTAAATATTTAGATATTATGATTAAGCATGCAGATAAAAAAGAAACAGACATGCTATTAAGGTGGAAAAATGCTTTTATGTAAAGATAACGAAACCCACTTAAAAATAATGAGAACAATATCCGAGACAATTTTAAAAAACGCTCTGCCGCTTGCTTTAAAAGGCGGAACAGCTTTATTATTAGGTTACGGTCTTGACAGGATGTCCACGGATTTAGATTTTGATGCAAATAAAGACGTCAACCTTGAATATGTTATCAACAAAGCTTTTACTTACTATCACGGTGAAAATAGACCGATTTTACTTGATATACATACCAAAAAACATACCGATACCGTAAAAAAAATGATAATAACTTACGGAGAATATAAGACTGACAAAAAAGAAAATCTTAAGATAGAAATGTCGTTTCGAAGCGGATATCATGAATCTAAAACGGATATAGTAAACAATATTCGAATTTATAAATTACCTTTTTTGTTTGATTTTAAAAGGTCTGCTTTTGAAAATAGAACCGCAGCAAGAGATTTGCATGACATTATATTTATGGGTAAAAATTATACGGACAGTCTTAATCCTTCCCAGTTAGAATTTCTAAAGGAAATATATAAAAATATTGATTTGCTGTTTAATAGATATTATAGCGCATATAAAGAAGATGATATATTAAAAGATAGATTTTTAGAAGATCTTTCCGATTTAGAAAAATTAATTACCAAAAAATTACCAAAAAATAATTTAGAAAATAAGCTTAAAAATTAACAATTCTGAAATACTCAATTACCGCTGAATATTGATGGGCGTTATGATAGACAGAAGACACAGGGAGCTTACCGATGAAGAAATTAATAAAATCGCGGGTACTTACCATGCTTTCAGGGGCGAAGGAGGAAAATACGAGGATATTGCAGGATTTTGCAAGGCGGTAAATACTGAAGAAATAAAAAAGCAGGGCTATATTTTAACGCCCGGCAGATACGTCGGCACTAAAGAAACGGAAGAAGACGACGAATTATTTGAAGAAAAGATGAAACGGCTTACGGCGGAACTGTCGAAACAGATGGCGGAAGAAAAAAGGCTTAACGAAGAGATAAAAATACAATTAGCTAAAATAGGGCTAAATTTGGAATAAGAATTTATGGAAAATATTAAAAATGAAATAGCTATATATCAGTCGGAAAGCGGAGCGATTGAATTTAAAGCAGATATCAAGCAAGAAACATTATGGGCGAGTTTGCAACAGATTGCAGATCTTTTTGGTATCGATAAATCCGGCATTTCGCGCCACATAAAAAACATTTATAAAGACGGCGAATTAGACGATAAATCAACTGTTGCAAAAATTGCAACACTTCAAAATGAAGGTAATCGGATAGTAAAGCGAGAAATAGAATCTTATAATTTGGATGTTATTTTATCAGTCGGTTACAAAGTAAATTCAAAAAAAGCAACTAAATTTCGCCGGTGGGCCAACACAATATTAAAAGAGCATATTATAAAAGGTTATTCTATTAATAAAGAACGCATTGCGTCAAATTATAAACTATTTTTAAAAGCGTTAGACGATGTAAAGGCTCTTTTGCCGGAAAGCAGTAAGGCGGATTATCGACGGCAACAAACGAAGCGGTGCGTTTGCTTTTATATGGTTTTTGAAGAAAGCAGGCTTGTTAAATATACAACGCTTAAGTCCTAATTAGCCTAATTTTTGTTTTATCGATTTATAAATATTTTTCATTATTTCAAAATAATCAAGGGCGGAACTTATCGTTGCAATAATTTCATCATCATTATCTGGATATTCATGCGTCATCGTATTTCTTATCTGCCTTATTTTTATCCATTCATCGGTATTCAGCAATCTTAATTTCTCAAGCTTATGTAAAACATCCAATAACGACATTGACGTATTATATTCCTGCAAATGCTCAAGAAATGCGGGAAATAGTTTTTCCCCCATAATATCTTGAATTTTACCGAATCTGTATATAAAAGAATCAATCGTTTTGATTTTGTTTATATCTTCCATATCCTCGTTTTTAAGAGGCAAAAAGTCTTTTATTTCCGAAACTATTAATTCTATTTTAGAAAACTGTTTGTCTATAACGTTTAAAATATATTTGAGTTCTATCAAATCATTACCCCATTTTTTTTTGCAATATTAAAAATATCTTTATCTTTTGAATTCTTTCCTTTTATAACGACATCTATTTTCTGTTCCCCTATTTTTTTTGTAAGTTCGGTTAAAAAATTAATTTTTTTATCGAAGATTTCTTCAGAGTCGTCGCTCGTTTCTATATAAATATCTATATCTCCCCCTTTCGATGATAAATCTGCCCGCGAACCGAATATATATACCGAAGGATTATTAAATATATTATCTGCAAAATGTTTAATAGCTTCTACTTCGTAATCGTTCAATCTTACTTTAATAAAAGGAACCGATTTATTTCTTTGCATATTCCTCTAACCTGCCTTATTTATAAGATTTATGAATCAAATGCTAATTGTTTGGTATAAATAAATTATACCTGAAAAAATATAAAAATTATCAAGAAAAAAGAATAAAGAAATTGATAGATGAAATATTATCGGTGCTATCTATAAAATTTAGCCGATAAAAAGAAGAAATAAGCCGTTTGGCGGTTTATATTTCCGATATAGCCTATATAGTATACCAGCAGCTAAAATAGGATTGAATTTGGAATAAGAATTTATGGAAAATATTAAAAATGAAATAGCTATATATCATATCAGTCGGAAAGCGGAGCAATCGAATTAAGGAGGGATTGGCAAAATGAAACTATATGGGCAACTCAAACCCAGATTGCAGATTTATTTGAAGTAGATAGGATAGTTGTAACTAAACATATAAGAAATATACTGAGGATTGGTGAACTTGATTCCAAAGAAGTATGTGCAAAATTTGCACATACTGCGACAGATGGCAAAACTTATCAAACTCAATTTTAAAATATATTAAAAAAAATAAATTATGAAAATAATTATTTTCGTTTTATATGTTTTATAATCTATCAATATGATGTATAATAAGTTATAATATACATTATATCGGTAAATTTATAAATGATTAATTTATAAAAAGAGGAACTTTAATGAGAAGAACGCAAATATATTTAGACGATGAAATATACGAAATTTTAAAGCAAGAAAGTTTGATTTTAGGTAAAAGCGCATCTCAAATAATAAGAGAAAACCTAAAAAAAAACTTGGTGAATAAAAGTAATAAAATATCGGACGCCATAGACAACTCTAAAGGCGCGTGGAAAGATAAACCCGATTTTAAAATTAACGATTTTATTAGAAAATTAAGAAAGGGAAATAGAATTGATAATTTTTGATACGGATATTATCATTTGGATATTAAGAGGTAAAGAAACGATAGTGGCTGACGCAAAACGCTTATCCGAAGAAACATCAGGCAAAATATATATAACGCCCATTCAGGTTGTTGAGGTTTACTCGGGAATGACGGACAAAGAGGAAAGAAAAACCCGTGAACTTATAGAAAGTTTTTATTTTTTAGATATAAATAAACGAATAGGCGAATTAGCAGGTATATATATAAATAAATATAGAAAGTCCCATAAAATAGAGCTTGCAGATGCAATAATAGGAGCTGCGGCAAAAAATTACAATTTCAAATTATTCACATTAAATAAAAAGCATTACCCCATGCTTAGCGAAGAGTTTTTAAGTTTAGGGAGATAAGCTCAACTGTTGCAAAAATTGCAACAGTTAAAAATGAAGGCAATCGGATAGTAAAACGAGAAATAGAATCTTATAATTCAGATGTTATTTTATCGGTCGGTTACAAAGTAAATTGAAAAAAGCTGCTAAATTTCGCCGGCGTGCAACTACAGTATTAAAATAGCATGTTGTAAAAGGTTATTCTATGCTATCCCGAAAGTTTGGTATCTGGCGAAATAAAACCGAAAAATAGGCTGCTGAACTGTTTACAATTTGGAAACAGTTCAAATAAAAACAGTCTATTTTTGTATCTCTATGAAAAAGCATTGTGCAAAAAATGCACAATGCAAATATTAACAACAAAAGCAAATCAAGCGTTTTTATTATTTCAAAAAACTGTTAATATAATATTCATATGTTAAAAATAAAGCTAATTCAATAATTAATCAGTGCTTAATAGTGTTAATTAAAATACGTTAAACGGAGTGTTTTTATGTCCATAAAGACAGTTTTAAGCAATTTAAGAGCCGAGTATACTAACATAAGAGATTTGGGAACGGCTTTTGAAACATTAACGCTGAATTTTTTAAAAACTGACAATATATACAAAAATTTATATAAAAATGTATGGACGTTTAAAGAATTTGTTATATCGCATTCTGAATATGGTTTAAATGAAAAGGATAAAGGCGTTGACCTCGTAGCGGAATTTAGCGAAGGAGAGAAAAGATTTTGCGCTATTCAGTGTAAGGTTTACGAAGAAGGACATAAATTAGTCAAAGAAGATATAGATTCTTTTTTCACCGAATCCGGCAAAAAAATTTTTACCGACAGGTTATTGGTAGTTACCACAAACAGTATAAGCGATAACGTTAGCGAATCTCTTAGCGAGCAGACCGTTCCCGTCAGCCTGATAACTTTGGAAGATCTGGAAAACAGTTCTATCGATTGGCTGCAATTTGATATAAATAAAATCGAAAAACTTGAAGTAAAGCCCAAAAAAACCATAAGGCCTCATCAGAAAGAGGCTCTGGAAAAAGCCGTCGAATATTTTAAATATCACGACAGAGGAAAGCTGATTATGGCGTGCGGCACCGGAAAGACATATACTTCGCTTAAAATAGCGGAAGCTATAACGCCGGAGCAGTCCAATATACTGTTTTTAGTGCCGTCTATATCGCTTTTATCCCAAACTTTAAAAGAATGGAATTATGAAGCCGAAAACCCCATAAATTCATATGCGGTATGTTCCGACGTTAAAATAGGCAAAGACGAAGATTTAAGACTGCATGAACTTTCATTTCCCGCTACTACCGACGCCGATAAATTATTGGAAAATTTTAAAAGCGGCAATAAAAACGGCAGAACCGTAATATTTTCCACGTATCAGTCGCTTGACGTAATTCAGAAAGCGCAGTCAAAAGGACTGCCCGAATTCGATTTCGTAATTTGCGATGAAGCCCACAGAACTACGGGAGTTATTAAGGGTCCAATAAAAGACGATTCTAACTTTGTCATGATACACGACAACGACAAGATTAAAGCGAAAAAGCGGATGTATATGACGGCAACGCCTCGGATTTACACTTCAAACGTTAAGACTAAAGCTAATAAAAAAGACATAGTGCTTTGTTCTATGGATGAAGATTCTAAAATATACGGAGAAACTATATACAAATTAAGTTTTTCCAAAGCGGTAGAGCTTGACCTATTATCCGATTATCAGGTTATGGTTTATATGGTGTCGCAAGATTTTATTAACGAAGATATGCAGTCGGAACTTGCGAAAAAAGACAGTACTTTAAACTTAGGCGATTTATCTAAATTAACGGGCTGTTACAACGGGTTAGCCAAAAAAAGCATAGACGATTCCAATATATTTACGGATACTAATCCAATGAAAAGAGCGGTTATGTTTGCCGGCAAAATTGAAATTTCTAAAAAAATCGCAAAAGAATTTAAAAAAATAACCCAGAATTTAGGCGAATTAAAATGCGAAGCAGAGCATATAGACGGCACCACCAATATTATAGAAAGAAATGAGCGTATCGGCTGGCTGAAAGAACCGGTACCTGAGGGCGAATGCAGAATATTATCCAATGCAAGGTGTTTGTCAGAAGGAGTCGATATTCCGGCGCTTGATGCGGTAATATTTTTAAATCCTAAAGATTCCGAAATAGATATTATTCAGGCAGTAGGACGCGCTATGAGAAAATCGGAAGGAAAAAAATTCGGATATATTATATTGCCGGTTGCCATACCTATTAATAAAGCGCCCGAGGATGTTTTAAAGGAAACAAACTATAATATAGTTTGGAATACGCTTGAAAGTCTTCGTGCCCACGACGATCAAATGGACAGAACAATAAATCAGTTAAAATATAACGGAGAAAGCGACAGGATACATATAATAGGAACGGGCGTAAGCATTCCAAAGGAACAGCTTAATTTCGACTTTCCCGAAGATAAGATAAAGATGTGGAAAGACGCCATAATGGCAAAAATAGTAGAAAAATGCGGCGATAAGGAATATCTGTTAAATTGGACGAAAGATATAATAGACATAATGAACGTCCATATTGCAAGAATAAACGAAATTTTAAAACAGAACGCAAACGACAGAAAAGAGTTCGATATTTTTTTAGACGAATTAAGGCAGAACATAAGTCCCGTAATATCCGAAGAAGACGCTATTATTATGCTATCCCAGCACCTTATTACCAAACCGGTTTTTGAAACATTATTCGATTCCGACTTTGTAAAAATAAACCCTATTTCTCTTGCAATGGATAAAATAATAAATTTATTGGACGAAAAAGGGCTTAAAAACGAAACCAAAAAATTGGAGCGTTTTTACGAATCGGTTGAGAAAAGAGTAAGCGCGATTAAAAATCCGGAAGACAAACAAAAGGTAATAATAGAACTTTACGATAATTTCTTTTCTCTCGCAAATCCCAAATCGTCCGATAAATACGGAATAGTATATACGCCTGTAGAAATAGTGGACTTTATAGTAAACAGCGTAGAGCATGTATTAAATGAAGAATTCGGAACAAAATTGGAAAACGAAGACGTTCATATACTTGATCCTTTTACCGGAACAGGCACTTTTATAACGAGACTGCTTCATAACGGCATAATAGCTCCGGATAAATTAGAAAATAAATACAAAAAAGAACTGCACGCAAACGAAATTATGCTTCTGGCATATTATATAGCCGCCATAAATATAGAAGAAACGTATAAAAATATAACCGGAAAATACGAGCCGTTTACAGGTATAGTCTTAACAGATACTTTTCAGATGCTTGAAGAGGAATATAAGTCGCAGGCAAAGCAAATGGTTATATCAGTCACAGACGAAGAAACATTTTATCCGTTGAAAAGAAACAGCAAAAGGGCGTTAAAACAGAAGCGGCAAGATATAAGGGTTATTATAGGCAATCCGCCTTATTCGGCAAAGCAGGACAATGCTAACGACGACAATAAAGCCGACAAATATCCAAAATTGGACGAAAAAATAGTAAATACATACGTTAAAAATTCTACTGCACAGCTCAAGCAAAGTCTTCACGATTCATACATAAGGGCTTTCAGGTGGGCGACGGACAGAATTAAAGATAAAGGAGTAATATGCTACATAAGCAATAACTCTTATATTAACGGCAAAGCCCTTGACGGTTTCCGCAAGAGTCTGTTGGACGAGTTTTCGTCCGTTTACTGTTTTAACCTTAAAGGAAATTTCAGGGCTTATAACGCGGAAGAAGGCGAAAACGTTTTCGGAAACAAATGTGGAACCGGAGTTGCTATAACTTTGCTTGTAAAAAATCCGGATAAAGCAAAAAATAATAAAATATTCTATTATGAAATACCGGAAAAATTAAAAACTGACGAAAAATTAAATTATATTTCTTCTAAAAAAGACATAACCGCTATAAAATGGCAGGAAATTATTCCCAACGAATCCCATGACTGGATAAAAAAAAGAAATCCCGTATTTTCCGAATTTATTCCTATGGGCGATAAAACAAGTTTAGAAAGTAAAACTATATTTAAAATTTATTCAGGCGGTTTAAAAACACAGAGAGATTCATGGTGCTACAACTTTTCAAAAGAAAAGCTTGAAAATAACGTAAAATCGATGATTGAGTTTTATAACGGCGAGGTTGACCGCTACGGCAATGCAGGAAATATACCCAAAAATATAGACAGTTTCGTAAATAACGACCCGACTAAAATTAGCTGGACAAGAGGACTTAAAAACAGATTGAAAAGTCAAAAAAAATTAGAATTTAATAATCAAGATATAGTTGCTGCCGTTCATAGACCGTTTTGCAAACAATGGCTTTATTATAACGGAACGCGTGAATTAAATGAAGAAATTTCTCAGATGCCTAAAATATTTCCGGATAAAAATTCGGATAATTTATTAATCTGCGTAAACGGTATCGGCGATAAAACTTTTTCATCTGTTATTGTAAATAATGTTCCAGATTTGCAAATATTATTCAATAGTCAAGCCTTTCCACTTTACTACTATGAAAAAACCGAAGATACGAATAATTCACAACAAAGTTTATTTCATTCCGAACCTCTGCAGGAAGAAATTAAATATACTAAAAAAGACAACATTTCGGATGAATTCTTAAAAGAAATACGGGATAAGTACCATGACGCAAGCATAAATAAAGAGGATATTTTTTATTATATATACGGCATATTGCATAATGAAGATTATAAAAAAACGTTTGCCAACGATTTGACTAAAATGCTTCCTCGCATTCCGTTTATCGCAGAATTTAAAGATATAAGCAAATACGGCAGGGAATTGGCAAATCTGCATATTCATTACGAAAATATAGAACCGTATCCGGTTACCGAAACAATATCTAAAAATCCAAAAGATTTACCAGAAAAAGAGCTTTACCGAATAGAGAAAATGAAATTCGGCAGAAAGGGCAAGGATAAAGATAAAACGGTGATAATATACAATGAATTCGTAACTTTATCCAATATACCTTTAGAATCTTACGATTATATCGTTAACGGAAGATCGGCTATAGAATGGATAATGAACAGGTATCAAGTAAATATCGATAAAAACAGCCTTATAAAAAACGACCTGAACATATATTTGGAAGAAATTAACGATTACAAATATATCGTAAACCTTATTAAAAAAATAATTAACGTTAGCATAAAATCGGTAAATATAATAAAAGAAATTTCAAAATATAAAATAGTCGAATCCGAATCGGCGGTTGAAAGTCTTGAAAAATATGACGATAAGGCCGTAAAGTCTAACGTAATCGATTTCCCTGCAAAGTTTGACGTAATTCCCGACGACGACGTTCCGGAAGAGCAGAAATTCGTAGAATATCTTCCGGTGTATTCTTTGGAAGCCGCCGCTTCAAAGTTTAGCGGCGAACAGTACGTCGAGCGGCTCGGCTGGAAAAGCGTTAAGAATTTAAATTATTTGCATAAATTATATCCCGATATGTTTATAGCGAAAGTCGTCGGAAAATCGATGGAGCCGACCATACCGGACGGCAGTTACTGCATATTCCGTTTTGAGCCGCAAGGTTCGCGCGACGGCAAAGTTGTTCTTGCGGAATCGAGGTTAGTTTCCGACCACGAAACGAATCAAAAGTTTACCGTAAAAAGATACCGCAGCGAAAAGGAATATTCGGGCGAAGACGGACTTTGGTCGCATAAAAGAATCATTCTTTCTCCGGATAATAAAGACTTTGAAGACATAATATTGGAAAACGCATCCGAAAACGATTTTAAAATAGTGGCGGAGTTCATTTCCGTCGTATAAGCTGCAAATAGTATAAATGAATAAACGTGAAACTAAGGAACTATTGCCGCACTGACAGTCAGCGGTCGCCGTTAAATAACGAAGATACGTTTAAACAGGCCTTTTTTCGCCGGTTTTATTACTGGTTTGTAAGATTCCAGGTCGGCTATATCTTCCGGTTTTTCCTTGGAAACGATAATCCATGGCGGGGGCGTCGTTAAAGAACAGCCGCCGCCGGACATTTTCGGATGATAAATTTTTATTATAGACGGCTCGTCTTTCGTGTGGACGTAAAACCATCCGCAAATCTTATCCAGATTTTTTATTTCGTCCATTCTTTCCTTTAAAAATTCCGCCGAAGCTTTTGCATCCATTTCGCCCTTATCGTCGTCCGTCTGGGTATAGACGTAATGCCATTTCGAGCCGGAGTTTTTAACGTCTTCTATGAGTTTTTCCACGTCCTCCCACTGCAAAAGACCGGAAAAAGCTACGGTATCTGCTTTATAAGGCATAATTCTCTCTCCTTTTTATTTTTCTACAGTATTTAGAATATTTAATAAGGCGTTAATTTTTTAAATAATTATAATTCCGTTATGTTTTCACATTAAAAATTATAGCATAAAATCAAATATAAAATTTTTTTTATATGATATAATTATAATAAAATCAGAACTTATTTGGCAATTATATTATATTATCAATATAAAATTCGATTAAAAAATAGTATGAAAATAATGAGAAAAATTAATTTTTTAAAAAAAATAGACGCGTGGCAGTTGGGAATATTCGTAGTAGTAATAAGTTTATTTTCGGTAATCCTGTCTTTAATTCTTTTGTTCTTGAATTATAAGCATCCTAATTTATGGGAGGCGCGCGGCGAAGTAAGCGCTTCGCTTACTTCTTCCCTTGCGGTGCTTGCAGCCGTTATAGCTATATTTATAGGTTTGAGGGTGCAGTCGAGCGAACACAAATCTACAGAAGATATAAAAACCGATTTAATAGAAATTAACGGACTCCTTAATAACTTGATTTCTATTTTTACGGTTATTAAAGCAAATTATAATTCCGAAGCAAAAATTATAAAAAGCTTAGATCTTTCGCCGCTTAAAGATACTTTAAACAGATTTTTGATTTCTTCGACGTATTTCGGCCTAACTTATTATTTTTATATTAATCAGGAAAAAACGAAATATTTCTTCAGGGTTTTTGCTCTGGATTTAACCTATATCCAATTTTTTTTGAGCATGCAGGGAGAAGGCAGGGATATCAGCAAAATAACTATCCCCGAGCATGCAATTGCCGAGGTGCGCGCGGCATTGAACAGCCTTAAAGAAAAAGATATAGAAGAAATTGCGTCTTATATGTCTTCATCGTTAATAAAATTAATAGAAAAAAATAATGAAATAATGAACGAAAACCCGTTAATAAAATTATTTCAGGAATTAATGGAAGAAAAAGATTCCGATAACATTTTTTCGGTAGATATGGCAAAAGCGGAAAAACTTATATCGGGTATAAGCAACGTAGAACTGAAAAATAATTTGACCGAGATTTTAGATAAAGCAAAAAATAACGACAACGAGTCGAAAGTGCTTTTAAGTACGGTTATAGAAAAATTTTCTCTTAAAGATAAGTGATAAGCTTTAAATATAAATTTTTTTTTATATTTTGCTTGACTATATAAAAAAATTTTTATATACTTAAACTATAATATGAATATACTATGATAGTATATGTTTTAATCATGCATGATTAAATAATTTTTTGTATAAAAAAATTTATTATTGTAATTTTCATTAAATTGAATTAAAGGAGGTATGAATGTCTGGAAATAATACGGGTTCTTGCGGATGCGGGTCAGGAAAAGCTAAAAAAACTACTCCGAAAGAAGCGGTGGTGGATATAAGAAATCTTGAAAACGGAGTGCTTGTCGAGTTGAACGCGAAAGAAGTTTCGAAGAGCGATATGGAAAAAAGCATAGAAAATTGTAATACCGGAAAATGCGACTGTCTTAGCGATTCGCAGAAAGCCAGAATAAAATCTATTTCTTTAAAAGAAGGAGATTTTGGAAGCCTTTCCGTAGAAATAGAAGGCGATATCGACAAGGAAGAAATAAAACAGGCTATGGAAAAAGCGGCAAAAAACCAGAAAAAAGGTTCTTGCTGCTGCTGATGATAGATGTTTCCGGCAGATAAATATATAAATTTTAATTCACATAACATAAAAGATTTAAACAAAGAAAAATTCAAGTAAAGCAAGCTATGAAAACAACGTTAAAAATATTAGAAAGCGCAGAAGACGTCGAGTCTATAGATATATCTAAAGATATATCTATAGACGGACTTAGAGATATTTTTTACGCTTTATCGGATAAGGTAAGGCTTGAAATTATAAGCCTGCTAATAGATAACGGAGAAATGTGCGTCTGTAAATTTCAGGAAATTTTTAAAATATCGCAGCCGAACCTTTCTTTTCATCTCGGCATACTAAGAAAGTCCGGTCTCGTTCAAACGAGAAGAAAAGGCACATGGATGAATTACAGCCTTAACGGCGAACACGAAGTTTTAAAAAACTTGATTCCGCTAATCAAAAAAGCATCCGCCGAGAAGTAAACAAAATGGAATTATAATTAGGCGGTAAAATAAAATGAAAAAAAATATAATTGAGCCGGTTTTTTTATTAATTATTTTTTATATAATAAGCATTGTATCGCCGATAAACGTTTATGCTCAAACAAACAAAAAAAATAAGCATAAATATAACGCCGGCATAAGTATGGGGCGGCAAGCGGCTCAAAATGGCGTATATACCGTGAACAGGGCAGTAAGGCAGGCGCTGAAAAATAACGATTTAATAAAAAGCGCGGTTCAAAGGGTTAAAGCGGCGCAGGCAAATTTTAACGCGGCTACGGCAGGTATACTGCCTAAAGTTTCTTTTAATTACAATGCGACGAGAATGGAATATCAGCCTTATCTTCAGACGTCGCACGTCCCAATTCCGACGTTTACCGGCTCCGGCGCAAAAAGCGGATACATGTATTTTCCTCCGCGAATATACATGAATTCCGATACCAATTTTAACTGGAGCCTCGAAATAACCCAGCCGATTTTTACCGGCTTTGCGCTACTGGATAAAAGGGAGCTTGCGAAAATAGGGATTAATATATCGAAGGTACAGAAGCAGGAAGCGGTTTTAAACGTTATAGAAGGCGTAAAATTGGCTTATTTTAACGTTTTAAGGGCGCAGGAACAGTTAAAAGTGGCGGACGAACAGGTAAAATCTTTAAAATCCCACGAGATGCAGGCAAAACTCCTTTACAGGCAAGGCGTAATTCCCTATAACGATCTGCTGAAATCCGAAGTCGCCCTTGCGGACGCCGTGCAGTATAAGACGTCTTCTAAATCGGCGTTAAATATCGCAGTGTCTAATTTTAACACCGTCCTCAATCAAAACATTAACGCAAAAGACGTCTTTAAAAATATACGTTACGTTAATTTTAAAAGATACCGGCTAAGCTCTCTTTTTGTTTATGCCTTAAGGCACAGACCGGGATTAAAAATATTCAGATTTAAAATTAAACAGCAAACGCTTAAAGAAAAGATTGCCGAGAGCAGGTATTATCCTCATGTTGCGGCTTTTGCCGCATATTCTCAGTCCGGTCAAAACTGGCTTGCGGAAAATAATGCGTTTAATAACCAGGAAAATAAGATAATAGGTTTAAGCGCTACATGGACCCTGTTTAACTGGTTTAAGACGTCGGATAATTACCAGAAAGAAAAGCATGAAAAGACGGCATTAAAATACGGCCTAAAATCTTACATAAACGATGTCAGGCTGGAGGTTAAAAGCGATTTATTAAATCTTCGGACGGCTTTTAAAAATATTAAAGCCGCAAAATTGTCGGTAAGGCAGGCTGAAGAGAATCTTAAAATTACAAATTTGCAGTATATACAGGAAACTACCACGTCAACCGAAGTTTTAGACGCGGAAACTTATCTGAAACATGCGGAATTAAACTATTACGATTCGCTTTACGGATACGATATATATTTAGCCAAGCTTCAAAGAGACATAGGGAGGAATAGATATGGAAAATAAATCAAATGAAGGTGCCGTAAATAACGGTAGCGCAGATAAAGCCGCCGCCGATAAAAATGCCGGCAATAACGGCAACGGCAACGGAAATGTAAGCGGCAGCGGCAAAAAAAACAGAATTAAAAAGAAATACGTTTTAATAGCAATAATCGCAGTTTTAGTTATCGGTACTATTTTTGAGCTTCATAATATCGAATTTTCATTCACCCATGTTACGACAAGCGACGCTTTCGTGGACGGGAGCAGTGCTATAGTGCCTGTTGCTCCTCAGGTTAAAGGTAAAGTCGTAAAAGTATACGTAAAAGAAAATCAGTTTGTAAAAAAAGGACAGCCGCTCTTTAAAATAGACCAGTCCGATTACATTCAGGACGTAAACAGGGCTCTTGCCGGTTTTAAAGGAAGTAAAAAGCAGATTAAGCAGATATCTATGTCTATCTTAGTCCAGAACAGCGCTTTGTCGAAAGCGACATATCAGCTTGAAGCCGACGAGGCTTTAGAAAAATTAGACCGGCAGAATTATATAAGATACAGAAATCTCTATGAAGGAAAGGCCGCTTCAAAACTTATGTTCGATGAAATGGCTACAAAATACAGAATGGCTGCAGCGAAAGTCGGAGCAGATGAAGCTAACCTGACACAGATCGACGCAAGCATAGCGGAATTAAGAACGGCTTTGAAATCAAGGGCTTTCTATGCAAAGACGGCGCGCGCCGCATATAAAATAGCAAAGATTAATCTTCACAGAACCGTAGTTTATGCGCCCTGCAGCGGATACGTGACGAAAAAGAACGTAAACGTCGGAAGTTACGTTATGCCGGGCATTCCTTACCTGAATGTAGTCAATCTTCATAAAGTTTGGATAGTGGCTAATTTTAAAGAATCGGACGTCGATAATATAAAAGTAGGCGCACCGGTTATTATAACCGTCGATGCATACCCTGGCGTAATTTTTCACGGAAAGGTTTCGAGTTTTCAATCCGGTACCGGTTCGGTTTTTAGTCTTCTTCCGCCGGAAAATGCAACGGGAAACTATATAAAAGTAGTGCAGAGGGTTCCGGTCAAGATTAATTTAAACAAAAAGTTTTATTCCAAGACCCCCCTGTATCCAGGGTTATCGGTAGAACCTTTCGTAAAAATAGAAAAATAAACTTTAATGCGAGAAAATTAATCTGACACCTTTTCCTATGGATTATCATGGATTTAAAAAATAAATGGCTGATAGTTTTAGCGGTTATTCCAAGCACTACGCTTTACAGTATGGATATGAGCGTAGTAAATGTCGCCCTGCCATATATTCAGGGCGCAATGGACGCCTCTATAGAGCAGGTTACGTGGGTCGTTACCGGCTATATGCTTTCGGGCGTTATTTTAATGCCTTTAGTGAGTTTTTTTAGTTCGCGTTTCGGCAGAAAAAATTATTACATATCTTCCGTTTTTTTATTTACCGTAAGTTCCGCATTATGCGGACTTTCCTGGAATTTAGACTCCATAATACTTTTCCGCCTGCTTCAGGGCGTAGGAGGCGGGGCGCTTATACCTCTGTCCCAGACTTATCTTGCCGAAAATTTTGAAAAAAAAGAACAGGGCAAGGCTATGGCGATATTCAGCCTTGCGATAGTTTTAGGCCCCGCAATCGGTCCTTATATCGGCGGCTGGATAGTAACTAACTATTCCTGGCCGTGGGTATTTTACGTTAATCTTCCTATAGGGCTTTTGAACATTATACTTATTTATTTAATAATAGAAGATCATCCTTTGATGAAGAGGATAAAAGGAAACGTCGATTGGCTCGGGATAATTTTTTTAACCGTAGGACTCGGAGCGATGCAGATTGTTTTAACGGACGGTCAGTATAAAAACTGGTTTTCTTCAAGCTATATAGTGAATCTAACAATTATATCGGCAGTTGCTTCGGTGCTTTTCGTTATAACGGAACTTATTGTGGAAAATCCAGCGGTTAACATTAAAGTTTTAAAAGATATCAATTTATCCGCCAATTCTTTTTTGTCTATGGTATTCAGCCTCGGAATTTTCGGGAGCCTGTTTCTTCTGCCTATGTTTTTGCAGAAAATAATGGGGTATTCCGCATACGATGCAGGCATTGCCATAATGTCGAGGGGTCTTGCAATGGTTATAAGCATGCCGCTTGCAGGCAGGCTGTTTAATAAAGTAGGCCCAAAAATTTTAGTTTTTATAGGGTTCATTTTATCTATTATTTCCTCTATTCAAATAGGTTCCATGAGTCTTAATATGGGTTTCTGGGACGTATTTTGGCCTCAGTTTACGCAGGGTCTCGGCTTTGGATTGATTATAGTTTCCTTGATGACGTCTTCTTTAATCACGCTTGAAAATAAATATAAAATAGACGGCGCCGGTTTGTTTAACTTAATAAGACAGGTTGCCGGTTCTATAGGTATCGCTATACTGGCGACGATGATAGATAATAATACACAGATGGCGCATTCCGTGCTTGTTCAAAATGTAAGCGATAATACACAGACCATGCTGTCTTTAAGGAGGGCGGCGCAAATTACGCATTCGTTCATATTTTACCCTCCGGTAAAAAAAGTACTTGCACTAATTAACGGTATGGTTACTAAGCAATCTACAATGATTGCGTTTAATTTGGCGTTTATATTTATGGCGGTATGTTTTGCCGTGTCTATACCCGTTATTTTCCTGCTTAAGGGTTCAAAAAGCGCAAAAGACAAAAACGGCTCCCCTTCTATTACTCTTGAATAATACAATCATTTCAAGCAAATTCGTTTCAAACTTTTAAACTTAAAATTAATATTGTATAATATAAAAATGTCCGTAAATTTATTGCGGAATTAATTAAATTTATAAAATATTTTTATGAAAACTAAAGACGATAAAAAAACTAAAGGGAGTAATTCCAGCAAACTAAAAACCAAGAAAAAAAAATTAACTAAGATAATTATTTCGGCTATACTGATTATAATTTTTGCACCGGTCGTTATTCTGACCGTATTGTATTTTCTTCTTGCTTCTACGGTTCCAAGTATTAATAATTTAAAAGACTATCATCCGCAGGAAGTCAACTACGTATATTCGGCAAGCGGTAAATTAGTAGGTTATCTGGGTTCCGTCAACAGAGAGGTAGTGCCTTTTTCCGAAATTCCCTTGCAGGTAAGGGAGGCTTTTTTAGCTGCGGAAGACAAAAATTTTTATAATCAGGGACCGCTTGACTATAAAGCGATAGCAAGGGCTTTTTTCGTTAATCTTTTTGCAGGACATATAGTGGAAGGCGGTTCTACTATAACCCAGCAGGTCGCAAAAACTATTTTAGTGCCTTATCAAAGAACTTATATTTGGAAACTGAGGGAAGCTATTTTAGCATACAGGGTTGCAGATAATTTATCTAAAAACGATATATTAAATATTTACCTTAATCAGATTTATCTCGGCAATAATGCATACGGAATACAAGCTGCTTCTCTGACATACTTCGGGGTGCCCGTATGGAAACTTACCCTTCCTGAAGCCGCTATGCTCGGCGGACTGCCGCAGGCCCCGTCTTTTTTAGACCCGTATGTCCATTATAAAGATGCGAAAAGAAGACAGAAATATGTGCTGTTTCAGATGGCAAACGACGGATTTATAACTAAAGCGCAGGCCGAACAAGCATATAAAACAAAGCTTGTTTTTAGGAATTTTTTTCAATATTACGGCGTAGCGCCCTATTATCTCGCCTTTATTAAGCAGGAAATTATCAGCAAATACGGGAAGGCGGTTTACAAAGAAGGCGGCCTAAAAATATACGCCGCGTTAAGCGCAAGGGCGCAGATGTATGCGGATAAAGCGGTTAAAAAGGGTTTAGTCAAACTTACCCATGAATACGGATACACGGGACCTTTGCATAAATATTCTTACGGCGAAATGCTTAATAAAATAAAAGACGAAAAAAACCTGATAGATAATTTATATGAAGGCGGTTTATATAAAGGTTTTGTTACTTCTATTTCTAAAAACGGACAGACCGCCTATGTATCGGTAGGAAAATTTAGAGGAATACTGCCGGTGTCCAATATGAGATGGGCGTCTCATTTTCAAAGATACGTATATTTTGCATACAGAACTATCAATAACGTCAATCAGGCTTTAAAACCCGGTTATGAAATACTCGTCAAATTTGACGGCTTGAACAAAAATCATATACCGGTTTTTTCTTTGGAAGAAAAAGACGTTATAGAGGGAGCTTTAGTTTCGTTAGATCCTAAAAACGGTTTTGTGCGGGCAATGGTCGGCGGAATAAGCTTTCGTCAGACTCAGTTTAACAGGGCGCTTTACGCTAAAAGGCAGACCGGTTCAGCTTTTAAGCCCATAGTTTATGCCGAAGCCCTTACGGAAGGGTATACCCCTTCATCAATTATCAATAATACGCCGGTAATATATCCTACCGGAGTGCCTGGGAAATATTACAAACCGCACAATTTCTCAAGAAGATTTACGGGACCCACTACGCTTCTTATAGGATTGGCGCACTCTATAGACGTTGTGGCAGTAAAACTGCTTAAAAAAGTAGGTATCGATAAAGTTGCGCATCTTGCAAACGAAATGGGTATTCATCACGTAGTTAGAAATTTAACTATGGCTCTCGGTTCTTCAAGCGTCCGCCTGATAGACTTAACCGATGCTTATACGTCGTTTGCAAACGGAGGCAAAGAATGCAAGCCTGTTTTTATAATTAAAATATTGACTCCGGGCGGAAAAGAGCTTTATCGTTATAAACCTGTATGCAAACAGGTTTTATCGCCTCAAGTAGCTTACGTTCTGACGAATATGTTGGAAAGGGTTATAACTAACGGAACCGGAGTTACCATTGGAAATATTAGGAAAATTACGCCTTACGTAGCCGGCAAAACAGGCTCTTCCAGCCAGTATAGGGACGGCGTGTTTATGGGATATACTTCTTCTTTGGTTACAGGGGTCTGGACGGGTTTAGACGATTTTCATTCTATGGGCAGGTTTATGGTAGGGGCTATAACTGCGGCGCCTATATGGAACGCTTATATGGAAAAAGCGCTTTATATTTATCCGCCTCGGGCATTTTCAATACCTAAGGGAATAGTTTTTGCGGAAATTAATCCGCATACAGGTTTAATAGCTAATTCAAGCTATAAAGATCCTGTACTAATGCCTTATATTAAAGGCACCGAACCTACCGAAACCGTAAAGAAGAAAAAGGTTAAAAATCCGCAGTCGTTTTTCGGCTTATTTTAATAAATGCGGAATAATTTTTATAAAACATACTAATACTAATGGATAAATTGGATAATTTAGTTGACGAATACGGCAGAAGATTAACATATCTTAGGATAAGCGTTACCGACAGGTGTAATTTAAGATGCGTTTACTGCATGCCCGAATCGGGCGTTTCCCTTATTAATCACGAAGATATTATTTCATATGAAAATATCTTAAGGTTAGCGCGCATTCTTTCAAGGCACGGCGTAAACAAAGTCAGGATTACCGGAGGAGAACCTTTGGCAAGAAAAGGATTGACCGATTTTGTGAAAAAACTTGCCGAAATACAAGGGTTAAGCGATATTTCCATGACTACAAACGGCATTCTTTTCGATAAGTATGCTCACGGTTTATTCGATGCGGGATTAAAAAGAATCAATATAAGTTTAGACTCCTTAAACGAAGAAAAGTTTAAAAAAATTACCAGAACAGGCAGTCTTGAAACCGTCTTGAGAAACATTGAACTTGCAAAAAAAATAGGTTATAATCCGGTTAAAATTAATACGGTTTTAATAAGAGGAATCAACGACGACGAAATTATAGATTTCGTAAATTTTGCAAGAAAATTTGAACTTAATTTAAGATTTATAGAATATATGCCTATCGGAGGAAATATTGCGGATGCAGTGTCTTCGCAAGAGATCGAAGAAAAAATAAAATTAGAGTTTGATGATTTTAAGCCCAAAAAATTTAAAATAAAATATAATAACGTATCTGACGAAAATGTTGACGATAATAAATTAAGCGTTTACGACGGCGTAAGCAGGTTGTTCGGTTTTGACGGCAATGATACGGTTATAGGTTTTATAAGTCCTATGTCCGAGCATTTTTGCGGCAGTTGCAACAGGCTGAGGCTGACGGCATCCGGAAATCTGAGGCTTTGTCTTTTTTACGACGATGAGTACAATATTAAAGATATTTTAAAAGAAAGCGACGACGAAATTGTTTTCGAGAAAATTTCTAACATCGTCAAGTTAAAACATTTCAAACATAACTTTAACGAAAAAACGGAAAAAAAAGGGGATATATCCTGGGCTAACGATTTTATGAACGCAATCGGCGGATAATCAATTTGTGACGGAGACGGAATTGAATTATACCCCCGTATTTAAATAAATAAATACAAAGGAGAAAAATTTTGGAGCAAACAAGCATTATCAACATTAACATCGAAGACGAGATGAGGCAGTCCTACTTAGATTACGCGATGAGCGTTATTATAGGCAGGGCGCTTCCCGAAGTAAAAGACGGATTAAAGCCCGTTCACAGAAGAATCCTTTTTGCTATGAACGAAATAGGCAACGATTTTAATAAACCGTATAAAAAATCCGCAAGAATCGTCGGAGACGTTATAGGTAAATATCATCCTCACGGCGATGCGGCGGTTTACGATGCAACCGTCAGGATGGCGCAGGATTTTTCTTTAAGATATCCTCTCGTCGACGGACAGGGAAATTTTGGTTCCATAGACGGAGATCCGCCTGCGGCTATGAGATATACGGAAATAAGGATGACCAAGCTTTCTTCTTTCCTGCTCGACGATATAGATTTTGAAACGGTAGATTTTACTCCTAACTATGACGGTTCTTTGCAGGAACCAGCAGTACTGCCGGCTAAGTTTCCGAATCTTTTGGTGAACGGTTCGTCGGGAATAGCCGTCGGCATGTCTTCAAATATACCCCCGCATAATCTTACTGAAGCCGTGGATGCCGTTCTTTATTATATCGATAATCCGGAATGCGGCATAGACGACATTATGCAAATAATTAAAGGTCCGGATTTTCCTACCGGAGGCATTATTTACGGTTATTCAGGAATAAATAATTATTTTAACACGGGAAGAGGGCTCGTTAAAGTAAGGGCAAAACATCATTTTGAAAAAGCAAAAATAGTTATTACGGAGATACCTTACCAGGTAAACAAGTCTAAAATACTTGAACGTATAGCGGAACTCGTCAAGGAAAAAAAGATAGAAGGAATATCGGATCTTCGCGACGAATCGGACAGGGAAGGAATGAGGATAGTTATAGAACTTAAAAGAGACGCAAACGAAACCGTAGTGATGAATAATCTATTTAAACACACTCAGCTTGAAGAAACTTTCGGGGTAATTTTCCTTGCAATAGTAAATAATCAGCCTAAGATTTTAAATATAAAGGATATGCTGGCTCTTTTCGTAGATTTTAGAAAAGAAGTCGTAACGAAAAGAACGATATTCGAACTGAAAAAAGCCGAAGCCCGTCTTCATATCTTGGAAGCGTTTAAAGTCGTAGCGCAAAATATAGACGAAGTTATAGAACTCATTAAAACTTCTGCATCTCCATCCGCCGCTAAAGAGCTCCTTATGCAAAAATACAACTTTTCAGAGATTCAAGCGCGGGCGGTACTCGACTTAAAATTGGAGAAAATCACCAATCTTGAACGCGAACATATCATTAAAGAATATGAAGAAATATTGGATAAAGTGAAAAAATTAAGAGAACTTCTTGCCAGCGAAAAACTTATAAAAGACGTAATAAAAGAAGAACTTAAGATTATAAAGGAGAAATTCGGCGACGAAAGAAAGACGGAGATAGTGCCTGAAGAAAACGAAACCGAACTGATAGACCTTATTCCGAATGAAGCAATGATAGTCATGATGACGGAAAACGGCTATATAAAAAGGACCAAACTTTCGACTTTCAAGGCGCAAAACAGGGGAGGAAAAGGTCAAACGGGCATAAAATCTAAAGAGGAAGATTTTGTAGCAAGCTCTTTTTGCGCAAATACGCATGATAATATTCTTTTCATTTCTAACTTTGGAAACGCCTATAAATTAAACGTTTATTCTATACCGGAGACTCTTAAAACCTCAAAAGGCAAACCGATAATAAATCTTCTTAATTTGAAAGAAAAGGAAACCGTTTCGTCCGTGCTTCCCGTTAAAAGTTTTGACGTTAATTACTCTATCTTTATCGCTACTAAAAAGGGGCAGATAATAAAAACGTCTTTGGATAAATTTGCGAATATCAGAAAAAACGGTTTAATAGCCATAAAGCTTAAAGAAGGCGACGAAGTCATAAGCACGAGGATAGTGGACAATGGCTTAAAAAATCAGCTTGTCGTAATCGCCACGAAAAACGGGAAATCCCTTTGCGCGGACGTGAATAATTTTAGAACGCTTGGAAGGGGGGCTATGGGCGTAAGAGGCATTGCGCTTTCAAAAAACGACGAGGTAGTTTCTATGGACGTACTTTCTTCGGAAAACGATTATCTTGTTTCTATTACCGAAAAAGGTTACGGCAAAAAAACTATCATGACGGAATTTAGAAAACAGAGCAGAGGCGGCAAAGGGATAATCGCCGTTAAAACCGGAGAGAGAAACGGATTCGTAGTATCCGTCCTTAAAGCTTCAGGAGATAACGATATAATATTAATAACATCTAACGGTAAAATTATAAGAATTAACGAGTCTAATTTAAGAAGCATAGGGAGAAATACTATGGGCGTTAAATTGGTCAATTTAGACGAAAACGAAAGAGTCGTCAGCGCCGTAATATCGTCAAACGATATGATGACGGAAGATTATGAATAAAACCGTGGGAATTATAGGTTCGGGAAGTTTTGGAACGGCTTTAGCCGTTAATTTTTCAAAATTTTCAGACGAAGTTTATTTAAAATGCAGGAATAAAGATTTTGCGGAAGAACTAAAAATAAAAAGATATAACGAGTACTATCTTAAGGATGTCAGGCTGGACGAAAATATAACCGTGACAGGCGATTATGAAACCGTCTTTAAAAATTGTAAAATTATATTTTTAACCGTTCCGTCAAAAGCACTTAAGAATACTCTTTTAGATATAAAAGAAAACGAAGATAGATTCGATTTCGGTTCTTATATATTTTTAAATACTGCTAAAGGGCTTGGAGACGAGTCTATGAATTTGCCGAGCGAGGTTTTTAAAGGCGTATTCGGCGAAAAAATGCTTGCAAGATACGCAGTTTTAAGCGGCCCTAGTTTTGCGGCGGAAGTTTCAAGATATCTGCCTACCGCAGTATGTATTGCTTCGCAAAACGATGCAATTTTAAACGAAATAAAAAATTTTTTTAAAAATGCGGTAAACTTTAGAGTATATACTTTAAACGACGTTAAAGGGGTAGAACTCGGAGGATCCCTTAAGAACATAATAGCTATTGCCGCCGGAGTTTCCGACGGACTTGGATTGGGTAATAATGCAAGAGCGGCTCTTCTTACACGCGGTATCGTAGAAATGACGAGATTCGGAGAGGCTATGGGGGCAGATAGCCAAACTTTTACGGGACTTTCCGGCATAGGAGATTTAATGCTTACCGCCGCTTCCGACTTAAGCAGAAACAGAACGGTAGGACTCAGGATTGGCAGAGGGGAAAATATAGATTCGATTTTAAACGGCATGAAGATGGTTGCGGAAGGAGTTGCGACGACGAAATCGGTGCATAATATCGCTAAAGAAAAAAATATTTATATGCCCATTACCGAAGTGGTTTACTCGATTCTTTACGAAGGGCTTAAGCCATCAGACGCCATAATAAAACTTTTGGAAAGAGATATAAAAGACGAGTTTATCTAACAATTGCCGTATCGGAATTCAATTCCGGTACAGCCACAAATTGTAAAGGTATCGGAATTCAATTCCGGTACTGCGACAAAATGATGGAAAAGGTGTCAGATTTTATTTTCCGCATACGTAATAGTCTATTAACATATAATTTATTTGCGGAAAATTAATCTGACACCTTTTCCCGAAAGCAGGGAGGTGTAGGTATTATGGGAATTAAATTAGAATATCTAAAAAATTTGCAGTTTAAGGCTGTTTCCGAACATAACGAAAATTATTCTATATTATTGGATACGTCTAAAGATACCGGGGGCGACGAAGCCGGAATTAGGCCGACCGACTTGATTATGGTAAGTCTCGCCGGATGCAGTTCTATGGACATAATATCCATTTTAAAGAAAAAAAAGCAAGTCGTAACGGATTTTAAGGTTAACGTTACGGGTGAGAGGGCAGATACTCATCCGAGAGTTTTTACGAAAATATCTATAGTTTATGAATTTACCGGCGAAAATATTGATGAACAGGCTGTTCAAAGGTCTATAGAACTTTCTAAAGATAAATACTGCAGCGTCTGGGCTATGCTGAAACAGTGCGTAGATATAGAATGGTCTTATAAAATTAAAAATTGTTAAATTAGGAAAAGGTGTCAGATTTTATTTTCCGTATACGGAACAATCAATTAACATAGAAAGCTTATTGCGGAAAATTAATCTGACACCTTTTCCAATAAGCTAATAGAGGCGATAAAAATGAAAAATTACGATTTAACGGAAAACGAAAAGTCGGTTTTGCTGAAAATAGCCAGAAAATCGATAGAGGATAGTTTTAACCGCAGTAAGGATTTATATATTAATTCTAAAGACTTAATTTCTTCGCTGACCGATAATCTTAAGGCGGACGCAGGCGTATTCGTTACTCTTAAGACAAAAGGAGAGCAATTGAGGGGATGTATAGGCAATTTCAACTTTAATATTCCGGTTTATCAAAACGTTTATAACATGGCAAAAGAAGCGGCTTTCAGCGATCCCAGATTTATGCCGCTCGACGCTGCCGAACTTAAAAACGTCAAAATAGAAATATCCGTTCTGACGCCGCTGCAAAAAATAGACGACTTTGAAAAAATAGAAATAGGTAAACACGGTCTATATATTATAAAAAACGGTCGTCACGGAGTTCTGCTTCCCCAAGTCGCTACCGAAAACAATATGGACAGGCGGCAGTTTTTGGAGGCGGTTTCTATGAAAGCCGGCCTTCCTCCGGACGCTTACAAACAAGGCGCCGAAATTCTTATTTTTTCCGCTATCGTTTTCGGTGAAAATTAATGAAATATTATCCCGTAAACCTTAATATCGCCGGCAAAAAAGTTTTAGTCGTCGGCGGCGGTTCGATCGCTTCCAGAAAAGTCGAAAGGCTTAACGAACGCGGAGCCGATATAACCGTTATAGCTCCTGAAATATCGGAAGAAATTAAAAAACTTGCCGATAAAAGCGCCATAAAAATTATTGAAAGGGGATATGAAACAGGTGACGAGGAAGGAGCGTTTGCAGTTTTTTGCGCAGTATCGGCAGGAGAAGAAAATTCCAGGATGGAAAAAAAACTTTACGAAAGATGCGTTAAAAAAAATATTCTAATAAATGTCGCCGATAAGCCGGATTTTTGTACTTTTACGCTTCCGGCGCTTGTTTCGAGGGGCGAATTCGATATAGCGATTTTTACGAGCGGACACAGTCCGAGGCTTGCCAGAAAAATCAGGGAGGATTTAGAAAAAGTTTACGGGGAAGAATACGATACTTACGTTAAAATTCTAGGTTTTATAAGAAAAGAGATTAAATTAAAAAAATATCCTCAGAGTAAAAATCAAGAACTTTTTGAAGAACTAATTAATTCGGATCTTTTCGAGCTTATAAAAGATAAACGATTTTCCGAAGCAAGTCTTTTTATAAGCAATTTTATTAAGAGGGCATAAAAACGCAATGTTTAAAGAACTGTATTTAATTCCTTTAGTTATATATATTTTTTCTTATATTGTTTTTGCGTTTAAAGACAAAAAGTCCCATAAATTTTTCGTTTATTTAGTTTATGCCGGATTTATATGCCAAACGATAATTTTCTTAACGTTTTTAGGAATTAAAGGGTTTGCGGTGCCTGTCCATATAGACAGATTCGTTTTTTTTAATGCATGGATTTTGATGTTGGTAGTGATAATATTCGGGTTTTTTTATAAAGTCGAATACATTTTACTTTATATTACCCCTTTAGTCGCCGTAAACCTAATCATAGCTTTTTTTGTTCCGCATGTACATGTAAGACCGGTTATGGAAAATACGGACAGAATTATTCTGCTCACCCATATACTGCTGATATTGATAGGCGATTCCCTTTTTGCTCTTGCTTTTATAGTTTCTTTAATATATATTTTTCAGGAAAGAAAAATAAAGAGTAAAAAAAATTTAAAAATCTTAGATATGCCTTCAAGAAGCGGCTACAATTTAGAACTGCTGGATAATATAAACTATATTTGCTTAAAGGTCGGTTTTCCTTTTATAACCATAGGAATAGTTATGGGAATTTATCTGTCGAGTTCCTTGTTTAAAACATTTTTAATCGTCAAGCCTATCGAAATTATATCTTTGATAACGTGGTTTATTTATGCGGTTTTGCTTCACGAAAGAATGGCGAAAGGTTTAAGAGGGAAGAGGGCCGCCGTGTTCGGCATTATCGGCTTTATCTTAATATTAGCCAGTTTAGGTTTTTCTTTTTATTTTTTTCCGGCTTTTCACGGATTTGAATAATTAATAAATTTACGAAATATTATAGTATAATAAATTTTATGGATATTTTAATTATTGGGTTAAATCATAAAACCTCAAATATAAACGAAAGAGAAACGGTTTCAAAAAAACTTCTTACGCCGGAATTGAGACTGGAGTTTACAACCAAACTGCTTGAACTTAAAGATGAATCCGGCAGACAGCTTATAAAAGAAATAGCCGTTCTTACGACATGCAACAGATCAGAATTTATTATGAATCTTTCTTACTGGACTCAGGGAAAAGGCGGGCACGCAATTAAAAATTACATCGCTAAGTATTTTTTCGACGATTTGGAAAAGGAAAAAATTTTATATATGTATCTTAACGAAGATGCCGTAAGGCATCTTTTTACGGTAGCATCTAGTTTAGATTCCATGATAATCGGAGAGCCGCAGATACTGGGACAGCTAAAAGGAGCTTATAACGAGGCATGCAGGTTTAATACAAGCGGACAGTTTTTAAATAAACTTTTCCATAAAGCTTTTAACTGCGCAAAAACGGTCAGAACGGAAACTAAAATAGCGGCTTCTCCGGTTTCGGTCAGCTATGCCGCCGTGGAACTGTCCCGCAAAATTTTTAACGGTTTGGAAGATAAAAAAGTGCTTCTTCTCGGTGCCGGAGAAATGGGCAAACTTACAGTAAAACACTTTATAAAATACGGCGTAAAAAATATCAATATAGCAAACAGAACCGCCGAAAAAGCACGCAATTTCGTCGAAGAATCTTTTGAAGACAAGGAAAAAACATATTTACACGTAATAGATTTTTCGGAATATTATAAAAATTTGCCCAATTCCGATATAGTTTTGTGTTCGACCGGTTCTGAAGATTATATATTAAAGTATGAGGATATCTTGCCGGTTATAAAAATGCGCAAACAGAAACCGTTGTTTTTAATAGATATTTCTATGCCGCGGAATATAGATCCGGAAATAAATAAAATACCAAACGTTTATTTATTCGACATCGATGATATCGGAAAAATGATTGAAAACAATATAGAAGTCAGGAAGCGTGAAGCGGATGCGGCTTTAGATTTGATAAATGCGTCGGTAGGCGAGTTTATGAACTGGAAAGAATCTTTGAATGCCGTTCCGGTTATAATATCTTTAAGAAATAAAATTAAAAATCTGCTCGAATCCGAACTGTCAAGATATATAACCGACGAAAAAGAAAAAGATATAGCGGTTAATTCTTTAACCAACAAACTGCTTCATGAACCGACCATGCTAATTAAAAAATCGTCTTTAAATCCCGACGGAATAAATTCTATTAAAACAGTCAAGGCTCTTTTTAATCTTGATGCGGAAGATTGCCCCGAAGTTTTTAAAAAGCGCATTTCGGAAACGACACCTGAAAATGCGAAAACTGCAGAAGAGTCACTATCTGAATATAACGAAAATAAAATAAAACTTGTAAAATAAAATAATCTAAAATTTAAAAAGGCGAATTTTGAAAATCAAATTAGGAACAAGAGGAAGCAGACTGGCTTTATATCAGGCAAATCTCGTTAAAAGCAGGCTGGAATCGCATTACGAAAGTTTAAATGAAAATATAAGAGTTGAAATAATAACGGTAAAAACGACCGGAGATAAAATTTTAAATGCTTCGCTTAGCAGTTTCGGCGGAAAAGGTTTGTTCGTCAAAGAAATAGAAGAAGCGCTTTTTAGCGGAGATATAGACATTGCCGTCCACAGTTTAAAAGACGTGCCTCAAGTAATTCCGGAAGGCTTGGAAATAGGCGTAACCCTTAAAAGAGACGATCCAAGCGACTGCATAATACTTAAGGAAAAACCGCAATCGCCTTTAACGGGTTATATCCAAGATTTAACCGGATTTTTAAAAAGAGGCGCGATCGTCGGCACTTCAAGTTTAAGAAGACGCTCTCTTTTGGACAGGTATTACGAAGGGCTTATATTTGAACCTTTGAGAGGCAATATAGATACTAGGCTCGAAAAAGTTAAAAAAGGTTTTTTCGATGCGATAGTTTTATCGTCTTCGGGATTAGCCAGACTTAATCTTCAGTCTTATATAGACGCATATTTAGACCCTTCTATATATATACCCCAGTGCGGACAGGGAGTAATAGCAGTAGAATATAGAACAGACAGAGACGATATTAAAGAAGTTATGAAGCCTTTAAACGACGAAGATACTTTTAAAGCTGTTTTTGCGGAAAGGGCGTGCATTAGGGCATTGGACTGCGGGTGCGCTTCGCCGGTAGGCGCATATGCTTACATTAAAGACGGTGAAATTTACATAAAAGGTTTTGTTTCGAATACTGTAGGGGAATATTTGGAAGACGAATTTAAAGGCAATAAAGAAGATTATGAAAACATCGGCAGCGGCTTAGCCTTAATGCTTATCGAAAAAGGCGCTATTGGAATACTCGGGAAAAATAATTTGTGAAACAAAACAAAAATATTAATAATAAAATAACTAAATTATAAAAGGGATTATAAGAACATATGAAGACTGAAAAAGTTAAAAAAACGGGCAAAGTTTATCTTGCGGGAGCCGGGCCCGGAGATCCCGAACTGCTTACGCTTAAAACCAAAAGAATTCTCGGCGAAGCCGACGTAATAGTATATGACAGCCTTATTTCCGAGGAAATTTTAGCTTACGCAAAAGAAGGATGCGAAATAATTTATGCAGGGAAAAGATCTTCGAACCACACTCTTCCTCAATATTCCATTAACGAACTTCTTGCTGAAAAAGCTAAAAACAACAGCATCGTTTTAAGGCTTAAAGGCGGCGACCCCTATCTTTTCGGAAGAGGAGGCGAAGAAGCCGAAAGGCTGTTTAAAGACAATATCGAATTTGAGGTAATACCGGGCATTTCTTCTTCCTTTGCCGTTCCGGCTTATGCGGGAATACCGCTGACCCACAGGGATTACGCTTCTACGGTAGCCATCGTTACGGGACACGAGGGGGAGCATAAGGAAAAAAGCACGATAAACTGGAAAGGATTGGCGGGAGCCGATACTATAGTCATATTAATGGGTTATAAAAATTTAGACTCCAATACTAAAAATTTAATAAAAGCAGGAAAAGATAAAGATACTCCCTGCGCGGTTATTCAGGAAGGAACTACCTTAAACCAGAAAGCCGCCGTCGGCACTTTAAGCACTATAGCCGAAGAGGTAGAAAAAAAAGGATTAAAAAGCCCGATGATATTAATCGTGGGCAACGTAGTAAAATTAAGAAATACGCTGAACTGGTTCGAGACGAGGCAGTTAAGCGGTCTAAGCGTTATAGTCACTAGAGGCGAGGGGCAGTCGGGAACGCTTTCGGGTAAACTTAAAAAACTCGGCGCATTCGTCATAAATCTCCCGCTTATAAAAATAATAAAAGAAAGCAAAAATATAAACGAAGCAAAAATAGGCAAAGCCATAAACGATATTAAAAGTTACGATTATCTGATTTTTACCAGCGCAAACGCCGTTGCCGGATTTTTCGGCCGTTTTTTCTCAAAAGGAATGGACGTAAGAGTGCTATCGGATAAAAAAATTATTTCGGTAGGCAAAGTTTCATCAGAGGAACTTTTAAAATATGGGATAATTCCAGATATCGTTCCTGCAGAACCTTCTCAGGACGGAATAATCGATGCTTTAAAAGACATCGATATTAAAGCTAAAAAGATTCTTTTTCCGCAGGCTTTAAAAATTAATAAAGCTCTTCCGGAATTTCTTGCTGCCAAGGGAGCCCTCGTCGAAAATCTGCCCGTTTACGAAACCGTAGTGCCGGAAGAGTCTAAAGAGGCCATAAGAGAAGTTTTCGTTTCCCTAAAAAAGACCGGCAAAAATATAGGTCTGCCGGAAAATTTAGATTTGAAAAATATTCTGGTTACTTTTACAAGCTATTCCACCGTAGAAAATTTTGTAAACGCTTTAAAAAATATCGACGAAAATCTTTTGCAAAAAGTAGTTTCTTCCGGCGTTAAATTTGCAAGCATCGGAAACAAAACAGCCGAATATGCATTGGGATTTGGTATAAAATCTGATATAATATCTAAAGACGTTAATATAGATTCACTTATAGACGGAATAGTCGATTATTATAAAGTAAAGCGGAATTAAATATTTGAAAAAGCAGTCAAAAATTTGCCCACGATGACTCCATATTGTCATTGCGAGCGAATCAATCTCAAGTAAATAATTTCAAAATAAAAACTAAAGGAGAAGATATAAATGATAGGAATTTCAAAACTTTACTGCGGAGGAGTTCACGCTTCGGACGCACTCAGATACGGGCGCATGTCGAGCAAACTGCCGTCGCATCTTTTGCAGTTTTCGGAAGATAAAAAACCAGTTATAGTATGGAATATGACGAGAACCTGTAATTTAAACTGCGTACACTGCTACTCGCAGTCTAAAAACCTGCAATACAACAACGAGCTTACGCTAGAGCAGGGAAAAGCTTTTATAGACGACGTATCGGCTTTCGGTTCTCCGGTTATGCTTTTTTCCGGAGGCGAACCTTTAATGCATCCGCATTTTCTAGATCTGTGTTTTTACGCAAAATCAAAAGGCATGAGAGCGGTTATTTCTACAAACGGAACGCTTATTACGAGAGAACTGGCAAAAGAATTAAAAAAAGTCGGATTATCTTACGTTGGCGTAAGTTTGGACGGTTTAGAACCTGTTCACGACAAGTTTAGGGGCAAAAAAGGCGCTTTCAGGGAAGCGATAGAAGGTATAAATTATGCTAAAGAAGCAGGAATTAAGGTGGGACTAAGGTTTACGATAAACAAAAGAAACGCAGAGGAAATACCCGGAATTTTCAAACTCATGGAAGAAGAAAATATTCCAAGAATCTGTTTTTATCATCTTGTTTATGCCGGAAGAGGAACAAAGCTAATGGAAGAGGACTTAACGCATGAAGAGACGAGGCAGACTGTAGATACGATACTTGAACTGACTAAAGAGATTTATGCCAGAGACAATCAGAAAGAAGTCCTTACGGTGGATAACCATGCCGACGGCCCTTATATTTATTTAAAACTTTTAAAAGAAGGCAAAACCGAAGAAGCCGCTAATGTTATGAGCCTCCTTAAAATGAACGGCGGAAACAGTTCGGGAGTTGGCATAGGATGCGTAAGCTGGGACGGAGAAGTTTATGCCGACCAGTTTTGGAGACACTATTCTTTCGGAAACGTTAAGGAAAGAAATTTCAGCGAAATATGGACGGATACCTCAAATCCTTTAATGAAACAGCTTAAAAACAAAAAAGAATACGTAAAAGGAAAATGCAAAACCTGCAAATGGCTTGATATTTGCAACGGAAATTTCAGGGTTAGGTCCGAGGCGAAAGAAGACGACTTATGGGCGCCGGATCCGGCCTGTTATTTAACCGAAGAGGAGATATACGATGCAAAATAACCATATGTCTCATCCGCACGGACATCCGGCAGGCATGATGCACGGCGGAGTAATGCCCAAAAAAAACGAACTGAGATTGGTTTTCTGGGAGCTTACCGCACGATGCAACCTAAAATGCGTTCATTGCAGGGCTGAAGCGCAGATGGAAAGACAGGAAGACGAACTTTCTACCGAAAAGTGTTTCGGCGTAATAGACGATTTATGCAAATTCAGCAGTCCGATACTTATTTTAACCGGAGGCGAACCGCTTTACAGGGAAGATATTTTCGATATAGCAGAATATGCTACGAAAAAAGGCTTAAGAGTTGCGCTTGCTACCAACGGAACTTTAGTTGACGAAAAAGCTGCAAAGCGGATTAAAGAAAGCGGCATTAAAAGAGTTTCGATAAGCCTTGACGGTTCAAACGCAAAAACCCACGATTCTTTCAGGATGATACCGGGTTCTTTCGACAGCGCTTTTAACGGCATTAAAAATTTGCAGAAAGAAGGTATAGAAGTTCAGGTAAACACTACTATAGCAAAGCATAACGAAGACGAAGTGCCGGATATACTCGAATTAGCCGTTAAAAACAATTTAAAAGCCCTGCATATATTTATGCTTGTGCCGGTCGGATGCGGAGTTCAGATAGCCGATTCCCAGATGCTCGATAAGCAGAAATACGAAGATATACTTTCATGGTTTTACGACAAGACTATGGAACTAAGGGGTAAAATAGAATTAAAAGCAACCTGCGCGCCTCATTTTTTCAGAATTATGCATAAAAAGGCAAAAGACGCAGGCATAACTATAACTCCGGAAACGCACGGAATGAATGCAGTTACCAAAGGATGCCTTGCGGGAAGCGGAGTGATGTTTATATCGAGAAAGGGAATTGTTCAGCCTTGCGGATATCTTCCCGTTCAGGCGGGAGACGTTACAAAGCAGTCTGCCGAAGAGATATGGAGCGGCTCCGAGGTGTTTTTAAATTTAAGGGATACGGGGCTTTTAAAGGGCAAATGCGGTATCTGCGAATATAAAAAAGTTTGCGAAGGCTGCAGAGCAAGAGCGTATTACGAAAAGGGCGATTATATGGAAGAAGAGCCTTACTGTATTTACGAACCGATAAGAGTAAGAACCGCTTTAACCGGCGATAAATAATTACTATAATAAATTTTTGATTTATGAATAAAAAAGCAAACGTCCTTCACAGATTTATCGCAAAGGCTATAGATTTGCTTATATTCGGATTTTTAAGCGAGATGTTTTACCCTTACGGCTATCTTGCGGGAGTTCTTTATCTTCTGATTGCAGACGGTTTTTTCGACGGGGCGAGTCTGGGCAAAAGACTGATAGGATTAAAAGTTACGACAGGCATAGACAATAAACAGCCGGAATTTAAAGAATCCATTATAAGAAATTCTTTTATTGCCGTTCCCCTGCTTTTTTCTTTCATCCCTTTGTTGGGCTATTTTCTTCTAGTCGTGATAGGAGCTATTATATATGCGGCAGAAATCTATTTTATTATAAAAAGTCCGGAAGGCGACAGGCTCGGCGATAGATTTGCCTTTACCCACGTAATAGACGTTCCGAGAAGTAAATAAAAAAATGGAAAAAGACTCCATTAAAGCCGATCTTTTTTTGATAGATTCCAGTTCCTATTTTTACAGGGCGTTTTATGCCCTTCCTCCGCTTACAAATTCAAAAGGAAAACCTACCGGCGCCGCCTTGGGATATACCAGAATGCTCATGAAATTAATCAAGGAGGCGGATATAAAATACGGCGCATGTCTGTTCGATTCCAAAGAGAGCTTAAGGAAGCAGTCGTACGAGAAATATAAGGCCAACAGAAAAGGAATGCCCGAAGATTTAGTTTCGCAGGTAGATTATTTAACCGATATTTCTTATCTGCTCGGGTTTGAAACGTTTAAACTTAACGGTTACGAAGCGGACGACTTAATTGCCAAAACCGTAAAGAATTTTGAAGGCATCGGTGCGTCTATCTGCATAGTCAGCAGCGATAAAGACCTTAAGCAACTGCTCTCCGATAAAGTTTTCATGTTTGATGCCCTCAAAAATAAAATTATAACAAAAAAAATTTTTGAGGAAGAAAACGGAATAAAGCCGAAAGAATACAGGTATGTTTTGGCGCTTATGGGCGATTCGTCAGATAATATACCCGGAATTAAAGGGATTGGTGAGAAAACCGCATTTGCGCTGATTAAAGAATATAAAAATTTAGACGGCATTTACAAAAACATAGATAATATAAACAAGCCGAAACTCAAAGATCTTTTAGTGAATTATAAGGAAGATGCCTATAAAAGTTTGGAACTTGCATCTTTCTATGAAGATATTAGTTTAAATGAGGCGTATTTTATACCTGGTTTGGAAATATCCGCAGAAAATAAAAAAGCATTTAACTCCCTTGAAGATTTTATTTTAAAAGAAAAAAACAAAGAAGGACTTTATAAAGTTTTTAAAGAGCTTGAATTTAATTCCCTGATAAAAGATTTAGGAGTTGAAGATAATAAGACAAGTCTGGCCGATAATTATGCCGATGATGTTGATAAAAGCAATAATGATAGCGTTAAAATAAAAGCCGAAACCAATTCTTACGCTTCTCTAAATTTCTCCGAAGACGGCGAATCTCTTTCCATTTATATCGATTTTACCGAAAAAAAGAAAGAATTATTCGACGATGAATTAAATCCTATATATATTTATACTAAAAAAACGGGACAGGCATCATACGGACTCAAAGATATTTTCAACGATAAACATTTAAAGGATTTATTGAAAGACGATTCCGTTTTAAAAATAGGATGCGGACTCAATGCCGCAAAACTGTTTCTGGAAAATAACGGAATTGAATTTAACGGGCTTTATTTTGATATAAAAATCGCTTCCTATCTTTTGAATCCGATAAAACACAAGCATACTTTCGAAGATATAAAAACGGAATTTCAAGAAGGGCTTAAGCCGTCACCGTCGGAAGAGTTAAACAATTATGCTCTTACCGTCTATCACTTGTATAAAATTTTAAAAACAAAAATAGAAACGGACGGCGCTTTAAAGCATCTTTTCTACGAAGTAGATATGCCCCTTTCGTCGGTCCTTCTCGAAATGGAAAAAGCAGGATTTAAAGTTGATAAAGACATGCTTATGTCTTTATCGGCATCTTTAGATTCGGATTCAAAAAAACTCACCGGAATAATACATAAAATCGCAGGCAGAGAATTTAATATAAATTCGCCGAAGCAGTTAAGCGCAATCATGTTCGACGAGATGAAATTTAAGCGCGTCAAAAAAAACAGCACCGATATAGAAGTACTTCAGACTTTAAAAGCGGAATTTGAAATACTGCTTGGAAACGGCAACGAAGATAAAACATTAAAAGACTATCTTTTATTTTTAGACAGTTTAATATCTTACAGAAATAAAGTTAAGCTTAAGACTTCTTTCGTTGACGTGCTTTTAAGGGAAACGGACAAAGACGGCAGGGTTCACACGTCTTTTTCTCAAATAACGACTTCAACCGGAAGGCTTGCAAGCCAGAGCCCCAACCTTCAAAATATTCCCGTTTCCGGAGAAGAAGGTATTAAAATAAGGCGCTCTTTTATAGCAAAAGACGGCTTCACGCTTCTTTCGGCGGACTATTCGCAGATAGATTTAAGGGTAATGGCCTCAATTTCCGGAGATACGGCGTTAATAGAAAGCTTCAAAAATAGTGAAGACATTCACGCAAAAACCGCCGGAGAAATTTTCGGAATTGCCGCTGAAGCGGTCGATAAAGATATGAGAAGAAAAGCGAAAGTGATTAATTTCGGAATAATTTACGGGATGAGCCCTTTCGGTTTATCTAAAGAACTCGGTATTTCATCGGAAGAAGCAAGGCGGTACATAGATTTATATTTTAAAAACCATCCCGCTATTAAAGAATATATGGAAAGAACCGTGAAAGAAGCAAAGACTAACGGATTCGTCAGAACAGCCTTCGGTAGAAAATGCTATATAGAAAACATAAATTCCGGAATAAAAAATTTGTCGTCGTTTTCCGAAAGGGCGGCAATAAACGCTCCCATTCAAGGAACCGCCGCCGACATAATTAAAATCGCCATGGTAAATATTTATAATTACGTTCAAAACGACGAAACTCTAAAAAACTCCGCAACAATGCTCTTGCAGGTTCACGACGAACTTATATTCGAAGTCGAAGAATCGATGGCAAATGAATTCGCAAAAGTTATCACACCCCTAATGACCGATAAACATCTTCTTTCAGGCGTTCCTCTGACCGTAAATATCGGAATCGCAAAAAACTGGGCGGAAGCACATTAATAAGTAAAAATCAAATAATTTAGACTTTCTTAATTTTTTTCTTGACAATTTTTTTGCATGTGGTATAAATAAGATAAATAGGATTAAATTTGTCTTGATTATTTTTTTTGACAATCTAAAAATGTGAGATAAAATTTAATTAAATGATGTTGAATTTTTATTGATTTATATATTGTATTTTTTACATTTGTTCTTATTTAATTTTAATTTAATTTTTTTTCTAACTTTAAGGGGTGCTTTATGGATAGTACAGCTTTATTACTGGCGCGTATCCAGTTTGGAATGACGGCCTTTTTCCACTTTCTTTACCCGCCCTTAACCATTGGTTTGGGCTTGCTTCTTATAATAACCGAAGGAATTTATGTTTTTACCAAAGATCAGGAGTATTTAAGAGTTACCCGTTTTTTTGCAAAATTATTCGCTATTAACTTTGTAGTAGGCGTTGCATCGGGAATTGTTATGGAGTTTCAGTTCGGAACGAACTGGGCGCAGTATTCCTCTTTCGTAGGCGCAATATTTGGTTCGCCTCTTGCAATCGAAGGATTGTTTGCATTTTTTATGGAATCAATTTTCGTAGGCGTTATGCTTCTCGGATGGAACAGGCTTTCTGCTAAAGCGCATTGGGTATCTACTATACTTGTCGCATTCGGTTCTACTTTGTCCGGAGTATGGATATTAGTGGCAAATTCATGGATGCAGACGCCGGCAGGTTATAAAATAGGTTCTAATGGAATACCTAAAATGACTAATTTCTGGCAAATGGTATTTAATCCTTATTTTCCGTCGGAATTTACCCATGTCATTGTAGGCGCATGGGAATATGCAGCTTTTTTTATGGCTGGCGTCGCTTCATGGTTTTTAATTAAAAATAATAAAGATATGGTAATGAGGAAGGCTTTGAAAGTAGCCGTTATAGTCGGCGTAATCGTTGCTTGCGGACAGATATTGGTCGGCGATATCGGTGCAAGAGAAGTAGTTAAATATCAGCCTACAAAACTTGCGATGATGGAAGCTCTCTGGCATTCTCAGAAATATGCGCCGGAAACCCTTTTTGCTCTTCCAAATAATGCTACAGAATCTAACGGTCCGCAAATAGGTATTCCAAGTATGTTAAGTATGCTTTCATATTTAAATCCTGCGGCAAAAGTTATGGGTTTAAATGCGGCTATAAGATATATTAATAAAAAAGATTCAAAATTAGATCACACCAAATTGACTCTCGCTATGTTTCCGCCTGTATGGATTGTATTTTGGTCGTTTCATATAATGATGTATTTTGGGTTTTATTTTGCTTTAGTTATGCTGATAGCTTTATATCTTCTGCTTAAAGACAAATTGTTCGACAGCCCGAAGATGTTAAAATTATTGTGGGTTTCTACGTTTTTGCCTTTAATTGCCATTGAATTGGGATGGTTTACGACCGAAATCGGAAGGCAGCCGTTTACGGTTTACGGTCTTTTAACCACGGTCGATTCAGTTTCGAAGAACGTTAATGTATTGGATGTAGGCTTGTCTGTAGTTATGTTCGTTTTAATTTACTTAACCTTGGCTTCTTTTGCGATTTATCTGTTCAAAAGAGAATTAAGAGAAAGATATGAAGGAAAAGACGAACTTGCCGGCGAATCTGCAAAGGCAGCAAATTAAATAATTTAGGAGGTGTTATTATCATGAACTTAAATATATTATGGTTTATTCTTGTTGCCGTTATCATTTTGGGCTGGTCGGTTATGGACGGATTCGATTACGGCGTAGGAGGACTTTTAAATTTCATAGCTAAAAACGATGAAGAAAAAAGATACGTTATTAACGCAATCGGTCCGGTTTGGGACGGAAACCAGGTGTGGCTTATATTGGGAGGCGGAGCAGTTTTTGCAGCGTTCCCATTGGTTTATGCTTCTATTTTCAGCGGGTTCTATCTTGCTATGATGCTTGTCGTCTGGCTGATAATATTCAGGGCGGTTTCATTTGAATTTAGAAGTAAAGTAGAAACTGCAAAATGGAGAAACTTTTGGGATACCGACATTACAGTAACGGGATTAGGTATTGCTTTACTTCTCGGCGTGGCTATAGCAAATATATTAATGGGAGTTCCGCTGAATAAAGAGCATATCGATTATCAGTCGCTTTTTAGCCTTTTAAATATTTTCGGTTTAGTAGGCGGTCTTATATCTCTTTTCATGTTTTTAATGCACGGTTCTACTTATTTAATTATGAAAACAGAAGGAGAAGTCCAGCATAGGGCAAGATCTTATGCAAAAGGATTTGCGGTAGCCTTTATAATCGTTACTTTATTGTTTTTAATAATTTCTCCTATATTTGCCCCAAGGCTTCTCGGCAACAGTTTCGGCATAATAGGGGACATTGTTCCGGTTATAATGCTGATAGGAGCTATAGGAGTTATATTAACGGCAGGATCTACAAGCGATATAAAACCTTTTGCATATTCCGTAGTCGCTATTATAGGCGCTGTTGCAAGTTTGGCAGTCGGCATATTTCCGAATATAGTTCCATCTTCGATTAATACAAAATACAGTTTAAATATTTATAATTCGGCTTCAAACCATTTTACTCTTTTAGTAATGCTTATTGCTACTATTATTGGTTTGCCGCTTGTGTTAATATATGCAATTTACGCATATAAAAAGTTTGGCTTAAAGGTAAAAATGGACGACAGCAGTTATTGATTTTTATTATGTATATATTTTAACCTTTACCAAAAAAGCCCTATAATAAAATTAACCCCCCTTAATTTTTTATAGGGCATTTTTTTACCCTATATTATATAATAATAAAGATAATTCATATCTTATTCAGAGGTGTTTACGTGAATATTTCAAGAGCCAGCGATTATGCTATCAGAGGATTGGTTTATATGGCGAAACAGCCCGCAGGAACGGTGTGTTTCGTAAAAGATATTGCAAAAAACACAAATTCACCGGCTTCCTTTATGTCGAAAATATTTCAAACATTGGCAAAAAGCGGTATCGTTAACTCTTTCACCGGTACTAAAGGCGGTTTCACTTTTAATACTCAGCCCGAAAATATTACGATAAAAACGGTTATCGAAATTATCGACGGTCCTATCCTGCTAAACCGGTGCGCGGTAAATAAATCCGCCTGCAATGAAATAGGCATCTGCGACGTTCATTATATGTGGACCGATATAAGAAAAATTCTGATAAATGCCCTGAATTCTTACTCTATCGCCGATTTTGCAACCGATAAAAAGAATAAAATGGAAGTCTTATCGGGAGTTATGCAATAAAAGAAAAAGTCAGATTAATTTTACTATAAATTGTTATTAATTGTTGCAGCATTATTAGTCGGAAAAAAATTGACACCTTTTTCTTTTATAAATGATAGGAGTGTATGCAATATTCTTAATTTTCCATTATCATTTCTTATTCATCTATCCTGAATTATCCTAAATTTTCCTGACCGACCCCAATTACAAATCTCTATAATTAATAGCAAATCCAGAAATTTAGATAAAAAAATAAATTATTACGAAAATTTAACATAACTGTAATAATATTGTAACATTCGTTTGTTAGAATAAATATGAAATCAGAAAGGTCGGAAAAAGGTGTCAGATTTTATTTTCCGCTTGAAAAAATATGCATAAATCAAATTATATATAAGGAAAATTAATCTGACACCTTTTTTCAATATATATAAATTAAGCAAACCAAACTAAAAGAGAGGAGGAAGTCATGCACGAAATTAACGAAACAAAAAAGACGATGCGATTGAATATGCTGCCGGCATTTATATTTGCGACGGCCGCAGTTCTGGCATTAGTCTTTGCGTTCAGCGGGGCAGGGAAGGCTTGCGCATCGGGAGCCGCCCTTTACGAAAACCCCAACACAGGCGAAATATTTTTAAAACCTGGACCGGGCAGGGTAAAAGTAGGACAGAGCGTCATCAATGAGCTGTTAAAGCCGAATGCGGCAAAAACTAATGAGCAGATTAACAATTTAAAAACTACGGAAAAGAAGTTAGAGGCTTCGCTGAAAACAGTCAAGGGGCAAACCCTTCCGGCGTGGACGAAAAACGTTTCATTGGGCGCATTAGTTTATATGGGTTATGGATATTACACTCAGACCGGATTAACGGAAGGTTCGATGCAGCTTCAGGAAAATCCGCCTGCAACCGGCAATAACGGCTACAACGCGTTTAACGTAAACAGAGCATATTTAATATTTCTGTATCATAAGGATAATTGGTTTTTAAAAATTACACCAAATATTAATAAATCGGACAATAGTGCTTCCAGCGGAGGATCTACAGGCGGCAACGAGTATTTCAGGCTTAAATACGCATTTTTACAGTTTAATCATGTTTACGATGCGAACGGTTTAACCGTTAATTTGAAAGCTGGACAGTTTCCGACTCCTATGGTCGCATGGGAAGACGGTTTATTGGGTTATCACGTTGCGGAAAGAACGCCTTGGGGTTTCTTAAACGTAACATCTACTCAGGCGGGACTCGGCGTTTCCGGTAAATACAGATCAAACGGAAAGGTTTATCTTGCGTATAACGCGGGTTTTTTTGATAACGCCGCATTTCACGCAAACGAAACGGTTGACCAGAAATCTCCTCAGGCAAGATTAACCATTTATCCTTTGGGCGCGGATTCCGCTTTAAACGGACTAAGCATAAGCGGATATTATGCCTGGGCGGAAGATAATTCAAGTTTTGGAGATGCGGCAATAGGTCCGAATACTAACAGTCCCGAAACGAGAGTCTCGGCGGTATTAGACTATAAAACGCCTAATGCAAATATTGCATTGCAGTACGATTATGCAATAAACCACGTCGTAGAACCGGGCGCAGGTGAAAGCGGGGATGCCAATAGTTATTGCGGTATAGAAACCGGCGTTTACGGATGCTACACTTCCAGTACAATGCCTGCAATAACAAGTTTATATGACGGACATAACGTCGAACACGGATACGACGCTTTTGGATATTACAATATCCCAAATACAAAATTCGGCGTTTTCGGGCTTATACAAAGATATTATTACGAGGCTACAAATTATAACGCTACAGGAGATGCTCTTACGGGCGGAAATCCTTACGATTTCCAAAGAGGCGTAGCCGGCGTGGCATATCGCCTTAATAAACACGTAACCCTGACCGCCGACTGGCAGAATTACCAGTTCTTAAATGCCAGCAACTATAGAAACATAGCATCGACAAGCCCGCAATATTTAGAATACGGTCAATGGATGGGGCAGACCAATGCCTTTTTCATGCAGGCAAGGATTGCATTTTAGACTCTTAACTTAATAGCTTTTCTCTCTATCACCTCCCTGATACCCGCCCTAAAAAGCGGGTATTTTTATTTTCAAGGAAAAATTAATCTTGATTTTTGTATATTATGAAAATATACTTATTTATATAGATGGCGATATTATAGACAAACTTAAATAATGCAATGGATTCAATTGGGATAAAGCCAATGAATTTAAAAACTGTTATAAGCATAATGTAACAAAGCAGGAATGCAAAGAAATATTTTTAACCGCTCGTTTATTACTGCTAAATATTACGATTTTTCAAAAGTAACCAAGATGTAAATTATTAATGAAAGACAAAGTCTGTATAAGAAATAAATAAATACATGAATCAAAAAAACGGCGGCGGCATTAAAAAACGAAATATAGTAGAATATCTCTGCAACGGAGTTGGTTTTACGATGCATCCCATAAATGCGCATTACGGATACGACTGCAATACCGAAAATCCAACCGTGGTCTGGAATATCGAGTTCAGCGATGAGGTATATCTTTTAAACAACGAATCTTTCGGGGGTAAGACGGGCGACGAAAGGCAGAGAATTTATACGAAAAACGTAAGAGGCTCTCTCTGCTCGGAAGGTTCCGATAAATATACTTTTTATAATAAAGCTTCTATTCCTATAGAATTCGAAAAAGACGGCGTATCGTTTATACTGAAAATCAATAAAAAAGACTATGAAAAGGCTGAAATAATAGAAAAAGAAATATATAAAGAATTTGAGAGATTAAGTCAAACTGCGGCGCATTATATTGCAGAAGGCAGCATAGAAGTTATTTTAAACAGGCTTTCCAACAGGAAATTCACGGTCTTAAATATAAACGTAAAAGACGAAGATATGCTTTTCGAAAAAGACGGCGTAGATTATTTTTTTACGGAAAACGAGCCTATTATAGACAAAGCGGTAAAAGAGATATTTATAAATCATCTTGAATTTATTAAACCGTCGGATAAGTTTTATAAATATATATCCGACGGCTTTAACAGAATGTCCGGCGCGGGTCTTAACTGCTTTAATATTCTTCTTGCAGCGGTTAATTACGAACTTCAGTACGATATTTTCGACGATGAAAAATATCTTGTTGATTATTTAATTTCGAGGGTTAAAAATTACGATAAAAATAACAAAGACGTATGCTGCATAAATATTCACGACAAAGAAGAAAACTTTTACGAAAAAGGGGTAAAACTGATAGATATTGCAATTCCTTTAAAGAGTTTAATCGAAGCATTCGACCTTTTAAACAAGATAAAATGCCTAACGCTTATAGATTATGCCCGATAGTTTAAATTATTTAACTACAATAATGCATAAAAATTTCTAAATCAGGACTTTGAGTACGGCGGATTGCGGGCTAAAAACATTTTTGTATGATATAATTTAAAATATAATTGCATTTAATTTCATGTTAACGGGGCCGAAGAAAATTTATATGGATACTAAAACTGTTAAATCGGTAACGACCGATGTGCTTATTGTAGGCGGAGGACCGGCCGGAATGATGACCGGAATAACCGCCGCCCAGTTCTGGCCAAATAAAAAAGTTCTTGTAGTTAGAAGGGAATTCGATGCCGTAATTCCTTGCGGAATTCCGTATATTTTCGGAACGCTTCACGGAACCGACGAAGACATGGCTGGAAGACTACCCTTAGTTGCCGCGGGAGGCGAGCTTTTAATAGGGAATATTATAGAGATAAACGTAAAAAGCCGCACGGCTTATATGGAAGCAATACCGCCAGACCGTCCTTTTGAAAACAAGCCGGATAAAATAGAAAATTTAAAAGAAGTCACAGAAATTAAATTCGACAGACTTGTTTTGGCGATGGGAGGAGAAAATTTTATTCCAAATATAAAAGGCACCGGACTTAACGGCGTTTTTACGATACAAAAAGATTATAACTATTTGGAAAGTTTGTTTAACGACCTTATCCCTAAAGTTAAAAGGCTTGCGATTATAGGCGGCGGATTCATAGGCGTGGAGTTTGCCGACGAAATTAGGAAATTAGGCATCGAAGTGCATATAATAGAAATGCTTCCTAATCTTCTAGAGGTTTCGTTCGATAAAAACGTCTGCGTCAGAATCGAAGAAATATTAAAATCTAAGGGAGTTAAAATACATACAAACTCTCAGGTTCAAGAAATTTTGTCCGATGGGTCAGGCAAAAACGTAAAAGGACTTGCAATAAAAGATAAAGATGATATCGAAGTCGATGCAGTATTGATAGCCATAGGAGTAAGGCCTAACGTAAAACTTGCCGAAAAAATGGGATTAACGCTTTCTATGTCTGGAGGAGTCTGGGTCGATGCATTTCAGAGAACCAGGGAAGATAATAAAATATTTGCAGTAGGAGACTGCGCTCATAAGCAGGATTTTTTTACCAGAAAGGCAAATCATTCAATGATTGCTTCCGCGGCGGCGGCGGAAGGCAGGATAGCGGGTATGAATCTGTTTAATCTGCGCTTGTCCCGATATAATGCGGGGTCGGTATCGGTTTACTCAAGCGAAATCGACGGACTTGCTTTCGGAGTAGCAGGTTTGACGGAAGCTCAGGCTGTTGCCGAAGGGTTCAACATACTTATAGGAGAATCGAGGCTCCCAGACCACCATCCGGCTTCAATGCCGGGCACTGTAGAAATATATTGCCGTTTAATATTTTCAAAAGATTCTTTGCAACTGCTCGGAGGTCAAATTACGGGCGGTTCTACCACTGGAGAATTAATCAATACTATAGGTTTAGCTATTCAGATGCATGCAACTGCTACGGACATAGCCACTATGCAATTCGGAAGCCAACCTAGGTTGACCCCATCCCTTCATCCTATGGTAGCGGCAACCGGAGACGCTTTAAAGAACGATATAGTTTAATTTCGATTTGCGTATTCCGCTATTGTCATATATCTAAATCCGCAGGTTTTGTTAAAAAAAATAAAGGCAAATAAAGGTGTCAGATTTAATAAAGGTGTCAGATTTATTTATTATCCTACTCCTGATTGGGTTTGCGGGCAAAGCGCCCCTCCTGCTAAGAAGAAAATTAAAAAGGATTTATTAGTTTTATTCACTCCAAAAAATTAAAAGTGTAAATTAAAGGTGTCAGCAACTGTGTTATTTGTCAAGTAAAATATTTTATGTAAGTTATTAAAATCATTAATAAAATAAAAAATTATATTTTTGCAACTTTATTTTTATTAAATTAATATTTTTAAT
>JAJZBN010000115.1 GCA_021798875.1 bacterium | reverse complement strand
AAAAAGAGATATATCAAAAAGTGAATCGGAAGAAATAGAAATTCAGGAAGATTTAATAGCGCAGGCGATATACGAAGATTTTGAAGAAATAAAAGGCAAAATGGAAAAATACGGCAAAGACGATATAGAGGAATTAAGAAACGCTTTGAGCATTTTAATCGAAAAATTCGACCGTGATAAAATTAAAATTTTTATAAGGTCGATATATTTCAGGAAATGCGTAGATAGGTCTGTATTGGAAGTTCTTTTTCCGGAGAACCTCGCTATATAAATATAGTAAAATATTCAATAATAGGAGGCAAAAATGTTTGAATCTTATAAACTTAAAAAAGCAAAAGCTAAGCTTGAACTCAATGCAGTCAAAAAGCAACTTAACGAAATTGAGGCGCAAAGAGAAAAAGAACGCTGGGAAAGAATGCCTCAATGGGAAAAAAATATTGAAACCGAAATATTGCTTGATAAAATGGGAGTGTCAGGAGAAAATAAAGAGCATAGTTCAAAATATGCAGCTATAATGGCTGGTATTTGGACATTATTCATTTTTGGAATTATTTATGCTGCTATTATTTTATTAATGCCGCCGTCTGCTCCCGTGGCGATACATCAGATACATCAACCGATATTAAATAAAGTATTAATGAAGGTATCGAATAACCGTGGGGTTATTCTTAGTGCTGGTATATTAAACTTAATTATGATAGTGTATGTTTATATTGAAATATATTATATTTACAGGCGCGGATATGGACATTAACATTATTAATTTTATACTAAGTAATAAGGAGGAAATTATGGACGAAAGAGAAGATGTAAGAAAGGGGTTGGAAAAAGAAATTTTTGAAACCTGTAAAAAAGAAAACCGCAATCCCAACGGCGCAGAAATCTTGATTCTATCGAATTTTGAAGAACAAAGGTTTTTTGAGATGGTGTGTCCTGGCGTCGATGAAATGCTTAGATGGAGAGAGAAAGCAATTACAGAAAGAGCCAGCACTGCTATTAAGGTTACTCAAAAATTAAGCGATTTAAAATAAAATTATTATTAAAATATTTATCAATAGATAGTTCGCTAAATTAACATTAATTTTTAAAGGAGAGTTAAAAATGAAAAAAATTGCATTATTTATGATGTTAGCAGTATCAATGACCGCTCTTGCAGGTTGCGGCGCAAGCATGGGAAACAGTTCTATTAAAAACGAATCAAACGCTAAATTATCGCAAAAAATAGTCAAGGGGCAGACTACAGAATCGCAAATCGTCCAGATGTTCGGACAGCCTGTAAGCAAAGAATTTGCTGGCAACGGCGATCCAGAATGGACGTATTCGCGTAATACGTCGCATAACGGAGTTTTGGCTTATGTTCCTGTTGTCGGGTTATTTGCGCATGCGCAAACCGACAATAATAAAGTGCTTACTATTCTTTTTAATAAAAAAGGGATAGTTAAAAACTGGGCATTTGCAAATTCTACGAGTCATTTGAATGCTCAATTTTAAATTAACCGCAGAGAAACCCCTATTGCAAATAAGGGTTTATCTGCTTCACAAATGAAAAATTTATATTATGGAAAAAACTTTATGAAAATCCCGAATTATAACGAACCAAAATTCTACAAAATCGCCGCGGAAATAACCGACCTCATTCTTCGGATTCAGGGGAATAAAAGTATTACCTTTATATACGGTTCTTCCATGAATAAGACGGAAACGGCAAATGCCTTCGTATCGCCTGAAGGCGTGTTTTACGGCAGTTATAGCGCGTTTATGGCGGAGGAAGGGATAAAACGTGTAATGCCGGAAATCGCTTGTAGGAAGCGTTTGGCTGCCGAAGATGGTTTTAGGAATTTTTTGCAAGAGGTCATGGCTTCTGCTTTCGGGAATATAATAATAAGGCAAGAATTAGGTATTGAAACGGATAGAAAAGGCAAAACTCGCCCTATATCCAAGAGAAAAATATATGGGATAAAGTTATGCGAAGGGAATTGGCAGCCGTTGTCTAAAAAAGAAGTTGAGGGCATTCATGCTCCCGAAGCAGAGGACACAGTTAAACGTATAGGCGAGGGTTCTTTTATATATTCTGATTTGTCGGAATTCCTTGAGAAATAAGTCAATCACCCCGCCTTTTCAGATGGGGCTTGTCGGTGACGGTAAGACAACCAATGGTTGATTAGAGGGCTAATTAGAAATAGTTAGCAGCAGTTTGGAGGAAAAATATGATGGCTATTGAATACAAAATCAATATATCCGGCGCCGGTTTATCTTTTGCAAAAACCATCGACCAAGATAAAGCGAAAGAAATAATATACTTATGTCAAGATATTAAAAAAATAGACATAAGTCCTGCCGAATATTACAGGAAGTTTAATCCTAAAAGAAATCCTGATAAAATATTGGTATTTGCGGGTTATATGGAAAATATTCTTGGCCGTCGTAGTTTTACCTTATTGGAATTGAATGAGATGTTTGACCGCGTAGGCGAAAAAATGCCGAAAAATTTTACAAGGGACGTCAATTGGGCCGTTTCAAATAAATGGCTTGATAGAATAAAAGATAGCAAAAAATATTATATTGCTGAATCCGGATACTCCGCCTTGTCTTGTAATTTTTCGGCGGAAATTATAAAGGAAACGAGGATGGCAAAAAAACTATGCAAACAATATTGAAAGTATTTATAATCGCTGTTATATTTTTTTCCGCAAACCCTGTTTACGCTTTTTCCGTCCTAAACCCGCCCTATAACCAATCCGACCCTAACTTTAATAAACTTGCAATGCGGGTGTATAATTCCGGCAGTCCTTATACCTACACTTACGGAGCTTATACCTATAACGCTATACCCATTACAACGACTATGTTCGGCTGTAAGCTAATAAGCATTATAAGGCGCAC
>JAJZBN010000114.1 GCA_021798875.1 bacterium | reverse complement strand
ATACAACTTTGTCGGGGTTTTTTAATTTTTTAATTTCTTAATAATATTAAATACTTAACAGGCTACAAACTCCCCTATTTTCAAAGGGAATTAAAAGGGGGAGGTAAAATGCTTTTTTTGATACTTTTTTATAGCCGAAAATCGAACGCATTTTGCATTAAAAGGCAACGATTTTATTCCTGAATATTTTCTTATTCGATAAAAAAATACGACCTTAAAAACGATTTTAATGGTATTATTTTTATCAAAAAAAGATAAAAATTTTTTAAGATTATGAATTAATTTTTAGCAAATTTTGATTTAAAAAATTTCAAATGCAGAATAAAAAACGGACAATTTTCTGTCTAAAAAAAAATAAAAATCGATATAAAATTTTTATTAATTAGGTTTAAAAATTTCATTTCTAAATAAAAAAAATTTACGATAAAACGGCTTTCAAATTTCAATTTTAAGGCTTGATTTTTTCTTTCAGGACGTTTGCTATTTGGATAAAAATAGGCGGGCTTTAAATCGATTTTAAGGAAAAAAAATGCCGGCAAAATGAATTACCAGCATATAGAAAACTATATAAATATTTTATCTTTTATTTAAAATGAGCTTAAATCTCTGTCATAAAATTCATCGAAAGTAAGCACTCTTATGTGGTCGTCTATGGTCTGCGAAACAAGAAAAGTTTTAAAATTATTACCTTTATTTATAGACGTAGATTTGAGTCTGTCAAACGTTTTAATTAAAGAAATTTTATCTTGTCCGCTTTGCACAAGATATATCAATTTATCAATTTCTATTTCTTTATTATTGTGTCTTGCGAAGTCTAATTGATCCTGCAATACAGCAAATTTTTTTCCATATTCGAGCCAGTTCCTCTTAATTGAAACTTCTACTTCAAAACCAATTTTGAGAGACAAAAGATAAACATCGGGTCTTATTTCTTTGCCTGTAAAAGGATAACCGTCCATTTTTTCCGAGTAGGCTATGTCTCCGTTTTCTTTAGATTTGGCAAGCGTCCTAATTATAAAAAATTCGTGGAAAAAATTAGACTTTAAAATTTTCACATTAGGTTTTCTTCCACCTATTCCTGAAAAAGCCGCCCTATTTCCTTCAACAAGAGTAAACTTAAAAATGCGATTATTTTTATCTCTCATAGGCATACTATAGCTGTCTATTTTGAGATATCCCGCTTCCTTTAAAATATTAAGTCTTTCTTTAAAAGTGTTTTTGGAGCATGGAAAAAAATTTCTTGTAAGCATATAAAGCGCATCTAAATCGGCATAACCGTAAAGAGATAAAAATTCAAAAATAGCAATATCTCTTTCAGTAAATTTTATTTTTCTTTTACTCGATAAATCTTTGATTTTAGAAAAGTCTATCTTCATAATTTATTAACTTTTTTTCTTAGAAATTTTATTTATTAAGACGTTTTTTATCGTCTAAAACGTCAAGAGTAAATCTGCTTTTTTTATCGCTTTTTACGCAGTAATCTTTTATATTTTTATCAGGCTCTTTTAAAAGAAATCTTGCAAAAATAAAAGCAAGTATGGAAGAAAATAAAAACAAAACTATATAAAAATATACTCCGAGCATGGCGCTTGAGTGCTTTGTCGGAGATACGTAAACGTAGCCGAAATATCCGTATCTGACATACTCAAAAACTTTAGAGAACATATTGCCAAATACAAAAGTAAAATGGTTTCCGTAAAATATTTTTAAGAACAAAAGCGGAAGAAAGATAGATAAAAGGATTAATAAAATAATAATTAAAGCTTTGGCTACGTGGTCTTTATACATTTCTTAAAACCTCGTCCATATTGATATAATTATTAAAACGCATAACGCATTTAATCAAATCCTGTCCTATCAATATTTTTCCTATTGCGTTTCCAGGTTTCAAAGCGGATATCGCCGACGGCTGAACGAGCCAATCCTTAGCCTGACCGGACGATACCATTGTCGTGCCGTGAGTTTCCATAGTGCGTGATTTAACCTCTTCGATTTTATAACCGAACAGACGTGAAATGTCTTCGTTTCTTAACCCGTCCTGAGCGAAAAAAATTTTATTTCTTGCATTGTTTAGTATAATATCAAGAAGCGTCGGGTCAAACCTGTCGGCATCGGAAAACGATTGCGTAAGAAGCGCTATTTCAATTCCAAACCCTCTGATTTCTTTTATGATTTTACTGAAATACGAAAACATTAAATCGGAAAATTCGTCTATTGCAAACGTCATAAGAAAATCTCTTTGGCGGGGTTTAACAAGCCTTATATATTCTATTATCATTCTGCCGAAAGAGTTTTCCGCTTCGATATTCCTTAAAGAAAACCAGTTGTCCGCTTTGATATCTATGTTGTTTGAATCTTCATAATTTAAGTTTTTTGCAAGAGCAAAAGGCTGAAGTTTGTTCATGAAATTAGATATATAAGAAGCGTAGTCGGTATTATTGACGATACCCGACAAAATTAATTCTTCGGGTTCGGACAAATAAGTTTTGTAAGTATCGTAAAGCTTTTTCATCTTATCCCTAAAAAGAGATAAGAACAACTTTTCAAAAGTAATATTTTCAATGTAGTCTATCACAAATGACAAAGCCTGAATTGCAAAATCCTGATAAAATGCTTCTTCGGTAGATATAATTTTAGGATAAAGAGAGTTCTTTAAAAGTTCGAGTATCTCATCTTTTTTAAGTCCTTTTAAAGGGTTTATTTTCGACTTCATATCATAAAAATTTGCTTCCGGTTTATAAATCCTTGCGACCATTTTTGCATTTTCATCGCCTTTGCCGTCTATAACCGTTATATTGGTTTTATTAATCCAAAGCGGCAATAAAACGCTTTCGGTTTTGCCGGAACCGGTTATGCCGAAAGCTATTAAATGGGCATTAGGAAAAGG
>JAJZBN010000113.1 GCA_021798875.1 bacterium | reverse complement strand
ATATTAATATCCAGCGATCTCAAGGGGAAATTTACTACACAAAAAAAAATAGATGGGAATCCGCTCAGATGCTACTGCTTTAAAGTATCTTAAATTTATCGGTAGTAATTTAATATCAATAATATTGTATACTGCACCCATTGTCAAGTTGCTATATTAAAGTCAAGCAAATTTTTATGCCTCTGTTAAATTTTTTATTCCTATGGCAGCCAGATATTTAGATTTATCAAAAATCTGATTTTTAATAAATAACGTATGGGTTATTATAAGAATTTTCTTCATGATAGCTATAATGGCTACCTTCTTTTCTTTCCCTCTTTCAATCATGCGGTTATAAATAATCTTAAAAGGGGTATTCCTATACGTCATTGCCAGCACCGGCATAAAAAGCATCTTTCGCAAAAGCACAGAACCCCTCTTGGATATCCTTGATTTTTTCTTAACCGATGTCCCCGATGTCGTTTCTACGGGATCAAGTCCTGCCAGTGCCGTCAGCTCTTTTTTATTAATATTTTGATATTTAAGAAAAAACATAATTAAGAGAAGAGAACTTTTATCTCCTATGCCGCTTAATGATTTAACGCATTTAAAACGTTCGGAAAGTTCTTTGTCTTTGTCAACGATTCCCTTCATTTTTTCCACAACCTTGTCTTGCTTTTTTTCTACGGTTTTTAGCTCTTTTTGAAGTTCCTTTATTATCCATTTATTTCCTATTAATATTTGGCTTTCAAGCCTGTTTTTTAATGCCGTTATCTGTTTTTGCAAGAAGTCGTAATAAGAAAGAAATTCTTCAAGCTCTTTGGTTACATTATTAGATTTTAATATCTTATAATCACCTTCTTTGGCTATCTTCTGCATAGCCCAGAGCATTTTAGCATCCAAAGCGTCCGTTTTACTTCTATTTTTTATCGCCTGGGAAAAATGTTTCGAATCCCTTGGATTAACCTTATAAACAGGTATTTCATTATTAATGGATTCTAAATCCAAAATCAAAGAATAAGGACCTGTTGCTTCATAAATAAACCGCGTATTATTTTTAGCCGCTTTAACAACGAAAGAAGCAATGGCTTTCTTGTTGTTTTCAATTTCAAAATAGTCTTTGCCGTCAAAGCACGATAAAGTCAGCTTAGAAACATCTATCCCGATAACATTCATTTTCTTTCTCCTTAAGTTAGTTTTAAATATTAGTTTTAAACGCCCAAATAAACTTTATCTCGTTCCATACAGTCTTTTAAGACTAAGTTGCTATCCAAGTTTGGGTTTGGGCTATCAGACTTGACAACAATCTACCATTTTACGGCGACTTAGACAAATTCGATATGCCCTAAATTATAACAAAATTAATTAAATATTTAAAAATAAAATAATCAAATTAATATGAAAATATTATATACGAAATATTATATACGAGACGTTTTTTTTAGTTTTCTTATTCCTTTTTATTTATATTTATTTATATGGTCTTTCAGGGGGTCAGGGGGATGTGCCCCCTGCCTTAACCCTTGTTAATTTAAGCCGCTTCTTTGAAATACCCCTTATATACCGATAGCGGCGGTTTATATTTCAAAGACGAATGCAGTCTTTCGTTATTGTATTTATACATATAGGCATCTATACCCGCTCTTGCCTCTTTTATGCCGGTGTAAGCCGAGGGGTAGATGTTTTCATGCTTAATCGTTCTCCAGAACCTTTCAATAATGATGTTGTCGTAAGCCCTGCCTTTAGAATCCATAGATATGGATATCTTATGTTTTATAAGAGTATTTATGAAGCCCTGAGCGGTATACTGGGATCCCTGGTCGGAGTTGAAAATCTCAGGCCTTCCGTAGGACGACAGCGCATCGTTTAAAACGGACAGCGTGAGCCGTTCATCCATTACCGGAGAAAGCCGCCATGAAAGAATGCTGCGGGTATAAAGGTCAATTACGGCACAAAGATACGCAAATCCATTATTAAGCCTTACGTAAGTGATATCCGACGCCCAGACCTGATTAGGCCTTGTTATATCCATGTTTTTAAGAAGATATGGATATTTTTTATGGGCGGAGTCGGGGAACGTCGTAAATCTCTTCTTTCTGGGATACAATGCCTGGATGTTAAGCATCCGCATATACCTTAAAATCTCTTTAGGATTAGTATCTACGCCTTCCATTAGAAGCGACGCGTACAGGCGCCTGTAACCATAATAAGGGTGGTCGGTATAAATTTCGTCTATGCGGTTTAATATGGCGTTATTGATTTCTTTTGCCGCTCTTTCGTAATAGACGGTGGTTCTGTTTATTTCTAAAAGTTCGCATTGCCTTGTGATTGATAACGGGAGCTCAGGGTCCACGAGGCTTAATTTTTCAATCAAGCCCGAGCTCCCTACTTTTTTTTGTAGCCAGTCTCTTTCCATGATAGTTCTTCCGAGCGTCTTTTCGAGGTTTTCTATCTTTTCTTCCTTTTCTTTGAGTTCTTCTTTGTATTTCTTGGACGGAACGGATTCTTCGAAGACTATGGATGCGTTCTCAAGAAACTGTTTCTTCCACGTTATAAGGCTTTTGGGAAGCACGTCGTATTTGGAGGCTATCTCGTTTAGAGTCTTGCCGGATTCTAAAAGCTCTATGACGAGTTTCGTTTTGAATTCCGGTGAAAAATTCCTGCGGTTTTTGCTCATTTTGGTTTACCCCTTTAAATTTGATTTTTTTAAATTCCTTAATTTAAATTCTAACAGATTTTTAAGTTACGGAATAAGAAATTTAAAAATTCTGTTCAGATTTATGGGTTCATTATATTATTCAGAAAAGTGCACACTTATTTAAATTATAACTCTTGTTTTGCAAAATTTCAATTAATCGGTAAAAATTTTATTATTTTCATATAATCTTTAGTATTGATATAAAATTTAT
>JAJZBN010000112.1 GCA_021798875.1 bacterium | reverse complement strand
TTAATACGTAAGCTCCAAGCAAAAGCCCTAAAACGGTTGAAGGAAGTAAATACGAAAGGTCGTTCCATTTTACTTCTTTAAGGTCGTATGCGCCCAGAATTATGCTTCCGATAAAATCAAGTATAAATACGGCGGGAACGGTAATTCTTATGGGAAGCAGTATCGTTAAAAACGAAACGGATATTAAACCTGAGCCGAAACCTATCGTCGCCCTGACGAAGAATGCAAAAAGTACTACTAAAATTCCCGCAATTACGTCAAATAGAGGTATGGATATAAAGTGCATTAAGACAAATGTTTAAATAAAATGTTTAAATAAAAATTGTTTCTATTTCTTAGCAGTATCTTCCCAAAGATTATATACTCATAAATATTAAAGTCAAGTTGTATATTTTTTTATAGCATAAAGATATAGGCGAAAACTGAGTTGCCATCTGAACACATCGTATTTTTTGCCAATGTTTATTTGCCAATCTGAATTTTTATGATATGTTGTTATATAGAATTACGTCAAAACGATTAACGAAAAATAGGGGAAATATGTATATTTCGTTCTTGACTATACAGCCGTTTCGGTTTTAATTGGACGTCAGTAATTTTATAAAAATGTTGCATTTTTATTTTGCGGTCTGTATAATATTAAGCCGTCAATGAATAAATTAATATAAGATATTTTTTAATTTTAATTTAATTTTAATAATTGGTATCGATACAGTATAAAAAAATACATTTAGAAGTTTAATATTCATGAAAACATATGCGACGAAAGATTATTCGGCTTTTGACAAACTTCTGTGCCCTATACTGGCAATTAACGCAAATTTTAACGTAATTTTTTTAAATAAAACCGCCGAAGAAGTTTATAAAACCGATAATAACTGCATTAATAAATTTGAAGAAAATTCAAAAACTGCAGGTAGTTTATCCTGTAAATGCTATAAAATATCTCACGGTTACGATATACCCTGCTACGAGCTGGGAGAACACTGCCCGTTAAAAGATCTTTTGGAAAACAAGGAAAAAAATCTCGCAGCCGTAAATCATAACCACAAAGGGCTGATTTACAAGGTAGAAGCCTTCAGAGACGACGCGGATAGTTTTCTCTTTTTTGAATCTCATGTGAACATAACGGATTTTATATCGACTATCGATATAGTAAAAAAGGCGAAAGAAGAATTAGAACTTTCGGAAAATAGACTTAAAATTTTTTTTGAAAATCTTCCCGCTATATCATTTATTACGGATGCCGATTCAGGCATTATAGTAGATGCAAATCAAAATGCCCTTGATTTTTACGGCTATTCAAAAGAAGAATTCCAAAATATGACGGTCAGAGACTTAAATCCGTTTATATCCAATAAAGACTTAAAAAATTTCAGAATGGAAGCGGTAAAGAAAGGGTCGAATTTTGCGATTTTTAAACACAGGCTTAAAAACGGAGAATTAAGGGACGTAGAATCTTCTATAACCTATACCGTATATAAAGGTAAGGCTTTTATTCAAGTTATTATAAACGATATAACCGAAAAGAAAATTCTCGAAGACAAACTTAAAGAATCCGAAGATACGTTCAGGATTATTGCCGAAAATATTCCGATAGGAATAGATATACACAAAGAAAAATTTATTTACGCAAACCCGGCTCTGTTGAATATGCTCGGTTGCACTCAAGAAGAACTAAAAGATAAATTTTCTTGGGAATTTTTTTCGCCTGAATACTATAAAGAGCTGCAAAAATCTATCAAAAAAGGTTTAAGCGATATCGGCCATAAATATTCACGAACAGATAAAATAATAAAAAAATCCGGAGAAGAGTTATGGATTTATCTTTTTGCGGTTTCGGTCAGATATAAAGGGGAAATAGTAAGAGTAGCAAGCTGGACGGATATTACCGAACAGGTTAATTTAAGGCATTCTTTAGAACAGGAAAGAAATCTTTTTAAAGTTTTAATAGAAAATATTCATTCCGGAATAGCTTTATATAATAAAGATAAATTATTATACTTTAATTCGGCTCTTCCTAATTTATTGGGATTAAGCAAAGAAGAACTTCTTGCCGGCAGTCCTTTTGATATTTTCAGTATCGACGAAAATCAGCTTTATTCTTCAAGCGTCTCTCTTTTCGACATGCATCATACAAACGAATTTTCTTCCCATTTTATTTATAAATACGATAAAGCAGGAAACATACGCTATATAGACTTATTCAGGACGCAGGTAACTTATAACGGAGGGGACGCGGGTCTTGCAATTTTTACGGACGTTACCGACCTGGTATTGAGAGAGCAGAATATGCTAATCGAGAAAGACAAATACAAAGAACTTTCCGAAATTGACTCTCTAACGGAAATTTATAACAGAAGGTCAATGGATTTAAAACTTACCGAACTTTTAAACCTGGCTAAAAGATACGAAAGGCCCTTTTCTATAATTATGTTCGACATTGACAGATTTAAAAATATAAACGATTCCTGCGGGCACGATACCGGTGACGCAATTTTAAAAGATCTTGCTAAATTAGTCAAAAAAGAGCTTAGAAACACCGACTTCTTTGCGAGATACGGCGGAGAAGAATTTATGGTGCTTGCGCCTGAAACGCCCATAAAAACGGCTTTAGAACTTGCCGAAAGATTGAGGCTAAAAGTTCAAGAACACGATTTTAAAATAGCAGAAAGGGTTACTATAAGTTTGGGTGTGGCGTCGCTAATTTTTTCGGACAACGAAGCCGATCTGCTTAAAAGGGTAGATTTGGGGCTTTATAAGGCAAAAAACGCCGGAAGAAATTTGGTCGGGGTTGTTTAATAGAAAGGCATTAACCGCAGATTATTTGACTATGTAAAATTATATGATAATAATCTATATAAGCATATAGTGATATACGATATATAT
>JAJZBN010000111.1 GCA_021798875.1 bacterium | reverse complement strand
TGACAAACCTTTTGCATCTTAGACCAAATTTGATTAAAATAGTAAAAGAGCTGGAGGAAACCAAAATGCCTATAACGATTAATCTTAAAGAAGATCCTTTTTACATGGAAGGTAAAGCTGAAGGAATGAGCCTTGCCAAACGGAATTATGTTATAAATTCCCGCAAAAATCTCAATCTTACGCCTGAACAGATTGCCTCTATAATAAACGATACCGTAGAAAACGTCCTTGCAATACTAAAAGAAGAAGGGATAGGATAGAAAAAAATATTAAACAATTAAAGGGGGCAATTAAAGGTGTCAGCAACTGTGTTATTATTTAATTAATATATAGTTTAATATAGTCTGATTTTTAAGATACAAGATTTATTTATTTGCTTACTCCCGACTGCATTTTAGCCTATAAAAATTTGCTCTGGTTATTTTATTTTATAATAAAAAAAATAGCGATTTATAATCATTCATTTTGTATGTAGTTTAAATAGTTTATTTCGGAAATGAAATAGTAGAAAATAGATCTTCATTTTTACTCCTTCCGGTATTTATCAATTTTACCGGTTCAATAATCGGAAGTTTATTTTATTAGCCCCTTTAATTTACCTAAATTTACTTAAAATATAGGAACTTTTATGCCGGTTTTTAATATTTCTAATGCAGGCGGGTATGTCTCATTGAAATCTTTTTGAAGAAATGAATGCGGCTCTATATTAAGACTAACACTTCTTCTCATCCGAGTAAGAAATATGTCAAAATCGTAACCGTCTAAATTTTTGACAAATTTATCCACTACGACGGCTACGTCGATATCGCTCCATTCGTTAGCGGTTCCTTTAGCATAAGACCCGTATATATAAACCTCTATGGGATTAATTTTATTTTTTTTAATACATCTATATATCTAAAGATTAAATTATAAACTGTTTCTATATCTAATCCTTTTCCGCTATTATCTTTTTTAACCATTTTCTTAAATTATCAATTGATTTTATATTTTCTTCGGTAAATTTTTCGGTACATTTTTTATAAAAAGTTTTCTTATAATCATCGTATCTGACGGCAATATTAAATTTAGTAATATCCTGCAATTCGTTTGCATATTTTTCGGATAATTCCAATCCTGCATTATTTGCAAGTTTCTCAAGGTCGTGTATTCTTGGAATATTTATTCCTATGTTTTTTACATAATAGGCTTTCAATAGCTTTTCAATTACAAGATGACCTACGAATAATGCATAACAATATTCTTTAATGCTTTAATGTTATGCATATTTAACATGCTTTCATAATCTTTATCCGAAGATTCAATCCAGAATTTTATTATTTCTTCTTTTGTCATTACGCTATTTTTTTAAATCATTTATATAGCCAATTTATAGCAAATTTAAAAAATTACTATTATAATTTTATCATAGCAACCAAATAATTCAAGTTCACAAATAAAACGTTACAAATAAAACGTTTTTTATTTTTAAATTCGAATTAAAGGTGTCAGGTTTATTTAATCTCCCGACTGCGTTTGCGGGAAAAACACCCATATACATGATGCAATTAAAGGGGTCAAATTTATTTATTTGCTAACTGCCATAAGCTTTTGCGGAAATTTAATAATAAATTGAAAATATAGGTTATTTTAACTTTGCAAAGGATATATCTGACAATAACGACATTAAGATTATTTGCTCCCATTATAGACTCATTATTCTTCTATTTTTAAATCTTTTATTTATGAATGTTTTATTTTTTTATTAAACAGCTATTTCTAATCCTATTTTGCCGTATTCAACGGTAGGCGTCAATTTATTGCCTCCCGCTGCCGTCTTTTTCATATCGATAAGGCCGAGGCTCTCAAGTATTTTAACATCCGTAGCTATACTTTTTATATCCCTGCCGGCAAGCCTTGCAAGTTCGTTAATGCTTTCGGGATGTTTTTCCTTTATTGTATGGAGCAGCTCAAGCCTTTTTACGGTAAGAGCTTTTCTGAACCCTTCTATGCTTTCGAAATAAATAGCTCTTTCGCTCTTAACTTTTTCGCCTTTTTCAACAGCTTCGGCAGAGTTTGCAAAATCTTCCAAAACAGATTTAACGCTTTTTATTCCTATTTTAATTTTCTTAACTTTCATAATATTAACCTCTTTTTTTATTTTTATAGGCTTCGATATCTTTCATAAAATCTTCCGTTAACCGCCTTATAGTTTTAAATTTATATAATTCCGTATTTTTTCCGTTATGTTTATGGTCGCCTTTTCCTTCGGAATTATCATAACCGATAACCCGCTCTCCCTTCACTATATAAACAAGTGAATATTTATATCCATGAGGTTTATCAGCCGAAACAGGTACCTGCCATAACTTGATTTCTATAATGTTCCCGCAGTCTTCTTTGACTTTTATATGCTTTATTAATTTTGCCTTCATTTATTGATTTAATTATTTTTAATTATTGGCATTATATACCAATAATTATTTAAATGCAAATTAATTTCCTTTAGTATATTAGATTATAAATATTACGGGACAGTTGTTTCTTTCGAACTATACGGTAATTTTTACGGATATGAATTCAATGAATTTTTTGAAAATTTTATTTATCCATCTGAAGATCAAACCGATATTTTTTAAATAATAAAAGAATACTTAAAAAATTATGGAAAAAGAAACAGTAATAAAACTGGGGCATATTCAGTCTCATAACTTTATTGGTTCTAGATTTACAGGACTTGATATAAGACGTGATATTGAAAAAAAACTTTTACATGAAGATAGCGGGGTAACAATAGATTTTAGCGGTATCGACATGATTACCCAAGCATTTGCGGATGAGGTTATAGGAGTCTTAATTCGCGAAAAAGGATTGCAATTTGTAAAAGAAAAAATACATAAATTAAAGGGGTCAG
>JAJZBN010000034.1 GCA_021798875.1 bacterium | reverse complement strand
GGCGATAATTTAAATCTTATTTAACTTTTTGCGGCGGCTTAATTATCCCCACCCGCCCACCCTTACATCTTAAAATAAATATATATATTAAATGATAATATGTATATTATACAAGATTTATTTATTTGCTTACTCCCGACTGCGTTCGATGTGGTCGGGAGTTTTTGTTTTTGTTGTTATTTATATAATAGTAGTCTGACCGCTATAAACACATTCAATTATTCTGCAAATACTGATAACAAAGAAGTCTTAGAAAAAATTAAGAACGCTTACCGGAAATTCTTAAAAAACAATTAATACCTATTAAATGTTGGTGCAAATGAAAGAAGCATTACTCTATCTGCAATTTTTGAAAAAACGGCATATTATAATCCCTTCTCTTTTTGTGATATAATATTTATAATCTTATTAAAATAAGCTTAATTTAGAACGCTGATATAAGAATGACCGATATCGTAAAATCTAAAAACGGCATCCGCATTAGAATGACCGAGGAACGCTGGTTTCATATAACTGAAAACCATGACGACCTTGCAGGCTATTATGACGATGTTTTGGATTGTATAGAAAACCCAGATATTATAATAAAAGGCTATAGCGGAGCATTAATTGCTTTAAAAAAAATTTCGGATAATAAGTTTTTATCTGTAGTATATAAAGAGACGGATGAAGACGATGGATTTATTATTACTGCGTATTTTACAAATAAGTTAAAATTAGAAAAAGAGGAAACTATATGGAAAAAATAGCACTAAATTCTCAAATAATCGGCGATATTTCTAAAATAGTTCCGCACCTTTTAAATTTTCCGCAAAAAAGAATGTGGATTGACTATGATGATGAAGCTGATGTGCTTTATATAAGTTTTAAAAAACCGCAGAAGGCAACCAACTCCGAAATGCTTGACGATGGAATTCTACTGCGCTATAAAGGGGCAGATATTGTTGGTTTAACGATATTAAACGCATCAAGAAGATAAACAATAAATAAAAAAAGGTGTCAGCAACTGTGTTATTATCTAATATCGTAGTCTGATTTTAAGATACAAGATTTATTTATTCCAAAAAAAGGTGTCGGAATATTTCACTCCGACAGATTTAAAAGCTTCGCTTTTAAATCGTATGCCTCCATATCTCACTCTCGTTTGCGTCAAACGCAGTCGGGAGTTTTTATTTTTATTTTTTGCTTAATAATTTCCGTTATGCAAATCGCATTACATTACTAGTAATTTTTTAACATAAAGTTGGAATAAATCGACTTTACTTTAATTGTTATATGTAATAATATATTTAATGTATAATTAATAATCTTAGAGGCATTAATATGAAACTAAAAGACCAAACCATAAAGGAATTAGAATATCTTGAACCGTCCGAAATTATAAAGGTTTACGATATGGTAATTGCATTAAAATCTGCGCAGATAAAACCGATTAAAAAGAGCGGCTTACATTATATGAAAGCGCGAAAGGCGCTTGAAAACATAAAAGGCTCTCTCGGAAAGGATATCGTATTGCTCAGAGAAGAAAGGATATGATTTTATTCTTTGACACATCCGCACTTGTAAAATTTTTTCACGAAGAAGACGGTTCGGAAAAAGTTACAGAACTTATAACCTCCCAAAACAATAAAATTTTCGTATTAGACCTTTGCAAATTAGAGTTTTTAAGCGCTTTATACAGACGATTCAGAAATAGCGAGATAGACGAATATTCTTTAAATTTGGCAATTGAAGGTTTTGAAGAAGAAATTGCCCTGTTCAATATTGAGAACATGAGTTATGCCGTTTTGCAAGAATCCGAAAATTTATTAAAAAAATACGGCAAAAAACACGGTCTTAGAACTTTAGACGCATTGCATCTCGGATGTTTCAGCTTAATTTCCGAAGACGATTGGTATTTTGTTTCTGCCGATAACAATCTCTGTAATATAGTTAAAATTATTGGTTTTAAAACAATTAATCCATTAACTAACGGGGATTAAATTAAAAATTAAATGTGTCAGCAACTGTGTTATTATCTAATATCGTAGTCTGATTTTAAGATACAAGATTTATTTTTTTCGATTGTTTTTTATATAATATAATATATAAAAATAGTTTATAAAATATAGGAAATAAAAACGAAATAACTTTTAATCGACAATATAACGATAATATGAAAATAACATTAGAACTTCCTGAAGACATAACGGCGTTATTAAACGAAGATGCTAAGAACCTTGCCGACGATATAAAGCTTATGGCAATAATAAAAATGTATGAGCTCGGCAAAATATCTCTCGGCAAAGCCGCCGAATTTCTTAAAATAAATGAAATGAATTTTATGGAAATATTAGGTGAATATCAAATACCCGCAATAAATTACTCTCCGCGCGAATTAAACGAAGAATTAAAAACCTTAAACAAGTTTATAAATTAAATGATTGCCGTTGCCGATAGTTCATCGCTGATAGCATTGTCTATATGCAACCGTCTTGATTTATTAAATATGTTTTTTGATAAAATAGTCATGCCTCAAGCAGTATATAATGAATTAACGTTGAACAATAAACCTGAATCAGAAAAATTAAGAAATTATTTATCGAATAAAATATCAAAAGAAAACATAGGCGAATATTTATTAAACGATATTTGTTTGGGGCGGGGAGAATTAGAGGCAATAGCTCTTTGTAAAGTCATAAATGCCGATTTTTTAATAATAGACGATAGGCTTGCAAGAAAAGACGCATCGGCAAATAATATAAAAATAACGGGAAGTTTGGGAATATTATTGTCCGCAAAAAAGAAAGGATATATAAATACTATAAAACCCTGCATAGAAAATTAAAACAATCCAATATTAGAATATCTGACGATTTAATGCAAGAGGTATTGCAAGAAGCAAACGAAATTTAATACTCTATCTGAACTTTGTTTCGGCAGAAGAATATGCCGCTTATATGTCAAGAACGCTCGATTAACGCCTTTAAACCCCCGCAATTAATTCCGTAAAAGAATTTGAAAATCAAGGCTATTCGCACGTCGAAGCCGTTCATTTAACATCTATTGAGATGGGACATAACAGAAACGAGATTATCGAGGGAGTTTATTCAAAATGATTAACACGGAAAAGATAGGGAAAATATTAAAAAAGAGAAAAGATAAAATTCCGGCGTTATTGGAAGTTTTGCGCTTAACAGCAAATCTCTGTAAAATTAATGACGACGACTTCGATAATGCCGTTAATGTAGCACTCGATAAAGTCTTAAATTTACTATTTTTGCAAGCGCAATCCAAAAAAACCGCCGGATATATTCTTTCCGGTTCCGATTATAAAGCTCTCGGAATATTTGAAAATCACATTAAAAAACTTCGCAGAAAGTATAAATCCGTCGAAAAACAAAGCAAAGTTATTAGGTTAATGCCAAGACTTTATAAAATTAAAAAGGATAAAAATTTTAGCTTCCGGCAATTATCTGAATTTATCAATGAAAAATACGGCTTAAAAATAAATAAATTATTCGTATTTAAGTCGAATTTTTAAAAAGATAAATAATTAATTTTTGGATAAAGGAGATAAAGAAATGAAAAAAAATAAAAGATATTCTGATTTACCGTTATTTGATTTTATCGCGCGCGAAGCGGATAACGAATACTCCTCAAAAAATCAAAACATAAGCGTAGAATCGGTCAGGTTTTTCGGCGGACTAAAACTGATAAAAAATGAAATAGATCGGAAAAGAAAAGGCGGCATGCTTGAAACTTTGAGCCGATGCCCTGCCGGCAGTATCTTGGAAAAAATTGTGATTTTATTCTGGGAGAGAACCGATATGCCGCTCAATATGGCTTTTTGGTTTACTTTAGCGAGCTTAGGCGGGTTTTTAACGCAAAACAACAAAAGGATTAAATTCGGCTCCCAGAGCATAGCCCCTAACCTTTGGATATCTGTTTTGGCAAAAAACTGCTCCGGCAAGACTTGGATTTTAGACAGGATAATGGAAATTTCTAAAAACGAGATTGTTTTTAACGGCTCCGGATATCAAAGCAAAGCCGCTTTTATAGCCGATATGGCTTCAAAGCCGGAAGAAGGAAAACCGCCGTTAAAACACGGCATACTCGTTATAGATGAATTAGCCCAAACAGTTAAACTATTTAGGAGTAACGGCGCAGGCGCAACCCCCCAGCACAGCGGGGGGGGGCGTGTATATTTTGCTCGACGATATTAAAAAGCCTGAAATAAAAAGATTATATAAGGACGGTTTTGAACCTTTTTATTATCTCGAAACGTCGTCGGCAAATTATCAAGCTATTATAAAATTATCGGATAATCGGCTTTGTAAAGAAATACAGGCTTTTATATCGAAACAGCTATCAAAAATATACTTTGCCGATAAAAATTCAAGCGATACAGGGCATTTTTTCCGGCTTGCGGGATTTACTAACCGTAAATATAAATATCTAAAAAACGGCGTATTCCCGTTCGTAAAACTTTATATCGGCAAAAATAAAACTTGTTCCAAAGGGCAAGAATACATAGATAGGATTATTAAAGGCGTAGAAAACTGTTTGATCGAATTACCTGTATCGCCTGCAGAGATAACCACACTCCCCGCCATAAAGGCGGGGAAAAAAGCCGCAGTTTCCAACTGTATGGCGTATATCGAAAAGGTTTATTCTTCCGGCAATAGCGATGATATATCGAGCTTAGATTTTAAAGCGGCTTTTTATGGTATTCGTAAAGGTTTCACTCAAGACGAAATCAAAGCCGCAATGCTAAAATTAAGTCCCGATATTCAGGGTAGAAAAAAGGGGCATATAGATGATTATTTATTAAGAACAATAAAAAATGCTTCGTTGAAATAGAACCGGTTTTGCAGGACGCAAAATAAGAATAGGAAGCGGTCAGACGGATATATAAACTGTTTACGAATAAGAAAATGCAAAGCAGGCATCAATCAAACTATGATAATCTTTAATTTTCTCCCCAATGCGGAAGCTACCCGTTCCAGAGTGGAAAACTTAATATCTTCGGCATGGTTTTCTATCCTCGAAATCGCCGTTTTTTTGGTATTTAATTTATCGGCAAGTTCTTCTTGTGTTAATCCTGCGGACTCCCTTATCTGACGAATCATAGCTCCTATTTTAAACTGTTCGTAGCCTTCGTCGAATCCTTCACGGAAAGAAATATCAGTCTTTTTCCTTTCTGCTATGTATTTTTTTAAATCACTCATTTAAATCGCTCCTTTTTATAAAATCGTCTTTATATTTTTCCGCCTTTTTTATTTCGTTTTGAGGCGTTTTTTGAGTTTTCTTGATAAAACCGTGCGTTAAAACTACATTATTTTTAAACATAAAACAAAATATTCGATAAATATTGGAACCGTATTTTATTCTACATTCCCATATGCCGCTTGTGTCGGTAAGTTTCTTAAAATATAAAGAAGGAACGCTGTCTAAGTCCTCTAATAAATTAAGCACCCAGACAATCTTTTGCGCAACCTTGCCGTCCAAAGAATCTAAAAAATCTTTTATCGGACATTTTCCTTCAGATGTTTTATAAAAAATTACCGTCCTCATCATATAATATGTTAACCTATATGTTTACTTTTGTCAAGATTTATTGCACTTGATTATCTTTCATTATAGTGCTATATTTACTTTGTAGAGTTATAAATTTTAAACAGAGGTTTACAATGTCGGGTAGAGATTTAATAATCAATGAAATTAATAGAGTACCTGAAGAACTTCTTCCCGAAATATTGGATTTTATAAAATTTTTAGAAGTTAAGGAAGAAAATACGATTCGTTCTTCGCAGGTTCTTTCCGAAAGAATTTTTGAAAATATATGGGATAACGCCGAAGATGCCGCATACGACGCCTTATAAAAAGGGCGATATAATTCTGGTGCCATTTCCTTTTAGCGATAAGACATTTTCTAAAAAAAGACCAGCCGTCGTAATAAGTTCCGATGTTTATAATAGTCAATATTTTGATATAATTATAATGGCTATAAAAAAAAAGGTGTCAGATTTATTTCACTCCGGCTGGCATAAAAGCTTCGCTTTTATAAACGCCAGCCTCCGTATCTTACTCCCGACTGCGTTTGACGTGGTCGGGTGTTTTTGTTTTACGGCTATTTTAAAATAAAGGAGGATAATCGTTACGAATAAATCCAATGATTCTCCAAATACGTATAAAAAAAGGTTTCAGATTTATTTCACTTCGGCAGACTATTTTAAAAGCTTCGCTTTTAAAATAGTCTGCCTCCATATCTCACTCCCGCTTGCGTTTTACGTAGTCGGAAGTTTTTGTTTTTATGATTATTTTCATAATGTTCAATCATTATAAAACAAATCCAATGATTCTTTAATAATATGTTAAATTTTAAAATTTTATGCTATAATAAACATAAAGACTAAAGATTAAAAAAGAAAAACAAATCTGTTTAGCGGCAATAAAACGTAAAAATAACCGGCAATATAAAATAAAGATTGCTAAATATATAATGCATAATACCCGATACATAACGTATAAAAATAAATAATATATAAAAATATATAATATAAAGATAAAAGTTATAACTCAATACTCAATATATAATATACGTAATACTTAATACATAACATAAACATGCCGGATTTTAGCTTCAAGTACGACAGAACCCTAAAGGATATACTTAAAGGCTATCCCAAAAGGTTCGTAGAGATACTTACCGGCAAGAAAGTTTTGGAGTCTTTAGACGTCAGTTTTCCTAAGGTAGAAGAATTAAGGGCAGATCTTCTTTTAAGGCTTGAAGACGAAAGCATATTCCATCTTGAACTTCAAACCGAAAACGATCCGTTAATGCCCTTAAGGATGCTTAAGTATTATACCTATATATATTCTATCTATTCCAAAGAACCTATTCAGACGGTTCTTTATATAGGTTCAAAACCCTTAAGCATGGAAAACTATATTAATAAAGATCATCTTAGATTCGACTATTCTTTGGTTGACATAAAGACTATAGACTGCAGAGAACTTTTAAAGTCAGACGATTTAAACGACGTCGTTCTTTCGGTACTTTGTTATGCCGAAGACGAAAGGTCATTAATATTGGAAGTCGCCTCTCGTCTTTCGCATCTTAAACCGATAGAGCTTGAAGATTATAAACTTAAACTTAAAAACTTGCTTCATCTAAGACCTAATTTAATAAAAATTACCGAAGAACTGGAGGATAAAATGCCTATTACCATAAAACTGGAAGACGACCCTTTATATAGGAAAGGGATTGAGAAAGGGATTGAAAAAGGAATCGAGAAAGGAATCGAAAAAGGCAGAGCTGAAGGAATATCTGTCACCAAGAGGCAAATAATAATAAACTTGCACAACAACTTTAAGGCTGTTCCAGAACAGATTGCTTTTAACGTAAACGATACCGTAGAAAACGTTATCGCCGTTCTTAAAGAGGAAGGGCTGTATTAAGTAAGTTTTTACAAAATAAAATAAAGAAAATAAAAGGTGTCGGATTTATTTCACTCCAAAAAAAATATTTATTTATTCTCTTACTCCCGACTGCGTTTGACGCAGTAAAGAATATTTTAATTCTTTATTAATTCCATGTGGTAATTAAAGTTGTTTACAATTATTTATATTTATGATATTATATTCCTTAGAATTTAAGGAGTATAATCCATGTTTTTCAATAGAATTATTTCAAGCCATTTGGAAGAAGCGTTAAAATATTTTCCGATAGTACTTCTTACCGGCGCAAGACAGGTAGGAAAATCCACCCTGTCCGCAAAAATGATAGAAAATTATATAACGTTCGACGATATAAATATATATGTATCGGCAACTACCGACCAGGTAGGATTTATCAAAAATCTTAAAAAGCCTGTCGTATTGGATGAAATCCAAAAAATCCCGCAAATATTTGAAACCATAAAATACGACGTCGACAAAAACAGAGTTAACGGCAGCTATTTGCTTACGGGATCCGCTAACGTTATAGGTTTTAAAAAAACGACCGATACTTTGGCTGGAAGAATTGCTTTGCTTGAACTATATCCGTTAAGCATGAAAGAACTGTCGGGTAAAAACGAAAATATAATCGATATATTATTCGATTCTGAACAAGAAAACGATAAAAATTATAAATTAAATAAATTAAATTTTACAAATTCCAACCTTACCTACGATGAAATTATAAGCAACGTTATTTTAGGCGGATATCCAGAAATACGAAAAATTGATTCAAAAATGGGCAGGCATATTTGGTTTAGTTCGTATATCAGCACATATATCGAAAGAGATATTCGGGACATAGGAGAATTAAGAAATTTAGATAAATTTATAAAAATGTTTAATATTTTATCTTCAAGAAGCGCAAATATTTTAAATAAAACCGACATTTCCAAAGATACCGGAATAGACAATAAAACGCTCGATAATTATTTATATCTGTTAGAATCCGTATATCAAATATATTTCTTAAACCCCTACAGCGCAAATATCAATAAAAGATTCGTAAAAAGCCAAAAAATGTTTTTTACAGACAGCGGCGTCTTGTCGCATTTACTTGGAGTATCGGATGAGCAAGACTTCAAAAATTCTCCGTATAAAGGAATAATATTCGAGACGTTTATATTTTCGGAACTGCTTAAAAGCGTAAAATACTCAATGCAAAATACAAAATTATTTTTTTACAGAACAACGGACAAAAAAGAAATAGATTTTATAATAGAAAGAGAACAAAAAATAATAGCAATTGAAGTAAAACTTTCTCAAACTATAACTTTATCGGATTTTAAGCATATTATAGATTTGAAGAAATCGTCCGAGAATTTTAAATCGGGCTTTATTTTTTATAGCGGCGAAAAAGTATTATCTTTCGGCGGCGGTCTGTTTGCGCTTCCGGTTAAAATATTGTTTTAATTAAAGAAAAAAAAGGGAAAAAAAATAAAAAAAAGGTGTCAAAAAAAAGGTGTCAGATTTATTTATTCTCTTACTCCCGACTGCGTTTGACGTGGTTGGGAGTTTTTGTTTTTAAATTTTGAATTTCTTTTTTATGTAAACATTATGATATAATTTAACATTAAAATATTTAAATATTAGCGTAATATTTATGTCAGTTTATTTGAGTTTATAACAGTTTAATGGAGTTTGATGAAAAAATCGTTTATTTCAAACATTTCGATAATTTTCCTCTATTTCTTAATCTGGGTATATATGACATACCCTTTAATCCTCCATTTTTCGTCCGTTATGCCCGGTAACGGCGGGGACGAATACTTAATGACTTGGTTTTTCTGGGAGTTTTATCGTTCCATTTTTATTCTTCACAAACTTCCGTATTTTACGCATTTAGTTTATTATCCGCACGGCGTTCCTTTATACGTTACTACAGACATGCCGATTAACGCTTTAATAGCTTCCGCAATATTTTATTTTACCAAAAACTTAATACTTGCGTTTAACGTTATTTTCTTATCAGCCTCTATTATAAACGCGTATTTTGCTTATCTTTTAGCCTGTGATACCGTCCGCAGCAAAACCGCTTCATTTTTTGCGGGTATAATATTTGCGTTCTCTCCAATTTTAATAGAACAGGCAAGGTGGGGTGATATAAACATCTGGAGCGCATACGGCGTTCCGCTGTATATTCTTTTTTTTAACAGGCTTTATAAGAACCCTAATCTAAAAAATGCCATCCTTGCGGCTCTGGGGCTTTTTTTAGCTACGTATGCCGGTTTTTACGAATTTACCGCAATTTTATTTTTATATTCTGTATTTTTTATTTTATATAAATATATTTCAAACTACTCGGATTATAGAAAATCTTCGGTAATCCCTAAAAATTCACAAAGCAACGATATTAAAGGTTATAAAATAAAATCAGTGCTTAATAATCCCGCGCTTAACCGCCGGTATTTAAAATATCTGTCGGCAATGATTTTATCTTTTGTTGCGGTATCGTCGCCTTTGCTTCTGCCGGCTTTTTATTACGTATATTTTAAACCGCACCTTTTAAACTTTAATCCAAGTCTTTTCTGGTCTAAGGCATATTCATCGACTATAATAAGTTTTTTTACGCCGCCTTTTTTTAACCGTCTGCTGATTAATTTTACCAAAGCGATTTATTTTAACGGGATTTACCCCATTATGTACAGGGGCGCAAATTCCGTTGATTTTTTAGGATATATTCCGCTTATATTTTTTATAATAGCGGTAATAAAAATGAAAAGCGTAAAAGATAAGGAAATAAAATTTTATTTATCCGCTTTTATATTATTCTTATTAATGAGCTTGTCTCCCTTAATCCATATTGTGAACAACATAAGGGTATTCGACCCTTTCGTATATTTGCTGGATATTATGCCGGTCATTAAAGACGTTCAGGAATCCGGCAGATATATGATAATAGGCTTTTTATTTTTCGGCATAATATGCGCATACGGGATTAAAACGTTTTTTGATTATTTAGGCGGTAAAATTAAACTAAACGTGAGAGCAGGCGGAAGTATTAAAAAAGCTTTAAGCGGGATTCTGGTTATATTGATTTTTGCGGGGACGCTGGCAGGGTACTCCGCATATCCGTTCGAGATGAGGGCGGAGAATGTTTCTAAAGGCATATATATTCTTAAAAAAGAGCCTTACGGGGCAGTAATGACTATTCCTTTTATGCAGGGCGGGTTTAAAATGTACGAACAGACCGTTTACGATAAGCCGATGACGGACGGTTATATTATAAGATACGGTTTCCACGACCTTTACAAAAAATACCTGCCGGAAAGGTTTTACAGCCTTAAAGGTATTTATTATACCGGAAACGGCATTAATCAGATTGTTATAAACAGGCTCGGCGACCCGTCCGACATTGCAAGAAATTTTAAATACCTTAAAATAATCGGAGTAAAATATATTATAATCAAAAAAACTATTCTTTCTCAGGAATACGGCTGGAGTAAGAATAGGGCAAAAGAAGTATTGAGCGGATTAAAGCGGGACGGTTCCATCTTGAGCGTCATATATAACGGAAAAAATATTATGATATTAAAACTTAAATTTTAACGATATATTAAAACATAAGATATTATAAATTATTAAGATATAAAAGAATAAAAATATAAACAATACATAACGAATATGAAAAAAATTTTAAAAACAAGCTTAATTTTCGTTCTTGCCTTGGCGGTTTTCGGACTCTGGCTGATTGCTCTTTTTCACATTTCAAACCTCTGGAGAGGGGATTCCGACAATGCATTTCCCGTTATAGCTGGAAGGGCTATTTTGCACGGCAATTTTTTATTAAAGGGTTATTATCTTTCTTCGCTTGTGACTTATTTTCCGGTAGATTTATATCTTAATGCGCTTTTTATTAAGATATTAGGATTTAGGACTGTTTTAATCCACATAATTCCCATTTTTATATTTTTAATTTTAATTGCCGTTGCAATAATTTATATTAATGACGCTTATGATAGAAAATATGAAGGACTTTCGTTTAAAATAGGGCTTATTATGCTTTTTGTTTTTCTTGCAATGCCTGTTGGCGCTTTTGCCTTCTTTATGCTTCAAGAACTGCACGGCTCGACAATAGTTTTGTCTTTAATAGTAATTTTGATTTTCAATAAATTTATAAAGGAAAAAACGGGCGGTTATATATATTTATTTTTGGGTTTTGCGGTTCTGACAATAACCCTTACAAATGACAATTTAGCTCTCGTCATAGCTGTAATTCCGCTTTTAGCCGCTTTAGCGGTATTTTACTGCACCGATTTTAAAAGCAAGACAGCCTCTAATTATAAAGCTATAAATGGAAAAACTAAAAGCGGAATTAAAAAAAGCGCTTATTTATTTACCCTGCTTGCAGTGATATTTTCGGCGGTATCTAAAAAAATTATAATTGCCGCAATAAGGGAATTGGGCGGATTCAGGCTTGCGCCATTCGGTCTTCCCATAGCTTTCGTCCGCCTTAAATATCTGCCTAAAAATATTTACTTTTTTATCGGCAGTTTACTGAGGTTATTCGACGCAAATTTTTTCGGAAAATACCTTTTTAGCAAATTTACTTTTATAATTTTAGCAAAATTTGTAATAGTAGGTTCGGTTCTAATATACACGGCATATACTATAACGGTTAAGTTTAAAAAAAGGTTGAAAGAAACAAATACAAATAAAGATAAGCCTGAAAATAATTTTATTAATTTTATAGATTTGACGCTTTTATTCGGGATAATTTTTTTAACCGCCGCTTTTTTATTAAGCGATATAGCTTTAAGCAAGGCTTCGGCAAGGTATCTTACCCCGGCGGTGGTTTACTGGTTAATATTGGCTTTTAGAAATATACCAGGTGCGGTTTCTAAATATTACGAGCGCGTTAGTTTTAAAATAATAGGCGCGATTATTATCGTAGTTTATACAAGTTCTTTCATTTATGCCGCTTTAACCCCTATTCCGAAAAGTCCGTTCAGACCCCTTGCATACTGGCTTGAAAAACACGACTTAAAATACGGCTATGGTTCATATTTTGATTCTGGCGTTATTACTTTGATGTCAGATAATAAAATAAAGGTTCGACAGGCGGTAAGCGGTATAAACGGAAAAATAGTTCAGTATAAATGGATTTCTAATGAAAACTGGTATAAAAAGAACGCCGTTTTTGTAATATATTCGGAACATTTTATATACGGCGGAATAGATAAAGCTTCGATTATAAAAACTTTTGGAAAACCGTCAAAAGTTTACGTCGAAGATTTTCAGGGAACGATAGGAAAGGCTTATGGAAGACCGGACGGAAAATATACAATGCCTCCTTATGTCATTATGGTTTATAAAAACGGCATAAGAATTGACGGTAAGAAAGATAGAAACGTGAAAAAAGGGAAGCACGCGAAACATGGTGCTGGCGGTTAAAATCAACCCGTTTTATCTTTTTTCGACAGATAATCGCATTTATATATGTTAAATTTGCATAGAGTATATTGTGTGGCGGTATTTATAACTCCCAGACCGTATTTAACGCTTCTTAAAAAGCCTATCGAAGAAGAATCGGTTTCGTATCTTGTGGGGCAGGAAATCTCGCCTATCCTGAATCCGCTTAAATGGGACTGGGCGATAATCTGGTTGTCGAATATAAAATCGTCCGAGTTCTTCTCGAAAGGAACGGAGAGCAAAAGTTCTTTGGAAAATGCTCTATAGCCGGAGTGGTATTCCGACATTTTAAGGTTTAATATAAAATTTTCGAAGTATGTTAGAAACCTGTTAGATATGTATTTATACAAAGGCATCCCTGCGGTTAAAGCGTTGCTTTTTCCGATAATTCTGGAGGCAAGGACTATATCGTAATCGCCGGAGGCTATCATTGCCGCCATTGCCGTTACGAGTTTGGGCGAATATTGATAGTCGGGGTGGAGCATAACTATTATATCGGCGCCGTCTTTTAGAGCCTCTTTATAGCATGTTTTCTGATTAGCGCCGTATCTTTTGTTTTTGTCGTGTACTATAACTTTTAAACCAAGCCGCTTCGCTGTTTCGACGGTCTTATCGGAACTGAAGTCGTCAACTAAAATAATATCGTCTATAACCCCGTCTTTAGGCAGGTCGTTATAAGTCTTTTCAAGCGTTTTTTCCGCATTATAAGCCGGCATCACCACGATTATTTTATTACCGTTCAGCATAAGGGCTATTTTAATATAAAATATGGAAATTTTAAAGGCTAAAAAAAGAAAAAGATGTCAAATTTATTTATTCCTTTACTCCCGACTGCGTTTGACGCGGCCGGAAGTTTTTTGTTTTTTTCTTCCTTTCTGTTCGTATAACATAAATTGCAATTATGTAAACTTGATAATTTTCTGAAATTAAATTACCTTAAATCACCGTTAGAAACTTGAAAACCACCCTCAAGTTATTGTATAATATAGGTGTTGAACAAATAAAAACAATAACCCAAAAGGTGGTTTATAATATATTAGACCATGTGTCTAATGATTTTATCACTAAATTTAAAAATGAGCAACGAAAAAATTACATCCTTCGGCGGCAGTATCTTATTGGCCGATTTTATAAAGAATTTAGGCCTTGAAGAAAGATTGGACTGTTCTCTTCCTAAAGCAGGAAGCAACAGAGGTTATAAACCATCCCATAAAATATTATCTCTAATCTCTTCTATTATGGTATCCGGTGAAGGCAGATATTCCAATATAGACCGTTTAAGAAAAGACGATACCATTAAAACTATATGGGGATTAAATAATATACCGCACAGCACTAAGATAGGCGAATGGTTTTTAAAGAACGGCAAAAGTAACGGAGACTTTGCGACGGGAAAGACCAAAAAAACAATAGACGATATATCTTTAGATTTAGCAATAAAAGCATTAAAAGAAAAAAATATAAAAGAAGCAATATTCGATGCGGACGTTTCCCTGATAGAAGCCAATAAAAAAGAATCCAAAAAAACATACAAAGGATTTAGAGGCATGGGTTCATTATTAGGCTTCGTAAACGGCTACTGTCTTTATTCTGATTTTAGGAACGGTAATGTTCACGCCTCGGTAGGATTATTAGAGCAGCTTAAGTATATTCACGCTAAATTATCCGAAAACGGTATTAAGATGATTTACAGGTCGGATTCCGCAGGATACGATTCGGACATAATAGAATACTGCTCTAAGAACAATATAACTTATTATATTAGAGCCAAAGAATTTAACTCTTTAAAAAAAGAAGCTTACGATTTAGAATTCCAAAACTTAACCGAAGAAAAGCAGATATCGGAATTTGTCTATTTTTTAAAAGGACTGCCTATTAGAATGATAACCACCAGAGAAAAAGCAGAAACCGACCTTCCGTTTGACGTTTACTGCAATTACAGATTTATAGCGACGAACTCCAATAAAAATATCTTTAACGTATATGAGATGTATAACGACAGAGGAGTATGCGAATACAATATTAAAGAACTTAAACAGAACTTCGAACTTGACCGCCTGCCCTCCAGCTATCTCGGAGCAAACGGGCTGTGGTCTTCCGTAGTGGTCTTATCTTATAACATACTTCTTGCATTTAAACAGAAACTCAATATTAAAAGATTAACGGCAAGAACGGTAAGATGGATTTTAAGTATTCCCGCTAAAATAGTTCGTCATGCAAATAGATTAACGTTAAGCCTTTCTATCGATAAAAAGACCTTTAAAAGAATCCTGAAATGGAGGGCTAAATGCCTGACGTAGTTAAACTAAAATTTGCATATAAACTACACTCAATATTAAAGCTTACGGGAGAAGCTTGCTTAAAAAACGCTCTTTTTTGCAATATCGCGTTTTTTGGGATAAAAGAATCTAAAAATTGTCCTAAAAAATTAAATAATGACAGCCTGTTTTTGCTAAAAATAAAAAACTAATCTATAATTAATCATTAAAAATAATAAAAAACGATAAAAACTATTTAAAATTAAATTGTTTAGTTTCTAACGGTGAGTTAAGGAATAAAAAATTATATTGAAATAAGGTATTTTCGTAAATAAAAACTCACGGCCGCGTCAAACGCAGTCGGGAGTAAGATACGGAGGCGGGCGTTTATAAAAGCGAAGCTTTTATGCCCGCTGAAGTGAAATCCTATTATTAAATTGTATTTAAAAATATATAATTCACCGCACTTTAGCGCTTTATTCAATAGATAAAATAATATATCTTTTGCATTAATATTATTCAAAATATAAATTTAAGTCAATAAATATTTTATAACCCTAATCCTGTTTAGAAGCGCATAATACGCGAAAAAATAATAAAAATACAACTAACCTTATTTTCTTTCCGGTTATTAACAATAATTTTTGGCGCAAATAATTTTTAGAACATTGACTTTGATGTTTTTATATAATAAGATATTTAACATAAATATAACGTTGGAAATACCAATAAGTTAAGCTCTTTAAGCTATAAGGGGCTAACCGAAGACTTGCTTGCCTGAAGGAGAGACAAAAATGATCTCGGCTATAATTATACCTATTGCATCTTGTATCCTTGGCATCGGTTTGGGTATCGGTTTTTTTTATTTATTCGTATTGCCGAAATATAAAAAAGAATTAAAAAACATAGAAGTAAAATTAGAAGAAGAAAAACAGAGAAATCAGGATTTACAAGATAAGCTCGATGCCGCCATAAAAGAATTAGAAGACCTTTTAAAAGAATCGCAAGGAAAAACTTTAGAAAAACTGAAAAAAATTCTCAATAAGTTTTATGAATTAAGAAAGCCCGCTGAAGACGTAGCAAAAATAGTTACGGTATTAATATCTATCGTCAAAAAAATCGCCCCTTTTTTTATATAGCTTAAATTATAAAACAATTAACTTGGTATCCCGAAATGTCTCTGATGCGGCTGTTAGGCAATATTATCTGGTTTGTATTCGGCGGATTCTTAATGGGTTTAGGCTGGACGCTCGCCGCAATAATTTCTTTTATAACCATAATCGGAATACCGTTCGGCATAGCATCCTTTAGAATAGCCGTTTTTTCTTTCTGGCCGTTCGGAAGAAAAATAATCGATAAGCCGGATACCGATACGGGCAAATCAATCAGCTTAATCGGTAATGTCGTATGGATTATATTATGCGGATGGTGGCTTGCATTAGGTGAACTTACAGCCGCTTTAATATCGGCTGTTACCATTATAGGCATTCCGTTTGCATTGCAGCATTTAAAATTGGCGGGACTTGCGCTTACGCCGTTCGGGAAACAGATTGTCAAAATATAAAGCAACCCGGTCCACTTTTAATTATTCGCTTTATTAAATATCCGACCTTAAGGCAAAGATAATAGCCGAACCTATTAAGCTTAATATTGCCGCATATAAGTATGAATAGTTCGCCCCTTTGTAATAAATCAATCCCATGATAATATTCCCGCCGAATAATCCTATGCTCCTTGCGGCGGTCAGCGAACCCATTCCTCTTCCTATCGTTTTGCGCTTTACGATTAAACTTATTACGGTAGGCTCTATCGTTTCTATTATGCCAAGAGATATTCCTAGAATAGCGACGCAAATATAATATAAAAAGTAGCTTAAGGAAAACGTAAATACCAATGCCATGCCTAAAGAACCGGCGAAAGTAAGAAAATAGCCGAATCCGAGTTTATTAACGGTACGGGCTATCGTTTTTCCGGCTATAAGCCCCGTTAAAGCGGTGCAGATGAAAAATAAAACATACGAAAGAATACCGAGGGCAGGACTTTTAGAAGACTGCGTAATCGTTAAAATAGGAAATCCAAAACTAAAAGAACTGAATCCGTACAAAGAAGTCGCTATTAAAACTCTTTTAAATAACTTTTTATTTAAACCGCCGTTTTCTGAATCCGCAGCGGCAATAATGCCGCTGTTATCGCCGCCGGTAGAAACGTCCTTGACTTCTCTATCCATACCGTCCGAAACGCCGCCGATGAATTTTTTCTTGGAAATTAAAGTCAAAAAAATAGTTGAAATCAATAAAGGAATAACGGTTAGCAATAAAATATATTTCAAAGGAACATGGTTCGAAAAAAGTATAAGGGCGTAAATGCCTGCAAGGAAACCGCCCATCTGGTCTAGAGCATGCAAAAAACCGAAGGCTTTTCCATAAAATTTTTTTATAACCGACCTCATAAGCAAAACTCTTCTTGAGGGCGACCGGAAATTTCTAGCCCACCATCCCGTAGAAAAAAATGCTACGGCTTCCGCAGGGTATATGCTGAAACCGGTAAAAGAAAGAAGGGGTATTAAGATATTCCCTATTATCGCAATTTTTTTATGTCCGAATTTATCCCCTGCTTTTCCGCCTAAATATCCGGAAAAAGCTCCTATCCCATAACTTATTGCGGAAGCGATGCCGAAATATATGACGGAACTGTGCAAATCTATTACTAGAAATATAGGGAATATAACCAGAACGACCTGATAGCCCAAATCGGCGAATAAAGCCGATAAAGATATAAAAAGAACGTTGGAGTTCAGCCAATTTTTATTATAATCTTCCATAAAGGTTCTTTTTTAGTTTTATTTAATAAAATTTGCCAAGCCTTCTGCGCAAACAGCTTTTTCCTGATTATTATTTTTTGTCCAATTTTTTATATCTTGGTTTTTTATTTTATCATATTTTTAAAAAAAAAGGTGAAAAAAAAGGTGAAAAAAAAGGTGTCAGCAACTGTGTTATTTGTCAAGTAAAATATTTTATGTAAGTTATTAAAATCATTAATAAAATAAAAAATTATATTTTTGCAACTTTATTTTTATTAAATTAATATTTTTAATA
>JAJZBN010000033.1 GCA_021798875.1 bacterium | reverse complement strand
GTGCGTCCAGCAGGATTCGAACCTGCGACCCACAGCTTAGAAGGCTGTTGCTCTATCCATCTGAGCTATGAACGCATAATTGGATAGTATTATCTTTAATATATAAATAATACCATTTATACCTATTTCTGTCAATTATCGAAATACGTTATCGAAATACATTTTATCGAAATGCGTTCGTTTAAAATGCGTTTCGTCGAAAGCTCGCATTAAGCCGAACAAGGGAACAGTTTATATCGAACAGCGCAGAACAAAATTTATCTGTTGATTCTATATTTAATTTAGTTGAACGTTTATCGTCATTTCTATTCTATAGAAATATCCCCATAAATTTTTGCATAGATATTTGTAAAAAAACCTTTCAATAAAGATTTTTGCTATGGTCTTGCCCGATTTGTAACATAAATTTAACAAAAATTTAATATAAATGTAACAAAATTGTCATAATGTGGAAACATTAAAAAAATATAATTGAATTATATTTAAAAAATTAACTTAATTAAAAACAAAAAAAATTATGAAAATTAAAAACAAAAAATTATCGGCATTTATGTTTATTACCGCAGTTGCAAGTATCGGTGTAGTTTTAGCGGCCAAAGTAAGCGCAGCTTATAATAAGAATCAAAACAGTTTTAACGGATTACTCAAGAAATACGGGATAAAAATTAAAAAAGCAGGAATAGTACATATTAATTTCGATGAGAAAAAGGAAAATAGTCTATCCGTAAAAGTTAATAAAAATAATGGTTGCGAAGAAATAAACGGAGAAGTTTGCAAAAAAAGATTAATTAAAATGAATATGAATATGCCTTATTTTTTGAGGCAAAAAGTTTCGCTTTCCGGAAACGGAAGAGTAAAATCCGCTTTAATGACGTTATCTCACGAAACGGGAGTTCCTTTTGTAATTTACAGCGGTTTTCCGAATAAATTGAAGAACGAAGTATATTATAAAGATATTCCGTTATATAAAGTTTTGAACGGACTTTTGGTTTCTAACGGCTTTGCTTACAGTTATAAAAATAAAATGCTTTATGTTTATGCCGTAGAAGAAAAAACCTTTCATATTCCGGTATCTGACCTATTATCTGCTTTTTCTTCGACTGTAGGCATGAGCGGTATGGGAGAAGGGGGAGGCGTTAATTCCGGAATTAATAACGTAAATACTCAAGAAATGCCGGAAGGTAGCGGTATGGGCATTGCAGGCGGAAATTCTGAAACTTCGGCTTCAACCTCTTTATCGTCCGGTTTAATAAACTCCGGCGTCAACGGTAATTCAGGCAGTAGCGGCGATAATTCCGCCAATCCTTCGTGTTCTCTGTCGCTTACGCTGTCGGAATCGGACAGCCTGTATTCTATAATTTCAAGAAATATAAAAGAAATGTTAACTAAAAACGGAAAATATTTTATTAATCCGAAAGACGGATTGATATGGGTGAAAGACAGGGTTTCAAACGTAAACGAGGTTGCGGATTATATAAAAAGAATAGACAAGTTTCTTTCAAAACAGGTTTTTTTAAAAGTCGAGGTAATAGACGTAAGTCTGAACAAAGGATTTCAAGCGGGAATAAACTGGAATTTATTATTCAATCAGGCTTTTAAATCTAATGTTTTTGGGGCGGATTCTTTGTCGGTTTCAGCTCAGCTTGCGTCTTCAAACAATATTTCTAATGTGCCGTATATAGGTTTTAACGGTTCGGGAAGCAACAGCGCAATTTTAAACGCCTTGAGGACTCAGGGGGCGGTTGACGTTATATCGCAGCCAAGGCTTGTTTTAATGGACGGACAGACGAGGCTTATATCGTCCGGAACAATAACGCCCTATGTTTCTAGTATTCAAACGATGGCGCTCAGTTTGTCGCAGACGGAAACTTATCCTGTTATATCGCAGGTTCAAACCGGACTTTCGATATCTTTTACGCCGCATATAAATTTTAAAAATAATTCAGTTTCCGTTACTTTAACACTTATAGATAATTCTATTACAGGCTATCAGTCTTTTGCAATAGGAGAGGAAAGTTTCAGTAATCCGGTGATAGAATCGAAAAGTTTTTCCGATACCGTAAACGTAAAATCCGGTTCGACTATACTTGTGGGAGGAATATTAACTACTGATAAAGTTAAAAATACGTACGGGATTCCTATATTGTCTAAAATCCCTTTATTTGGCGATCTTTTTAAATCTGTAAACGATACGGATCAAAAAGAAGATCTGCTTATAATGCTGACGCCGAAAATAATCAGATAAATCTATATTATAAAAGAAATTTATAAAAGATTTACGTTAGAAAAATAAGTATAAAAAATAAAATTTTAGTCAAACGCAAATTTATATATCGGATTATAAAATTATATACGTATAAAAATATTTGTAAACAAACAGAAAAATATAAATAATAAATATGAAAATCGGCGAATATTTTATATCGAAAAGAAAGCTTACCGAAGAACAGCTAAGAGATGCGCTTTTTATGCAGTCTATCGGCAAAAAAAGGCTGGGCGAAATATTAACCGACTGCGGTTATGTTACCGATGCAGATATAGCTCTTTATACCGCAGGCAGTTCAGGCAGAGAATTTTTCGGCGATTTAAATTCGTTGCATATAGATAAAAAGGAAAACGAATATTTTGGTTTTGCCCTGCTATACGATATTCCAGCCGTAATAGCAAAAAAAGACGGTGTCAGCTATATAGTTTGCAATGAAATTACATCTTCTTTATCGGAAAAAATGGCTTTCGACGAACATTTTAAATCTTATAAAATAGCTATTTCTACGAAAAGCAAAATTTACGAAGCGCTCAGCAAGATATTTATCAGCAATAAAGAGTTTTCGGAAAAAGAAATTTTAAATGAAGCGATTGAAATCGCGTTGTTAAAAGGGTCGCCTAATTTAAGGATAAAAAGAACGGAAAATATTTACATGATTGTAATGGACGGAGAAATTTATCAGGAAAACATAAGGGCGCTTAGTTTAGAGTCTGGTCAGAGGATAATAAATATTATAGCCGCAAGTTGTCAGGTTACTTTAAAAAAAGGCGAAGGATTAGACGCAAAATTTATTTTTGCTTCAAATTTTTATAAGGGATTAAAAGTTAGTATCAGGGTTGCATTTTTACCTATTTCGTCAAAGTTAGACAAAGAAATGATGCTTTTTGAAGCGGTCATGAGAATTCACGGTTTAAATAAAGTATTCGACTTTGAATCGATAGGTTTTACGGAAGAAAAAGCCGAATTGCTTAAAAAATCTTATATACATCCAAACGGACTTATTATAGCTACAGGGCCAACGGGTTCCGGAAAAACTACTACTTTTTATGCAATGCTTAAACTGTTGTCCCAGAAAAAAGGTACGATTTTGACAATAGAAGATCCGGTTGAAATAGAATTACGAGAATCGAATATAACGCAGATGAATATATCGGAAGATTTTGGATATCCCGAAGCCGTCAGGGTTATGTTGAGAAGCGAGCCGGATATAATGATGATAGGAGAAATAAGGGACGAAATTACCGCAAAACATGCGCTTATAGCCGCAGAAACGGGGCATCTCGTTCTTACCACGCTTCATGCTAATTCGTCATTGTCGATATTCGGAAGATTTAAATCTTTGAATATAGACGTCGTTCAGCTATTTTCGGTATTAAGATTCGTAACGGCGCAAAGGCTTTATAATCCGTTATGTCCTAAATGCAAAAAGAAGATATATTTTGAAGAACTGCCTTCTATTTACAAAAAAGCCCTGATGCAGGACTTGCGGTTTACCGCAGAAACGGCGTATAGAATGGATATAAAAGAGAATAACGGCAATATGAATACGGAAAAATTTGTGAATACGGCTGCTGATTTTAAAGACGTCGAATATATCGGCGCAGTTTTCGTAAGAGGCGAAAAAACATGCGATATGTGCGGCGGAACCGGATACGATAAAAGAAAACCGCTTATCGAAATTGCCGAATTTAACGATGCGGTAAAAGAAGAAATATATAAAGACTTAAATTTATTGTTTAAGCAGTCTTATTTAGAATCCGTTTTAATAAATTTATCGGGATTTAAATCTTTAAAAACGCATGCATTTGAAAAATTGCTTGCAGGCGAAATAGATCCTCAAGTTTATTTTAGTTTGTCGAGGTAGGTTTATGCTAAAAAATTATTTAGCCAGGTTCTATACTCCGGAAGGGAAAAGCCTTATAAAAAATATTAAGGCGCAGAATTTGTCGGATGCGGAAATGCTGATTTTAGAAGAAGGCTATATGCCGTCTTTTGTTTTACCCAATATTTTTTTAAACGCGATAAACCCGACCGCCAACGGAGGAATGAAAGACGCCGAACTTTCGGTATTTTTTAACGAACTATACCATCTTGTTAAATCTACAGGTTCGGTAGGCAAATCTTTTAGTTATATGGACAAAGATATGGCAGCACCCGAATCTTCGAAAAAATATGATTTGCTATATTTATTAAAGCGCCTATATTACAGCCATAAGCGGTCAAAGATAAAAAATCGTAAAAAATTGATAAAAAACTGCATTTATCAGTTAGATAAAGGGGAAAGCGTTAAAGAAATTTTTGCGAGGAATAATTTTGAAGAAATAGCAATTTCTTTAATAGACTTAGCGGAATCCACCGGCGATTATTCGGAATCTTTTTTAAAAATATCCGAATATTTTGAAAGTAAAAATATTTATAAAAAAAATATTATCGGAACTTTGGCTTATCCTTTATTTTTGTTTTTACTTTTGTTTATAGCTTTTTTGGTTTTTCTTTATTACGTCGTTCCGGTTTTTTCGATATTTTTTAAGCAATTTTCCTATATTCCGGCATCGACGGTTTATATATTGAAATTGTTTGAGCGTTTAAAAGATATTTTTATCTATATAATATTTTTTGCAACTCTTATTTTTGCAGTTTTTTTGTTGGATTTGTCCGGAATAAAAACAAGAGCATTTTCTTATTTGCAAAATATACCGCAGTTAAAAAATATTATAAATTACTCTTATTTAAGCTGGATTTTTTATCAATTTTCTTTAATGATATCCTCGGGCGTGACGGTTAACGCAGTATTCGATTATTTTGTAAAAAATAGTTCTAAAGTTTATTTTAGAAATAAATTTAAATCGGTTTATCAAGATTTAATTAAAGGCAATACGCTTTTTGATTCTTTGCGTACAGCCGATTTTTTACCGGAGGATGCCGTAGAGTCGATAAGGTACGGTGAAATAGGAGGTTTTTTATCGGAAACGGTTCTGCGTCTGTCGAAAGAATTTAAGGAAAAGGCTGACAGATATATGAAAATATTTACCAAAGGGTTATTCTTGCTTGCGATGATAGGCGTAGTATTTTTTCTTCTATTAATGTTTTTTTCTTTATTTCTGCCGCTTATTCAGGGAATGGTTGGCTTGTCTGCTAATTATTAATAAAATTTTAAAATTAAAATCAAAAAAATTAAATTTATCGGGAGGAAAATTATGATTGCACTAAAAAAGAAAGTATTTAAAACTAAAAGCAAAAAAAGCGAAAAAAATAATGAAAAATCAGATTTCCATGCTCTGGAAATTTATAAAAACGGGAATGGTTTTACTCTTATGGAAATTATAGTCGCAATGATAGTAGTCGGGATACTTTCGGCAGGAGGATTAATGGTTTATAACGGATTAATAGGTTCTTCCAATGTTACCGCAACGGTTCAATCGGTTACTAAATTAGAATCTGCCGTTAATTCTTATATGCAGGTAAACGGCGGAAGTATAATTCCCCCTGCCGGCGTTTCTCTTCCTTATGCTATGCAGGAAGACAACCTGCTTCCTTCTTCTTGGACGATTAGCGGCAATAACGTTATACCGCCTAATGCAGGTTTTGTTTCAGGTTATCAAATTTCCACCGATTCAAATCCCGGACAGTATATTTACGTAATCGGTATAAACGCTCCCCAGATGACGAATGCACAGGCATTGAACATATGTAATTCTTTAGAAAACTCGATCTCCGGCGTAGATACGGACGGCAGTCCCGTTTTCAACATAGGAAACGGCCAAAATTGTTTGACTGACCTTTTCAACGGAAATGCAGCTTTGGCAAATAATTCAAATTTTCAGGGAAGCCTGACTTTTACGTTTAATTAACAGGCTTATACTTATAATTGATAAATAAGCAAAAAAATTGAATTTAAATTAATTAAATACATAAAAAACTGTCAAAGGTTATTTATATGAAAAGTTGCTTTTATTGCCTTATTTTAAATATAATGCTCATTTTTTGCATATTATTATTTCCCAAATTTTCTTTCTGTATGCCAGTTATGCAGAAGGGTCAAATATATAATATGGAAGCGCAAAATATAGTCAATACCTCGGATTTATTAATAAAGGCCGAACATGCTTATTTTCAAAACACGGGAAATTTTACCGATATAACCGGTTTGGAAAACAATAGTCCTGCATATTTAAGTCCGATGAAAGTTTATAATTTTCAAGGAGATACGTGCTTAAAAAAATTACTCTTTAAAAGTACGGTAAATATATGTATAAATTTACAAAACGAATCGATTGAAATTTATATTCCTTTAAATTTGGCTAATGAAGATATAGTCGCTAAAGAAATAAGCAGAGGGATAACGGGTAAGACGGGACAGGTTTCCGATATTAACGGCTTAGGCGCGGTAACTTTTAGTTTAAACGCAGCAGAGCCTTCTCTTCGTTCCTCCAATAGTTCCGATGCAAGCGTATATTCGCCTGTGTCATCCGTAAACGTTAGTCCAAACGCCAACGGAGGCGTTAATTATACTAATACCGTCGGGACGCAGGCCGATTTATTAACGAAAGTAATGCAGGCAATAACCAATTTTTTTGCATCCGTCGTAAGTCTTTTTTAAAAATGGAGGTTTTATAAATATGAATTTTTCTAAAATTTTAGAAAATAATAAAGGATTTTCGCTTGCAGGTATTATTGTTTCGATGATAGTCGTGTCGATAATGACGGCATTAAGCATACCGGCTCTTCAGGGGATTGTATGCGAAAATAGAGCGCAAAACGTATCTGTTTTGGCAAATACTTTGATAAATGCAGAAAGTACGTATGTTAATAACAACAGTAAATTTAGCAGTATAAATTCTCTTCAGTCGGATGGATATATAGCTAAAGGCATAGGCATAAATTTTGTCGGTGGAAATCCCGACTCCGACTGTATATATGGCAGCATAAAAACGGAAGACGATACTAAAATATGTTTAAGCGTAAATAACGCCGTTAATAACGGTACCGTTCAGGAAATCAGCTATACTCTTACCGTTACTCCTTCGCAAAGCGGCGAACCTTACGACTATTTTAATTTTTATAAAGAAATAAGGCATAATATACCGGGAAGTTCGTTAGTTAACGGAAACGAGATAATTTATATAGACCCTATAGCTTTAAGTAATGCCGGCAGCACTAGCATTTATCAACAATACATAGGAAAGAGTTTTTATATTACAGGCGCAATATGTTACGTTACGCAAACTATGAGTCGTCCGAATCGTAACGGATGGTCGAGAAACTGGGCAGACGGTGCTTTGAAGCTATATTTTATAGTTGAATCTATTGACGGTAATAGCGCTATATTGAGCTATGCTAACGATCCTTATTCCGGATGCGGCGGAAGTTCTGCATATACAAATAATTCCGGCGTTACCTATACTGAAAATTATTGGGTAGGAGGCGCATTTCAGAGTAAATATCTTCCTGAAGTTTACGGCAACGTAAGGTATTCATATTGGGATGGAGGAATGAATTACGTTCAAGTAGAACCTGCGGGATATGAAATAAAAATACCGGCAAGCTATCTTCCCGATCTTATAAAATTAAATTAAACTTAAAAATTATTAAATTATATTGCAAGAGTTTTATTATGTATAAAAATTTCATTTATATTGAAGAATATGATATTTATCAGTATTTTGACGGCGATAAATCATTTTTTTCGCATAGTATTATCGACGGTTACACAGAAGAAGCATCTGGTATCGAGATAAATCGTGCAGTTTCTGTAATATCTAAAAATATAAATTTTTCGATTATACCGGAAAAAAGATTAAAAGACGGTAAAAAATTTTATTTAAGCCGTTATGTCGGAAAATCTTATAAGAATGAATCCTATTTTTTTGCGGATGGTATAAATGGGGAATATGGAGTTTATCATACCCTGCCCTTAAATATCAAGAAATATTATTCGCTATTTCAAGGGATAGATATAGTTATTCCATACGATTGTTTGGTTATAGAGTTTTTAAAAGAAAAATTTAAAGGCGTTTATCTTGATAAAGATTTTCTATTTATAGAAAAAACCGACGACGTATATAAGATGATTGTAGTTTCAAACGGTTTTAGCATAATGCCGGTTTTTAGTTTTAAGGCGGATATGCTATTCGACAATCTTAATATTTTAAATACTAAAATAGATTCCAAAAATTCAGGCATTAAAATAGAGCAGATAATTGCCGATTGCGATTGCTATGATTTTAAAAATTTTTTCGGAAATGTTGAAATATTAAGTTTTACCGCTAAAGATTTTTTTGAATATTTTGAAAGCATTAGCAAAACCGTTCCTCATTTTGAAAATATAGAAATAAAATTTAAAAAAATAGAAGATAAAAAAAATAGGGCAAAAAATATTTATATCGCAATTTTAATATTTGCTATATTTTTTATGGAAGTGCTGCTTATATCTTACGGAAAAAAAACATTTTATGAACGGCGAAAGATAAGCGAAATTAACAAAAAAATTTCCGTTTTATCTTTAAAAATAGATAAAGACAAAAGCAAAATTTTATTTAACAGACATTTTTCAAAGGTTAATATAGTAAATTATTTGAAAAATTTTTTTTCGCTTTTGCCAAAAACCTTCAAAATAAAAAAAATAAATATTATAAAATCTAAAAGCAAGTATATTTTTAACGCAACCGTTTTTGACACCGGCGGCTATAAGAAGTTCTCGAATGATTATAATGCTATAACAAAAAAAATTAATAATAAAAAAACTTTAAGCGTTAAATATTTCTTTGACAAATCGGGGGAACCGATAATGAAATTTTCAGGATTATTAAAATAAATAAGTAAATTAAAAAATAATTTAAAATGGAAAAAATTAAGAACAAAAGGTCGATAGTATTAATTTTATTATCTTTAATTTCAGCTTATATATTGATGCATAAGTTAATACCTTCTATAAACGGTTTTTATAAATTAAATCAATCTTATATTCACAAAAAAAATATCGTAAAGCAGTTAAAAATTCATCTAAAGAATGATAATAAGATTAAAATTATTAAATTTACGGCAGGAAAACATGGATTTTACAGTTATATGATATCTTTTTTATCTTATGTGAGGTATTTAAAAGAAAACGGATTTAATATCGAAATTAGTATGCAAAAGACTAAAAATATAAAAAATGTACAAGACGCTTATTTAAAAACAACGAACTTTAAGGTAGTATTGAGTAATTTTTCAGACATAGACGCATTGTTTTCATTAATAAAGACGCTTAAATCGTTTCCGTTCGAAATAAAAAAAATTAATATTAAATCCGGAAGAAAAATAGATGCGGTTATAAACGCAAAACTCGTTGGTTTAAAATAAAATTTAATATAAAGAGGGGCTGATGAAATCTAAAATTAAAAAATTTGCCGTTATTATTTTTGCTTTTTTAATATTTGTAGCGGTGCTATCGATGTTAAACAGATTCAAATCGGGAAATAATAAAAAACTAAATATTTTGCATAAGACGCCGTATAGAAATAGAGGAACTACTAAGCTAAATTTAAGCATAGCGGTTAAGAAAGGTATCAGTCAAAAAGCCGAATCGACTGAACTATCGAAAAAACCTCTCAGGGATATTTTCAGTATTCCAAATAAAAAATACCGAAAATACGGCAGACTTTTTAAAGTTACGGACTACGCTGCAAAACCGTCGTCTAATTTCATCAATTCAAATAACAATTTTAATAGCGGCGGGAATTTAAATAATATCGTTAAAAATTTAAAATTTAAAGGATTTTCGAGAAAAAATAAGAACAGAATGGCTTTAATATTTACGGGCGGTAATACTGCATTATTGCAAATAAACGGTAAAAAACATTATGTCCATAACGGAGAAAATATAGGCGGCGTTTTTATTTTAAAAATAGAACCTTCAAAAATAATTTATACCCGTAAAGGAAAAATTTTATATAAATATTTAAACGATTAACGGTGTACTTTATTTTTTAGCATAAGAGCAGGCAAAATCCCAAAAAGACATATGACACCTGCAACTACAAATACATCGTCGTAAGATTGAACCGTTGCAAACATTTTTACTATGGAATCTATAAAACCCATGCCCGGATTAATTTTTGCAGAATTAGCCAGAACTCCCGTATTTGCTTTAAAAAGCCCGTTACTATTAAACATCGATTTCATTTTGATAAAAGCATTGTTTTTGTAGTTTATTTTACCCCCGTATCTCGTAAGATAATATACCTTTTTTGTCGCCAGATAGTTTGCAAAATAAGCAATGCCGAAACCGGAGGCAAGCCTCATAGTTATTGGTAATAGTCCGGATGCTTCCGGTATCTGGTCTTTTTTTACCGAATTTAAGCCTGCGCTCATAATTGGCGAGTATAGCATGCCAAGTCCTATACCTCTTATAATTGAAGGATATATTATATCGTAAAGACTTGACTGCGTTGATAGATTCCAGTATAAAAACAGAGATATAGCCGTCGTCAGCATGCCGAAAACAATAAAATATTTCGGCCCCCATTTGTCAGCCATTTTGCCGAAAACGGGAGCAGATAATGCAACGGCTATCGCCGACGGCATCATGATAAGACCGGTCATATAAGGAGTGTAATCCATTATGTTTTCTAGATATACGGGCATAATAAATAGCGAACCGAACAAGGCTATAGCCCTGACCGCGTTAATGGAAGTTATAAGCGTAAAATTATAATTTTTAAATATTTTAAAATCTATTAATGGGTGGGAAATGAACGGTTCAAATAAAAAAAACAGAAAAAAACCGGCGGCGCTTAAAATTTCGCAGATATGAATGTAGCTTGAATCCCATCCTTTATTCTGCCCTTCATTAAAAGCTATAAGTATAAAGGCTATGGCTATTGCAAAAAAAGCAAAACCAAAAAAATCAAAATTTGCTTTAAAATTAAGCCCTTTATGGTCATCTTCCATTATTATAAGTATTCCTACAAGAGTTATTACGGCAATAGGGGCATTGACGAAAAATACCCATCTCCAAGTAAGATGGTCTGTAATCCAACCGCCGAGCGTAGGACCGATAGCCGGAGCCGCCATTGCTCCTATGCCCCATATCCCCATTGCCCTTCCTCTTTCATGCGGCTCAAAAACCCTGCCCATAAGCGCTAATCCAAGAGGCGCAATGCCCCCGCCCGAAAGTCCTTGTATGATACGAAATGCTATGAGCATGTTTATAGATGTGGCAAAACCGCAAGCTATGGAAGAAATAGTGAAAAATATTATGCTAAGAGCGATAGGTATCTTTAAGCCGATTTTCCTTATTATGAACGTTATAGGCATAATTATTATTGCCGTAGCTACGTTATAAGCTATCATTACCCAATCAACGTCTTCAAGGTTTACGCCTAAGCTTGACATGATTTTAGGTATAGCTATAGTTACTATGCTCATATCAAGCATAACCATAAAGAAAAAGGCTACGAGTAACAATAAAATCCAATTCTTATATTCTTTAGAATACATAAATTAAATTTTACCATATAGTGACTTAATAGTCATTAATTTTATAAGACATAATTAAAAAAATTATTTTAAAAAAATAATTGAAAAACTATAAAATTAAAAAAGATTAAAATCGGCACAGTTAATAGATATTATCTGCATTATAGATATTATATTGGAATGATAAATTACATGGCCTCCGCTTTTAAGTTCGCTTTTTTCGTCGGATAAAATGTTTATGTAGAATTCGTTTATTATTTTATTTCCAAGAGACATTATTTTATATAGCTTATCCGCTACTATTTTCTTTCTTTCTTTTATATCTCCATGATTTAAATCCATAAAAAAAACATCGATATTTTCTTTAAAAAAAGCACTCAGGTAAAAACATAGCTCAGGTATATAAGTTTGAACTTTAAGTACGGGGTATTTATATAATTCGTTTATATTTAATTTTATTAATTCCAAACTATCGTAAATATTTTTTATATTTTCCGTAAATTTTATTATACGCAGTGTTTTATAGATTATATTTAATTGTTTAATCTTTTTTTTCTTAAATATCGGTTTGAAAAATATTATTTCGTCTTTTTCCAATATTTTTACCGATAAATTCTTAATTTCTTCATATATAATATCAAATTCATTCTTACTTTTATTACAAATGAAATCTTTTATATCGCTTTCGTGTATTTTGTAATTATTTGTAATGACCTCATTTAAAATTCCTTCTATACTTTGCTCGATTATATAAGACATTTTTATAGCATTATAATGCAATAAATCCAACAGTATGTTTTTTTTATTTTTTTTCCCCATACATATATTATATAATATATGTAAAATTTTAATTTTTTATAAATTAATACTAACTTAATTAGTGTCCGTAGCTCATCTGGATAGAGCGCAGGACTCCGACTCCTGAGGCAGAGGGTTCGAATCCCTCCGGGCACACCATATTGAGGTAGTTTGATGAAAAATAATATATCAATAAATTTTGGTACGGACGGATACAGGGGAATAATAGGCGATAATTTTACCTTTAAACATGTCGGCCGTATCAGTCGGGCGCTTGGAGAGTATTTAAAATCAAATTCTTCCAAAAAGGTTGCAATAGGATACGATACGCGTTTTTTGTCTAAAGAATTTGCCGTAAAGTCGGCAGAATCGCTTGAGTCCGTCGGGATAGACGTGACGTTAAGCGATAATTTTTGTCCGACCCCCGTCTTATCTTATTTCGTGAAGAATAAGGGATTTGATGCAGGTATAATGATTACAGCCAGCCATAATCCTTTCATGTTTAACGGTTTGAAATTTAAAAGCCGTTTCGGCGCTTCGATGCTTCAATCCGAAGTTAAAAAAATTGAAGAAATCGCAAATGAAGAGGGAAAACAATACGCCGACGAAGATAATAAATACAAAAAAAATATTTATAATTTTAAATATGCCGATTTTAAAAAAGATTATATTAACAGGATAATCGACTTAACGGGCTTAAATAAAGCGCTCTCTAATGCGGATAAGGATTTTTTAAAATCATTATCGGTAGTGATAGACCCTATGTACGGTGCCGGAATCGGTTATTTGTCCTCCATATTAAAATATTTTTCCGTTAGCCATTCTTCCGTTAATAATAGCATTAATCCCGCTTTTCCAGGTTTAAATCCTGAGCCTATAGACGCCAATCTTAACAAATTAAAACTTTCCGTAAAAAAAAGAGGGATTAAAAATAAATTTGCCGTTGGTTTTGCCACGGATGGAGATGCAGACAGAATAGGGGCAGTGGATTACAAGGGAAATTTTATCGATTCGCATAAAATTTTTACTATAATTTTAAATTATCTTATAGAAGAGGGTTTTTCGGGAAGCGTAGTAAAGACGGTTTCCGTATCGAAATCTATCGGCGATATTTGCGGCAAAAACGGAATTAATCTTTATGAAACACCCATAGGCTTTAAAAATATAGCCGAGCTTATGATAAAAGACGGCAGCGACGTATTTATAGGCGGAGAAGAGTCGGGCGGTATAGGAATAGCTTCGCATTTACCGGAAAGAGACGGTATATTTAACGCATTGATGCTTTTAAAAATTATGGCTGCTAAGCAAAAGAACTTAAATGAACTCTTAAACGATATTTTTGGAGGTAATTATCCGTATTTATATAAACGCGTCGATATGAAAATCGGCGAAACGAAAAAACTAATTCTTATTGAAAAAATTAAATCAGAAGATTTCAATTTGCCTTTTAAGAATAAAATTACTAACCTTAATTTTACGGACGGATTTAAATTTGAATATAACGACGGTTCATGGCTGTTGATACGCCCTTCTGGAACGGAACCGGTTCTAAGAATTTACGCCGAGAGTAAAGACGAAAAATCAACCGATTCCCTTATAAATAAAACGATTGAAGAAATAAACGCTTTATAGATTTTAAATAAAATAAAATAAAATATTTTTAAAACATAAAAAAAGTGGTATAATGTTTAAGATTTTTTAAAAATTAATCTAATATTTGAATTTAATTAACTTTATATAGGGGACGTTGCAATATGAGCGAAATCGTAGATATCAAGGGAAGGCAAATTTTGGATTCCAGAGGAAATCCAACTATAAGCGTAAAAGTTTCTTTGGAGAGCGGAGTGAGCGGTTCGGCATGCGTCCCGTCCGGCGCTTCTACCGGCGAATATGAGGCTTACGAAAAAAGAGACAACGATAATTCTCTTTTCGACGGGAAATCGGTTCATTCCGCGGTAGAAGGAATTAACGATATAATAGCAAAATCTCTTAACGGAATCGAAAGTTATTCTCAGAGGCTTATAGACGACATAATGATAAATCTCGACGGCACCCAAAATAAGTCTAATCTCGGCGCAAATGCTATTTTAGCGGTGTCGCTTGCGGTCGCCGTCGCTTCGGCGAATGAATTAGAGATATCTCTTTACCGTTATTTAGGCGGAGTTAACGCTCACGTAATGCCTGTTCCTATGATGAATATTTTGAACGGGGGAAAACATGCGAATAATTTACTCGACTTCCAGGAATTTATGATAGTACCGGCAGGCGCTAAATCTTTCGAAGAGGCGTTGCGAATGGGCGTAGAAGTTTACCAAAAACTAAAGAAGGTTTTAGACGAGAAAAAAATGCCTACTTCGGTAGGCGACGAAGGAGGTTTTGCGCCTCATCTTCAGAATAATATGGAAGCGATAACGCTTATTATGGAAGCTATCGAAAAAGCCAGATATCAACCTGGTAAAGATATATTTATTGCCCTTGATCCAGCGGCAAGCGAATTTTACGATAACGGAAAATACATTCTTAAAGAAGCGGGTAAAAAAACCGTATTAGAATCGGACGAAATGGTAGCGATGTATGCCGGTTACGTCGAAAAATTTCCAATTATATCCATAGAAGACGGTATGGCACAGGATGATTTTAACGGTTTTTCCATGTTATTAAAGGAAATTGGAAATAAAGTCCAAATAGTCGGCGACGACCTGACCGTGACGAATCCTATCCGCATTAAAAAAGCTATGGACTCACATTCCATAAATTCCGTTCTGATTAAATTAAATCAGATAGGTTCGCTGTCTCAGACATTGGACGCCATAGAATTAACTCAGAAAAACAATATGACGGCGGTTATTTCCCACAGGTCGGGAGAGACGGAAGATACGTTTATTTCGGATCTTGCGGTTGCCGTAAATTCGGGATTAATTAAGACGGGAGCGCCGGCTCGTTCGGAAAGAGTCGCAAAATATAACAGGCTTTTGCAGATAGAAGAAGAACTCGGCTCTAATTCTTCATACTTAGGTTTAAGAGCTTTTAAAGGTGCAGGAGATCGTTTAAGTTAATCAAATTTTTTAACTTAATTAAACTTTATTTATCGTTTTTAGCAGTAAAAATAAAAATAAATTAAAAAAAATTAAGGAGGTTTTTATGGCTTTTGTAATTACCGATGAATGTATCGCATGCGGGGTTTGCGTTCCCGAATGTCCAAATAATGCTATTTCCGAGGGTGATATATATGTTATAGATCCCAGCCTTTGCACGGAATGCTACGGGTATTTCGATACCCAGCAGTGTGCATCTGTATGTCCGGTAGATTGCTGCATTCCGGACGACAACCATAAAGAGTCTAAAGATGAGTTGAAAGCGAAGGCGTTAAAAGCTCATCCCGATAAAAAAGATTGGAAGTTTTAATAAGGCTAAACTATCAATTTAATCTAATTTGAAGACAGAGGTAGGCGTATATTAAATTTTAAATTATAATATTAAATGTCTTACCTCTGTTTTTTTAAAATAAAATTTTTAAAATAAGTTATGCCTATTAAAAAAGAAGATATAAAAAGATACGAACTCAATTCGTTTGACCATACAGAACCTTGGCGGCTTTTTAGAATTATAGGCGAATTCGTGGACGGGTTCGATATGCTGCCGGCGGTATGTCCGGCTGTAACTATATACGGAAGCGCAAGAGTAAAGGAAAATGAAGAAGTATATTTACAAACTAAAGAATTGGCATATAAATTAGCATTGAAAGGATTTTCTATAATTTCAGGGGGAGGTCCCGGGGTAATGGAAGCCGCAAACAGAGGATGCAGGGAAGCCAAGGAACAGCATGGTTTAAACGTAAGTTCGGTAGGATTAAATATTAAACTTCCGCACGAACAGACTCTTAACAAGTTTGCCGACGTAACTTTGGAGTTTAAATATTTTTTCGTAAGAAAAGTTATGTTAGTCAGATATGCTTCCGCATATATTATGATGCCAGGCGGTTTTGGAACTTTAGACGAACTTTTTGAAACCGTAGAATTGATTCAGACAGGTAAAACAAAGCCTTTTCCGGTAATTTTATTCGGTTCGGACTATTGGAAAGGATTAATAGACTGGATTAAAAGCAATACTTTGAAAAAATCTTATATTTCCGCAAAAGATTTTGATATAATTAAAATTATGGATGACCCGGATGAAATAACCGATTTTATTATAAACTTTAATTTATAAATCAGCATAAATTAAAAAATATTTTAATATATGATTAAAAACGACATATGGATCGAAGAAAAGGCTAAAGAGGGGATGATAAGCCCTTTTGAAAGTTCTCAGGTTAGAAACGGGGTTATATCTTACGGAGTTTCTTCTTTCGGTTACGATTTGCGGATATCCAACGAATTTAAAATATTTACTAATATTAATAATACCGTAGTCGATCCTAAAAACTTCGACTCAAAGTCTTTCATAGATTTAGTATCGGACGTCTGCATAGTTCCGCCTAATTCTTTTGCGCTCGGCAGATCGGTGGAATATTTTAAAATACCTAGAAACGTTGTCACCATATGCCTCGGCAAATCTACATATGCCAGATGCGGCATAGTAGTGAACGTTACTCCGTTCGAACCGGAATGGGAAGGATACGTTACTTTAGAAATATCTAATACTACTCCGCTTCCAGCTAAAATTTACGCCAATGAAGGAATTGCCCAGGTTCTTTTTTTTGAAGGCGAAGAGCCTAAAATATCCTATAAAGATAAAAAAGGCAAATATCAGTCTCAAGTAGGCATAACCCTGCCGAAACTTTAAAATATAATTTATTTTATAACCCTTTTTTTTATAAAATAAACCGACGCATAAAAAAATATAAGAGCGAATAATATAATTACAGACAAATAAGAGAATAACAAAACAGGATGAATTTTGCCTTCGTCAAGCATTCTCATTATGCTCACTGTGTAGAATAACGGCATAATATAAACGAAATATCTGATTGCTTGAGGCAGGGAAGAAACGGGATAAAATACGCCCGAAAATAAAAACATAGTAGATATTGCGATAGTAAAATAATAGGAAAAAAAGTCGTATGACGGCGAAAACGACGTTATAAGGACCGATAACGAAGAAAATAATATTCCGTTTAAAAGTATAACTACCGGTATAATAATAGCCGCAGGAGACATTATCCAGCCAAAAACAGCTCCGATTATCAATACTGCAGTCCCGCTCATAAAAGCTTTTGCCGTTCCCCAAAGAATTTCGCCCGAAACTATGTCTTCTATGCCTATAGGAGTAAGCAGAATTGCCTGGTAAATGCCGTTAGTAACCATTCTCGTATATGCGCCGAAAGTCGATTCGAATGCCGCTGCATACATTGAAGAAGATGCAATTATTCCCGGAACTATATACTTAACGTAAGATACTCCGTTTATATTATGAATAAACCTGCCTATTCCAAATCCTAAAGCGGCAAGATATAAGAGCGGTTCGAGAATATCCCCTATTATACCCGGCTTGTAATATTTTAACCAGACTAAATAGTTTCGGTAAAAAACCGTAAACAAACTTCTGCTTAAATTTGAATTTGTTTTATTTATTTTTTTTAAAAGTTCCATTTATAAGCATTTTGAAGCATGGACAGAATTAATTGCGTCCATGCCGTTTATTTTATTAATAATGAATTTAGCTTTTTGCAATATCGAGAAAAATTTCTTCCAAAGATTTTTTATTTAAAGTAATTTCGCTTATAGCGCCGTTAAAAACGATATTGCCGTGATTTAATATTATAATGTTATTAAAAAGCCGTTCCGCTTCTTCCATATAATGAGTGGACATAAG
>JAJZBN010000110.1 GCA_021798875.1 bacterium | reverse complement strand
GTTTAAGACTCTCATTGGTTTTATGGGAATGTATTTCACCTTTCAGTTTTTCTGCATCGTTCCAATCGGAGTCGTATATTTTTATCTTATGGTCGTTAATATTTTCTATAAGTTCTTTTGTGTCGTCAGTGGAGTCGCAAACCAAAACTACATATTCATCGACTATAGGCAGCAAAGATTTAATAGATTCTATGAACGGGTAGTGCAGTGACGAACCGTTTCTTATATATGTAAATCCTGATAATCTCATAAGATTATAAAATTTTCTAACTATAAAAAGTTTTAAATTGTTTCTTTTATGTGTTTTATATGCGCTATGGCTAAATCGTATTCCTTTATGGTATCGTTATATATTTTTTCCGAACTAAAGAGATGCGCGGCTCTTTCGTATCCTCTTTCGGCTTCCAGTTTCATTAGTTCGGGGTCGTTTGCATATTTTTTAAATGCTTCTTTAAGCGCGTAAGGGTTGTTCGGTTTAATTAGAATGTTTGTATCGCCGTATAATTCCGGCATGCCTCCGCTGTAGGCGGATACGCACGGTTTTTTCATAAGCATATATTCTACGTTGTTTAGGCCGAAAACCTCTTTGGTCGTATATGAAACGGCGATGTCGAACATATTTATAAACGGTCTTACGTCGCTTTGATATCCCCAGAATTTTACGCTGTTTTGAAGTTTTTTGTCGGCAGCCTGTTTTAACAGGTTTTTTTCGTTCTTTCCGCTTCCGACGATATGGAGCATTATGGGCTTTCCGGCTAAGAGAGGCATTTCGATGCCCTGCCACTGTTCGCTTCCTATGCCGTCTCTTCTGCTTTCGGATTCTTTTCTTAATAATTCAAGGGCTTCTATAAGATACTGCTGTCCTTTTTCCACGGTAAGCCTGCCTGTTATGCCTATATTAAAAAACCCTTCGTATCCTTCAGTTTTTTTATTATAATCGGAAAACTTGTCGGGAATGGTATCGTAGGCTTTTCCCGATTTAGAAATTATCTTGTCTAAATCGGGGCGGCTGAATTTAAAGCCAAATAATCCGTTAACAATATTTTCTATGAACCCGGGTTTATAATTTAAAAAAGGTTCGGATCGAAAATAATCTTCAAGAAAATAATTTTTTAAATCATCCGATATGAAAAGCATCCTGTCGGCAAGAGCATAATAAGGATAGCCGCAGTAAGTGTTTATTCGGGATATTACAGGTATGCCGAGGCGTTTTCCCGCTATTACTCCAAGATAGCAGCCCGTTGCAAGGTGCGTGTGTATAAGGTCTATTTTATACTGCCTGCAAACATCTATTATTTTTTTCATTGCAAAGACGTTTTTTCTTTCTGGGTCGACAGCTGAAAAATAAGGAACGTTTACCGAGTTTAAAACATTCTTTAACTTGCCGTTAAAAGAGTGTATAAAGAAATAGGCGTTATTTCCGTGTTCTATCTGGGTTTTGGCAAGATAGGCGGCGGAATTTTCCGCTCCTCCCCAACCTCTCGATGATATTATGTGAAGAATATTCATAATTTTTAAGATTATATATTTTTTTAATAATTATCGCAACCAAAGGGATGGTCGGCGTTAAAGGATCTGTCTCTAAACATTTTACGCAGGTGTAAATTTTAACTTATGTAAAATGAGAAAATAAAATTTTTGGTAGATAGGTACGAACATATTTACCAGGATAAAAAAGTTAATTAATAACTTATGAGCGATAAGTATGTTCATGCCTATCTGTTCAGTTTTAAAAAATTATATTGACTTTTTACCGTAATTACTTTATAATTACATTTATGAAATTAAATATTATAACTATCGGAAATTCAAAAGGCATAAGAATACCGTCGGCAATCATTAAACAGTGCAATATAGAAAAAGAGTTGGATCTTGAAGTCAAAGACAACGAAATAATTTTAAAACCTGCCAAAAATAAGCCCAGAGACGGATGGGATAATGCTTTCAAGCTAATGCGCAGGCAAAATGACGACGCATTAATTATTGACGACGCATTAGATCTGACCACTTTAAATTCTTTAAATTCTAAATTTTAAATTAAAAATATCGGTATAAATTTTACTTCTTTATTATTTTTATTATAGTTAAAGTATGATTTGTTTATAATTGATTTATTTTTAATTTTTATCGTTTTTTTATATTTTAATTCGAATTCCATAACGGCTCTTGGAATATTTTTAAATATTCCCGATTTTACTTCTATAAGCGATAGACCGTCTTCATTCTCCAGTATAAAATCTATTTCGGTCTTAGACGTAGTGCGGTAAAAATAATTAGACGTTAATATATCGGCGGTATTATCCAAGACGTTAAAAATATAATTTTCGTAAAGTTTGCCCGCGTCTTCCCTGAATTCCATATTGTTGAAATTTTTTATCTGGAAATTTCTTACGCCGGTATCTTTATAATATATTTTTACGGATTTAGATATTTCTTTGTTTTTATTGATAAAAAAGGGTTTCAATTCTTTTATTACAAATGTTTCCGTTAAAAGATTTACGTATCTTTGAATCGTATTTCTTTGCAGGGATAATGTTTTTGACGCATTAGCCGAATTAAATTCCGAACCGGTATTAATTGAGAGATATTTTAACAAATTGTTGTATCCGTCTATATTGTCTATTCTGGCAATATCCCTTATATCTTTTTGTATATAAGACGTAACTATAGAGCCGATTTTTTCTATTTTATCTTTTTTATTTTTTAAAAGGACGACCTCTGGATATGAGCCGTATATTAAATACTCGTTGAATAAGGTCGATAAACTTTCTTCATAATGGCCGACAGTACCGGAATCGGCTAATTTTTGTTTCCCCTTTTCATCCTCTTTTTTAAACAGATCTCTTAAGCGGCGTAATTTTTCTTCGCCCTTAAACAGGAGAAACTCGTCAAAATTAAGAGGTTGAATTATATATACTTTTTTTCTGCCCGCAAGCGAATCCGAAAACTTCTGCTTTATTTCTAAGCTTGAAGATCCCGTGGCTACCACT
>JAJZBN010000109.1 GCA_021798875.1 bacterium | reverse complement strand
ATTTTGTATCGACATTTTTTAAATCAAAAAAATAGATAAAGTCGTATTTTTTAAGCAAATTCTTTGAGTACAATTCTTTTGCTAAAAGCATTAGTTCTTTGCCCTGACTATCGTCGTTAATCAAGGCGAAAACAATGTTATCTATAATCGTTCTGTCGAAAATTTCAAGCATGTTGTTGAAATTTAACGATTCAATGCTGACTTGATAATCAAATATTGTCCTTTCAAATTTTTTCAAGTCTGACAGGTATTCTGGGTATAACATATATATTTTTCTTGCCGCTTCGCCGTACGAAATAACAAAAGGATAATCCAGATTTTTAATAAATGTTGATTTGCCGGTTGCCGGCAAGCCGGATATACCAATTTTCATGATAAAATCCCCCTTTTTTTATATTTTTAAATTTAATTCTAAAGCCTTATCCGTATTTTTTAACCACGACGCAATATTGTGATAATATAAAGTTACTGTTCCTTCGTTTATATTGTTAGTCGCAGCGTTTAAAACGCCGACGGCAAAATTATAAATAAAAATATGCGTTTTTTTGAACGGCGGTTTATTTATATCTATAACGCACATAACTAAATCGCCATTAGCCGTTTCAACCCATTCAAAACCCATATCCTCTAACCAAGTATATTCAAAATCGCAGTCCCGAAACCCTTTTGACGCTATAAGTTCTACGAGCGATTGAAATTCTGCAGGACTTTTTTTCTCTAAAATATCAATTATTTTCTTCTCGCCGTCCAAAATGAAATTTTTCAAAGGCGAGATAACGGTTTCTTTAGAATTAATCTTTTCGCCGTCCAAAATCTCATTAAGCTGTTCTTCTATGTATTGTCTTTTATCTTTAAACCTTGTTGATATTTCCCGCCTTATTGCCTTAATTAGCAAATTAGTTTGCGCAAAAAATTTTTTATGCCATGGCAACAGAAAATTTCTGACCGCATAATCGCAAGGCGTAACTTTTTCTCCAAGCGACAATAATTTTAAATCTCTTTGAATTGTGTCCATTTTTGTTTCCTTTTTATTTATAATGTTTTTTGCAAATCTTGACTTGCAGTTTGCAAACTTGCGGCATTGCCTATTTTGGTAACCTTTGTAGGCCTATCCAATTTGTAATCGTATTCTATCGGCTTATCGTAAACGTCGTCCCTGCGCCCCATATATCCTTTTACGTATTCCTTGACTCTTGCTTCAAACGAAACGATATCTCCTTTTTTTAATCTTAATTTTTCAAAACCCTTGGTAAAATTAAACCAAAGATGATCGGTTAGCAATTTACCGTATTCATCTCTAACACCCTTTAACAAAACGGTTTGCAAATCCGGACCCCTATATGCTTTTTTGAATCCGAATCTTTCAAATGTGCCGGTAAACTTTTTCCTTTGATTTTCTAATTCAGAAAGTTTTTTTCTCATATTAAATTACCTCCTCTTTCGGACGGAAACTTTTCGGCAATGTTAGTTAAACTAAACTATCTTTTATCTCTCCTATCGATAAAATTTCGTCGATGACTTTATCGTAACCGCAAACGCCGTCAAGCCTTTTTTTAATTTGATATGCTTCTTCTCTATCTATTAATTCCAAGCTAAAGCCTATAAACCACCCGTCAGAAAACCTATGAGACCAATAGGTTTTGCCGTCGGATATTTTAAGAAATTTATCATAGTCTTTATCTGAAAGCCTTCTTATTGCTCCAAATTCCTTATCGTAACCGCTCCATCTTGAGCTGTTGTTGCCGGTTATAGCAGATGTTCTTAATCTGAATAATAAATATTTCATATATACCTCCGAATTTTTATTCTACGCCGCATTTTTCTTATTTTTTTCAAAAAAATCTATACCCTTATTCGTTAAATCGTGAATTAACGTATCAAAACTTATTTCTATGCCCGTTTCTTTCTTGTAAAATCTCTGGATTTTTTTAATTTTCTTAATGTCTATTTCTGTTAATTCAATTTTTTCTTTTTCCACTTTTGCCTCCTGAATATATAGCGAAGTTAATTTACTTTTTTAGACTTTGCTAATTTGCAAAATCGTCTTTTTTTCCTTGCAACCGAGCCTGATTTGCACGGAACAAGAATTAATATATCTTTCGTCGTCGTCCACTACCAGAAACCCCTTTAAAGCGTCTATCAAGGGTTTCGGAAAATAATTATCGACGTCCCTGTGCTTTTTGTCCGCAAAGCAAACTGTTACAAAAATATCGACTTTGCTTTTGCCGAAAGGAAAAGACTTTTGCTTATAGCCTTTCGACAGCAAAAACCATTGAACGTCGTTTTTTAAACGCTTAACGAGGGAACTTCTGAAATACGGATTAGCATTAGCATAAAACTCGTTTAGCGACGGCGCTACAAAAGGTATATCGATTGTGATTTGATTTTTATTTTCCAACGTTATTTCCCCCCGCAATTTGTTTTTTCGGTTTTTCGACAAGTTTTAGATTCGGCTTATATCCGTCTATTATTTTTATAATTTCTGCCGGTTTCACAAACTGTTTTAATTCCGCAACGTAAATCTTAGTTTTTCCCCGATTAAAATCTTCCCATCCGTTATTGTTTATTTCAATTATTCCGGAAAAATAGTTTGGAGCGTCGTAGTTAAGATTGGAACCGGCGAATACCTTATAGCTTTCGACAAAATCTCTTTTTTTCCAATGCGTTTCCGTTCTATTGCACATGCAAAGCTCCACGTCGTAATCTATAAGCGAAAGCGTCTTTCTTATCGCTTTATCTTTAAACGTAAAGCTTTCGTATATACCGCATACGTCTATAACATCTAAGATGTAACTCCAAGCAAGTTCTGCTCTGGCATTTATATCGTTACCGGCGTTAAGCTGATTTAATATAGCCGCTGGGACAGGGAACGTTTCATTTATCATTAAGCATTTTTGTATTGCCCGCTCGATATCCTGAAAGGAATAATCTTTAAGCAATGCGATATAAAGCTTAACCGCTTCTTTACTTAATTGCCTGCCGTAAATTTCCGCCGTAGCGGTTATGT
>JAJZBN010000108.1 GCA_021798875.1 bacterium | reverse complement strand
AAATTGAAAGAAAAAATAGAAAAATTACACAAAAAGAATTAGCGGAAATAGTTGGGATTAATAATGAAGTAACTTTAGGAACATATGAAAGTGGTAGAAACCGTATCCCCGTGGATATTCTTCTTCGTATAACAAATTATTTCAAGATACCCTTAACGAAATTCCTTAAATTCGACGATTCCGGCATAGACTTAATCCCTTATACAAGCCACGATGAGATATGTAATAATATTTCCGAAAGCGGCGATATAGTAAAGGTAATCGTATATTCCGAAGTCGGCGCCGGTAATTTTGTGGATTTTTCGAGTTATAATTCCATTACGGAGCTTTATTTAAAAAAAGAATTTTATAAAAAAAATATGGTCGCCGTTAAGGTAAGAGGCGAATCCATGTCTCCTACGGTAAGAGAAAACGGATACGTCGGCATAGATATTAACGACAGGGAATATTTAGAAGGAAAAATATACGCCGTTCGCATTCCGGACGAAGGCATAGCTATAAAAAGGGTTTTTTATTACAAAGACCAAGGCAAAATAGTCCTAAAATCCGATAATAAAAATTTTGCCGACAGGGAATTAAAAACTGATAAAATAGACGAAGATAATTTTATAATCGGCAGGGTTAAGTGGGTTATGCAGGAGATATAAAACTCAAACGGAATGTCCGGCTTACCGGTATTAATATAGGTAATTTTGGTTCGCTTTTTGTAACAAACCTATCGTCCCTAAACTTTAATTGTAATTTAATTTTAATAACAATATTTAAAATATAGAATATAGATAAAAATCTTTAATTTATCAAGCAGTTATAACAGGAGGAGAGCTTATGAAATCGCCGAAATTACGCATTGTTCTTAACGTTATTTCTTATCTTATGATTATTGACGGTGTATGGCTTGCTATCGTCAGTATTCCTTTCACTTTTGGTTTTGGAATATTTAACGGCGGAAGCACGTTTGCGCTTGTATATATAATGTCAGAATTGAGTATTTTAATTGTATATTTTGGTTTTAGGGAACTATACAATAAATCCAAAGAAGAAGAATAAAATTTATGGTAAAAATAATCGGGGAATCCTCTGTTTATAATAAACGTTGTTATGTTTATGAGATAGAACTACCTAATAAAAATTCTGTTTATATGAAAATTGTATCTGCCAATGATAATAATACATATCCCGTTATAATAAATTCTGAAAAGCTTCTAAAATATTGGAAAAATGCGCCTCAATATTTCTATAACGATTTTACATTATCTCACGGTAATAAAAAATCTTGGCAATCTGATTATAAATATCATTATGCCGAAGATGGATTTACGGGCGGCATAAGCAATCCCGTTCCTATTCCAAAAATTCAATACGTAAATAATATAACCCCTAATTGCATTACAGTTTCAGATTGCACTCGAACTATTTGGTTATTAGCAAACGACGCAGACTCTTTTCCGGTAGAATGCGAAGGTTATGATAACGCTAAAAATGTTTATGATTTTATAGGTGAAAAAGAATTTGAATTAAAAACTTTAGCTGAACTTATGAAATAAACAAAGATATATAATCTATGTGGAAAGAAATTGGCATAATCGCTTCCGTAATAACGGCTCTTTCGTTTATAGTGGCCTCGATAATAGCCTTAATAAGCCTGCGGGTAAATAACAGGCTACGCAGGACCGATTTGTTAAACGCTTTATTCGAAAAATTCTTTTATCAATCTAAATACGCAGAAATAAGAAAACATATCGACTATTCGAGCAAACATGACGATTTAATGAAACAACTGGAAGAATCGTTAATTAACCATAACAAAAATGAAGAAGATTTGGAAGAAAAATGCGTCGATTTTTTTAACTTTTTCGAGTTTATAGCGGTTTTATGGAAACTAAAGCAGTTGCAAATAAAAGAAATAAAATATATGTTTGAATATTACAAAAAATGTTGGATAATAACCCTTATACGAAACGCTATATAGAAGAAAACGGATTCGAAAACCTGCTTGATTTAATCAAGGAAATTAAAAAATAAATATGGCAAACGAGGACAAAGAATATTTATTCGTTTACGGAACGCTTAAAAAGGATATAGGCAACGATATGTATCACCTACTAGCAAAACATGCCGGATTCGTAAGCGACGCTTCGTGGAACGGAAAACTTTATATGGTCGAAGATTATCCCGGGGCGGTGCCGTCAGACGACCCTTCCGATATCGTTTACGGGGAAATTTATTTACTGAATAACCCTGACAATATTTTACTGAATTTAGACGATTACGAAGAATGCTCAGATAAATTTCCGGAACCGACCCTGTTTAAGCGGATAAAAGACGACGTCAGGCTTGATAACGGCGATATCGTAAACGCTTGGATTTATATTTACAATATGCCGGTCGATAATCTTGTACGGATTAGGTCGGGGAATTTTACTTTAAAACCAAGAGCCGTATAAAATTAATTAATAAATAATTCGGAGGACGTATGATGCCAGATAAGCCCACATTTTCTTATTTATTTTCTTCCTTTTCACCTGTTTTAATAATTATTATTCTGTTTGCGTTTTTTATATTTTGGAGGATAAACAATAAAAAACAAAAAGCATCAAAAAAGAATTTAGAAACATCTAAAATGATTGATGCTCTTAAGCGGGAAATTTTAGTCGTTCCTTCCGCCGAGATTCCTGGAAAAAATATTAAAAATGTTTTAGGTTTGGTCAGAGGCGTTTCAGACACTCAGGCATCTACTAAAGAAGAATTCAGTTTATCCGAAACAGAAGCTTTATATGATATGCTTAAAAACGCTAAAAATATGGGAGCAAATGCAATAATAGACGCGAAAGTATCTACCGGGACTTATCAAACTCAGGGATCTCAGTGGCAGGTTTCACAGGCTATTTATACGGGAACAGCTATAGTAGTTGAATAAGATAGCAGTTATATAACTTAATGCTATTCAGGGGAACAAAAGCGTCAGATAAGTCCTGAAACTAAAAATATCAATTTAAAAGTGTTTTATGAA
>JAJZBN010000107.1 GCA_021798875.1 bacterium | reverse complement strand
CTTTGTCCTGGATGGGTTATTTCTCTTGGTCAGTCCCTATGGTCGCCTATATGATAGCAAGCGGTTCAAGTTACGCTGTTACAAGCGTGGTCGGAGGAATGGACAGCGCAATATCTAAAAATGCTTCGGTTAAAGGCGCGGAGGCGGGAATGGGTAATATGACGGCGGGGCAGATTAGAGATAACAATTATCTTGCTAACGCGACTAACGTTACAAATGTTCAAAATACCGGATATCAGGCTCGTAATTTTACCAACGAACACGGAGCAAAAACGGGAGAACAGATAATCGACGGTATGAAAGTAAATACATATGAAAGTGGAGGGCATGAGTATGCTACCGCTCAAGCTGGGAACGGTGCTACCGCTACATTGGAAAAAGGCTCTGAAGGACAGTGGGGTTTTACAAACGTTTCTGGTAATATGAGCGGTAACGAAAAAAAAGCTTTAGAATCAGATATTAAAACTAACTTAACACACGAAGAAAAAGAATTAAATAGCCGTTCTCAGTCTGTTACTAAGGCTTCCGACAGCATTATAAACAAATACGATAAATATGAGGCGTCCCATGGCAATACTTCAACTTCAGGACATATACAAACGGTTAAGGTTTTTAATTCTACAAAGAACGGACATAACACGACAGTCGCTCATAATACTTCTACCGGGAAAAATGGCACTGTAGGATTAGAAATAGCAGGTATAGGAGGCGCTGTAACTACTGGAAGCAGTCATTCTGTTAATTCTGCCCATACGACGGCGACAGCTTCAGGAACGGCTAAGAATACAGGAACATTGCATCAAGATTTAGCGACTATAGCGAGTAAACATATTGCCGGTATTAGTAACGATGCAAAACATGAGTTAAGCCAAGTTAATAGATTAGAACAAACCGAATCCAGAATTAACGATTTAAAACAGGAACTCGGAGAAGTACAGACTGGAACTATGGGAGTTACCGGAGGCGTAGTACCGGCATTTTTAAACGCAACGCATACCGGCGGAGGAAGTTTGTCCGGTTTTGTAGGGCAGTTTTCAAAATTTAACACCGCTTCCAAGCATCTATCTACTATGTCTCCCGTATTGCAGCAAATGGCAAATTTTGGCGATAAAAGCGCAATGATTCCGGGAGTAACGGCGAGTATAAACACGGGTGGAACAGCCATTAAAAAAACGGTATCTTCAGTACCCGAAAATATATCTGGTCAGGTAAAAAATGTTAATAGCCTAATTAACGGCTATTTTGATAATAACGGCGGTTCGTATAATAATTTAAATAATGCGGCAAATAATGCTTATAATCTTCCATTGCCGAGCATAGGCGCTGTTGGCGAACCGACAGGGGCTACGAATCATTGGGTTAATAAAGAAGCAAATCCAGCGGCGATGCAGTTTTTGCAAAATAACGACCCGTTTTCGCCAGGATTTAATGGAGGCAAAAAGGATTTTATTAATACAGGAATTGATCAGGGGTTAGGTGTCCTTGACGGAACAGTAGTTGGTACAGTAGGAGTTTTTTCTCAATCAGGTGCAAGTTACTTATATAATAAATTCCAGCAAGGTGGAAAAAATTTAAGTAATCCAGGAGCGTTTAACGAGGGATTAAATTTAACGAGTTATGGGCCAATACATTAAGTTCAAGATGATATAATAAGGGCAACGACGCTTCAGGCACGGGATACGAACCGCCGCATAATAATAATGTTCCTATCTCATGATTAATATTCATTTTTTTTTATGATATAATTTATTAAAATAATATTTTTAATGGGGGCTAATTATGTATGGAATCGGTTATCCTGAATTAATTATTATCGGTATCGTTATTTCGCTCGTTTATATTTACAAAAGGAGCAAAAATACCGCAAACAAAAACTATTCGTCACATAAATCGGATGGTAAACCTGAATTAAGCAAAAAGGCGTATTATACGATATTTGCCGTTGCTTTCACCGTTTTAGGAATTATATTTAAGTGGATTATTCCGTTTTTAGGCGATATGTTTTTTGCCGCCGGCGGAGTTTTAATCATTGCTTTGGTTTTGGGAACCATTTTAGGGGTTGATTTTGAAATGACGGAAAAACAGCATATCGCAAAAATAATAAACGATATATCCGACGAAGTCAAAAAAAATGGGGAATGATTTTTTTTCAAATCAAATTTCCGCATTGCGGACACAATAAAAATGCAAATAAAATCATTTGGCTTATTAAACATACTAGGAAGAAAATCTTTAGGTTTAATAGACGATCCGCCCGTTTTATTTATATTTAAAAGCGGCAAAAACAAAACGCCTATTAAATACAGCGATGTTTACGATATAAAATACCATACCTCTTTTCTTTTTGCAAAAATCGTTATTGTTCTGAATAACCGCTCCGATATTAAACTGTCTTTTATTCCTAAAATTAGTATCGACAACTTTTTAAATTCATTATCGGACAGGCTTAAATCTTTTTGCGTCTTAAAGTTAAACGATTTAGGAATAGACAGTTTGCGTTCCGATTATAAAACCTTAATGTCGAAAGACGGCTACGTTGCTTATTACGATATATTTGCTTTAAAAGAAAAATACGCGTCCCTCGTTAATTACTGTTCCTATCTCGTAAAATCTTCCATGTATAAGTTGTTTAAAGATTCTAATTTATCCGAAAAGATTAAAAATATAGCGGATTTTACGTTTACAGCGGAAATAGAAAAAAGAAACGCAGAATATATAGAATCCGAAAAAAAGAAATATAGCGATTTTTTTATTAACGCAAAAGGTTATAGTCTTACGGATGAACAAAAAAATGCGATTATAACGCTTGAAGACAGAAATCTTTTGATTGCCGCTGCTGGTTCTGGTAAAACCGAAACCATGCTTTATAAATTAAAATATGTTCTGGAAAAAAATCTATGCGAACCTGAGCGCATACTTCTCCTTGCTTTTAACAGGAAAGTCAGGGAAGAATTAGTTAAAAGGGCGGGTTTAATCGGCATAAATTTAGGAAAGGAAAATATTCATACGTTTCATTCTTTCG
>JAJZBN010000106.1 GCA_021798875.1 bacterium | reverse complement strand
ACTTCGCTATATATATATAAGAAAACAAATAACAAATAGACAGTAAAAAGACAAACAACTTAGTTTTTTTGCAACGGTTATGCTGTTTCGGCATAACAAGTTAATCAGGTTTAGCTTTATCAGGTTTTCGCTCTGGCGGCGAAGATTCGCAAGGTAAAGCTACAGGAAAGTTTCTTTAATAACGAACCGTCCGATTATGCCGAATACTGCATATTAAAGCAATACAAGAATGATTACGGCATCTATTAATTTTAATCTTAATCTGACAACTTCGCTATAAATATTAAGGGGGTGAAAAAAATGAGATACCAAGTATATCAAAAAGCCGAAAACGGGAACTTTATTTTATTAGGCAGGGCGGTTGAAAACATCGAGGACGATGAGGTATATTTTGCATACGAAAACGGAGAAGCAAAAGCTTTCGAGACGAGGGAGTTTTACGATATTTTCGGTAAGCCGTTTTTCGTGCTTGTAAATGCCGAAAAACAGGCGGCTCATATATAATAACTTTTAAAATTAAGCGAGGTGCAAGATGACAAATAAAGATTTTATTGAAAAATTAATTAACGACATAAAAGATGACTCGTTTTATGTTTATTATAAACCTTTATCTTCAAGTTATCACGGAGCAATATATTTAAAAAAAGAAGATGGTCGCCATTATTACAAAGAAATTCCTAAAGACCATCCCGCTTCGGAATGGTTTGCAATTTTAGATATAAAGAAATTTTTATACTCCGAACCTATTTTATTTTTAAGAAAAGGGCACTTAATTTAAAAAAATAACTTGTCCGTTTGCCGGACAAATTAAAAAAGAGGATTTTAAAATGGACTTGAACAAAGAATATAAAGATTTATTCGTGCCGCAGTGGTACGACAAGAGCAACTTCGAGGATATATTGAATAAAACGCTAACAGATAAGCAGTTTCAAAAAATCAAAGATTATCTTATAAACAACGCTGGGGATTATATAGCGGAATCAATATCGGAGAGGATAAGAGAAGAATTAAACGAAATAATAACAGTATATCCTGAAATTTTAAAATAACTTCGCTATATAAATAATCGAAAACGAGGTTATGCAATGGTCAAAAAAGCTTTTTTCTTTACATTTGTTACTTTAATAGTTTTATTTTTAGGTTTTTTCGCAGGTTATTCGCAAAGCGGACAAGCCAAAAAAACTATTAAAAAAAGAAATGCCGGGTACACTGTTCGCAAGGCGGACTTAAAAGAAATTATAGGTTCTCAATCTTTGCGGAATATTAACAGCAGGGTTTGTAGATATAATAAATATTTATGCGGTCCGGGCAAGGTTTTGTTAAAAAGCAAATCGGTCAGAAGAGATTTTAGGGAGCTTTATATCGCGGTCCTCTTAACCGAATCCGATGATTTTAAATTCGACAGGGGGATTTACAACAAGTATGATTATGGTTATCCGCAGATAAATATAAAGTTCTGGACGCTTTCAAAAATGCAAAGAATGGGATATAAAATAACTTCTTATAGTGAACTCTTGTCAAGGCCGGTTTTAGCTATAAAAATCGGCGAGGCTATATTCTGGCATAATTTTATAGAAACTTGGCAAAACAATAATTATCCGTCTCTTTTAGATTATGCGACGGGATATCACAATATAGCCTGTATTAGCAAAGTTTATTTTAACAGGCTCAATAGAAATTATCTGAATTTAAAGGTAAAAAAAATAAGAAAAAAAATACTTGCAATGAGCTTTAAAACGTATAATAATATCAATTAATGTATTGACATAATTTGTTTAAAACGTTATCAACTTCGCTATAGAGACAAGAGGTAAAAACATGATTCAAAAAGTTTGTATTAGCGGTCCGGCGGCATCAGGGAAAACGCATTGCATAGAAAATTATCTTGATAGTCAAATACAAGGTTTAAGCGTTTTAAGCGAGTCGTCAAGAAAGGTTGCAGAGATGTATCCCGATATGCTTACCGAAAATATTAGTAGATTCAGGGAAAAAATTTGCGAATTTCAAATACAAAGAGAAAATATCGTAGAAAATCTCGTTGGCGACGGCATTATAGTTTGCGACAGGGGAGTATTTGATAATCTTGCTTTTCTTTTATTGCAGGATAAAAACCAGTTTCATAAAGAATTTACAATACTTCTTAACGCTTATAAAAATAAATCGCTTAAACTTTATGATTTCGTGTTTTATTTTGATATTGATATGTTAAATGGCATCACTCCATTATTAGATAAGTCTCTAAACGATACTCTAAGAAAAGCTACCATAGATGTTAATAATTATGAAAAACATGTAATTGATTTTCGGAATGCTTTTATAGAGGTTACAAGCTATTTTAAGGACATAAAGGTTATCCCTTTTGTGGCAAAACCGGATGAGGAAGGATTTAATCTTAGAAATTCTTTAGTTAAAGATTATATTTCTTATAACATTAATTTAACCGTCCACTTGTCGGACAAACTTCGCTATATATTCAGAGGGCAAAATTTATGAGTAAAGTAATAATATTCGATACCGAAACGACGGGAATTACCGAACCTGTTTTAATAGAAGCCGCAGGTATTATTATCAACGGCAGTCCATTTAACGACCAAACAGAAACTTTTAGTCAACGCTATAATCCTGGGAAACCTATAAGTTTCGGCGCTATGGCCACTCACAATATATTAGATTGCGACTTAATAGATTGCCCGCCGGCAACGGAATTTAAGCTTCCCGAAAATACGGCGTATCTCGTCGGCCATAATATAGATTTCGATTGGGAAGTTATAGGAAAGCCCAATGTTAGATTAATTGATACATTGCCTATGGCAAGAAAATTGTGGACGCAACTCGATTCGCATAATCTTGGAGCTTTGAGTTATGCGCTGTGCGAAGATTCTAAAAGACCCGGGATAAGAGAGAAATTAATTAATAGACATAGTGCTTTAACGGACGTGGAACTTTGCCTCGAATTATTGAGATTTATATTAAAAGAAAAAACAGAGTTAAAATCGTGGGGCGATATCTGGAGATTTTCGGAAGAGGCAAGGATTCCGGATATTATGC
>JAJZBN010000105.1 GCA_021798875.1 bacterium | reverse complement strand
TTTTTTATCGAACAGAATTTAAAGGGAGATGATAAAACCGTCAATGATTTAGTCAATGTTTATTTATCGTTAAAATGGAAAGATATAATTTAAACTAAAAGGAGGCAGTGATGTCAGAAGAAGAATATTTTACAGATGAGGAGCTGGAGGAAATATCAGACAGCTACTCAGAATTAAAAGAAAAATTAGAGGAGTTGCTTATTGACAATGAAGATGTTGCCGAAACATTTTTTGATGGCAATGCGGAATTGGCAAACGAAAAGATAGAAAAACTTCTTGATTTTCTCGATGAGCTTATATCTAATGCAACAGGTGTTGAAGAAGTAGAAGAAGATTTGGAAGATGAGGATAAAAAAAAAGAGTAGCAATTATCAAAGTTTCCGGCGGGACGGTTAATCTTTACGCCGATAAAATCGATAAATTAATTATAGAGGGAGAGGAAAAATGAGCTTATTATTAACAGGTTTATTAATCAAAACGGTATGGGTCGTAATAGGGTTAATCCTTATTGTCATTGCCGTAAAATATAACAAAGTCCTATTCAAAGAAATAGTAGATGTAGAAAATGAAATTCAAAAAGACAACCTATCGGTCGCAATAATAGTTGCGGCTTTCATAATCGGCATTTGCATATTTTTAGGGCTAATACTATGAGCTTAAAAGGTATTTTCAAAGAGCAATACGCAGTAGTCTATGATTATGTGATTAAGCATATCAAAGTGCAGGATATAGGCAATATTGCTAAAATCTTATCGGATATTTGGAAATCTTGTAAAATTGCAAAAGATAACAAAACTTGTCTTGGCGATTGTGTGCATTGCGAGTATCTAATTAAAATTATAAAAGGAGTCTAAAATGGCAGAAATAACCGAAGAAACAAGGCAATTAGTATTGCAGGAAATAGAAAGATACAGGGCATTGCAAACGGCTGTATGTCAAGATATGGTCAATACCGCAATGCAAGCAGAAACGAGTGAAGAATCGGCAATCGCATTGATTAACTTTTTAAGACAGACTAACAAAACGATGATACCAGAGCCGCCATCCGCCGAAGTAGAAATCAAAACGGATAAATTAACTGAAGAAGTCAAAAGACAGTTGTTAGCTGGTTGGCAAGATTATCAAAAAAGGTTTACAGAAATAATCTCTTCGGATAGTATGACTAATGAAATGGCAGAAACGATGTTAGGTTATTTTTCGGCATTAGCCAAAGTCCAAAATACAATAGGCAAATAAACAAAGGAGGCAAAATGAAACTTACAAAGGAAGAATTTCATTCATTAATTCAATATTGGGTATCAAACAGGATATTTTTTCGTGATGAAACATTAAATAAACCAGTTGACAAATTAATCGAAATTACCAAAGAAAAACTTAACGAAAGTATGGAAAGTATAAAGAAATCTTTATCTTTTGCTGATAAAATTAAGGATATGGATATAGACAATATAAGCCAAAAAGATATTTTATCTCTTCTCGATTCTGAACGTGGAAGATTTGAAAAAGATAATATAACTACTATTGCAGAGGTTATACAAGAGACAACTGAACGAATAAAAGAATATGAAGAAAATCCACGTTTACTATATTTCAAAAGTTTAAGAGATTTACTTGAAAAAGTAGTAAATCAAACAAAGGATATAAAAGGAGGCAAATAAAATGGCAAAATTGACGGAAGAAACAAAGAAATTGGCATTGCAAGAGCTTGATAAACTCAAGGCATTTCAAATAAAAACATATAATGAAATAGTAAATAGTTTGTCATCTGAAAATGCAACTGAAGAATGGGTTAAAGGAATGATTGATGCATTAAGAAATCAGCTTTTTGATAGTGAAGAAAAAATAACCGAAGAATTAAAACAAGAGTTATTATCTCTATCTAAAGATTTTATGCAGGATTTTGAAAAACTTTTATCATCTGGAAAGTTGACTACTTATCAGGGAAAAAATTTATTAACTCTTTTTAAAACGGTCAAATATTATGGGTTTTAACTATATGCGATATTTCATTTTTTCACTAATAGCCATATTTCTATTTATTACGCCTGCTTATGCTTTCTCGCATAAATACGACTTATATTTTAAGCAATACGCCGCAACCTATATGCCTATCCTTAATTGGCATTGGTTTAAGGCGCAGGCTATTCAGGAAAGCGGAATATCGGAATCGGCTAAAAGCTGGGTAGGTGCAATAGGCGTAATGCAACTTATGCCTTTTACGGCTTCGGGATTAGGTGTTAATGCTTATTCGGCACGGCAGAATATAAAAGGCGGCATTATCTATGACGGGCAGATGTATAATATATTCGCTGACGAAACAGGCAGGCATAGGATTAAGTTTATGTTCGGCTCTTACAATACCGGAGCAGGAAATATTATCAAGGCACAAAACCTATGCAGTCAAAATGGTATCAGAACTGATTTATGGCGGTCTATCGTTTGCGCACTGCCGCATATAACAGGCAAATCGGCAAGCTCTCAAACGATAGATTATGTCATTTATATCTTTAGATATTATAAACTGTTAATGATTTAAAGAAAATATGAAAAAGCAATTATACGAAGATGATGAGCTTACAGTAAGAGAGATAAATTTTAAAGCAGATATAGAAAACAATATGACACTTAAACAACTTGCAGATAAATATCACAAATCTATTCAAACTATGAGTATTTGGAAAAAAAGATTTGAGAAAACAGGGCATCTCACTAAAAAAACTCAATAATATTAAATAATAATGATAAATTTATCGCAAAAATCAAAAAAGTTAGGGGTAGAGTATGATGCTTATATGGCAAGTCATTAGATACATTAGTTATGTTGGAGAAATAGCCTCTGCTATTATCTCTATTAATTCTTTTTTCTGTAAGTTTATTCTGCCGACTTATAGCCATATAAGCTGGTTTGACCATATTATAAAATATATGCATAAATTAGCACTTAACCCGTCTAAAAGAGAGGCGAGAATCGATATATGAAAGCACTATTATTTAAGATTTATAACTTTATCAAACCTTATCTAATCCACTACGGCATATTTATCGTTATCCTTGCCGCCGTTATCTTTTGGTA
>JAJZBN010000104.1 GCA_021798875.1 bacterium | reverse complement strand
ATTTCTTAAAAACGAACAGGTTCATCGCCCGCGTCCTTGACGACCACGGCAAAAAGTTGATAGCTCCCATAATATTGGATCCGTATCTTTTTCAATATTACGCTGTAAAAAGAGTGCCGGAATTCGTGTTTGCGAAAGACGTAAATCTGGTTAATCCTACCGTTACCGCCGGAGTTTCCGTTAATCTTAAAAATAAACCTATTAGTTACTCTGTTTTAGGGGCTTGGAGTTTAAATTACGTCCTGTCTAAGCTTTACAAAAAAAGCAAAGATTATAAGTTGATAGAACTTGACAACGTTTTGAATCGGAGCTGGTTTTATGAAAGATAAAAAAGACATCGAGAAAGCGGTAAAAGAATTAAGAGTAGCCAAAATTTTGGCTTGGATAGCTATTGTTTTGATTTTTATAACAATGGCGGTATTCATAGTTAAGGCGCAGGCTATCTCCGTTAATCAAATAATAAAATATAAAAACGCAAGTTATAAAATAGTAAAAATAAATCATAAAAACACTTATGCTTTAATTTGTCCTTATTATAACTACGAAAAATTTTATTCTCAAAAAGACTGGGGTTGGTTATACGGACAGGATTGCAGATGGATTAATATAGCCTTGTTTAAGAAGACTCAAAGCAAAGCTAAAAAAACCGGATTTAATCCGAAACTTGCCCAAAATTATAATTATTTAAATTCTTTGTCCGCAAAGCAGTTTAAAGAATACTACAAAGATATGACCGATATATCCGTCATGAGACCGACGGAGAAAAATATAGCGAGATATACTTTTATGACCAATTTTATGAGACAGAAGTCTTTGCAGTTCGCTTACGCTTATTATACTTATATTCTTAACCATCCGCAGTATAACATGGCGGGCAAGATAGGTACGACTTCTTGGTCTTACAGGGAAACGTCAAATTATAGCTCCGCCGAAAAAAAGCTCTATATCCGCAGGTTCGAAAGTAAAATCGGACTGTTCTTTTTCTTTTCCGATAGCAATCCCTATTCTTTAAAGCAAGTTCCCATAATGAACTGGCTGCTTAACGACAATCATATTATTACCATAGGGGTGTCTAACGACGAATGCCCTTCCAACCTCGATACGAAATGCGTAGTAAGTCCGGAAGCTTTTAAATATTATAATGTTAAAAACTTGCCCGAGATTATTATGGTTTACAGAAAAAAAGACGGCTCACCCGCGTATCAGATTATAGGGGCGGGTCTTACGCCGGAATCAACGATTATAAGCAGGATATTCTTTTATCTGCATAGCCGTAATAAAGTTTATTATAAAAATAAAAATTTCGAAAAGATAAGCGGAGCTCCGTATTTGGGGCAAGGACGATAGTTATGAGGGGTCAATTTTATTTTCGAGTTGCTCAAAAAGTTTTAATAGACGGAGTGGGTCCTACGATACATCGTGGGTTAAAGATTGAAGCGCCTGTTATGTTTTTCGCTCTGCCGGAAAGTTACGGAAACGGTGTAGAAAAGGTCGTGGAAGGAAAAACAATAAAACTTGTATGCAGAAATTGCAATCCCGATCCAATTCACGAACCTAAGGGAGTTTATTCAACTTTGAATATAATTTTATCGGAAGAAAAGGATAGTTCAAAAGAAGTATGGAAAAGTATAAAAAAAGACGATTTTTATGCCCGTTACGATAAAAACGGAAAAGTTTCCGACGATTACGTCGTCGACATGGTTCTTGATTATAGGCTTGCGAGGAAGCTTATTAGACGGTTATTTGATTATTTTTTTGTTTCTATAGACTTAATAACAAAATGGTAAAGATTGTCGATGGGAATATCGTAACGATTGAAAGGTTGCGTTGATAATTCCGGATAAGTTTTAACAAAATAACATATTGCTCTTTCTTTATTATTTAAATCTTTTTTATTGTCGATTAAGTCTATTAAATATTCTAATCTTCCGATAATATCTCTTTTGAGTCGATAATTTTCTATAACTTCTGGCTTTAAGTAGATGAAAAATGAAAGTTTATCTTTTAAACATTTTGATTGAAGTTCTATTGAATAATTATTGCCGTATTTTTTTATTTTCCGTATAAAATCCCAAAAAATAAAATCTTTTCCGTCTTCAAAATAAAGAATTTTTTTAAACCAGTTTTTGTATTGATGCGTCATATCTCCTATTTTTAAAAGAAATTCGCATTTAGGGTTAACTTCGTAATAATTTACTACTTTTTCGAGATAAATTGTTTCAGAGTGATTTGATTTATTATATTTTTTTGTAGCGGCGGATATTTTTTCTTTGAGAATTTCGTCCTTTATTTCGTTGTTTTTAATAGATTTATCTATTTTAATCACGGTTTCGGGTCTGTCGAGAATTAACACGGATGGATAAATATGCTCTTTTACTGGGTCGATTCCGTGTTGTTTACTATTCTTTTTTTTACTGTCTTTTGTATTGCTATCGTGATATTTGCATATATCTTTATGTGGGTTTTCCGACTTAGTTTTAGTTCTAAAGTAAGGTTGCCTTTTAACTGCTTCTTCAGGCTTATAGATATTTGCTCCTATAAGTTTTATGCGACAATTTTCGTCAGAACAATAAAAATTAAACCTTAAAGATTTATCCGTTTGAGAAAAATATGCGTTTCTTGCTTCTAAAGGATCGACTATTTGATCTAGTTCAAGACAATATGCATTCAGTATTTCCAAAATAAACCTCTTGTAAACAGTATTAATTTTATATTTTTAAAATTATATAACTTAGATTTTAATTATACAAATATTTTTTTCTTGACATTTAACATAACTTGTTATATTAATGATACTATCTACTATTAAAGGAGTGCTTTATCATGCCCAAAAGGATATATATTTTAATTCTTACGCTTATTTTTATATCGCTGTTTTCGTTTAAAGTATCGTCCGCTTTTGCTTCCGGCGGCATGAACGGATATATGACGAACCTTTTAACCGACATTCAGTCTTTGTCTCCTACCGCCTATCAGGGACAGCAACGAGGTTTCTTCGTGGGCGGTTCTATGGAAATACCGCCTCAGGGAACTACTATACAACCTTTTTCCGCTACGCTTCCGCATTTATCTTTTAACGGTTGCGGCG
>JAJZBN010000032.1 GCA_021798875.1 bacterium | reverse complement strand
TCCTGTATCCGTAATAATTAGTAGTAGCTTTACCGTATTCTTTTGCCTCTTGTATAGTATTATTTATAACTGGTTTTATCCCGTTTGGCAAGTTATCCCAACCCGCCATATTGGTATTTTTAACTTCGGCTATATTGCCGGAGCAAATCTTATAATTTTCAATAGCCCAGTATGCCGGTTTCGGAAAGCCCTGCGTGCGTCTTATTATGCTTATCAGCTTGCATCCGGACATTGTCGTCGTTATCGGTATGGCGTTATAAGTATAGGCTCCGTTGACGTAGGTATAAGGACTGCCGGAATTATACACCCGCATAGCGATTTTATTAAAGTTAGGGTCGGACTGGTTATAGGGGATATTAAAAATGCCGAAAGCAAAAACTTTATTTGCAGAAAATAAGATAAATACAAATATGAATATTTTAAAAATTATTTTAATCATTTTAAAATTTTTTATAAGATTTTGATTTACCGTTTCCCCAATCTGTATCTCTGATATATAAAGTTCCGTTTTCTATTTTTATAAAATAATTAAATAATTTAGTATGCGCTTTCCCTTGTTGTTGATATTTTTTGATTAATGACACTAAAGCATTTTTAACGGAGTTATCTATACTTTTAATATCTCCGAGATAATTATCAATTCTTGTTATTAACGGATTATTATTAAAAAAATCGTCAATAACCAAGCATTGAATATTATTTATTATATATCTAAAATAATTATTTTGAGCCGATTTGATTTTATTAATATTTTTATTTTTCATGATAAAATAAATTAATAATTTTTTTTAAAGAACTCCGTCAAACTATTTATTTTATTCTCAGGCTCCGGTAGACTAAAATCTCCATAACCCCTATTAAGCCAATAAGCGTTGCACTCAGGACAGTTTAACTCTATATGATGAATTGCCAAATTATAATCGTCTATGAAATATTTTATTCCAAGTTCTGAAATAATTCTATGCTTTTCTTTCGTGTCGGCGTGATATACGGGAATGTCTTTGCCTAATACTTTTAATAGGTTTAATTTCCTTAAATGCAAAGTTTCTTTCGGGCTTGACGTTATAAAGCATTTTATATCCTTAATATGATGCTTTAGATTTATAACCTCGTCAAAAACTTCCATATCGGAAAAGTCAATTTTTGAATTGATTAAGGATACCTGATCCGCCGTAATCTCGTATCTGTCCGCCATATTATAAATTTCGGAATGCTTGATTGAAATATTTAGACCAAGTTCTGCGGCTTTCTTACGGAAAGTTTTCTCGTAATCGAATATAACGCCGTCTAAGTCTAAGGCAGTTTGAACTAACATTATAATTTTTGTTTTATTGTATATTTTTTTAAGATATTTTAATAGCGAAGTTCTCAGGAAAAAGAACTTCTAATATCGACCTATCTACACATTTCCTGAAATATATCGACCTTATAAAAATTTTAACCTTGTCCCTGCCGAATTTTTCTATTAAACCGCTTAAAGCGTTTCTTAATTCCTCTACATCGTCTTTTCCGTATTTTTCTTTTTTGCCTTTCAATTCTTCAAAATCTTCGTATATAGCCTGCGCTATCAAATCTTCCTGAATTTCAATTTCTTCGGCTTCCTTTTTTGATAAATTTCTTCTTTCATTTATTCTGTCCGCGCTGCGTTCGTATTTAAGAATAGTTTCCTTAAACGGCGCAGGCTTAATAATTTTTTCTATAATATTATCGCTCGTCAACCCTTCTTCCTTTAATTTATCGTAAACCACCCGTCTTAAACAAGTAAAATCGTAGTCGTCAAGACCTAAACCTGCGATATCTAAATTAACGATACTGCTTATATCGCTGTCGATTTTAAATTTCAATGTTTCGTTTAAGTTTTCTACCTCGTCTATATTTGATAACCCGGCGTAGCCAGGATAGTCTTCTATAAAATCGGCAACCGTTTCATAGTCGTCGATATTGTATCCGCCGTTTTCTATAACTTCCGTAAGCTCCCTGAAACCGTTTTTAAAATCAGAATAGGTTTCGTATCTTACACCGTTGTAGAATTTGTCCGCAATGAAAACGAAAATCTTGTTATATAAGATTCCGTTTTCGGATAGCTGAGATTTGACTGAAAAAGCAATTTTATCAATTAATGAATTTTTGTCCATAATATTTTTATTTAATTATTTTTATAATATCAATTACGATTTTATTTTTCCTGCTTCGTATAATTTGCTTTTTAATATTGCATTTGCCCATTCAAACATATGCATTGTTATATCTTGATTTCTAAAGTATGGCTCTGTGTAATCATTTAATTCCGAGGCACTCAACGATAGATATTTTTCTGGATTTATTTTATATATCAAGTATAACTTTCCGCAAACCCACCATCCACCGCCTTTATAAGAGCCAGAATAAGGAACACTTTCTAAATCTTCTAATTTAACTTCTTCCGGTTTTACAGTTTCCCAGTTAATTTTAGTATTTTTCATATAATATGCCTCCATTCTTAGTTTTGCTTTATATAGCATCTTTCTTGAATTATATTAATATTTTCTTTTCTGTAATATTCTACTTAGTGAATAAGGCATTTTTTATTTATTCCAATAACCCGTCCGTTTATGGAAAAATAGTCCATATACGCGCCTTTATAGACAAGAAACGCTTTATCCGGCAAATCTATACCGTTACAATTAGCCTTAACCTTATACGAAACCGTTTTCCCGCCTTTATCATATAAATTCAATATATACCTTTGCGGCGAATATTTCCACTTCGCAAAAAGACTTAAAAACATAATAATTAAGGTTATTCCGGCAATTAAACCTAAAACCGATTTGAATAATTTTTCAGGTCCGACGGAAAATATAACGCTTATACCGAATAAGACAAGAAATAATTTTGCAAAGTCATTTAATAGATTGCCGTTAACCGGAAACGGCGCTCCGTATTCCGCCGAATAAATAAATAATAAAATGAATCCGAATACATATGCTAATATCAAGGCTACTATTAGCAATTTTATATATTCCCATAACGATGTAAAACCTGCCTTTAAAGTGCTTCTAAATGATGATAAAAAATTGTTTCTGGCTGTTTTGTCCTGCATATTACTTAGCACCTCTTAAAAATTTAAAAACATCTTTTTTGATATTTTTATCCAATTTCCTTAATTGTAAAATTTTTTCTTTTTCTTTTCTATCACTTTCTTTTATTTTATTTTCTGTTTCTATCTGAGCGTTAATTGCGTCTTTATGCTTCCAAATAAATGCTCTGATAGGATAATTAATTTTATTTATACTTGAAAACCAATAACTCCTCAAACCATTAGTTTTATATATTCCTTTACGAATATCTACTAATTTAGTACCGCCATATAAAAAATCAGATGTGCGTCCATATTGTTTAACAATAATAATATAAAAATCATACTCTTCACCATCGTCATCTTTGTCGGCAAAATGAAGAAAATCATAATTAGCGATAAAATCGTTTACATCCTTAAAACTTTTGATTTTCCCCGAAAACGGATGCCGTTTTTTATTGATATAACGATAAATTTTTGGAGTAAATATTAATAAAAAAATGGCTATTAAAATAATATAGAATATCATTTTTTACACCCCTTCCTATTTAAAATATTGATACCCAAATATATGAAGCAAAAGCTATTAATAGCATAAATATAATATTGACATACTCCCCATTGCTAAAGCAAGAGGATTCTGGTATCAACGGCAGATGCCCGCATAGCAGGTCTAACTCTGCCTACTCCAAGAGAAGATGTCCCTTCTCTTAAAACTCTAAAACCTTCTTTATAAATATTTTTAGCAGCGTTCTCATCTCTGTCATGAAACGTTCCGCATTCAGGACAATACCAGTATCTTTCTTTCAAACTTAAGTCATGGTAGATATATCCGCATTTAGAACAAGTCTTGCTTGACGGATAGAAACGGTCTATCTTAACGACTTTAGTTTTAGTTTTCAAAATCTTTATGAATTTAGCGAAAGATACATCGGTTATCTTGCGTCCCCATATCATCTGAATGGCTTTTAAGTTTAAATCTTCAATAAAGATATTGTCGAATTTAGACAACTCATTAGCAAGTTTAAAGAAAAAATATTGCCTTTGATTAAATATTTTTTTATGAAGTCTTGCAAAATTTAAAACAGCCTGCTTTCTATTATCAGAACCCTTTTTCTTTTTAGAAACCGCTTTAGATAATTTTCTGATTTTGTTTAACGATTGCAAGAAATACAGAGAAGAATATTTTTTATCAATAACATTGCCGTCAAACATAGTCAGAAAAGTTTTCAATCCGAAATCCATACCTGCGCTTTTACCCGATGTTGTATGAATAGGATTAAAATAATCTTCCAGCGTTATAAATAAATAGATGTCTCATAAAGTATCTCTTTTGACCGATAGCGTTTTAATATCGCCGTCTATTTCTCTTGAAAGCCAAAATTTATAGTGCTTTTTATTAATAATTAAAACGTTGCCGTTAATCTTATAGCCTGTTTTGCCTTTTAACTTGAACGATTTATATTTTTTAACTTTCTTGAAAGTAGGCGGTCTTTTATTTTCGTGCCTGAAAAACTTTTTATATCCTTCGTCTATACGTTCCGTTATTTCCTGAATAGCTTGAGAACCTAAATCGTTCCAAGATCTATATTTATAAAGATTTTTAAGTTTGGTTATATGCTTTTGAATAACGTATTTATTAAGGCTTTTGCCGTATAATCTATAATATCTTTTATGCAAAGCTATACAATAGTTATAGATAACACCGGATAGGTTTATAAGCCTATGCAGATGTTTTAATCTTTTTGTTTTATATAATTTGTATTTATAGGTTTTAATCATATTAAATATAGCTAACTTAATTTATTTTAAATTTTGATTTTATTGCCTTATATCCCCATAGCTAAAGCAAGGGGCTTTACGGCAATTGTCAGTAATTATAAAGTCTATTAACCATTTTCATTGCAGGTTTATATTTCATGTACGCTAATTTATAAAGCATTTTCTTTGCTTTCTTTTTATTTTTAAACGAAAGTGTTATGTCATCGTAATAACCATCACGCAAGCTATAATGTACTACAGGGTATGCTCCGTATAAATATAACAATGCAATTTGAAACATTGCTGATTTATAATTTTGTTTAGATGCAAGCTGCATAAACCCAATATCTTTTGCATATAAGGATGTCTGGGAATATAAAATATAGTTTTTATTTCTACTATATATTTTCATTTTCGGAGACCCTGGCCATGCTGAATATTTTACATAATCATATTCTGCTTTGGCATATCCGTCATAAGCCGATTTTTTTAAATATAACATTGCGATTTTGTTGTGATGATAAAGATAAAGATTTGAGCGATATTTCTTAAACAACGCAAAATTTTGTTTGCCTTGTTTTGCGTTATATTTGACTTCTTTTTTAATATTTGTTATTTCGGATAATATTTTTTTTCTCCATGCAATTTTATGCGCTAAACGTTCTTCTTTTGGTCTAATTGCCACAAAATAATACGTTATATATATAATTCCTATTATTATGCCCAATATAACAATTAAAAAAGCTAAACCTATTAAAAAATTTAAAACGTCTTTTTTTTTCATAAAGTTTTTTTAGGTATTGACCTAAAACCCCCGCGCATAAATAAAAGTTGATAAATAAATAATAAACATTGATAATAAAGCCATACCTACAGCATTGAGAAATTTTAATTGATAAAAAAAATTAATTGACATTGTTAGCGATAAAACCCCGCATATAAACATCAATATGAAAATTATTTTGTATATCAGCATGCCTTAAAACTCCTTTTTTGACTTTCTTAATTTTTAGATATCTATTGAATTAGTTTTGATATTTTTTCTCCGCATTGAAGGAATAACGGCAAAAATATAAAAAAGAATCAATCCTATAATTGATAATGCAAAGAAAATTAATATTAAATGATATAAAAAAATTAATGTATTATAATCTTGCTTATCGCTTAAATATAATTTTATATACTGTGGAATAATTTTTCCTAAGAAAAACGGTATTGTTATTATTGCAATTAAACCTATAAAAATACCTAAAATAAGAACAAATGCACTTTTGTTTTTCTGATATTTTTTCATCATTTACCTCCTTTCTTTTTTAATATTTTTATTTTATACAATAAACAAAAGTAGACAAATAAATAATAAACATCGATAATAAAGCCATACCTGCAGCATCAAGAAACCTTAATTGCTTAAAAAGATTAATTGATATAACCAAGCTTAAAATCGCGCAAATAGATAAAAACCCGAAAATAATTTTATATATTAGCATTTTTTCCCTTTATTTTTTATATTTTTACCTTTAAGACGGAGCATTATGGTGAACTACCTATCAATAAATTGATAGGCTTCCTATTTCATCGTATGATGGCTAATACCGATATTCTGGTATCCCGCCGGAGCATACTCCGCAGGCGTTAATTCGGTAAGTTCCTTACCTATTTTTAGACCTTCAAGGAAAAGGTTAATACTAGCATTTATATCTCTGTCGTGTTCGGTATGGCATACCGGACAAGTCCAAGACCTTTCGGATAATTTAAGGTCTTTATAGATATATCCGCATTTAGAGCAAGTCTTAGACGACGGATAGAACCTATTGACTTTGAATATCTGACGTCCGAACCGGTCGGCTTTATACTCAAGCATACTTATAAACTTATACCATGACACGTCCGATATAGACTTTGATAAATGCCTGTTTTTAACCATTCCTTTAATATTTAAGTCTTCAAGAGTAACAACTTGGCTATCGCTTATTACTCTTAAAGACAATTTATGCAAAAAGTCGTTGCGCTGATTAGTAATTTTCTCATGCAAAATAGATAATTTATTTTTAAATTTAACGTAATTTTTAGACGGCGTAGTCTTATCCCGTTTAGAGCGTTTATGAATTTTTCTGTCAAGCTGTCTTGATAATTTAGTCAATTTCTTTTGAGTTCTTGCAAGATACTTATCATTAGGTATCTTATAGCTTTCTTTATCGTTTAAGCTCTTGCCGGTAGTAACAATAGCAAAGTCCTTTAAGCCTAAGTCAATGCCTGTTGAGACGCCTACCGTCTTTTTAGGCATATACGGACTATATGCGAACTTTTCTACCAGCATATTAACGTAATACTTACCGGACGGCGTTTTAGTTATTTTGACAGACTTAACAGTCTCATATACTTTTTTATGGAATTTAACCTTAATAGCAGATTTAAGTTTAGGAATATATAGAAAACTATTATCTATTGCAAAATGTTGCGGTATCTCAATAGAATTTGTGTTTATTTTTTTCTTGAATTTCGGAAACTTGGCTCTGCCCTGAAAGAAATTAAGAAAGGCGCTATCAAGATTTTTAAGACTTACCTGAAGAGATTGAGAATTAGCAAGTTTTAAGAATGGAAAGCCTTTTTTAAGTAAAGGCAATATTTTTTTGGATTCATAATAGTTGAATTTAATATTATGAATTTTGAATAGATTTATAGCCCTTTCAAGAAAGAAATTGTAGATAAATCTGTTACATCCTATTTGTTCGTCAAGAAAAGCTGTCTGCTCTTTATTCGAATATATCCTGAATCTATAGGTATATAATTTAGAGTCTGTTTTTTGCTTTTTCATATTATTATAGCTAACTTAAAATAAATATAATTAATTAATACATAGTCTGCTTTCATCTCTCCTTTAAAAAGGAGAGGATTTCGCAGGTTATCCTAAAAGCGATAAAGAGTTATTCTCCTGTTAACAATTTAAAATTATTATTTTCTATTGTTTTTAATATATTATCTTTTGACATGAAATCGGTTAATTTATCCGATAATTTACATAATCCGATGACCATATTATAGAAAAATTCGGCGCTGTTCTCCGCGTATGGAATTTCAACCATATCGTCGGTTAATTCTATGCCGTATTCACGGTAGCTATAATGTTTCGCATCATAGCCGACGCTTATTCTGTTTAATACATCTCCGAAACTGTCTTTTTTTAACTGTTCGTCAGCTAAAAAATAAAATATATCCTTAGTGTTTTCTCTTGTTAGCGTCTTTTTCAGAAATACGCCGGCAGACAGACCCACGCTGTAAACAGGTTCGTTTTTATGACTATATCTTTCAGTTATATTGCTTATCTTCTGTATCTTTCCATTTTGATTGTCTACATAATAATTAATGTTTTTATCCGGCAAACTGACTTCTCCGGTTTCAGTATTTTTAATGTACGATATTTTCTTTCTAAATCTGTATAAAATAACTAATTCTTCTTTAATATCATATTTATTTGCCTGTTTAACGGCAAATAAAAAGAATGATTTGCACAATTCAAAGTCTTTGCCTGTTATAAAATATTTTCTGATTTTTCTGACTACTTTTATCCCTACGCTTAGCCCTTTATAATTGTTTTTATTTTTTTGCAGTATTAATCCATATTCGTTTGCGTCTTTCTCAGGGATTTCTATCGCAAAATATCCCTCTGAATCTACTGACACATCTGCGCTATATCCTATTTGTTTACCTGCATCGTCGGCATACGCTCCTTTAATCTGCGTTAATTTTGGCATTGTTCTTGTCCTCTTTTAAGTTACCTTATGCTTATAGCGAAGTTTTATTGCAATATATATCCCGCCCTTGCGAGCGGGGTAGCCCTGCTTTTTACCGCCAGATCAAAACGGGATATCGTCGTCATCGTTAGTGTATGGCGGCGGACCCTGATATTTTTGTCCGCTTTGCGTTTGCGGTCTCTGTGCCGTTCCTGGCGTCTGTTTTTGCGTCTGAGGCGGTTTTTCATCGTAGTATTCATCCTGTCCGCTTTGCGAATCTTCTTTTTTACCTATAAGGACGACGTTATTACCGATAATTTCGCTTATATAACCCTTTGTCCCGTCTTCTTTGTCATAAGAACGGTTATTGATTCTCCCTTCTATGAAAACCTGTTTGCCTTTAGATAAATAGTTTGCCATAGTGCTTGCCAACTTATCAAATAAGACTATATTGTGCCAAATAGTCTTTTCAGTTCTTTCTCCCGATGCGTCTTTACCATATTCCGCAGTTGCCAACGAAAACTTCAATATAGCCATTCCGCTCGGCGTGTATCTAAGTTCAGGGTCTTTTCCAAGATTTCCGATAAGCATTACTTTGTTTAAGCTTCCCATTTTGTTTTCTCCTTAATTTAAAAGTTAGATTAATTGTATTTTTTAATATAGCGAAGTTATGTCCGTTTTGCGGACACTTAAGCTATCGCCTTAAACCCTTCATTTTTTAGCCTTATAAATTTCTTTTTATTGACAGTAACTCCAGGTATGTCTATTAAATCCCCCATGGTCTTTATTAATTTTTTGAGTTCTGCCTCATTCACGGAGACTAAATTTTCAGGAATATTCCCGTTCTTAATGCCTTCAATAAAATCAGACATATTAATTTCAAAATCTATCCCTTCCGTCCGGACAAAATCGCCGTCTTTTAAGTCGTTTTTATCGAGATACTTGATTATGTTTTGTTTAAGGACAGATTCTTTTTCCTCTATGTTCGAAACAATTAAATTTTTTCTGTCTCTGATAGACTTGTAAGCATCGTATGCTTTTTTAACGGGTTCGTCGAAAAAATTTATAAAAACCTTTTTTAAAGCTCCTGTCTTTTTTAAGTTCTGTTTAGCCATTTGCAAATCTTTTGGGCTTGCCACATCGTATTTTAAATCCGATAAAACCTTATCTTTTGTAACAGCAAGCGTATTAATTCTTTTTTCTTCTAACATGATGACCTCCTTAAAGTTATTTTTTTAATCATTAAAATACTATTTATAGCGAAGTTCCGTCCGTTTTGCGGACAAATTAATTATTATTCCTCAAATCGATTTCTTTAATAAATCTTGACATGTTATTTTCCTTATTGCCTTTGTCGGTCTTCCTGGTCTCCGCGCATGTCATATATAATAAGTCTTTTGCTCTTGTTATCCCGACGTAGCAAAGTCTTCTTTCCTCTTCTATCGCTAATTCATCGCCTAAAGATTTTGCATGCGGGAAAATATTTTCTTCCATTCCAACCATAAACACTACCGAAAATTCAAGTCCTTTTGCGGCGTGTATCGTAGCAAGCGTTACCTTATTGGTTTCTTCTTTATCAATTCCTATTTCAGTATCCATCGCGCTTGCGTCTAAAAATTCCTGAATATTCGGATAATTAGAAGCCGCTTTTATAAGCGCTTCGATATTGTCTAATCTATTATTTTGCAAAACATCTTTTTCTGCTTTTTCTTTTAATAGACTTTCGTATCCGGATTCTTCAAAAACGGTTTTTATAATTTCATCCGCTTTTGCAGCTCCTGCCGTTTCTTTTATTTTTAAAATAAGCTCAAAATAATCAAGTAATTTTGACTTGTCCGCCATGCGTTCTGTTTCAAAAAGTCCGGATTCTTTTAGTTTTAATCCTTTTATACCTGCCAGCAAACCTTTTTGAAAAGCGGTGAAAATGTGAATATTGTTTTCGTCCGCAATGCGTTTAATTTTTTCTACCGTCGTCTCTCCGGCTCCGGTAGGAACGCATTGAACGCTTCTTTTAAAGCTCAAAAAGTCCTGCGGATTAACCGCAAATCTTATAAAAGACAAAACGTCTTTTATTTCTTTTCTCTGATAAAACTTAAGTCCGCCGTATATTTGATAATCTATGCCGTTATTTATTAATCCAGCCTCGATTCCTCTTGATAAAGCGTTAATTCTATACAATACTGCTATGTCTTTATAGGAATATCCGGCATGTCTAACAAGCAAATTTATTTCTCTCGCTATATAGCCAGATTCCGATTCTTCGTTTTCAAACCGGTAAACCTTAACGGGCTTTCCGCCTTTTTTAACCGGCGCTATATCTTTTGCCGCTCTTTTTTTGTTTATCCTTATTACGTTAGAAGCAGCGTTTAAAATAGATTCGTTAGACCTGTAGTTTTTACCGAGATGAACTTCTTTGCAGTCTTTAAAACTGTTTTTAAATTTCAAGATATTATCTACCAAAGCTCCCCTGAAACCGTAAATCGACTGATCGTCGTCTCCGACGACGCATAAATTTTTATGTTTGCCGGCAAGCATTTTTATAAATTTATCCTGGATATAGTTAGTATCCTGGAACTCGTCAACCATAATATATTTATAAAAATCCTGATAGAAACTTAAAACAAAAGGTTTTTCTTCAAAGAGTAATACGCTGTTAAAAATAAGGTCATCAAAGTCCATTGCGTTTAGCTCTTTCAATTTTTCGTTATAGTTTCTGTAAATATTTGTAAAATTCTTTTTAAGCGGACTGCTTTCGTCTGTCGTTTCTTCAGAGTTTATATATTCGCTTTTATGCTTTGATATAAAAGCTTTTACTTTGCTTATCGTATAAACCTTTTCGTCTAAATTTAACTCCGATACAGCAGCTTTAATAAGCTTTCCAGAGTCGTCTTCATCTAAAACTATAAACGATTCTTTATAACCGATTAAATGAGCGTGAAGCCTTAAAACCTTTAAACAGAAAGAATGAAACGTCGAAAACTCAGGCAAAGAGCTTTGATTATCTAATGTTTTTTTGATTCTTTCTCTCATCTCGCCCGCAGCTTTATTGGTAAACGTTACGCCTAAAATTCTGTTCGGCTCGGCAAGGCCTTTTTTTATCAGATATAAAGCTCTGTAAATTATAACCCTTGTCTTGCCGGAACCTGCTCCCGCAAAAACAAGAATCGGACCTTCGGTTTGTAAAACGGCCGAAAGCTGTTCATTGTTTAAGCCGTTAAGATAAGGATATTTTCTATTTATCCCTGCCTTATATTTTTCAATTTGTTGTAAAATTAAGTTTTCCATATTTATATAGCGAAGTTAAAAAGTTATTATCCGCAAAACGGATAAATTAATTTAACGATTTTTGATAATAATCATTTTTAAGTCTTATAAATTTCTTTTTAATAACTGTAATTCCTGGAATATCTAATATATCTCCCATAGTCTTTATTTCTTTTTTTAACTGCGATTCGTTGACGGAAATAAGATTTTCAGGAACGTTGCCGTTCCTAACGCCTTCGATAAAATCAGACATATTTATTTTAAACTCAATACCTTCAGTTCTTGTAAATTCTCCGTCCTGGATATCGTTTTCATCAAGATATTGAATTATATTTTGTTTTAAAACAGATTCTTTTTCCTCAACATCTAAAATTATAGAATTTCTCCTATCTCTTATAGATTTATATGCGTCAAAAGCTTTTTTAACAGGTTCGTCAAAAAAATTATTAAAAACTTTTTTTAACGCTCCTATTTTTTTTAAAGTCTGTTTTGCCATAATCAAATCTTTTAAGTTTAAAACATCGCATTTTAAATTAGTCAATACCTTATCTTTTGTGTTTGTTAAAGAAATAATTCTTTTTTCTTCTAACATAATGTTTCTCCTTTTAAATAAAATTAATTATAAACCTCTTTCTATCATTTGGTTTCGCCATTCCGTTATCCGCCGCCGCCTAACATCCGATTTCGGAAACATTTCTTTAATTTTCGCAATTCTTGCTTTACGCCTTTTTTCTTTCCTCTCTTCATTGATTCTCTCACCGTTCAACGCATAATATATTTGTCCCGCCAATCTTTTTTTTTCTTTTCTAAGCTCAATTTTTTTTGTTTTTCTATATCCGTAAGTATTTTTATCACCCATATAATTATAAAATCACGAAAAATTATAGATTTGACTATTTTTTAAAATTGAACATTATATTCTTCAAGCGGGCTATCGTACAAAGAGTCTGCTTTTGATACTTTTTCTTTAATAGGCGTATTTTTGTAAACATGAAAGTAACATCCGTCTATTTTTTTAGGATATATATCTCTTACAATATATCTTTTGCCGTTTTTTATAATGCTATTTGTTTTGTATTCTCGAAAAGCTATCCCGAAATTCTTGAGATTATATTTTTCGCAAAACCAATGTAACAGTTCCTTATCCATAATTTATAAACCTCAATATATTAAGTTAATTTTTATTGTATATTTAGCATATATTTATATAGCGAAGCTATCTAATTGAACTATTGTCTTGTTAAGTTTATACCAGTAAACATTTAACATGCTTTCAAAAAGCCCCCAATATTTATTAATATTTTCAATTTTTATAGCCTTACAATATTCAGGTTTTAAATCTAATATATATATACCGTCTATTTCAGTGCCGTTATCGCTTAAAAGTTTTTTATATCCGGCCATTTGGGCTTTATAACTATCTTGTTTATGTCCTGTTTTAATATCAAACAAATAAGTTTTGCCTTTAACTTTTCCGACTATATCGACCGTACCTGCAAAAGTAATATTTTTGTCCGCAAAGCGTTCTTCAAGTAAAATCGGCTCTATTCTCGCCTTTTCTTGAAACTTTATAAAAGAATCAAGATAAGGTTTTATGGTTTCGTCAATGCTGCTGAAATCCAAAGTGCCATTTAGATATAACTCTATGGCTTTGTGAACAAACGTTCCTCTGGTAGCATGATATATAGCGTAATCAGGATATTGAATATTAAGAACTTCTTTAATAACAGTCGTTACTGACGGCAATTGCTTGCCATCGTAACTATATTTATGTTTTTTTTCATCAAAAATAGGTTTTTTTAAAATTTCCATATTCAACGCCTCCATTATGCTAAATTTTTAACATAGTCTATTAGCACAGTCGCATCTTTTTTGTTGATCTCTTCTAATTCTAAATCTGTTCCCAAGACAGATGAGATTATCTCTTTTAAATCGGTTATTTCTATTTCTTTGTTATGGCATAAACTATAAACAAAATTTATTTGTTTATCAGATATTAAATTATTAGTATCTACCTTTTTTTTAGAGTTCTGCGCTTTTGGTTCCGTTTGAGTTGATGACATATTATCCTCATCCCACGGAATATCAGCAAAATAACCGTTATCTTCTTCGGTTGTAAATGTGTCCGGACATGTATCTGTTTGCGCTTTTGGCGGTTCTGTTGTTTCCGGCGCTGTTGTTTGATTATTGGCGTTGTCGTTTAGAGGCGGCTCGTTAGTTTTGTGATCGGATAATTGGACTACCTTGTTATCGCTTGTAATAGCTTTAGGTTCTGTCATGCCTAATGTTTTATTATTATTTTCTGTCTGTAAAAAAGTATCTTTGGTATTTATGCCCGCCTCGCCGTATTCATCGATAACCGTAGCCTTTACTATCTCTGGCGATAAAGACAGATACTTCATCAATTTTCTAATTGTAGTCTTCTTCATCATTTCTTCCGTATGTGTTGTCCACGGTGAGGAAAATGAAAATTTTTCTGATTTGGCTATCGCTGCTTTTTTTATTTCCTCTAACTCTTCCGCCCATAAAAAATCAAAAACTGTTGAATTATCGTTCATAGTCGCAACGGCGTAAACGCCTTTGATACTATTGCCTCTTTTGGTAGGCGGCAACGGAATGTGTTTTAAGTTTTCCATAAGTCCATATTCAATAGTAAAAGGCTCATTTTCATATACAACCCTCGCATTGATGTTTTTCAATTTGCCGGACCTGCGAGCCAATTCTATGAGCCCGCGATAGCCTATAACAAGTTGCGCTTCCTTTATTCCTCTTTTTTTATTATAAAAAGGGACTAAGTATGCAAGCCCAAGATTATCATCTAATTCAAAACCCAGTTGCGACGCCTGCATTACAGCTCCCAAAAAGCTATTTGGGTCGCACTCTAAAAGTCCAGGATTTTTTCGCAAGGTAGTCAACGCTATCCTTGCGACCCTTTCCGGCGTTATTGATTTCGGAAGTGCTTTGGCGATTTCATTTTTTGACCTTTCAAGCAAATCCCTTACTACTAAAAAATTATCCTTGCTTGCTGGTGCTGAATTTTTCTGTAATTGTTGGTTCTGCATTTTTTTAATCTCCTTTATTTAAAATTTATTTAAATTTTTATTTTGTCCGCAAAGCGAAAATGCTTATGCGGCTTTTTTAATATTCACATTTTCTATGTTTCTTTTTTTTCCATACATTCTGAATAGTTCATCATAGAAAAACTGTAATTTTTTTTCTGGACTACCTTCTGTGTCGTTTAGAATAGCCTCGACGTGAGTATAAATATCAAGGCTTCTGTCTTCATTCAGATACTTAATGTCTTCTTTTAAACGCTTTACGCCTTTCGCTAATAACGCTATACATATCTTGTCAATTTTTATTGCATTCATTTTTTAACCTCCCTGTTTTTATAGCGAATTAATTTTTTGTCCGCAATGCGATTTTCAAATATTTATCGATATCGCTTTGATTTAATACCATCTTTTATAATCATCAGGTAAATCTTTTATTGCCGTTCCTTTGTGCTTTCCGAAAGGCATAATATCCGGTATCCTCGCCTCTTCGGAAAATCTCCAAATATCGCCCCATGATTTTAATTCCTGTTTTTCTTTAAGAATAAACCTTAGGAGTTCAAGACAAAGTTCTACGTCCGTCAAAGCGCTGTGTCTGCTGACAAGTTTTTTCCTAATTTTAATCCTTTCTGATTCTTCGCATAGAGCATAACTCAAAGCTCCCAAATTATGCGAATCGAAATGCGGCCATATTTTCCTTGACATCGGCAATGTGTCTATAAGCTTTATATTTTCGGGTTTGCCTACGACTTCCCAGTCAAAATCTATATTGTGACCAACCAGATATGCCGTATCTTCAGGAAGCTTGAAATCGGACGCCGGAGGGCAGTCTATTAAATCGCAGTCTAAAATATTATGAGTAGCCATAGCTCCGAATGAAATCGGCTTTCCAGGATTATAACGGCTATTAAAGGTTTCCGCATGTTTGTTTAAAGGACTTCCGTTTATAATAATACCTGCGGCTTCTATTAAAACCGGTTCGTTTATCCCAGTCGTTTCGGTATCAAATATTATTATCTTGCTCATTATTTTTTACGCTCCTTTATATATATAGCGAAGTTTGTTTTTGTCCGGCAAGCGGACGCTTGCATTAACGTCTGACAAAATATAGTCTTTAACTATAGAATTTCGTAAATCAAAACCTTCTTCATCCGGTTTTGCCACTACCGGAATTACTTTTACACCCTTAAAATAATTCGTAACTTCTATGAAAGCGTTCCTAAATTCAATAATATGCTTTGCATAGTTATCTACATTTATCGTAGCTTTCCTCAGTGGATCGTTTAAAGCTCTATCCAATAGCGGCGTTATACCGCCGAGTAAATCGACATCAAAATAAAAAATATAATCATACTGCTTAATTACTTTGTTTTTATAAGCGTTAAGAACAGTCGTAAACTCTTTATGAAACAGGTTTTTATCCTGCAAAAGCAGAAAGGCGAGGTTGTCGAATATCCCCCTGTCGCAAAGGATTATGCCGTTATCCATAAGATTTTCTACGACAGATTCTCTTTGTCTTTGAAATTCGCAAATCTTTTCCCTGAATTTGCCAATATTTTGAATAGGTAATTCAGGATACATTTCGGAAACCTTCCTCGACGACTCTGATAAAACCGTTAAACCTTGTATCCGGCCGTCAAGATAATTTTCTATGCAAAAACTTTTTCCGGATGCCGCCGGACCCGAAATACATACTTTCATAACTAACCTCTCTTTTTTTGTTGTCTATATATGCATAGCGAAGTTATATTTTTTTGGTTATATTATATCATTTTAATAAAATAATGTATTGACATTAATTGATATTATTGTATTTTTTAAAGTCCATTGCAAGCAAATTATTGCTGAACTTTTTATTTTTTAAATTAAGATAATTTTTAGTAAGTCTCTTATAATATACCCTGCTCACGCAGGCTATATCGTGATATCCTGTAGCATATTCCAAAAGCGAGGAATAATTATTATTTTCCCAAGTTTCTATGAAGTTGTGCCAGAATATAGCCTCGCCTATTTTTATAGCCAGGGCGGGATTTGTTAATAACTGGTTATAAGAATTTATTTTATATCCTAACCTCTGCATTTTAGATAAAGTCCAGAACTTTATATTTATTTGGGGATAACCGTAATCGTATTTATTATAAAGCCCCCTGTTAAATTTAAAGTCGTCCGATTCCGTTAAAAGAACGGCAATATATAATTGCCTGAAATCTCTTTTAACCGCTTGACTTTCTAAAAGCGTATTACCGGGAACGCAAAGATATTTATTATATCCGCAAACCTTTTTATTTATATTTTTAAGAGACTGCATATTTATTATCTCCCGCAAGTCCGCTTTGCGGACAACCTGGACCGCGAATTTTTTCTTTGCGGTTTTTTCGGTTTGTCCGCTGTGCGATTGATCTATATAAAAGCCTGAAAACATTATTATTAAGATGAAAAATATAAAGAATAAACCTTTTTTAACCATTCCGGTTGCCTCCGTAAATGCATTTGTCCGCATTGCGGATATTACTGATTTTTTTGACTTTTGTCGGCCTGTCCAACTTATAATCGTATTCTATCGGTTTGTCGTATATATCGTCTTTATATCCCATATAACCTTTTACATATCCTTTAACTCTTGCTTCAAACTCAACAATATCGCCACGTATCAACTTGATGAGTTTAAAACCTTTTGTTAGGTTAAACCAAAGATGATCGCACAAAAAATCGCCGTTTTCATCTTTTATATCTTTTAACAATACGGTTTGTAAATCTGGACCGCGATAAGCTCTTTTTATCCCAAACCTTTCAAACACGCCTATAAATTTTTTTCTTTGATTTTTTAATTTAGATAATTTTTTTCTCATGGTAGTTTTTTAAAAAACAGACTTGTTAAATAGATTTTTCTATAATGATTTTTCTGATTTTATAAAAAGCGATATCCAACAAATCGTCCAGGTGTCCCCTGTCGCACAATCTTACAGCGTTTTTGACAAACGCATGGTTTTTTACCGGATTATCGATATAGGCTATTGCCGGTATATTTTTAGCTTTGGCGTATCCTAACTCGAATATCGTCCCTATATTCGGCGATTTGCCCTGAATATACACTATCATCAGGTTGCTTTCGGAAAGCATAGCTATGTCTTTTTGAAACACGGCATCTGCCTCTTCCAGCGAAAAGTTTTTTAAATCTAAAATATCGTCCTGCGGTATGCCGGATTCCTGAACGGCTTTTGTCGGATCCAAAACTTCCACTTTGTCCGCAAAGCGTTCTTTTAGTCTTCTTGCGAATATTACGCGCCATTCGGTCGCCTGCTTTATCGTCAGTCCGTCTATCGTGCCGGCGAGATAAACCTTAACCATTGTTTTTTCTCCTTTTGTCCGCAATGCGTTTTACAAACTATATTTGCTTTTAGTTTCATAAAAACATTTCCGGCAAGTCCCGACATAGTCTTCCGGGCGTTCGTCTATTAATTCCTCCGCCTGCAAATAGCAGTCGCCGCATTTGAAATTGAAATACATGCGGATATTCGTTTCTGCTTCCTGCTTTATTGTTTTTTCGTTTTTAATTTTATTAATTTCAAACCTGTCCCTAAGAACATCTAAAATTAACATTTTAGCCTCCCGCATATCTTGTCCGCTTTACGGACAGTTTTTTTATCTTATATTTCTATAGCGAAGTTACTCAACGCACTCGCTGTTCAAATATGGATATTCGTCGTAAAATTTCTCAAGTATTTCCTTGATATCGTCTTTCACGTCGTAAATCAGATCGCTTGCGTCCTCGTCTTGATACCACTCGCCGCTTGTTTCGACAACGTATTCTTTGGTTTTTTCGCCGTCGTTTAATATTGATATACCAACGGTATGACACCAACTGCCTCTTTCCGATATATATTTAGTAGCGACAATTTTTGTAATGTCTCCCCCGACCAGTTCTTCTATTTTTTTGAATTCTTCAGGAAACTTAGCCTTAATATGAATATGAAACCTGCGAGATAGTTCTTTCCTTATTTCATTCCTTTTTTCTTCAGTTTCCTTTAATGTTTGACAAAATAGTCTTGTATGATGTCCTGAATAATATCTGTATCTAAATATTCCGTATCAAGATACCTATCAAGAATATTTTCGGCTATTGCTGAAACGGCATCGCTTAACTGCTCCCCGCTAT
>JAJZBN010000103.1 GCA_021798875.1 bacterium | reverse complement strand
AAACACCCGTTCCCATTCCGAACACGGAAGTTAAGCCCTACAGCGCCGATGGTATTATGCGGGTAGCTGCATGAGAGAGTAGGTCGTTACCGGATTTAAATACCCCGAATAATGAAATAACCAAAAACATTATTACGGGGTTTTTTTATTATATAAAATCTCGAAAATTTATTTATGATTTTTAATCAGCCGAATTTTGTAAATTTTTTATTTTCTTTTGAAGGATTCGTTATTGTTTCTATTTTTATTTTTTTAATAGGTCTTTCGATAGGGAGTTTTTTAAACGTCGTTATTTACCGCCTTCCAAACAATTTATCCATAGTTTTTCCGTCATCCGCCTGTCCCGCATGCGGCAAAAAAATTAAATTTTACGATAATATTCCTGTTTTAAGCTATATAATCTTAAAAGGAAAATGTAGAAACTGCAAAAGCAAAATTTCCGTTATATACCCTGCAATAGAAATTTTAACGGGGTTATTACTATATGCGTTGTTTTTAAAATTTTTCTATAAATCTTTTTTCTATTATTCAATTAATGCATACGACGTAAATTATTTTAAAGGATATATTGGCTTTATACTTAACAGATGGGTAATTTCCGCTTTTTTTGTTTTTATTCTCATCCCTATAGCATTAATAGACCTTTTTAACCGCATTATCCCCGATTCTTTAAACATTCTTCTTATAATTTCAGGCTTTATTTTAAATATTGTTCTTTTGCATACTTCATTTTTATTTCCTTTGTACGGATTTCTTGCCGGAGGTTTGTTTTTTTTCTTTATCGCTTTTTTTTACGAATTTATAAAAAAACGTGAAGGGCTTGGCGGCGGGGATATAAAATTAATTGCAGGAATTGGCGCATTTTTAGGATTAAAAGGTGTAATTTTCACAATCTTTATCGGCGCGGTTTTTGCATTATTAGGATTTCTTGCAGCTGCAATTTTTTTAAAATTTAAAAATGTCGGCATTTCAAATTTCAAAATACCTTTCGGACCATTTTTATCTTCTGCCTCCATTTTTTATATCTTTTACGGAAACGAATTGTTTAAAATGTATATGAGTTTGCTGTCGCATTAGTAAAAGCGTCTGCTTTATATTTTTACTTTCGACACTGTTGATACAATATAGAAAGTCATATGCAAAAAATAGTCGGATGTTTTTTCATAGCGGTACTTTCATATTGTACTTTTCATATTTGACAATTACCGTAATTATGTTAAAATGACATAAATATCTTTAAAATCTAATTATACAGAGGATAAAATGAAACCGAAAAATTTTTTAAAATTAACTGTTTTTATATCGATAATCGCTTTTACTTTTGCATTACTGTCGGTTCAAAAAAACGTTTTTGCTATAGCTAAGGTTTCTATCCTGCCCTATAAAATTATATCGTCTAACTTTGAAAGATATGCATATGTCGGAAAAAGCGTTCCTTTAATTTTAAGTTCAAATATTGCCGGAAAAAAAATAGAGGTGGTAAGAAATTCGGATATATCTTCTTATATTAAAAAAACGCATACTAATTTTTCATCGGCAAGTCTTTTAAATCTTTCAAAACATTTTAATTCAAATTACGTTATCTATGGAAGAATTGAAAAAATAGGCAACGTTTTTATTATCCAGACTAATATTTTCGATTCTGCAAAACGGCAGGTAATATTCAGAAACCATATTAACGTGCTCGGCATAAACTTTATAGTTGACGATATCGACGAACTATCCTCAATTATAAAAAAAGAGATCGAATCTAACGAATCCGCATCTCGGTTTTCTGCTTCTACTTTATCATCCCCCTCAGCTTCAGCTTCTGTTCCGACTGCTTCGGTCGTTACTGCGGCAGTTCCCGCAGTTTCAAGCAGTTCAAGAGCAAAAAGTTCTATTTTTATTAAAAGATTTGCTCAAAACAATGAAGGACTGACTAAATCGGTTTCAAAAAAATATGTAATACAAGCAATAACCGCCGGCAGGTTTTTAGAAAGCGGTATTCAAGCAGTAATAGCGACAAGGCACAGAGTTATATTGTACAATCTTTCGCTTAACGGAAATCTTAAAAAACTTGCACAATACAAACTTTCCGTCAGATCTAACGTTATATATCTCGGAATTTATAATATTTCTAAAAATTATAATGCCGTTGTTTTAACAAAAGCAAGACTCGGCATGATTATTTCCTATTTGCTTATTTACAGGAACGGCAGGCTTTTAAAACTGACGCGAAATTACGGCATGTTTTTAAGAGTCATGAATATGCCCGGTTTAGGCAGGGTTATAGTTGGGCAGGAACCGGTTTCCGTAGCTCCGTCAGGCCGATATTTTAACGATTATGCAATCGGACAAAACTATTACCCGATAGGTCAGTTCGGCGGAAATACTTATATTTTCAAATTTAACAAAAATTCAAATTCATTAACGAAATCAACTAAACTGCCTTTTTTTACCGGCATAACCCTTTACGGTACGGTTTACGGCAACTTTAAACAAAACGGCAAAAATTATCTTGTAGCGCTTTCAAAATCAGGCAACTTAATGATTATTAACGGCAAAGGTAAAACAATCTATACAGGTTCAAAAACATACGGCGGTTCGCCGCTTCAGGTAAGAGTTCCATCTTTTAGCGGCGTAGAAAGTTCAACATATACCGGCGGCCTTATATACAACGTTCCCGCCCAGATAAGCGGATTTAATAGCTCCGGCAAAAACCCCGAAATAATTGCATTAAAAAACTACAGGCAGGGAGCCTTTCTTCATAATCTCAACTACTATGTGAAAACCTCTATTTTTTGCGTCTCTTGGAATAAGATAGGCTTTTACCCAATATGGGAAATTAAACCCGTCGTCGGCTACAGCGCCGGTTTCTCCATTTTCAAAGTAAACGGCTCTACGTATATTGCAGACGGAATAGTCGAAAACCCAGGTTCTCCGATAACCAGCCCAAAAAGCTATATAGCTATTTATAACGTTTCCGGTTCAAAACCTAAAAATTAAACTATTAAACTATTTAATGCTGCAAAATTAATCAATGCAAAATTAATCTATTGAACATATTTTGAATAATTGCTATAATATTTAAATCTTAAAACCTTGGCGGTGTAGCTCAGTCGGTTAGAGCATACGGCTCATATCCGTAGTGTC
>JAJZBN010000102.1 GCA_021798875.1 bacterium | reverse complement strand
AAACTTGATATTGATTATATTATTAAAAATGGAGTGTTAGATTATTTATCTAAAATAGATAAGAGGTTTGTTGTTTATAAAGAGTTGATAATTGTTAAAAAGGAGGAAAAATGAAAGACAAATCAGTTGTAAAAGTATCAATGCAAGCTCCATTAAGAAGTATAACCATTGAAAATCTTAATCCATATGATTATCAATTTATTAAAGATTATATAGCATTTAAGAAAAAAGAAAATAAAGAAATGTACAAAAAAATTGGAATGAATGCTGGAACAACACAAAGTAATATTTTATTTTCAATGATTCTTGATTGTATTAACGATGAGATGAGAAAAGATAAGAAGTTTTCAGAAGAATTTGATAAATTTTGTGATGATAGGTGGTGGAATAAGAGATTACAAAAAAAACTTTCAGGGGAGGATAAAAATGATTAAGAAATACCGTAAGAAACCTATCATAATATATGCTTCGCAATGGTCTGGCGATTTCGACCCATTTATTAATGATTTTAGTGATTATGCATTATATGTTAGTAGAAGAATAAAATTAAAAGACAAAAAATTAATAATTGAAACATTAGAGGGAGTTATGACTGCTGATATTAGCGATTGGATTATCATCGGCGTTAATGGCGAACTTTATCCTTGTAAAGATGACATATTTAAGAAAACATATGATAAAGTTGAGGAGGAAAAATGAAAACAATATATATCGCCGTCCCCTATGCTTCAAATCCAAAAAGAGGCATAGAGTTGAGTATTAAATACGGTCAAATGGTAGCAAAACAAGGTGATGTGCCTATTTGTCCAGTCTTGTTATTTGACCCTATTTTCACTTGCGAGGATTTATGTGAGAAGACGCATAGGGAATTTATACTAAAATGTTGCATTGAACTCTTAAACAAATGCGATGAGGTGTGGTTTATTAAAGTCAATGGTGAATTAAGCAAAGGTCAAAAAAGTGAATGGGATTGTGTTATGTTTTGCCAAATGCCATTTGATATAATTGAGGAGGCGTAAAATGATAACAGTGCTTATTTTTGATACATTGATATTCCTTATTGGATTTATAGTTGGCTTTTTGTATAAAATAGTATTAGAACAAAGGCAAAAACCTATTATGCCTTATACGCCTATATATCAGCAACCGTCTTATATACCTTTTGATATGTCATGCCCAGAAAGCATAGAACAGTTAAGTGAAGATTTAAGAAAAGTGCAATTAGAAATATCTATACATCCTTTTGCAAATATTCAATCTGCAAAATTAAATTCAAAAGAATCGGTAGAAATTTATGAAAGATTACAAAAAGAATATAAAGAGTTAAAGTTAAAAGAGCTTGCATTAATAGAGGAAATCAGTAAGATAAATAAGGAAAACGGAGTGGGTAAATGAAAAACATCGAGGACTAAAATGTCAATCTCAATATCGGAATTTCAACGCTTATTTCCTAAACAGGCGGCGGAGTTAGACTTATCGCAAAAGGCTATATCCGCACGGCATAGTAAATATAATTCCGTTAAAACTGAATTTGACGGTATAAAGTTTGCAAGCAAAAAAGAAGCTGAATACTATAAAAACCTATTATTGCTTAAACAAGCGGGCGAAGTCGTCGATATTAAACTGCAACCGGAATTTGAATTACAGGAAGGATATATTAAGGACGGTGCAAAAATACGTCCGATAAAGTATATTGCCGATTTTCTTGTTGTATATAAGGACGGACATATTGAGATTATCGATACTAAAGGATATAGAAAAGATAAGGTTTACTTGTTAAAAAAGAAATTATTTCATTATAAATTTAAGAGTTTGACGATTAAGGAGGTATAAAATGAGTGAAGAACAAATGGCAAAAATACAGACATTGGACGAACTTATTTATCTGATAAAATCATTTGATGCAGATAAATTATCAGCAGAAGATTTTCATAATCTTAATTGGGGTTATGTTTCCGCAGTATATAGAAAATATAATGATATAAATGCTTATCCGATAAGAAAATTGAAAAGTTTATATGATTATCTTATGGATTTTCAATCTGTCAGGGATATAAAGAATTTAACTTGGAAAAAAGAAGACAAGGAGGTATAAAATGATGTTTAAATATGAATGGCATGATAAAGATTTAGAAAGAAAGTTAAAAATTAAATATCCATATGTGGCTAATTTAGTTGAAGAAGGTAAATTAGAAGAGGAATCTTATTTTATGGCAAGAGATTTAAAACACTTTGTAGAGGTTGGAAATTATATAAGGGGTAGTGAAGATTTATGGGACACTAAACTAATAAAAGCGGGTGATATAGGTGGTAGAACATTTTATTTCTTTACGCAAAATAATCTAAATTTAGGTACACTCTATTTTTCTAATTCTCCGGATGCCGAAAGGTTGCCTGCAACTATGTGTTTTATCTTGAAAAAAATAACCGCTTCTATTAGGATAATGATAAAAGATGATTTAAAATTTAAGATAGATATGTCGGATAAGAAAAACGGAGTATATGAAATGACTTTGCCTTCCGATTTGCAACATATAATTGATGCTCTTTTATTTAATAGCACATTGCAATTTGAATATTATGACATAAGATGGCTTAATGTTCCTTTATCACAAATAGCAATAATAGAGAATTTGCCTATTTTAGAAACCTTTGACGGAACAACATTAATGAATTTTCACTATGGTTTAAGAGAAGACAAAATAAAAGAATTTGATACATATCGCTTTATGCCAGAACAAACCTCTTTCCGTATATGTTTAAAATTTGCCTATGATGTATCATTGCCAAAAGATGTATATATTAAAGTAAGAATGCATGGCGATAAATTTGAAGCAGTATAAACTATGAAACTTAATAATGAGCTTACACTTCCTATCGAGCTTACTAAATCCGAAGCGGAGTTTCTTAACTCTGCACGCTTATATTATGAGAAGAAAGCGAACAAAAAGAATACATTCGCTAATTTTGTTAAGGTGTGCGCCTTGAAAACCGCTAACGAGATATTTCAGCAGGCTTTTGATATAAAAGACTTGCAACCGCATATTATCAAGGCGGCAAATGTTAATAAAAACTATTTTTCAGTTGTTCCGGGCAGACAAGAGATGCAGAGATTGGAATTGAAACACTTTATTAAGGAATTTA
>JAJZBN010000101.1 GCA_021798875.1 bacterium | reverse complement strand
TACGGAACGTGTATTGTAGCTGGCGCCTAAAATCCTGTCGATATTTAAAGGCCTGCCCGGAGAAAATGCGTCGGCTACGCGCCTTATCATGTGACCGGAAATGCTGGTTGTTTTTCCCCCGCCGCCTTCCGGATTAAAACGTTTTATGTAAACAGGACCGTCCGGACTTATTACTTCCGTAATTTTAAAGGTGTTTTTGTTGTCGGGATTTACGTAACTGTACATTCTGTCTCTCGGAAGTTGCCCTATATAGGACACTATGTTGTCAGCCGTCAGTTTCATGGATTGCAGCCCCCTAAAAATTTAATTATACTTTCCGCAATAGATTTTGAAGCAAGATAAGGCACTCCGTTACCGATGCATTTGAATGCATCGGTAAGCGTAATTTCCGCAGGTATTTCAAATTTTTCAGGCAGCGACTGTATCGCAAGAGCTTCCGCTGCCGAAATTCTCCTTGCCTTGTAAGGATGCAGGTGAACCTCGTTGTTTCCGTACGCCGCCGCAGGGGAATAACGCCAGCGGTGAAGCCTTTTAAAGGATTTTTTAGAATCGTCGCCCTCCGGTATAACAAGAAATTTTTTCAACCCTTCCCTCGGACGGAAATACATTCCGGCATTCGGATGCGAATACACTTTGTTTTTCCTGAACCAGTGCTCTATTGTAAGTTCGGGCTGTATGTCTTCTTCGGCCGGAAGAAACGAGTCTTCTTTAAATTCATTAACCGTCGGCCATTTCCTTGATAAAACATCTTCCTTTCTGTACAGCAGTCCGTCTTCCCACGGAAATTCAAGAATACCGCCGGTCTTAATACCGAGGTCAAACAGCAATTCTTTCCTGAACCCTATAAGGATAATTCTTTCCCTGTGCTGCGGTGCGCCGTATTCGATCGAGTCAATCAGTCGTTCCGTAACGGCATAACCGTTAGCCGTAAATTTCCTTTTTAGTTCCTCATAAAATTCACGGTGTTTTCTGGTGCGCCATAACCCTTTTACATTTTCAAAGAGAAAAAAAGAAGGTTTACGGCGGCATATAAGTTCGGCATAGACTTCTGAGAGCCTGCCGTTTATGCCTGTCCTGCCCCTGTTCTTTCCGGCAACCGAAAAGTCGGGACAAGGAGGTCCGCCGATAAAGCCGACAATACCGTTTTTGACAGCGGATTCTTCCATAACACTTTCAAGTCCTGAAGCATATGACTGTTCAAGAAAAACGGAAATATCGCAATTAAAATATCCGTATTCAGGTTCTGGAATATTAATTTTATGTCTGGAATATTTATATATATCCAGAAAGGGTTTATGAAATTCGTTGACAAAAACAATATTGTACCCGGCGGATTCGAATCCCAGATCCAAAAAACCGGCTCCTGCAAAAAAAGAAAAAATTGCGGGTGCAGCAGCATCGTTTTTATCGGCAACGGCCTTATTTTTTTCCGTTTTTTTTATTTTATTCATTATTTTTCCTGTTTTAAAGCTTTCAGTATCTTTTTTACGCTTTTTCGTAAATCCTTTTTAATGTCGGATTCCCAGATTCTTATTACTGTCCAGCCTTGTTTTTTTAATTCGCGGCTGACTTCCCTGTCTCTCAGCCTGTTCCTTTTTATTTTTTTCTCCCAGAATTCGGTATTAGTTTTAGGCATTACACATCTGCCCCTGCGGCCGTGCCAGAAATCCGAATCAACAAATACCGCCACCTTCTTTCTTCTAAAAACAAAATCCGGTTTTCCGAATATAGTTTTAACGTTTTTAGCAAAATATATTTTTTCTTTCTTCAGCTCCGCCGAAACCATGCGTTCCGGCAGCGTCCCTTCGGAACGTATATTCTGCATGTTTTTTCTTCTCTGCTCTGGAGTCAGTATATCCATACACCGAATCAATTCCTTTTGTTTATTTGCATGCCCGCTTTACAACTTCAGGCAGCATGCAGAATATATAACAGCTGCGTTTTTCAATCTTTATCCCGCACAGTCAGTTTTTTCAGTCGGAAGACATCAAAGTACTGCTTAAATTTTCAATATCACTATAAGAAATATTAAATCTTGATTCGTTTTCAGGAAATTCATTAATCATAAAGTATCTTTTTTTAATTCTGTCAAAGCCATCTTCTCCGTTTAACAAGCTGCTTTTGATGTAATTTTCTAATTCTTTGTGCTGTAAGTTTACATTTTTAAAATATTTTTCTCTTTCAATATCTTTCGTTATTTTGTTTATTCTTTTTTTCATGCCTGTTTCATTTTTAACATTATTATTGATATATTTTAAATAAGCGGCAGAAAAAATTGAAATACAGTCATGCATTTCAAATACTTTTTCAGTAATATTATAAGAAGAAGTGTTTAATGCTTCTGCTGGATTTAAAGAATCAAACAGTTTTTTATAAAAATCTTTAAAAAACGTTTCAATTTCAGAAGAAAATACTTTCCTGTTGGGTCCGAGTACTGCATAAGCAGGAGCGCGCTCTATTCCCGCTCTTGCAAAGATATTTCTTAAGTTCAACCCGTAACATGCGGCAAGGACAACCGTCAAATTATTTCCTGTAGCAAGATTTATTTTCAGAAAAGGCTGGAAAATACCGTTCCAAGATATCTGTTCAAGACTTTCAAAAAAAATACCTTCTTCGTTTCCATGAACCTCTATATGTACAATCGGGATAAGACCATTATTTTTTGTTCTATATTCGATTTGTTCAAGAATACAAAGAAAACCACCGTGGTTTGTAACATAATGATATTCTGCTGTTTGTTCCCCGTATATACCACAAAGATTATCGTATAAATTTTTACCTGTTCTCTCGTCGCTCCTCTTTAAAGATTCAATTATAATTATGCGGTTAAACTTAAATCCTTTTTTAATTTCCATAATATTTTATTATCTTTTTCTGTTCTAATAAATAGGAATTACAGATTATTATTTTTTTCAAAACCTCATCATCGCCTCTAACTTTATCCCGTTAAGCACGTAAACGAATACCGTCCCGACGTAAGCGCCGGTCTTTGCTATTACCCTGTATCCGTAATAATTAGCCGTTGCTTTGCCGTATTGCCTTGCCTGTTGGATAGTATTATTTATAACAGGTTTTATTCCTTTTGGCAAATTATCCCACCCCACCCCACCATATTGGTATTTTTAACCTCTGCGATGTTTCCGTTGCATATCTTATAATTTTCTATTGCCCAATATGC
>JAJZBN010000100.1 GCA_021798875.1 bacterium | reverse complement strand
AGATTTATTTATTTTATTACTGCCGACTGAGTTTGACATCGTCAGGAGTTTTTATTATTTCGAGGCCGTTTAAAATTTCGTGTCAGTCTTGAATGGTGCAACAATAAGTTCAGGGTCATTAGATTTATCGTTTAATTTTGCCTATTTTATTATATTTTAACATTTTCATTTTATAATTTACGTTCTTCATAAAATTTTTCATATTTGGCAATAATGATTAATAATAATGATGTCTTCAACTGCTTGCAAAAAATATGTTTATACTGTATCCTTACAATAAGGTAAGAAATTATGCTTGCAAAAAAAACATCTAAAAATCAGATTACACTGCCTAAAGAAATAGCTTCAAAATTTCAAGGTGTGGATTATTTTGATATTAAAAAAGACGATAATAAAATTATTTTGATTCCCGTAAAAATTTCTCACGCCGATACAACTCTTAACGAAATAAAAGATAAAATGGAAAAACTTGGAATTACCGAAAATGATATAAAAGACGGGATAAAATGGGCAAAAAACCAAAAGTAAAAAGGGTTGTTTTAGATACTAACGTAATACTATCCGCTCTACTTTTTAAGGGCAAACTATCTGAAATCGTCGAATTATGGAAAAATAGATCATTCATTCCGTTAATTTCAAAAGAAATTTTTAAAGAATTACAAAGAACATTGGCATACTCTAAATTTCATCTTACAAAAAATGAAACGCATCTGATTATTAATGACTATATTTTACCGTATTTTGAAGTTGTAGATGTTGCCAAACCGTTTAATAATGTTTGCCGTGACAAAGATGACGATAAGTTTCTTTCCTGCGCTATTTCGGGAGACTCCAATTTAATAGTTAGCGGGGATATGGATTTACTCTCCTTAAAATCTTACAAAAACGTAAAAATTATTACTCCCACTGAGTTTCTGAGCATATTTAAAAAATAATGTGTCCGATTTATTTATTTTTTTTAATTGGAATTATAAACTCTTTACATTTACAAAAAAATGTAAAAAAGGAAGAAAACCTTCCTTGGTTATATGTGCAGTATTGTTATTACATAATTATCAACTTTATATTAATTCCACAAAATCAATTATGTTATAATAAAAATAATTATTATGCATAATTTGAACAAATAAATATTGAATGCAAATAAATGTAGGGATAAATTATGAAAATGAACAATCAAAGCAGTATAGATTTAAAGAAACTTCCCATAGAAACCAGAAAAGAGATAATTGATTTCTATAAATTACTTTTAAAAAAATATAAAAAAGATAATGAAAACTGGATTGACGATATCGATGTGTTTTAATTGCTATAATATTGATATTGCTTCATTAAAATATGACAGGAATGAGGCGAATGAAAGATAAATTCTTTTAGGTTATTTAGGAGTTACGCAATAAATTTATAAAAATGTTATAATTATTATATGAAAAACGTAGACCATATATTAAATGCCGCTAAACAAATAATTACCGAAGAATTAAAAAAGGCAGGATATGATTCTGAAGCTACTTATCTTTTCGGTTCCCGCTCAAGAGGCGATTTTAATAAAGACAGCGATTGGGATTTCTATATTATTGTAAACAAACCGATAGATTTTACAGAAAAAAACACATTAGGGGCAAGATATGCTTAAGGCTTGCAGAGTTGAATATTTCAAGCGATATAATAATTCAATTTTCCAATACAGTAAAAGAAAGAAAAGATAAGTTTGGTTATTTAACGTATTATGCCTTAAAAGAAGGCTTGGCGATATGAGCGAAGAACTTGTAAGCCGTTACATAATGAAAGCCGATAACGATTTAAAAACTGCTAAAGACGAAATATCGACTTATAACCAAATTTATCAAATTTATTAAAATAATTTCTTATTTTTAAGAGAGGTTTAAGATGTTTACAAAAGTTTTTACGGCTGTTATACACAAAGAAGGCAATATTTATGTTGCCGATTGTCCGGAAGTTTCTACCGTAAGTCAGGGCTATTCGATAGAAGAAGCCGTTGCAAATCTCAAAGAAGCAACAGAACTATATCTTGAAGAATTTCCACTTTCGGAAGAAATATCAAAGCCGCTAACTACTACTTTTGAGGTTGCAGTTAATGCCTAAGTCGTTAAATTTATCAGGAGAAGATGTTATAAATAAACTCTCAAAACTTGGATTTTCCAGAGTCCGTCAGCGTGGAAGCCACGTCGTATTAAAAAAAACACACCGATAACGGCGATATAGGTTGCGTCGTTCCATTACATTAAGAAATAGCCAAAGGCATATTACATAGTATTTTAAAGCAAGCGAAGATTACTTGGGAAGAATTTATAAATATATAGAATATAAAACTGATTTTGAAGAGACGTCATAGAAAACATTTTTTTTGGATACGATGAAAATAAATAAAAACAATAATGGTAAAGACGATAATAGCGATAACAGCGTAAAGATTACTTACGTCGGTTTTAAAGCAGACGTCACCCTTAACAGGAAAACATGGTACGGTTTTAATGAAGTCTGCGGATATTTTGAACGTAAATATTACGAAAACAAAAAATGCGGCGATTATTACGAAGACTCAAAAGTTTTCCTGCGCTCCTTAGACAACCTCCGAAAATCTTTTAAAACGAAAAATATACGTTTCAATTTTTCCGGCTTTCCCAATATTCTCGAAAAAACGACCGTTGAAGATATAATTAATTTCAAACCGGTAGAAAATTGAAAAAAATAACGTTAGTTATATGCGCAGTATTTTCTTGATATAATTATCAAAACACTTATTGCATATATGTAAATGTAAATATATTTATAATTTTTGCAAAAAAATCAACTTTTTAAAAAATTTAAGCGGTTTTAAATATAAAAATTAAGGACAAAGCCGGCATTTATCGTATTCTTTATTTTGCGCATAAAGAAAAAACTTTTGTATTGTTGCATGGCTTTGTCAAAAAAACCAATAAAACTCCTGATTGTATATTTCGTTCTCGACTGGACACCCGTTCCGGAAATTACTGGACACCGTAATTCAGTAAAAATATTTCACTATTTCCGGAATGCTTTTACCTACGGGGGGGATAATGGCGACAGATTTATTTATTTTTTTAATTTCCTACTCCAGCCTGCGTTTGCTTCGGATTGTAACGCAAATTTAACAAAAATTTAACGTGTTTGTAGCATTTTTGTCATAATCCTGTAACAATATCTATGCTATTAT
>JAJZBN010000099.1 GCA_021798875.1 bacterium | reverse complement strand
ATAGACTTAAAATTAAATACTTTTTTCATTAAAGAAGAAATTAATGATAATGAATTAAGCCGCAAAAAAATATCGGAAAAATTTCCGTCTATTTTAAAAATTATCGAAAACATTAAAACCAACCGGTATCCTCTCGAAAAATATATTAAAACCCGTCCTTTCAGTGAAGGCATATTATCGGACGCCGTAACGGCTATGGGGCTTTCACGCGCGATTTACCTTAACAATACTGCCGGAATAGCGTCCCCTGCCGATACGCTTAAAATAAATATCGATATATATTCGGCAGAAACGATAACGGCAAAATTTAATTTGCAAGACGTAAAATTTATCACCGTTCACGACGGATGGGACGAAAATACTAAAACAAAAACCGGCTCGTCGACGAAATCTTATCCGCCGCAAAAATGGCAGGAACTTGTAAATATGCTAAAGCATGAATTACCCGACTATACGGTCGTTCAGCTCGGCGGCCTCGGCAACGGCTCCGACATAGAAGGAGTCGATTTAAACCTTAGAGGTAAAACAACCCTGAAGGAAGCCGCCTCTCTTCTTGCGGCATCTTCCCTGAATATCGACACCGACTCGGGACTAGTGCATATCGCCGTTTCACTTGGAACTCCATGCGCCGTTCTTTACGGTCCGACTAACGTCAAATACTGTTCCTATTCAAATTTTCCAAACTATATAGCCGTCACCCAAAGCTTGTGCGGAAACTGCTGGTGGAGCACCGACGACTGGATGGAAAACTGTCCAAGAGGGCTTAACGCTCCAGAATGCATGAATTCAATTGAACCTATAGATATAATAAAGAGTATAAACGAAATGCAAATATTAGACAAATGATGTTAAGACAAAAAATAAATAAAATAAAAAGGCGCTCATATAAATTATACAACAAGCTGTTTATATACCTGCCAGTCGATATACTGATTTATTTTCGCAATCTTTTACGCGGCGTACGCGGCGTTTTTCGTTCAGAAAAAAGCAAAAGCCTAATAATATTCCGGCACGACGGCATAGGCGATTACGTACTGTTCAGAAACTTCCTCGAAGTATTAAAAAAAAGCCCCCGATTCGCAAGTTATAAAATAACTCTACTCGGCAATGCCGCATGGAAAGACCTTGCGAAATTTTTGGATAAAGACTATATAGACGAATTTATCTGGCTCGACAAAAAACGATTCACCGCAGATTTCTTTTACAGATATAAAAAATTCAAGGAAATAACCGCCGTTAAATACGACATCCTTATTCATCCTTTCAGCAGGGAATTTTTTAACGCCGATAACGATTTAGCTTTTCTTATAAAAGCCGACAAGAAAATCGGAAGTATCAGGCTCCCCAGCTTTACAAAACCGTATAAGAATAAAATCCTCGAAAAAATTTATAACGAATTAATCCCCGACGTCGAAAACGTCCGGTTTGAATTTTATAAAAATAAAAATTTCTTTGAAAAACTGCTTTCTGAAACCGCAGCCGAAAAAATAAGCGCCGAAATAAGTTTAAACAGACCTTTTATAAATCTGCCGGCGCATCCCGCCGACCGCTCGTCCGCCCCTGCTCTTTCGGACATTGCAGGTTTAAAATCAAAACTTGGAATTTCCTCCCCGTATGCCACGTTTTTTATCGGCGCAAGCGTGAAGCATAGAAAATGGCCGCCCGAATACTTTGCCGAAACCGCCCGCTACCTGCATATTAAATACGGCTTTCACATAGTCTTGTGCGGCGGAAAAAGTGAATTAAACGACGCCGCCGAATTTAAAAAACATTTTCCGTCCGACCTTGCAGACAACGCCTCGTTTACCGATGCCGTAGGAAAAATCTCGCTCATAGAACTGCTCTATATCGTCAAAGACGCCTCTTTGGTTATCTCCAACGAAACTATGGCGCCTCATATCGCAATAGCGCTGGCAAACGCAAGCACTGTAACTGCAAGCCGAGCAAATCAAACCGCCTCTGCAATATCTGCGCCTGACGCCTCCAATATACCGGCCGGCTTTCCGTCTTTAACCTCAGCCCCAACCCCAAAACCCGCCGTAATCGTAATCTCAACAGGCGAAGACTCATTTGAACATTTCAGCCCCTATCCAAAAGAAATAACCTATAATTCCAATTATGCGATAGTTTTTCATCCGCACATAGAACAAAACCCAAAAGAATATATTGATATTGCGGCGGCATCAGGACGAGGCTACGACGACAGGTTCGATATTTCGGAGATAACCGTTAGAGCGGTTGTAGATAAAATAAACAAAATATTGCAAAAATAATTTATTATCTTAAACTCACTTTATATTAATATTAGATGAAATCATGCCGAAATTATAGTAAAATTATTTATTAATAATAAATTTTCAATATACTTAAATATTTAAACTTTTAAACATTATATTATAATAAATGTTAATCTCTAAAAACAGATTTAAAAAAATATGGTACTATTTAAAAAAAGGTAGAATTAACGTATTCTTAAATGTATTCCGGTTATCTCTCCTAAACATACTAAATGATAAATACAAATCACGCGTAAAAAAAATAGATAAAAAACATTTAATGTTTCCTGCACCTAATAATTCTAATTTTTCCGGCGAAATTTCCGTTTCAATCATTGTCCCCGTTTATAATCAATGGGATTATACATACTTGTGCTTAAAATCTATATTGGAAAACACTGAAGGTATTTCTTACGAAGTAATCATAGCAGACGACAATTCTTCCGACGAAACCGTAAATATAGAAAAATACGTAAAAAATGTTAAAATTATCAGAAATAAAAAAAATCTCGGTTTTTTAAGAAACTGTAATAACGCCGCCAAACAAGCCTCCTGCAAATATATTTTGTTTTTAAATAACGACACGGAAGTCCAAAAAGTCTGGCTAAAAAACCTTTTGCAATTAATGGAAAGCGACGATAAAATAGGAATAGCAGGGCCTAAATTTATATACCCAAACGGCATACTTCTCGAAGCAGGTTGTATAATGTGGAAAGACGGGGAATCATGGCAATACGGTATGTTCGATAATCCTGACAGACCTGAATATAATTACTCAAGAGAAACGGACTTTATTTCCGGCGCCTGCATAATAATAAAAAAAAAATTATTTGACGAAATAGGCGGGTTTGACGAAAGATATGCTCCTGCCTATTATGAAGACGCCGACCTTGCGTTTGAAGTAAGAAAAAGAGGCTATAAAGTAGTTTATCTCCCCTCCTCTGTCGTTATTCATTACGAAA
>JAJZBN010000098.1 GCA_021798875.1 bacterium | reverse complement strand
TAAATTTGATAAAAATAAAATTCCACTTGATTATTTGATAGAAATAGCTAATTTTTTAAATATTAGCCCTGAATATTTTTACAAAAAAAATCAAAATATAATTCCTTCCGCTTCCTGTATTTCAGAAACTCAAGCCGACGACTTAAATCTCGATAAATCAAAATATCAGGCTATCCCCGTTTATTCTTTCGCCGGCGCCGGAAAATTTATTAATTTAACCGAAATAGAACCTATCGACACGCTTTTAGTTCCAAAAGAATTTATTAAGAAAAAGTTAGCCGTCGTAAAAGTAATCGGGCCGAGCATGGAGCCTTATATAAAAGACGGCTCTTATGTAGGAATTGACTTAAATTATAAAGAACTCGTATCGGGATATATTTATTGCATTAATTTAGACTATGAAGGCGCTCTTATCAAATACGTCATTAAAGACAGGAACGGTATAACTCTTAAATCGGAAAATCCTAAATTCCACGATATATTTATAAAAAAAGAGGAAATTGCCGATGACGATCACTTTGTAATTGGAAGAGTAGTTTGGGTGTGGCAAAATATATAAATAAAAAGGAGCAATAGATGTATTTGAAAATCCTAAGCATTAGAAAAAACTATATAGAGGAAGACGAAGAAAAAATAAATAGATTTTTCGATTCCGTGCATGCCTTAAAGCAGGAAGTTTTCGACAACGGAGACAGATGGTCTATTTTTGTTTTTTACAAAGGAAAAGTTTCAGAAGAAGACAGAAAAAAAATAGAAGAACTTGAAAAAGAATTAAAAAATCAGGAAAAATCGGAAAAAAAAATTATTTATGATTCAAAAACTACGGAATTAACTGAAGAGGAAGAAAGTCTTTTAGAAAAATTAAAAGACTGGAGAGAACAAAAAGCATATCATTATGGATACCCTTCATATTTTATCGCTCACAATTCGCATCTTGTAACTATGATAAAAGTCAAACCTAAAACTCTTGACGATTTTTTGCAAATTAAAGGACTATCTAAAAAAATTATAGCGTTATACGGACAAGAATTAATAAATTTACTTAATTAAGTAAACGCATTGCGGACAAAAGGGGGCAAAAAAATGAAAAGCATTATTAGAACTATTCAAGAAACAGACTCAAAACTATGCGAGAAATACCCTTTCTACGAAAGAATAGTTAATTTGTGGGGGTTGGAACAAAAATTCGACATTGCTTTAATCAAAAAATTTCCGTCGCTTTTAAAATATTTCACCGACGAAATTACAATTAAAAGGTTTTCCGATTTGCAAAGAGCGGAAATTGAAAAATTAAATTAAAAAAATTTAAAAGTTGAGGTTACTTATGAACAAAATTATTGCAGGATTATTTATTTTTATTATTTGTTTTTCTTTTGTGCATCCATCTTTTGCCATGAGTCACAAAAAAATTAATCAAAATCATAGCAATTTAATGGAATTGGGCGCAAAAGCCTACATAATAGGATACAAAATTGAACGAAAAGTTTTAAACCAAGAAGCCGGAGGGGAAGTTTCGAGCAATACTATGACAAACAGATGCAGCATGGCTGTAAAAAAAATCGGCAATAATTCTTCTGTGTTGTTTTTGGAAGCAAAATGTTTGCAAGGAGCAGAAGCTCAAGCTATGACCTCAATGGCGGCTCAAGAAGCAATAAAATTAGCTTCTTAAATATTCGCTATCAAATTCACCCCGTCCTTCCGGGCGGGGTATCTTTTTTTCTGTATATTATTTTCCCCGCATTAGTATCTATTATTTCTTTTATATCTTCTTTAAAAACTCTATACACCGCCCTTGCTATTTCGAGCCTTTCCTCTTCTGACAACTCTATCCTGTCCGCAAAGCGATTTTCTTCTTTTTCTTCCTCTATTTCCTCGAACAGATTGTATTGCATAGGCTATTTTCCTGCTTTTGAGAATATTGAACTAATTAAAGATTTGTTTCCCTTATTTTCCGTTTTAACGATTCTTATTTCCCCCATTCCCCTTAAATTTTCTACCTTAAAGATTTTTTTCCAAAACTTATCGTAAACTTCCCCGTTTTTAAAATAATAATCCGGAAGCCGCCGTTCGCTTTGCGGACAAACTATCGTGAAGCCTTTTTTTTCGATAAAAGCGGTAGAAATTATTATATCCGCTTCGTTAATTTCCGCCGCAGCGTTCCCTACGGATATATCTTTAATATTGACCCTGTCGTTTTTTGCCATTCTTTTGGCGACGTTTGCAAAATACGGAAATAATGAGTCTGTTTGATAATTTGACAAAAAAACCATATTAAATTTTTTCGATAATAATAAAGTTAAATAAATCAAAAATTCAAGCGTGGCGCCGGAAACGGTATTAATATCCTCTTTCTTCAGCGGCATAAAATCGGAAAGCATATATTGCGTTTTATCGACGAACATCTTCATTTCAAAAGCGTTAAATACCGTTAATTCCGTTTTGTCCGCCGTGCGATTTTCTTCCTCTATTTTTTCTAATAGTTCCTCTAAGCTGAATTTTTCAAGATAATCGCTTACGTCTCCGTGTTCTTCTAACTCCTCGAATTTAACTACTTTAAAGCTTTTAGCAATTTTGCTTAACGCCGCCGTAAGCTTTTCCGTCCGTTTTCTTCCCGCCTCGTCGTTGTCTTCGAATACCACGATATTTTTACCTTTTAAATACATATTATAGGATTCTTCCCAACTCTCGGCGCCGGTAGCATTAGTCGTAAAAGCGGCATTTTTATCAGGCCAAATCGTCTTTAAATTGTCGCAATCTTTTTCCCCTTCGCAAATAAAAATATTTTCAGCTAAAAGGACATCCTTTAAATTATAAAGTATAAGTTTTGCGCTCCCCTTTCCTGTTAGCCTTTTAGCGCCTTCATAGTGGTAGAATAAAAACTTCTTAGATACTCTTACGTCTCCCTTAAAGCGCTCCCAGCGTTCTTTTTCGTATAATATCTTGCCGCTTTCGTCGTCGTAAATATACGTGGCCGTTTTCTTATCTACCTCTTTGTCTTTTACCTGAGCGGGTTTTTTAACCGGCTGCTTAACCGGTTTGTCCGCATTGCGAACGGGGGCGGGGGGCGGCGGTTCTTCGATGTTATTTATTTCGGGATTATAGTCTTCCGCTGCCGCATTATCGTAATCCGCATTATCGTAATTCGGTTCTTTTTCGTTTTCCATCACATTTACCTCGTTATCCGCCTTAAAAGCGGACTTTTCTTCTTTGTCCGCAAAACGGACTTGTCCGTCTTTGTTTTTAAAAGCGGATTTTTCCTTAAAATTCTCGGGCGGATCTATTCCGTATCCTCTGGCTATTTCTACCGCTTCCGGAAATTTGACCGACTCCATTCTTTCGATTAAATGGTAAATGTTGCCTTTTTCTCCGCAACCCCAGCAAAACCAAAGTCCGTTATCCGGATTTATTGAAAAAGAAGGGGTTTTTTCGTCGTGAAACGGACACAACGCAAAATAGTTTTTTCCCTGCTTTTTAAGTTTTAAATATCTTTCCGCTGCGTCTATATAAGA
>JAJZBN010000031.1 GCA_021798875.1 bacterium | reverse complement strand
TACGGCTCATATCCGTAGTGTCAGAGGTTCGATTCCTCTCACCGCCACCATTAAATATACCGATATCATCAAAATTATCATATCAAATCTTATTTCCAGAAAAAGATTATTATTCCATGAATAAAAAATCTATTTCATCGATAAAAGAGCTTCAGGATTTATTAAAAGATTATTTAAAAGATTACGACATTGAAGTTTTTTATTAGGTTCACGTATTTCACTTAATAAAATTATACCAGTTTTAAAGATTTTAAAACGGCTTCACGCCATTTAGCGTATAAAGCGCTTCCGGTATTATAACCGATTTGCGGATTATATATTTTTTCGGTTTTTTTAAAACTTCGGAACATCTCATCCGTCCAAAAACCGGTGCTTACGGCGCTGAGCCCTGCAATCCCGAAAGCCGTCATTTCGGTAAAGCCTGTTTTTTCGACGGGCATATTTAAAATGTCGGATTGGAACTGCATTAAAAAATCGTTCTCGCTTGCTTTGCCGTCAACTCTTAATTTATATTCAGATAAATCGAATCCGCTTTTTAAAGTATCCCCAAATTCTATAACAACGTCTTTTGTCTGGTATGCCAAAGATTCTAATGCCGCCCTGATTATATGGTTTTTATTAGCCGCTCCGGTTAATCCTATGATTAGCCCCCTTGCGTCAGGGTCCCAGTACGGTGCGCCGAGGCCTGATAAGGCTGGAACGAAATATACTCCTTCGTTTGAAATAACGCTTTTTGCCGCATCGGAAGATTCTGCCGCCGAGCTTATTAAGCCTAAATTGTCTTTAATAAAGCGGATAATTTCGCCGCCTGTAAAAATACTGCCTTCAAGGGCGTAATGCGCTTCTCCGTCTAATTTCCACGCGACGGTAGCGACTAATTTATCGGAGGCGTAAATTTTGTTTCCGGTTTCGATCATTGCAAAGAGGCCTGTTCCGTATGTATTTTTTATTACGCCTTTTTCAAAACCGGAATGCGCAAAAAGAGATGCCTGCTGATCGCCCAAAATTCCTACTATTGGTATGGCTTTTCCGGTAATTTTTTTTTCGGTGACGCCGAAATTATAATTGCTGTCATATACCTTGGGAAGCATTGATTCCTCGATGCCGAATATTTTAAGAAGTTCCTCGTCGTATTTTAAGGTATTTATATTATACAAAAGCGTTCTGGAAGCGTTGGAAGCGTCCGTGGCGTGAACGGAGCCGCCGGTCAGATTCCACAATATCCAACTGTCAACAGTTCCGAAAACCAATTCGCCTTTTTCCGCAAGAATTTTCGCTTCTTCGACATTATCCAGTACCCATTTAATCTTGGTAGCCGAAAAATACGGGTCTAAGAATAAGCCTGTTTTTTCTTTGATAAGTTTGCGGTATTCAGATAAATCTTGGCAGGTTTCGGCAGTCCTTCTGCACTGCCATACTATAGCGTTATACGCCGGTTTTCCGGTATTTTTATTCCAAACCACAGCGGTTTCCCTCTGGTTTGTAATACCTAAAGAAACTATCTCGTAAGAGCCGCAATGTTCAAGCATTTCGTTTAAAACTTTAACCGCCGTATTTAATATATCGTAGGGATTTTGTTCGACCCACGCCGGTTTAGGATGTATTTGCGGAAATTCGCGATAGGAAGAATGTATTATCCCGCCGTTTTTATCGAAAGCTATCGCCCTGTTGCCTGTAGTTCCCAAGTCAAGCGCTATAACCGCCTTTTCCATAAAGATCCTTTTTTTACGACTTATAATCCTTAATAATTTAAAGTCCGCTCCTTCTATTTTTGAAGGTATGTGCATGCCCCTCCGATTAAATTAATTATAATCTCTTATTTCATTCCAGTCAATTAGGGGGTTTTACAATTTTTTATTTTTATGATATAAATAAAGAAGAAAGAAAATGCAAGTATATAAACGCGGGCATAGCTCAGTTGGTAGAGTACAAGCTTCCCAAGCTTGGTGTCGCGGGTTCGAACCCCGTTGCCCGCTCCATTCAAAACCGCAGTGAATAAGGCACTTAAGACAATATCCCGCATTAACATGATTTCTTAATAACTTTCCTTATTTATACAGGCTGCCGTAAAGGCGAAGCCCTTAACTTAAAATGGGACAACGTGGACTTACAGAACGACGTAATAGCGATTAAGGGGATCAAGACGAAATACGACCGCTATGTTCCTATGAGTAAGCCCCTGAAAGAGCTGTTAACGGCGATAGAGAAAAATCAAAACTGTTTATATGTATTTAATAATAACGGGGCTAAAATCGGTAATTTCAGAAAATCGTTTATGACTGCCTGCAAGAACGCCGGATTAAAAGACTTAAGGATTCATGATTTAAGGCACGTTTTCGCAAGCAAGATGGTTATGAACGGCACGTCGCTTTATATCACATGGGAACTTCTGGGGCACAGGACGACCGAGATGACAAAGAGATATAGCCATTTAATGCCGGATACGCTTAAGAAAGCCGTTGACGATGTGTGGGGAAAATAAAAATATGATGCAATAGTAAATTATGAAAATACCGTGTGGTCTGATAAATTGTATTGAAAAACTTACCATAGCACCTTAGATATCGGCTATAATCGCCGATATTATAAACGATGCTAAAAAGCTTTTTGATTATAACAAAGGTCAGATTTATTAATTTAAAATTTAAATTTGAGTCTAAAGAAGAAAAAACATTTATTTATGAAACTAAACTGACATAATGCTGTCAGTGCATTGTGATATATTGATGGAAATTATAGAGAAGTGGAGGTAAATTTTATGCCGGAACATATGATTGAAAAACAGAAGGATTTGGAACTTTTCATTAAGTCCATGGAAAACGGCGGGGACGAGAACGCCCCCGATCTTGACGGACAATTAATCCGATCCAGGCTCTCGGCCATTATTTCATCCCCCTTAATTGAACAGCGCCAGCTGGAATTCGAAGACATACGCGTTATTGCCATCCTCCTCAACGGTTTCCTTAAGGGGCATGACGGGATGAAGTCCTTAGAACTTCTTAACTCTCTCGATAAAAGCGGAACCCCAATGCTCCAATGGATAACAAAATTGCTCAGGCTTAAAAAGCTCGGCGTTATCGAGGTTGAAGAAAGGCGTTCAGAAACTGACGACGGAATCGCAGGGCTCCTTCGTTCGGAACTCAGGCTTTCAAACGACTTCATAAACAGCATATTTAGCGACATTGACTCAGAACAGACCTCAGTCAATAATGTTGAGCCCTACAAGGATAACTACGAATATCTTTCCGACCAATTCGAAAGAGTGCGTATTTTGGAAGACATAGCTGAAACAAATTATAGAAGATATGGACATAGAAGGCAAAAAGATGAATACAGGGAAATGGAAGAGGAACTCGGTAATCTGGAATCAAGAATAACAATGCGACTAAAAGCCGCTACTGAGAAATTTCCTCTTAATGGTCCGTTCATTGCGGCTCGCTACCCCCATGGTGTCATGAAAGTTAAAGGGAAGGTATTCCCATTCGAAAGGCTTAAGGCATACAAAAAATTGTCTAAAAATGAAGAAATTATTTTGCTCGCCCTTCTCCGTTCAGAGCATAACAAACCTGGCGAAGTTTTTGATATAGAGCGTCTTATAAGCGATATAAGCAGGAATCAGTATGAAAAGTTCATAAATATGAATATCTGCCAGAAAGATGGACAGCTCGAGAAGAAAGGACTCGTTGAAATTTTTTCGAACAAGTTCGGTATTGATTCTATCGGGCTTAAAGAGAATGTAAGACTTATGCTGCTCGATAAAAAGAAACAAACAAAGTCGGGAATAAAATACGATAATTTCTTCGAATTTATAAAACCTTCGGTAACTCTTAACGAAGTCATTCTTCCCCCAGAAACCGCCGGAAAATTAAATTTAATAACTGCAACAATTAACGGAGAAGCATACAGGCGACTTAAAGAGTGGAATATTAAGGGATATAATCTTACTAACCGCAGCGCAAATAAAAAAGTTCTCGGCGGAATAAATATTCTCTTCCACGGCGACCCTGGTACCGGCAAAACTTTAGCCGCTCAAGCCATTGCCCGTGAGCTTGGCAGTAATATACTGACGCTTGATTGCTCCAGAATACTTGATAAGTGGGTAGGTAACAGCGAAAAAAATACCAGAGCAATATTCGACAGATATGCAGAGATATCAAAAGGCGCAAAAAAACGGCCAGTGCTACTACTTAACGAGGTAGATCAGTTTTTACACGTAAGATTAACCGAAAACTCCCGTTCCGTGGACATCTCATTCAATCAGATGCAGAATATCTTTCTCGAGCAGATGGAAAAGTTTGAGGGCATACTTATCGCAACGACGAACCTGGTAAAAAATCTTGACTCTGCCTTTTCAAGAAGGTTTCATTACAAAATACAATTCAAAAGACCGGATGCCCCGGAACGCCTCAAACTCTGGCATTTGCATCTGCCGGAAAAAGCGCCTCTCGCAAAAGACGTAAATATTGAATTGCTTGCGGAAAATTATCGATTTTCAGGTGGACAGATAGCTGTTGCAGTGCAAAACGCTACGATGAAAGCAGCAATTAGAGGGGATAGGATATGTCAGGAAGATTTTGTTACTGCTTGCGAAGACGAAATGAAAGGTAATTTTGACGAAAAAGCAATAAGAGCAGTAGGGTTCTGATATAAAATGCCGTCAACTTTTAATTTGTCTATTTGATTTATTGTAAAAAATTGATTATTATCAATTTAATTACGGCGCTGATTTTAACATTACGCAATTTTATTCACTTAAATACTTAATAACCTATTAACTTATAATGAATAAGGAGGAACGATAATGAATACAAATCCAAATTTACCGAATCTTGATGAATTAAAAAGCGAAAATGAGAAGAAATCCAGGGACTATTTTAAAGAATTATGGGAAGTTTCGGGTGACGACGGTAATTTTTTTAAAAAATTATATGATTATATATTTAATTTTTTTGGTTATGGCAATTTAAACGGGAAATATTGGTTTGTCGGTATAGAGGAAGGAGGTGGATATGATAATGTTAACGAAGTAAAAAAAGCAATAAAAATATGGGACGAACAGAAAGGGAAAATTGAAGGAACGACTTTAGATATTTTTGAATATTATAAGGCTTATTTTGGTGGAGAAAATAACGATGCATTTAAAGAATTATTTTTTAAAAAACCCCAAAAAACATGGGAGCAGGTTATTAATATCTTATTTTCGTATAATAATAAAGAAAAAAATACTAATGCGATATTGGAATATCAACATGACGAATTTGGAAGACGCGAATCAGGCATATGTCATTTAAACTTGCTACCACTATCTTGTAAAAGAGTAGCTGATTGGAAATATAACGATTATTTCCCAAAAGTGAATTGTTTAAAAAATAAAGATAAATATATTGAATGTTTAATTGAGTATAGAATAGGTAAAATAAAAGATATTATTTCTGAAAAAAAACCCGATTTTGTTGTTTTTTATACTAAAAATAAATATCGCGACAAAAAGATTAGTAATATTTTTTATAATAATGGCATGAGTAATAATTTCTATGAATGTTTTATTGATTTACAAGACAAAAAAAAATCAATTTATATTGGAAAATTATATAGTTCAATTATAGTTATTTGTTATCATCCAGCAAGTATATATAATAATAAGAAAGATGAATATTTTATAAATATTGGCAAAAAATTAAGAGAATTAACGGATAGTAAAATCTAAATTTCTATTATCCATATGTTGCCATGTAAGAATACAATACTTATTTATTAATAATTATACTTAAATATAATTTATATGCCAACTTATTCCGGAAAATCCCCAGACAGTAAGAAAAAGCTGCACAGGCTCCTTAGCATATTGCGCATGCTCGACGACCGCTAGAAATGCACCCCGGCTTCCCTTGCCGAGAAATTCGATGCTAAGGAAAGGACTATTTTCAGAGATATACGTGACCTCGATAGTGCGGGTTTTTCGATAAGGTTCGATAAAGAAACCGACACTTATACTTTTACCGATCCAGATTTCACGCTACGGGATTTTAACCTAAGCTCCGATGAACTTACGGCCCTTTTGCTTGGAAAGCAGATCGCCCGCAAGTTAGGCACTCCTTTCGACTCTGCCTTCGACTCCTTATTGAAGAAAACTCGCAATGATACTGGCAGAAAGACCAAAGCGATGATTAAGGATTTCGGCGAAACCCAGAAGTTCTTTTTAAGAATGGGTCCGGGGGAAGATTTCGGCAAGATAGAAGCCCAATATAAATCAGTTGTGCAGGCTATGAAGAACAAAGAAGAGATAGAAATTACATATAAAGCTATGGGCAGCGAGAAGGAAACGACACGAACAATAAGTCCCTACGGTTTGTTTAACAGCAACGGCATTTGGTACACTTTGGCTTTCTGCAATATCAGGAATGAAATCCGGCAATTCGCTCTGGACTGCATAAAATCGTTAAAACCTTCAGGCAAGCATTATGTAATACCTAAAGAATTTAACATGGAGGATTACTTTAAACCTTCCTGGCAGATTGTCCGTTATGGTAAACCGGTAGATGTGGTTCTTAGGTTTTCTAAAGACGTTGCCAGGTGGATAAAAAGGCGTAAGTGGCATCCTTCTCAGCAGATAGAGGAAAATAAAGACGGCTCTTTAATTTTTAAGGTTAAACTTGAAGGAACCGAAGAGATAAAGTGGTGGACTTATAATTGGATACCCCACTGCGAGATACTAGCTCCTGCGGAACTCAGGAAGGAAGCTATCAGGGACATTAAAGCTATTGCAAAAATGTATAATAAGATTAAAGATAAGCATTGAAATATTTTTGATTTTGTTTTAAGAAAAAAATTAATTTTTTAATTTCTTTTTAATGGCGGAAATTATTTGTCTTGAAACAAACTTTAAACGGTCTTGAAAATCATACCTCATATTTTTTGAAAAAGCGGTGCTTTTTGAAGATTTATTAAAAAAAGACGAAAAAGTTAAAATCTTAAAAAAATGCAAAAATTAAAGGTTTTTCTGGATAGCAACGTCGTATTTGTCATATTTTCCGCCGCTTATTCTGAAAAAGAAAAATCACGCTCTTATCTTTTCTTCGAGCTTCAAAATCTCAATATTATTAAAATTTATATATCAAATCTCGTTAAGTTTGAATCGGTTCGCAACTTTTTGTCTTATAACTTTTTTAAAAAAGTAGGAATAAATAATTTGACGGAAAATATTTTTTGTGCTACATTTATAATTATAATCGATATATAGATATATAAAAGATAAAAAGAAATTTATATAAGTTTATTAACTAAAATAATTTTATCTGTTTATCTGTCTTACTTTATTTGTTATGGGAGGAACTAAGTTATGAAAGCGGTCAAAGTTTTACCTAAAGGGCAAATTACAATTCCTAAAAATATTAGAAAGAAATTTAATATAAACGTGGGCGATCCTCTTTTAATTCAAGAAAAAGACGATGAAATAATTTTAAAAAAAACAAAAACTATTTTCGATTACGCAGGTATTCTTCCCAATGTAGGCTTAAGCATTAGCGAAATTAAAGATAAAATCGAAATGGAGATTGCCAATGAAAACAAGTGACGCTTTTATCGATACAAGCGTTATATTACGGATACTAACCAAAGACGATAAAAATAAAATGGAAGACGCCGTAAGATTAATAAAGGATTCGGCAAAAAACGGCATTTATTTACATGTATTGCCGATAGCCTTAATAGAAACCGTTTTCGTTCTTGAAAAAATATATAAATTTTCAAAATTAGAAATTAAAGAATTAATAGAAGGCATTCTAAACACTCCAGAACTTCATTGCGAATTAGATAATATTTTTAGAAAAGCTGTTTTTTTGTATTCCGAAAAGAATATAAAATTTGGAGATGCTCTGATGTCTTCATGGGCTATGCAAAAAGGAATATCGGTTGTTTATACGTATGATATTAAAGATTTTAAAAGAGTAAACGGTTTAGAGGTCAAAAAACCATAAGCGTTATTAAATTATCTAACATATCAATAACCAGACTGCCGATAAAGTGGCTAACAAGCCCGAATAGTTTGATATGTGAAATAATATTTATTTGTCATTATGTTTTCTTTCATGAATAATTTTATTAAATTAATCTTTATTCTTTAATTTAATTTGACAATATAGCAAAATTGCGATATTATTATGTTAAAATTTGAAGTTGAATTTTATGAAGAAAAAGGCAAATTTCCTGTAGAAGAATTTTTAAAAAACCTTATTAAGAAAGAAAAGGTTAAAATCTACAAGTTTATTGACTTGCTTGAAGAAAAAGGTTTAGAAATGCCTTACGGTTACTGCAAAAAACTTACCCATTCAGAATTATGGGAATTAAAAATAGATTACGGAACAAATACATTTAGAATATTTTATATTTATGATAACAACAAAATTATCCTGTTACACGCCATAAGAAAAAAGACTGATGAAACGCCTATTTCTGATTTAAAACTTGCGGAAAAAAGAATGAATGATTATTTAAAAAATAAAAGAGGTTAAACGATATGAAAAAATTTAGAGATTTTTTAAACGAAGAATTAAAAGATAAAGAATTAGCGAAAGATTATTACAAAGAACTCGAAAAGGCTCGTATCGCCATAGAAATTACTCATTTTAGAGAGAAATTGGGCATTACGCAGAAAGAACTTGCAAAAACGATAAACACAACTCAATCCGTTATTGCAAGACTGGAAAATCCGGAATACAAAAAGTATTCCTTGACTACTTTGAGGAAAGTCGCCGAAGCGTTGAAGCTTGAACTTATCGTGTCTTTTAAAGAAAAAGGCGTTGAAGAATACGAAGAAAAAAATACCGTAACTCGCACTGTATTTATACCATATCCGACCCCTGCGCAGTGGACCGGAAGCATGTATAAATATAATAATTTAATACAAGAAGAAATTCAAAAAGAAGCGGTGGCGTAATAAAATGAAGATGAAAAAGAATGAGCAACAGGGAATAAGTTTTGACAAAATAATTTTTGAAAAAATTAACGTTGAAATAAATCCCGAGTTTAGGTCTAAAGATATAGGCGAAGGGTTAAACGTGGATATTTCTTTGAATGCCTTCGGAAAGATAGATAAATTAAACAAATTGCTTATATTTACATTGGAAACGACCATTTTTAAGAATACGGAAAATAGGCCCTTTAATATTTTTATTAAAGCGATCGGCTTTTTCTCCGTTAAAGACGAAGGAGATATTCCTATACTGGAAGAATTTTCTAAAATAAACGCTCCAGCTCTTATGTTTCCGTTTGTGCGGGAGACCATTGCAGATTTGACGTTAAAATCTGGCTATCCGCCTTTGCTTTTGCCGCCGATAAATATTATTGCCCTTATCGAAAAAACAAGAAATAAAAGTAAGAAAAAATAAGTATTTTTAATCATTTTTCGGAGAATAGAATCATATGAACGAAAAAATCAGGGACGCTTTTGATTCCATAGCTTCTAAATACGATTCCAACAGAAAAAAGCTGATTCCTTGTTTTGACGAACTTTACTCTATTCCTATTTCGTTAATTACCTTAATTCCTGAAAAGTCCACCCGGCTCAATGTCCTTGATATAGGAGCCGGCACCGGCCTCCTCACCTCTTTTCTTCTCGAGAAATATCCTGATTCCAACGTAACTCTTATAGATATGGCAGAAGGAATGATAGATATTGCTAAAACAAGGTTTAAGGGCAATAATAATATAAATTACATAATCGCCGATTATGTCGATTACGATTTTGGCGGAATATTCGACGTTATAATTTCCGCGATGTCCATCCATCATCTGACCCCCGACGATAAGCAGGGATTGTTCGCTAAAATATATAATCATCTTTGCCCCGGCGGCTTATTCGTCAACGCCGAACAGATTTTAGGCAATACCGAAACTATAGAATCTTACTATAAGAAAGAGTGGGAGAAGACGATAAGGCAAAGCGGAGTCCCCGAAGAAGGAATAGCCGCATGGAAAGAAAGATTAAAATTGGATAGAGAATCTACGGTAGAGCAACAGATAAATTGGCTTAAAGACGCCGGTTTTACCGATGCCGACTGCGCGTATAAATTTTACAAGTTTGCAGTTATATTCGGCGTGAAACAACAATAAATTATGTTTCTATAAATAGACCTAATTTTCTATGAGCGGTTATTTTTATTCTTTTAAAGAACTAAAGGCCAAAGAACAGTCAAAAGGCATTAAGGTAAAGTCAGTATATTTAGAAATTTAATCAATTAAATAGTTAAATAGCAATTAAAATAATCAGATTTATTTATTTTATAATATTTTACTACAATAAATATAATTGGAAGTAATAAAACAAATAAATCTTTATTAACTTATTATTAATTCTTTATTCAAATTAGATTTATAAAAAACCGACTAAAAAATTTAATTTAAAAAATACTCTTTTAATTGGATACGAAGTATTAATCTTTATTGTTGGATTAAGAACTGTTATAGTGTGTTGGGTAATAAATAGTTAAATTGGAGATTTAAATGAAAGCCGAAGAAAATAAATTGACAAGATTTCTAGAAGGTCATGATAGAAGGTTTATTATACCTATTTATCAAAGAAATTATGACTGGAAAATAGAACATTGTAAAAAATTATATGTGTATTAGCCCCCTAATTGACTGGAATAAAATAAGATACTATGCTCTTTTAGCATATCCCGTTGAACATAAGCAAAAAAAACTATATAATAATTATAAATTAAGTTAATACAAATAATAAAATGGAACAAATCAAATATCTTACTTCTAAAGAAGAAAAAATACTTGAATCCTTCTATGAACGCCTTGCTGCAAAAGATGCTCTAACCGAAGTAGAAAGTCCGACGGAATTAAAAGGATATCTATTCGGCATAGCTATTACGCCCGATTTAATTAAACCAAGCGAATGGTTTAACGATATATTTGATGTAGAAAAATTTGCATTCGATTCCGAAAATCAGTTTAAAGAAATTTATGGCACTGTTTTGGGTTTATATAACAGCTATCTTAACTCTTTTAACGAGAATAATCTTAAATTTCCTTATAAATTTACAAAAAAAGAGATTAAGGAAAACGATTCTCTTTTTTTAGAATTAAATAAATGGCTATACGGTTTTTATCTATCATTATTTTTAAGGCAGGATATTTGGAAAATTTCTTCCGTTCTGCAAAAAGAAGAAAATTTTTCTAAAAAAGATAAAGCTATTTCAATAGCCTTTATACTGCTTAGCATTATAGTTAAATATTATATTAGAAGCATAGACGAAGAAATAGGGATTGAGCTTATGGATGATGAAGACATAGGCGACGAAGAAGCACGCGAATTTATAAGCAATGCTCCGGCTATAGTTAATGCTTTTATAATCTACGCAACTACACTCGAAGATTTACGAAGGCGACAATTAATTGAAGACCTTCCTGAATTAAACGTCCAAGGAAATAAAAAACACAAAATAGGCAGAAACGATCCTTGTCCATGCGGCAGCGGAAAAAAGTATAAAAAATGCTGCGGATTAAATTAAATTAAATCGATATATTCTTTCTTTAATCTGTAATAGAACAATAAAAAACCATTTGAATATGTTATAATATAATATTTTTTGCATTTGACGACCCTAAGTATGAATTTGAAAAACAGGTAAACGACCCAACACATTTAATGTTTAATATGGCGACAGGCACCGGTAAAACTTTGCTTATGGCGGCATTGATTCTGTATTATGATTTGATCACATTTTAAAGGCAATTCATAGTAATAAAAAAAATTTATTTAATCGGTATCTGACTTTTAAAAATTCTAATATCGGCCCGTTATATGGATTTAGAGAAGAAAATATCAAAAAAAATATCTTCGGGACTTTCTATAATTTAGATGAGCCTTGGGTTAGAAGATAAAAAAAGCCTGAAAAATTAGATTTTTTAGACGAATTTTCAAATAAAACCGTCATAGCACTATTATCGGCAAACTTCTTCAAACTTTGCATATTTATAAAGAATATCGGAGTTGAAACTTGACAGATTATTGAAAAATTCAACCTGAAAAGAACCCGAAAGTTTTGATTTTGAAGCGGCAAGCTCTCCGCATATTCCTATTAAAACTGCTCCGGTTAAACTTGCTTTTACGTAATTTTTGTCTATAGCCGCAAAGGCTCCCATAACCGAAGAAGATATACAGCCGGAACCGGTCATTTTAGTTAAGGCTATATCGCCGTTTTTGACGGAAAATACGTTAGAGCCGTCCGAGATAATGTCTTCTTCGCCGCTGATGCAAACAGTAGAAGAAACTTTTAAAGCTAACTCTTTGGCTAAACTTATTTTGTCTTCAACGTGTCCTTTAGAATCCACCCCCTTAGTTTCTAACTTAATGCCGTAAATATTTGCAGTTTCGGATTCGTTGCCTCTTATAATTGCAAGCTTTATATTTGAAATTATCTCTTTTGAAGCGTCGTTTCTTAAACCGCTGGCTCCTGCTCCGACAGGGTCGAATATTACGGGAATGTTTTTTGCATTGGCATATTTTCCCGCTAAAAGCATAACGTCTATTGCGTCTTTCGTTAAAGTGCCGATATTTAAAACTAAAGCATCGGATATGGCTATAATATCTTCCATCTCCTCTTTAGCGTATGCCATTATCGGGCTCGCGCCTATTGCAAGAAGAGCGTTTGCGGTAACGTTTGTTACTACGACGTTAGTAATATTGTGAATTAAAGGATTGTGCTTTTTTAAAAGTTCTAAATTTAACGATAAATCGGCAGCTGTTAAATTCATAGAAAATATAAAAGTATAATAATTAGTTATAATATTATAAGATTTGTAAAATTTCCATATAATTTAAAATAATAATTTAACAATTTAGGTTGACATTTCAATCTTCTTGCGATTAATTAATTTTAAATATTGAAATATTATATCATATATCAATGGGATTGTAAAAAAACGGTATTATCCCAAAATTGCCGATAGAAACCTTAAAATATACCTTAAAGTATGTGAACAATGGATTCCCATCTTCGCAGGAATGACGCCCATTGGGTTCAGTTTGATTAAGTCCGTAAAATTTTTAAAATATAAAATTTAGGTTATCTGGGTCTTAAAAAAGTTATCCACAGGAATAATAGCTATTATTGTATTGTTCGTATTCATGGTTAAAAACGGACAGCAGGGAGATAATAAATATGGTCCAGCTCCTAAAATATTATAAATATTAAAATAAATATACAATTTTGAAATTGCTATATAATTAAAAAAATAAATAAAGTGGCTAACAAGCCCGAATAGTTTGATATGTGAAACAATATTTATTTGCCATTTTTAATGGTTTTCTTGATGTATTCTTTAAATTCTTTAAAGGATTTTATATCGTTAACTTCTATTAAATATCCCAAAGCTATGCCGATAGATAATCCGCTGACGACGGCAAATATAATTTCCGCAGGCGTAGGTATTGCAAATATCATTTTGATGATTTCGTTATACATAATAGCGCCTCATTATAAAATTTTTAATTTAAAAATTAAAATTTTTTAATCATACCATTATAATTATTTTAACACATTTTTATAGAAAATTTTCTGAAATAAACTTGCTATGCGGGTTTATAATTCCGGCAGTCCTTATACCTACGTCAACGGAGCCTATACTTATCCTAAAACTGCCTAACATCTTTCGAACTGCCTATATCAGATAAACAGCTGGAATTGGCAAAGTATTATAGTTCATTGTTTTTAAGGAAAAATTTATTTCAACCATTTTTGCCGAAGCCGATGCTCTTGCGCTTCATCATCAAAAAATATGGCGACTTTCTCATAAATTTCTACTTCTTCAATTAGTTGCTGTTATTGCAATTACATTTGTATTATTTACCAATTTTATGACCTCTTACATCCTTGCTATTTACCTTGGTCTTTATTGTATTAGAGGCTAATGTATTATTTTTTAAAATTTAGAAAAATAAGAAAATAAAAAAATTATAAAAAAAATTAATCTTTACGATTCCGATTTATTACGCTTTTTTATAATTGTAAATAATTTATAAAAATTAATCATTTTTATATATTTGTCGAATACTTTTAATCATAAAAATATAAAATAAACATATAAAATAAAACATTGTTTTTAAAGTGCATTTTTTTTCTTGACACATAATCTTCTTAGTAGTATGATTAAAAATTGAAAGATATTCATACCTGGTAAAAAAAACAAAATTAACTTTGGAGGTTAAGAATTATGCGTACAACGCGTTTGTTTAAAATGCTGACGTTAAGCTTAGCATTGGTTTTTGCTTTAACGGCTTCGATGTCCGTTTCGTCTTTTGCTCTCGGCATTAAGGGTATTTATCCGCCTTGGTGCAAAAACGGAGACCCATCTATTCATCAGGGCTATATTTTTAATGCTAAAACGGTAGATAACAACCCTGATTATCATGGAAACATTTCGGCTGCAATTTTGCATCCTAAATCAAGTTTAACCCTGTATATCGGCGGCAACATTTTTTTTGTCTTACCCCACCTTGTAAAAGCGTTCATGAAGAAGTATCCGAACGTTAAACATATTTTTTATATAACAATTCCTCCTGGAATTTTAATTAGAATGTGGAAACATAACGACACTATTACATTAGGCAATTTAACTATGCGCGTCGTTCCGGACGTGTATATGGCAGGCGCTAAAAAACTTCAATATACCAATAAAATAGGTATGACCGAAGGCCCCATAGTTACATATGTAACGAACGACCTCGAAATAATGACTTATAAAGGCAATCCGTTTCATATAACAGGTTTGAAAAGCTTTATGAATCCTAAGATTACTTTATCTATGCCGAATCCTGCGTGGGAAGGAATCGCTAAACAGATTAAAGCTTCGCTTGTTAAAGCTGGCGGTAAAAAATTAGAGCAGGCTGTTTATAATTATGGAGTTAAATCAGGCAGAGTATTCCTGACGCATATTCATCACCGTCAGACTCCGATGAGGATTATGGAAAAAAAATCGGATGCCGGCGTAAACTGGTATTCGGAAGTTAAATTTCAGGAAATGATAGGCAACCCTATAACAGGGGTGAAAATACCTGCAAGTCAGAATACAACAGCTCTGTACGGCGCAGCAATGACGAAAGGCGCTCCAAATCCAACCGCTGCTAAAGAATGGTTGAATTTCCTAAAAACAAAAACATCTTTAAAAATATTTGAGCGTTACGGTTTTAAAGCTCCAAATAATAATTTTAAAAATACTTATTAATTAATTATAATATTAACGGTTTAAAAATATTTGTCCTTTACCTTTTCTTTTATAAACAATATGTAATGCGGTAAAGGACAAATTATTTACCTAAGTTTAATATAGTATTAATTAAAACAACGTTTTAAAATAAATAGGAGAAAAGAAAATTATGGCTAACGACAATCTTAATGCACAGGAAGATAGTCTTGTATACCGTTATCTCGGTTATGCCGCAATTCCGTTGAGATTAGTTTTGGGATGGATGTTTTTTTCGGCGGCTTGGAGAAGGGTAGTCCTTGCCAGCGGAAAACTTCAGCCTAATTCGCCTTTATGGGTAGGTCATAAGTTTAATACTTTCCTGCCTCATGCAAGTAATTTTATGGGTGTAGGAAACTTAATACACCTTTTAATCTTACATCCGCAGGCATTAGCGGTATTTCTTGACATATTTACGGTAATAGAATTTTTAGTCGGTTTGTCTTTAATATTCGGTCTGTTTTCGAGACTCGGCGGTTTCGGAGCGGTTGCTCTCGCTTTTGGTATTTTATTCGGTTCCGGATGGCTCGGAGCAACATGTCTCGACGAATGGCAGGTAGGTTCCGTTGAAATGACTATAGGTCTCCTTATTCTTTTTGCAGGAAGCACATGGTCGTTAGACGATTTAGTAAGAAGCAAATGGCCCAACGCAGCAAATTCTTTTATTTATAGGCTAATAGGCAACGGTCCATTATGGGGTAAGGGAATAAAAACTTGGAATGCTATTTTTGCAGTGTTTGCAATTTTGGTAACAATGGGAACTAATCAAATGTTTCAAGGCGGAGTATGGGGAAATTTGCATAATTTCGGCAAAAAATTAGCCGTATCGGTTTCGGGTGCAAATATATCCAATAACGCCTTAAAATTTGTAGTTTACAGAACAGGCGGCAGCGGAGCGGCATTTGCATATATAATTAAAATGCAGGTTAATAACTCCCAAAATAAGCCAGTTTACATGCTTAATCAAAAAGCTATAGAAAAATTACCCCAGACCGACATTCACAACAGATATATTAATAGAGCGTTTATTAATAAATACAGTATGGTGATGCAGTTGGGCGCAAAAGCCGATATTAATTTACCGATAAGCAAAAAAACGATAAAAGAATTAAAACCTGGAAATTACAAACTTATTCTTACCGATGTAAGCGGTCAAAAGTTTGCAGAAAATTTCAGCTATAAAGGATAATATTTCGGCAGTTAATTTAATATAATTTAATTTAAAAGGAGAAAAAAGAATGAAAACGAGAAACTTTAGAACATTTTTAAGTATCTTTGTTTTAGTTTTTTCGGCGATGGTTTTTGCACTAACGTCTAATGCTTTTGCCGGATGGAGAGGCACTGCGCCTACTACTCATCCTGCAGGATGGTACGGCTGGCATAATGTAAATGGAGTCAGAAAGTATTATCCCAATTTATCTATAACGCCTAAATATACGATGGGCGCACCTTATGTACCGGGAAAAATTTATCATGCAATTTACGTAATAAGTGCGAATAATAAAATAAAAATGAATAAAATTATCGATAATATTCATAATGCCTTAAACGATCCGAGACTTAAAGGACATATTAAAATCGAACTTATGGCTTTTAGCGCCGGTACGCATCTTTATTTTAAAGGTAACGGATACGAAAAGGCTTTATTGCAGCTTAAAAAAATGGGAGTAGAACTTGCTCAGTGTGCTAACAGCCTTTATGAGCTGCATATACCAGTTTCAAAACTTTATCCTTTTATAAAAATAGTTCCTTCCGCACAGGGAGAAATCATTTTAAGGGAATCGGAAGGATATGCTTATTTAAAACCTTGATTATTATCGGTTAATAGAATTTTAATTACTTAAAGAAAAAGCCCGTAATTTAATATATATTAAATTACGGGCTTTTTCTTTTCTTTTTAATTTTATTTCTTTACATTAATCATCCATTTGGGCTCAAACTTTAATAAGCTTCTTATACGGATTCATAATTAAGGCAGTTCTTATTTGTATTAAACGGCATAAAAAAAATAACCGGACGACTTTAAATTTTAAAAAAATGCGTTATAATTAAATTAGAGAAAGAAAGTAAGGTCAACAAATAAATTTAAGCAATGAATTTAAGAATATATATTTTTTAAGCAGCATGCCGCCGTCAGTCAGTTTAATGCTTAACTTTAAGCACATTGGACGTTAAAAACCAGTGACTGCAACGGCGGTATTTTTTATTCTAAAATATGAATTTATCTTAATGTCGTAATCGTAATCGGCCGAATACAAAATATTAAATAAAACTATTATAATTTATTGACATCCCTCCTTTAAATTCTTTTTATAAAATTTTATTGTTTAAATTTCATAAATTATTTATAATAAAAAATTATGAAATTTAAAGAAGACTGCATTTTTTGCAAAATAGCGAATAAACTGATACCAGCCGAAATAATCGAGGAAACCGACGGTTTTATCGTAATAAAGGATATTAATCCCGTAGCCCCTATACATCTTTTAATAATTTCCAAGTCGCATTACGACAGCGTTTTAGATATCGGGTTTTCAGACGGCGACTATAAAAGTAACGGCGGCAGACACGAAGAATGCCAAAGCGGTAATAAAAATAAATCGGACATCGACGAAAAGCATAAAGTCGGCGGTAGCACAGGTAACGCAGGTAACGACGATAAAGCAGGTAGCGCCCGTAAAACCTATAGCGTTGATTGCGGTAATAACGTCAATATGGAAAATTACTACGGCATCGACGGCAGAGAACTTTTTGGAATATTAGGCTCGCTTGCCGACAAATTCAACGTTGCGGATAAAGGTTTCAGGACGGTTATCAATACCAAAGAAGACGGCGGGCAGACCGTCAATCATTTGCACGTTCATTTCATGGCAGGCAGAGGATTCGGCTGGCCGCCCGGTTAATTTATGCTAAGCGGGTAATTGTCGTGGTTAATTTCCGCTACTAATAGGGATTAATTAAGGTTGATTTAAGCTTTATATATTTAGCTTTTTAGCTTTATATTAATTTGTTGAATTTTAAAATATTAAGTAAAATAAACTAAAAAATAAAACTTGAAACATTACAATAAACTTGAAACATTACAATAAACGGGAAAAATTAATGGAAACTTGGTTTTTTGAGAATCAGACGGGCAATTTCGGAATAAAAATTAGGGTTGAATCTATATTATTTCATGAACATTCGGATTATCAGGAGATAGCGGTTTACGATACTTTGGAATTCGGCAAAGTGCTTGTTTTAGATAAAGCGGTTATGTTTTCGGATAAAAACGAGTTTGTTTACCATGAAATGCTCGGTCTCGTTCCTTTGTTTTCACATAAAAAACCTGAAAGAATTCTTATAATAGGCGGCGGCGACGGCGGCGTGGTCAGGGAATGCTTCAAAAATCCTTTTGTTAAGCACATAGACCTCGTTGAAATAGATAAAAAAGTAATCGACGTTTCCAAAAAGTTTTTTCCGGAAATCGCCTGCAAACTTGACGACGAAAGGGTAAGGATACTGGCCGAAGACGGCATAGAGTTTATTAAAAGAGTCGATTCTGGCGGCAGGGAAGAAGAAAAATACGACGTTATACTTATAGATTCGACCGATCCAGTCGGTCCTGCCGAAGGCTTGTTCAGGCGCGATTTTTACGAAGCTGCCGCCGGAGCGCTTAAAGCAGACGGAATATTTGCGGCGCAGACGGAATCGCCGTTTTTTAATAAAAATTTAATTAAAGACATAGGAAAAATAATAAGGGAAATTTATGAAAAATCATCGCTTTATCTGGCTTCTATACCGGTTTATCCCAGCGGTTTATGGAGTTTTACGGCAGGCTCCAAAAAATACGATACTAAAGTTATAAACGAAAGTTATAATAATTTTAATTTTACGGGTCTCGAGTCTGATTTAAAATACTATTCCCGCGAAATTCATCGCACCTCTTTCATTTTACCTAACTTTATAAAGGAGATATTAAAATAAAAAAAATATATGATAGAAACCAACTTATCGAAAACATCTTCTTTTTTTAATTCGGCAGATTCTTATGATAAATCCGATTTAATTCTTCTCGGTATTCCTATGGATTACACCGCAAGCAATATTCCCGGTTCCAGGTTTGCGCCCAAAAGGGTCAGGGAGCTGTCTTATACGCTCGAAAATTACAGCCCTTTTTTTGACGATTTCATAGACGAAAAGTTTTTCGACGCAGGAGATATTGTCCTGCCTTGGGGAAATACAGATAAAAGCATTAAGTTTATAGAAGAAACCGCAAAAGGGATTCTTGCAGACGGCAAAAAAATCGTCAGTATCGGAGGCGACCATTTAATTACATATCCTGTAGTAAAAGAGTATGCCGAAAAATATAAAGATTTAGTAGTTATGCAGTTTGACGCCCATACCGATTTAAGGGATGAGTGGAATGACGAAAAATATTCTCACGCTACGGTTTTAAAGCTTGTTCACGATATTATAAAAAAAGGCAGTCTTTATCAGTTCGGAATTCGTTCCGGTTCTAAAGAAGAGTTCGATTTTGCTAAAAAACATTGCCATTTATATAAAAACGACGTTTACGAACCTCTTAAAAAAGTTTTGGGCAATTTGTCGAATAAAGACGTTTATATTACTATAGATATAGACGTTTTAGACCCGGCTTTTGCGCCCGGAACCGGATATATAGAAGCCGGCGGAATATCGTCTAAGGAGCTTTTGGATTCCGTATCGCTTCTGTTGTCTGAATCCAGCATAAATATAGTCGGCGCCGATATCGTAGAAGTTTGTCCTCCTACCGATAATTCGGACAGGACTTCCGCTATCGCGGCAAAACTGCTGAGGGAAATAATTATCGGAATGGCTAAAACTAATAAGTAAGACAAAAGATTAAGTATAAATATTAAGCAAAACAAATTTAATTGTTAAATTATTAAATAAAAAAAACAAATAAAACGGAGGGAATAACAGTGTTTGAAACACCCGATATATATACTCTGGCGGCAGGTACGTCGGAAGGAACTTCAAAATTGGGAGCATTCGATAATGCCATTTTAATAGCGGGAGTCGGCAATACTAATTTAATAAAACTAAGCTCTATTTTGCCGCCGAAAGCGGTTTATAAAGAAAAAATAGTTTATCCGAGAGGAGTTTTGGTTCCTATAGCATACGGCGCTATTACCAGCGATAAAAAAGGAGAAAAAATAGCCGCTGCCGTGGCGATAGCAGTTTCGGTAGAAGACGGATTCGGAGTTATAATGGAATTTTCCGGCGTGACTTCCGCTAAAAATGCCGAAGAAACCGTTAGGAAGATGGCGGAAGACGCTATGAAACACAGGAATATAGGAATTAAAGAGATAGTTTCTAAAAGCGCAGAACATACGGTAGAAAATTTTGGGTGCGCATTTGCTTCGGTTCCTATGTGGTATTCCAAGCTGATATGATATAATAAATTCGCGTACGCAATGCTTTGTTTTTTCGTCGATTAATTATATTCGATTAAGCATCTTAAGATAATTAAACAATGGGGGATTAAGGCGCGGCAAAATGATGTTTTTTATGCATCGATATATGTCCGCGCCTTAAAAAACAGTGAATAAAACCTTTATAATATCGACGTCTCTTGGTTTAATATTTGTCGTCGTTTTAGTAGTTTTAGTAGGCCTTAAAAATATAATTCACATGGTTGACCGTCTGAGTTATATCGATTTTTTTATTTTATTTTTTCTTTCTTATCTTGCGCTTTTTTTATCGGCACTTTCATTTAATAACGCTTTAAACGTATATGATTCAAAAATAGGTTTAATAGATCTTTTAAATATAAAGCTTATAGGATACAGCGCGAATTATATAGCTCCTTCAGGTATTTTTGCAGGTTTTATAGGCGGAGACGCCATAATGGCGCTGATACTTAAAAAAAGAACGTCGCTGGATTTCAAGCGAGGGTTCTCTGCCGGCCTTGCCGCAAAGGTTATAGAATTTGCAATATTTCTTTTATTTATTTATCTGGGACTTATATTAGGGTTTAAGTACTTTTATCTGCCGCCGGAAATATGGTATTTGCTGTTAATCGCTGCGATATTCGTAGGAGTCGTAACCCTTATTTTTTTAATAAATCCGATAATAGATAACAGATTTTTTACAAAATTTTTAAAATATTTGACGAGATATAAGGTATTAAACAAAGTAATTTTTAAAATACTAAAACATATAAATAATTTTGAAAAAGAACTGCATCTTTTTTACGTTAAAGGT
>JAJZBN010000097.1 GCA_021798875.1 bacterium | reverse complement strand
TTTAAGAGCGTTCTGGACGGCACTTATAATGCTTTCAAGAGCATTAGCACTGTCGGACTTTTTGAGTTTTGCGGAATCTGCTATCGCATCGATTAAATCTGCTTTTGTCATTTGTATCACCTCCTTTAGATTAAATTTATATATTAGAAAATCAAGCCTGCCTGATGTCCTGCCTGATGCCTTATTTTTTTAAATTATTTTTTTAGCGTTTAGCATCCCGCCTCGTCAAAGTATGTGAAACCATGAACCTTTTTCGTTTTTTCAACGACCGGCTTTTTTACATACACAAGATAATAATTTCCGTTTTGTCCCTGATAAGAATCTACGACTTTATGCCTTTCCTCTCCATGAATTATGCACAATGCTTTGAAATCTCTTATCGCAATACCGTATTTGTTAGATTTGTACTTATTTTTAAACCATTTTCCTACTTTTGCCATTTCGTTGGAATCCACTATTCACCTCGTATTTTTAAAACACTGTCTATTATAAAAAATAAAACCCTCTTGCGTTAGAAAACTCAGGCATATCCATAATATAAACCAAATCTTTATATTTCTCCGGCAGGGTATTTTTAATATGGTAAGCTCCGCCGCCGGCTATAATTAATTTATCCGCCTGACGCAATTTAGTTTCATAATCGGCTTGAATACGAAGTATTATGCTTTCCATATAATTAGCCATAACCTCATTAATATATTCTGATAAATCATAAGTCTTGCCGTAATTTTTAACGATTTTATTTGTTAAAATCTGCGTAGTTTCAATTTTGGTATTATCGTCTATACCGTAATCTCTTGCTATTTTCTGCTCTAAATCGTTAATAACCCTTGAAACGCCCAGCTTTGAATATTGCTTTGAATTATTAGAAACGCCGGTATATCCTTCATCAAAAGCTACGACTATTACGGTATTAAACCCTATATCTAAAATAAAGCCTTTATCTTTTGCCGTGGCGGTATTAATGTTATTTTTTAATATATAATCGACTAATATTCCTCCGCCTTGAGGATGGACGGCTAAAACTTTAGTCCCCACTTTATCGGTTATAATATCGCTAAAAAATGAATATCGCCTGTTATTTACGGTAAAGTCTTTAACTTTATCCCATAATTGAAGCATATATTTACGATAATACTCGATAGGCAGTCCTAAAGATATTTCGTCTACCGTGCCGTAACCGGATCTTTCTAATTTTTCAATAGCTTTTGATATAAAAAGCGGAGCATATTCTATTAAAAAATCTATCTCGAGAGAGTATTTAACGTCCGGCTCGCCTATGGCGTCTTCGCCTATAAGATAATATTTTCCATTATAAAAACTTGGTTTTTTCTTCTCAACGCCGAGTTCTACCTGCGGTTTATTATATACCGCTATTGCGGTAGGGAATTTCGTCATAATTCCGTTGGCGCCTACAACTTTAACGCTTGAAAATCCGATATCTATTGCAAGTTTCATAAAAATCCTCCGATTATACAATTAAAATTGACATTTTTAAGTAAATTTTATATCTAATAAATCAAATTAATAACCGCTTTTGCTATTTCCTTAACCACTTCAGGCACTACCGCATTACCGAACTGCCTATAAGCCTGACTGTCCGACACTACGATTTTGAAATCGTCTGAGAAACCCATAACTCTTGCGCACTCGCGGGGCGTTAATTTTCTTACTTTTGAATAATCGACTACATACTCTATGCCGTCAATAATTTTTATTTCAGGAGTAGCATATAAGCCTGTTTTTGCGCCACAGCCGCCGCCCAAAGCCGACTGCGTTACAGCAATACCGTTAATATCATAAATCCTTTGTCCTTGAGAGTCTTTATTTACATATCCGATTTTTTTCAGTTTAGGTATAAGCGTAGCTACTCCGCCGTTAGAACCGTATTGCGTCGCTATAGTATTTACTCTGCTTATTTTAGGTATCAGGCATTCTGAACCGTCACATCCATAAGTTGCAGGAATAGTGTTAGCACATCCGTCAAAATCGCAGATATTAAAACCAAAGCCGTGTTTTTTGTTATTTTGAACCTTAATAAGCCACTGAATTGTCTTTTCTTTTAAAAAATATTTCTCAGGCACGTTCTCAAATTCTAAAACGTCTTTTAAAACTGGATAAATAGGCGGGAGTTCTGGAAACTCGAAATCTACCGGATTTTTAAACCCGACTATAAATATTCTCTGCCTGTTTTGCGGTACTACAGCGTTTGCGTTATAAATCCTTTCGTAAACCGTATATCCGCAAATAACCTTTAAATCCCACATCAAACGATCGTAAACATCTTTAAATTTCTTAGATTTTAAACCTTTGACGTTTTCAAGAATAAATACGTCAGGATGTTTGTCTGAAATAATTCTTACGACCTGCGGTATCATATTCCTTTCGTCGTCAACGCCTTGCTGTTTGCCCGCCGCCGACCACGGCTGACAGGGGAATCCTGCGAAAAAGAAAAGAACGTCGTCTTTATGTTTGCGTCCTGGAATATCTTTAGACGGTATTTTAGTTATATCGCCCGCAGGTTCTTCGCTGAAATTTGTAAAATAAGTCTGCCTTGCGAATTTATCTTTTTCAAAAGCAAATACGCATTCAGATTTAATATTAAGTTCGGAGCATGCCTGCTCAAAACCTAATCTGAAACCGCCTATGCCTGCGAATCCTTCGATATATTTTATTTGCATAATGTTTATACCTTATTTTTTTTAAATAATTATTGCCTTGCCGTCCCAAGCGCCGTTTTTTCTATTAAGAAACAAATCCGCCAACATTGGCGCGGTATTTTCGCACTCTTTTATATATTCCGGTTTTTTTACGATTTTACAAGTTTTTTTGTTAATATAAATAAGTCCGAATTTTTCTGGTATTTCTTCCGGTTTTATTAGTCCTTCGGGACATGCAAAAAACTTAAAATTTCCGAACGGATGCTTATGGTCTTTATTCTTATCATGTAAAAAATCTTGCCTTGATATTTTGCATTCTATATTTATATCGTTTTTCATTCCGGTTCCTAAAATATCAGGGATTTCTTTTGATAGATTATATCCGTGATATTCTTTTAAAATTATTTTGCATCTCAAAGGAGAATAAGATTGCGATTGTAACCTGAGCCAGTTAGCTACGCGTTCAACACATTCGCTATGCGTCATTTCTATTTCTTTTGGTTTTTTAATTTTAATTGGTATAAGCGGGCATCTTTTAAGTTTATATAATTGATAATAATAAAAATATGTTTTATCAGATGTTATATGTTTTCCTTTTATTGCCAGTTTACAATTGTTATATATGAAAAATTTTTCTTTTTCTTCTTTAGATATGTTTATTCCGTTTTCAATTAAATTTTGGCATTGTTTACATTTCCATTTTTCTATTTTTTTATGGTCTATGTCATTTATTGCATAGTTTCTTTTAAGTGTTTCTGTATAATTCATAATTTTACTCCCCCGCAAAGAGCGGAATTTGCTCTTGCTCGCCGTTAAAATCGTAATTTGCCCATATAGTTTCTGTCCGTGCCGGACAATTATCTTTATTTCTGTATCTCAAACTATTAGCGAAACAATTA
>JAJZBN010000096.1 GCA_021798875.1 bacterium | reverse complement strand
CCGAAGGTTTCACCGCTTCACTTTAAGGTGAAACCGGTAGGCACGAACCTCGTATATTTTTTTTTATTTTTTATGTTTTTGCGGAGGCTCTCTTAGATGGTTTTACTCAACTTGAGTAAAAAATATTGCAGAACACAACAAACTACAATTTAAATCTTCTGCAATATTTTTTATGAGCCGCAGCAATAAAAAATAAAAAAAAATATACACACACCAAACAACTTTGTCGGGGGTTTTTAATCTTTTAATTTATTAATAATATTAAACACTTAACCATAGCAAGTTACCGTATGTATTCAAGTGGGGGGTAACTACGGGGGGTAGATGCACTTTTTTATGCTTTTTTATAGTCGAAAATCGAACGTATTTTGCATTTAAAGGCGGCGATTTTATGCCTGAATATTTTCCTATTCGATAAAAAAATAAGACCTTAAAAACGATTTTAAGAGCATTATTTTTTATCAAAAAAAGATAAATTTTTTTCAGTTTACGGATAAATTTTTTATAAATTTTGATTTGAAAATTTTAAAAAGCGGGATAAAAAACAAACGACTTTTTGTCTAAAAAAAAATAAAAATAGGCGTAAAATTTTTCCAAGTTAGGTTTAAAAAAACTTTATCCAAGTGAAAAAATTTAAGATAAAAACGGCTTTCAAATTTCAATTTTAATGCTTTATTTTTTCTTTCAGGACGTTTACTATTTGGAAAAAAACAGGCGGGCTTTAAATCAATTTTACGCAAAAAAAATGCCGGATAAAATTTATTTCCGGCGTAAAAAAAATACAATAAATTTTCTCAAGTTAAACCAGTCCAGACCTTTAAATAATTTGTTGGATTAGCAAAAAAATCGTCTAAAACTACGACTAAATTTTTATCTGCGGAATCCGTAGAAATCATTTTTTTATCTAAAACAGGGTCGTATTTGAACGATTCGCCTGCATAATTTGTGAATATTTTTATAAGGCTTTGTTTATCGTTTTGCGAATTCACAAGCCAAACAGTTTTGTCGTAATGCTTAAGATACTGCGACCAAAACATACGCTTGCCGTAATGTTTATGGTTAGGTTTTATGTTAATCTCTACCTCGATGAGTATGCTTAAATTCTTAATTAAAATATCAGGCCTTATTTTATATTTATTTTTTTTATCAATGTAAATTCCTTTCTCGTTATAGTCGTCCAAGACGGCTTCTATTTCGTAATCTAATAGTTCGTTTTTCTCTCCGTTATCGTAAATTCTTAACCTTTCTATAATCGCCGCTATTCTGTAAATATATAAATTATGTTTCAAGTGTTCGCCCTGGACGCCGATTGTTTTTATTTTTTCTTTATTAAATAATCTGCAGCCTTGAGTATCAAGACTGAACACCGTTAGCTGTTCTGGTTTTACTCCCCACTCGGTAGAATTTATTATTATTTTAGTTTTTCTTATATAGCTATAACTAATCAATTTCTTAATTCTGTCCCAAAAGGATCTATCGCTTTTTTTATCCAATAAAATCCTCGCCGTTATATCGTCTACGTATTTATTGTCGGCTATAAACCGCAATAAAAGTTTATCGTTATCCTGAAATTCTATTCTTTTTTTGCTTGATAAATCTTTGATTTTAGAAAAGTCTATATTCATAATTTATTAACTTTTTTCTTATAAATTTTATTTATTAAGACGTTTTTTATCGTCTAAAACGTCAAGAGTAAATCTGTTTTTTTTATCGCTTTTTACGCAGTAATCTTTTATATTTTTATCAGGTTCTTTTAAAAGAAATCTTGCAAAAACAAAAGCCAGCACGGAAAAAAATAAAAACAAAACTAAATAGAAATATACTCCGAGCATGGCGCTTGAGTGCTTTGTCGGAGACACGTAAACGTAGCCGAAATATCCGTATCTGACATATTCAAAAACCTTGGAAAACATATTGCCAAACACAAAAGTAAAATGGTTTCCGTAAAATATTTTTAGAAATAAAAGAGGAAGAAAGACAGATAAAAGGATTAATAAAATAACAATTAAAGCTTTGGCTACGTGATCCTTATACATTCTTTAGAACCTCGTTCATATTGACATAATTATTAAAACGCATAACGCATTTAATCAAATCCTGTCCTATCAATATTTTTCCTATTGCGTTTCCTGGTTTCAAAGCGGATATTGCCGACGGCTGGACGAGCCAGTCTTTAGCCTGACCTGACGATACCATTGTTGTTCCGTGAGTTTCCATAGTGCGTGATTTAACCTCTTCGACTTTATAACCGAATAGACGAGAAATATCTTCGTTTCTTAATCCGTCCTGAGCGAAAAAAATTTTATTTCTCGCATTGTTTAGTATAATATCGAGAAGCGTCGGGTCGAACCTGTCGGCATCGGAAAACGACTGCGTAAGAAGCGCTATTTCAATACCAAATCCTCTTATTTCTTTAATAATTTTACTGAAATACGAAAACATTAAATCCGAAAATTCGTCTATGGCAAACGTCATAAGAAAATCTCTTTGGCGGGGTTTAACGAGTCTTATATACTCTATTATCATTCTGCCGAAAGAGTTTTCCGCTTCGATATTCCTTAAAGAAAACCAGTTGTCCGCTTTAATATCTATGTTGTTGGAATCTTCATAATTTAAGTTTTTTGCAAGCGCAAAAGGCTGGAGCTTGTTCATAAAATTAGATATATAAGAGGCATAGTCGGTGTTATTGACGATACCCGACAAAATTAATTCTTCGGGTTCGGATAAATAAGTCTTATAAGTGTCGTAAAGCTTTTTCATCTTATCTCTAAAGAGAGACAAAAACAGTTTTTCAAAAGTAATATTTTCAATGTAGTCTATAACGAAAGACAACGCCTGAATAGCAAAATCCTGATAAAAAGCCTCTTCGGTAGATATGATTTTAGGATAAAGAGAGTTCTTTAAAAGCTCGAGTATCTCATCTTTCTTAAGTCCTTTTAAGGGGTTTATTTTCGACTTCATATCGTAAAAATTTGCTTCCGGTTTATAAATCCTTGCGACCATTTTTGCGTTTTCGTCGCCTTTGCCGTCTATAACCGTTATGCTGGTTTTATTAATCCAAAGCGGCAATAAAACGCTTTCGGTTTTACCTGAGCCTGTTATGCCGAAAGCTATCAGATGGGCATCTGGAAAAGGGATTTTTATTATTGGGCTGTCGTCTTCTTTAGACATATCTTTAATGTGGGCAAAAACCGGCACGGAATTTTTTTCCTTATTGTCTGTCTGTTTTTTTTCTTTATCAAAAAAAAACTTTTGCATTATTTTAGTTCTCCTTTTTGTTTAGAAGTTTTTTGTTTTCCGTTTAAATCTTCGGTTAATTTCTGCTTAGAGCTTTCAATTAAAGTCTTGACTATCTCCGACTGATCCGCTTTGTATTTATTTGAAACTTCAGTTATTAAATCGTAGATAGATTTTGAGACCTTAATATTTTTTAAAGTAACTAATTCTTCTTTTTTAAGCTTTTCAAAAATAGACATAACTTAATCCTCCTTAATTTTTATTATTTGTTTTATAATTTTTTCCGTCTTTAATCCGGACGGAATTTTTAAATTAACAGCGGTCATTTTTTTTAAAAACAAAACCGAAA
>JAJZBN010000095.1 GCA_021798875.1 bacterium | reverse complement strand
CCAAACCTCTTGAAGGAAATACCAAAAAAATTATGAATAAAAATAAACCGGTTTTAAATATTAAGCCGGCGTTGCCGTTTACTTCGTCTTTTTCACGCGGAATATAAAAATAAGCGGTTAAAATAAACACGGCATATAAAAAGACGGGAACCGCGTGCATTACCAGAGGTCTAAAACCAAGCAGTTTAACGAATGCGGCATTAACAAACATATCTATGGAATAAAACGGGTCAAGCTGGGACAGATAATATCCCCGTAAAATATAATTTCCTTTAGCTATGGCGTTTCCGGCTATAACTAAATAAGCGTTATCGGAATCGCCTCTCCAGAGGTTGGATATATGAAATAAGGCAATAAGCCAGAGTCCGAAAACGGCTAAGGCAAAGACGAAAATCAAACTTGCTTTTAAAATCTTTTTCATATTTTCATAATTGTTAAAATTTAAGTTTTAATATCATAATATTTTTTCCGTTATATATAACGCTCAAAATAGAGCCGTCCGGCTTTAATCCGCGTAATACTTCTTTCGCCCGCTTCTTGTCCCAGCCGTATTCTTGGGAAAGAAGATTTTTTTTAATTATAATATATCTTACCCCGATTATTTTAAGGTATTTAAAATTTCTTGCAATATCGGACGGGTCGCCGAGCCTGTTTATAACAATCTGATTAATGCCGTTTCCGTTGTAATGAATACCTTTAAGGCTGTAAAACCTCTGGGGCAGGTATTTTTTGTAAAGGTCGTGGAAACCGTATCTTATAATATAGCCGCCTATCATCGGCTTACCGTAAATAGTCTGCTCGTACATTTTAAACCCGCCCTGCATAAAAGGAATAGTCATTACCGCCCCGTAAGGCTCTTTTTTAAGGATATAGACGCCCCTCGAAACATTCTCCGCCCTCATCTCGAACGGACTGGCGGAATATCCCGCCAGCGTCCCCGCAAAAATTAATATTACCAGAACTCCGCTTAAAACTTTTTTTAAAGCTTTTTTAATGCTTCCGCCGGCGCTAAACGCCATATCGTTTCCGTTTGTTTTAAGTTTACGGTTTATATAATCAAAAAAAGATTTAATCCCCCAAGCCGTTATGATACCGAAAAACAGATACCCTATTATCATATACCTTCCGGATTCCTGAATATCTTTAATAACCGGCATAATATTCAGCAAATATACAAACGGGTCGAATACCCTTATGTAGTTTACGATATGTATTAAAGGGGACAGGCTCATTAATACGAATAATATAAAAGCGGATAGATAGAATTTTAATTCCTTATCTTTTACGTTTTTCATTTTTATTACCGCAAATATAAAAAATACAAGCGGGATATATCCTAAAAAATCAACGGAATTTGCGCCCCTGTACATAATGGGGTAAATCCCGTTAAAATATATTGCTTTAGTAAAATTAATCAGCAGGTGGTTAAAAAAGGGCGGCGTAAAAAAGCTTATTATGGTCGAGGAATATGCCTTAGACCAGAAAAGATTGGGATTAAAGTTTAAAAGGCGCGGTTTAAAATATACATAATAAAAAGCGGGGATAAGCAAAGGCGACGATACTATAACAAAAGATAAAATCATTACCGATAGATATTTTAAATACCGCCGGTTAAGCGCGGGATTATTCAGCAGGGATTTTATCTTACGGCTTATATCGTTTACAGGTTTGGAACTTTCAGGACCTTTTATTAAAGACTTTCTATAATCCGAGTAGTTTGAAATATATTTATATAAAATAAAAAATACGGAATATAAAAATAAAATTGCGGTAAACTCGTAAAAACCAGCATACGTGGCTAAAAAAAGCCCCAGAGCCGCGAGCAGGGCGTTTTTTAGATTAGGGTTTCTATAAAGCCTGTTAAAGAAAAGTATATATAAAGGAATACCGTATGCGCTCCAGATGTTTATATCCCCCCACCTTGCCTGTTCTATTAAAATAGGAGAGAACGCAAATATCAGACCCGCAAAAAAAGAGGCTTTTTTGTTATGGACGGTATCGCAGGCTAAAAGATAAGCGAAGTATGCGTTTAAAATAGAAGCCGACAGGAAAAGAACGTTAAACGCAAATATTAAGTTTTTGGTAAAAAAATATATTACGGAAGCTATTACGGCGTTAACGGGCATGGCGGTCGTAACATACAAAGGAACGCCGTGCGGATAATAAACCAGATGAGTAAAATACGGAAGTTTGTGAAGTATAAAAACGGAACGGTAAAACTCCCAGAAAAACCAAGTCATCAGGTATTCGTCCCCGCCGTTTCCGGGCATAACGGACGAAAAATGCAAGACTAAAGGGTACGTCATATATACCCATATTAAGAAATAGAGGAAAATTATCGAAATGTTTGAAAGAAACGATTTTTTCATCTTATTTTCTTTTTATAATTTAATTAAAACTCCATAGGTATTACGCAAATGTTAAATTATATCATAACGGTTTAATAAAAAAGAAATAAAAACAAAAACTCCCGATCGCGTCAAACGCAGTCGGGAGTAAAGGAATAAATAAATCTGACACCTTTTTTTCAAAGGAACGCCGTGCGGATAATAAACCAGATGAGTAAAATACGGAAGTTTGTGAAGTATAAAAATGGAACGGTAAAACTCCCAGAAAAACCAAGTCATTAAGTATTCGTCCCCGCCGTTTCCGGGCATAACGGACGAAAAATGCAGGATTAAAGGGTATGTCATATATACCCATATTAAGAAATAGAGGAAAATTATCGAAATGTTTGAAAGAAACGATTTTTTCATCAAACTCCATAAGCATTACAAAATAATATTAAATTATATCATAACGGTTTAATAAAAAAGAAATAAAAACAAAAACTCCCGACCACGTCAAACGCAGTCGGGAGTAAAGGAATAATTAAATCTGACACCTTTTTTATGACACCTTTTTTATAATCAGATATTTTTCCATTAGAATGCTGAACCATTAATCAATATAGGTGAGCTTGAATAATCGTTAACAGCATATTCTTGTAAATTTGAACCAGCAAAGTTACTCGCGGCTGTAGCTTCATAGCCTCCTCCACAAGCGCCATTATAAGGTGATGCCACCGTTGCTGCCGCCCAAGTGCCGCCTTGAGCTGATGCAGGAGCAGATGTGTTTGCAGTGCCAGCTGCTGCAACCTGGTAGTAAAAAAACAATGTTCCTTTGGGTAAAAATCCTATATCTCCAAAACCGCCTACAGCAGCAGCTGGACCAGCTGCTGCTGTCCCCGCTACTCCATTTTTATAAGCAACATTTCCTCCGTCAGCTGTTAACGCACCTGGAGTACCGGCTGCAGCACCTGCACAAGAAAAAGGTCCTGCATCAATATAATATGTTTCAGCAGTTCCCGTTGGAGAATAAAATGCATGGGTAGGTGTAGCGGTGCCTGCTTTAACTGTAGCTCCTGTATTACTTGCAGCACCAGCACCAATGTAAACAGAATTCGTTGCATTAAACGCCGTTTCGTCGGTAAAAATTGCACCGAGATTCGTGGACGCTTCCGAATCCTTTGCACGGTTTACATAGCTTAAATCCTAGTAATAATTTAATTAAACAGGCACTCCGCCTTACTTTACAGTAATATCAAGTGTTTGACGACATTCTGTATTTTACCGGATTTTCTGTATTTTCTGTATTTTGATTTAAGTTC
>JAJZBN010000094.1 GCA_021798875.1 bacterium | reverse complement strand
CTGTCCACGACCTCTTCTACCGAAATCTGGTGATGAAATATGATGTCCCTTAATTCCTCTATGCGCCTGTCGGAATACATCGCGTTTACTTTTCTCGCCGCTTCCTCTATCCTTAAAAATATCGAATCGTTAAGTTCTTCCACGAACCAAGTCTTGCCTATTCCAACCGCCCCCGATATTCCGATTTTCATGCCGCTCCTCCTTTCGGAAATTCATGGACGGAATCAAGTTTTGCCGCCGAAAACATTCTTTCTAAATCCCATACCGTAAAATAGACTCTGCGATTTATATCGTTGGCGTCTTTGACGTAATATATTCCGCCTGTCCTGCCGAAAACTATATCCCGGGTTCGCAATAGCTCTATTGGTTTAGGAATATCGACCGTAGGTGAACATTCTTCGCACAGATACGCCTCGCTCCCGTCTTCCAGTTCCCGCTCGGAAACATCGTCTTTATACTGCAAACAACATGAACATTGTTCCATAATTAAACCTCCTTTTCTTGTTTTTTTGTTACAAGATGTTATAATTATCTTAATAAAAATCAAACCATTAAAGACATAAAGGATTTTTTTCCATTAAAATAATAATATTTTCAAGCAACTGCGTTATCTTTTCATCTTTGCCTTTCACTTGATCAAAAACCAAATTAATTCTTTTTGCGACATCCTCATAAGAAGAAACCCCCGCCTCGCAGAAACGAGATTTAAGACTACCTATGCGATAAGTATGAAACGATAAATCGCCTTTATGGAATTCCGCTTCTAAGAAAAAACGGCATTTATCCAAATCCGTCAGGGCTTCGCATATATTTCTATTTCTTTGATTAGAGTTGCATAATTCAAGCAAATATTCCTCACATTTCCTTAAATCCTCAATGATTTTTGCACCTTTAAAATCGTCTTTCATGATATGTCTCCCTTATTTTTCTAATTTATTAACGCAATGCGTTTGCTATCGGGCACGACTAAAGGCGTTAAAAATCAAATTACTTCCTTATCGGACTCAACGTTCATAATTACAGTTATATTTAGCCGCGGCAGGTAATAAACCTCGTCTCCGTCCCCGCGATATAAATCATTTTTGCCGTATTGCCAAAACACGACATGCTCTTCTTCCCATGTTTTGTTAGAGACGATATTAACTTCTGATACTATTTCTTGATATAAATCCGGCATTTTTACAACCCCCTGTTTTCTTATTAAATTAGGTTTTCGTCTTTAAATGCCCTGTATTTTTCGATATAACAGTTTCCAAACTCGGGATATTCCCTAAAAATATATCTTTCGAGATACGAAAGCCCCACGATGCCGACTGGACCGCCATCGTTTTTAGCGATAATTACATTGCCGCGGTGCAGGAAAAGCACCGCATCCGCTAATGATGAGAGTTCGGCCGGCAAATCCGAAATAATGGGCATTTTGCCTAAATGGTCGGGAACCGGGATTTCGTAAACTAAAACCACAAGCGCCACGGACGCGGCCGGGAAATTAAAGCAGGGATTATTTTGTTTTTTTATCCCGTCGATAAATACGACGGATTCGCCGTATCGGCGGCTAATCTCACCCCGTCTGCCAACGTCGTAAAACTTTATGTTTATTTTTCCCTGCCGCAATTCCTTAAATACCATGATGTCGGCCTGAAGGCTTAAGGCATCGGCCTTCCCGTCTAAAGACAAGTAAGCTATGTCGTAACCGTCCAAAGCGATATTTATCGCCATGGAGAGCGCAAGCGTGGTTTTGCCCGTCCCGGGATGGCCGGCTAAAACGATATGTTTTCCGTCTAACCCATGTTGAAAAAACAAGTCGATATCTTGAAATCCAGTAAACATATTTACCTCTTTTTATTTTATTTAACTACCGATATACCGCTTCTGCGGTCAATTCCTTTGAGTTCTATTATTTCCGCCATAGCCGTGATTCTCGAAGCTATTTTATCGTTTAGATTTTTTCTTATATCTTCTAAGCAGTAATTAGACGTAAATATAGTCTGTTTTTCTTCTTCGTAACGGGAATTTATAATTACGTAAAGCGTCTGCATGACCCACTCGGTAACTTTTTCCGTCCCGAGATCATCCATTACCAGGACAAACGGTTTAGTATATTTTTTAATTAAACCTGATTCATCCGCGGTTTCGCTTTTAAACGCGCTCCTGATATTTAAAAGCATTACCGGGACGGAAACAAATAAAGCTAAATCGTCTGGAATCTTAAAGCGTCCGTAATTGTCGACCGGTTCGGTATTTAAAATAATGTTTTTTAATAAACTTACCGCCATATCGGTTTTACCGGTTCCTACGGGTCCGTGGAAATAATATCCCCATCCTAAATCCAGTTTCGACGTGTTGCTTTTAGGATTTAAAAACTTCTTAGGAACGCCCATTCTTTGCAGAACGGCCTGGATGTTTTTTTCTAAACCGGCTTTAAAACGTTCTAATTTTTCGATATTAAAATCTTCGTTATCTTTTTTTTCGATTTTTAAATTAAGACCGCTTAAAATTTCTTTAATTTCTGCCGCCTGTTCCATTTATCCTCCCGTAACCCACGTCGTGCCCGTAACGTTGTCGATGTGGGTAGTTTTAACGTTTGCGTATTTATTTTCCTGCGCCGGCATACCCGGCGGCTTTGAATTAAGATATATTTCAAATTTTTTAGGCCTGAAAAGCGTTTCAGGGTTGAGATATTGGTTCATTTTGTCGTCGTTAAGCCATTCTGCCGTTTTTTTATCTATCACGAGTTTAAGTTGTTCGACGGTAAAACCCTCTTTAAGCCGTGCCGAAATGTTTTTTAAATTGTTTTGATTTTTATAACTGAACGATTTACCTGTTTTAAGGTTTAAATAATTTAAAACCTCGACGGATTTTTCTTTAAGGGGGGATTCCCCCCTTGGGGGGAATGGGGGGTCTAATTTTTCTTTTTCTTTATATATTTCTTTTTCTTTATCTTTATCTTTATCTATATCTTTCTCTATATCTATATCTATAATTACATTTTCCTTACACTCCATTACATCACCCTTACAATGTAAGGTTTTGTTATTTCCGCTATTTTGAATATTATTAGAATTCGCAGATAATATAAGGCTTTGTCGTTTCCTATCACGGTAAGCCCGAACCCATTTTGCGCTTTCGGATTCAGAGCCGATTAAAGAAAGCATATCGGGCAGTAGATATTCATTTTCGTTCTCCGTTTGTTCGATAAGTTTATTAGCTTTCATAAATTCGAGAGTCACCGTGATATTATCAATATCTTCGTCGAGAATTAACGCTAATTCTTCGGCGAGGGTTTTTTCGATACCCTGAAAAACAATATAGCCGTCGGTTTTAATCGATATCAATAAAATCTTCTGGTAAATAATCGTATATGTATCGCCGCCGGCGATCTTACGCAATTTTTTAACATACGGCTGAGAGAAAAAATCTTCCTTTAACTTTAACCAATAATTACGTTTTTCCATAGGTTATACTACCTCCCTTTATTTGTAGCTTTTTGGATTAGCTCTCCGATAGATTCGACTTTGTTTTTTTCGATAAATTTGTCGAGTTCCGAAGTTTTAAATAAAATTTTACCTTCAGGCTTATAAAATGGAATTTTATTGCTCTTCATCATATTTCTTAATGTTCTATCTGATACGCGAATATACTGCGCCGCTTCGCTTAAAGTTAGGTATTTTTTATT
>JAJZBN010000093.1:1687-3704 GCA_021798875.1 bacterium | reverse complement strand
TTTTCAAAAATTCTTTTACCGGGTTTCTTTTCTCTTCTTCTACGGCGTTCAAGCCGCATACTTCAATCTTCTTGTTTGCCTGTTCGGTAGTTAGGCAGATGTACTCATGCTCTAATGCTTTTTCAGTTTTTTCAGCCATTATTCCCCCAATTATTAAAAGCGATTAATAAAAAATAAAATTAATAATTATATAAAAGCATAAAATCCTAAATATAATATATTAATAAGCATTTTTTATGCCATAAAATATTTTTATTAAAATTTAGATATGACCGATATAAAATAGCCCTTAAACTGTATTAAAGCAAAATTACGATTAATAATTTAGGAATTATTGCTTATAAATTGCAGGATTAAAGCGATAATTCAATAATAGTCTCTAATAGTCTCTGCGGGTATCTTTTACTGCGCTTTTAAAAATAAGTCTTTATGCTGCTAAAAATGGAATCGGTCTGAATTTAATTTGGATTATTATGCTATTTTATGAAAAGATATGAAATAAAAAGAAATGATATGAAATTATTTGAAATTAAAATCTGTTAATCTAGATAAATATTTACCGATAGACGAATTCTCGTCAACGGAAATCTCTTCGGGCGTTCCTGCAGATATTATCCTGCCGCCGCCTTCGCCGCCTTCCGGACCCATATCTATTATGTAATCTGACGACTTTATTACGTCTAAATTGTGTTCGATAACTATTACGGTATTTCCCGCCTCTACGAGAAGGTTTAATATTGTCAAAAGCTTGCTGATATCGTCAAAATGAAGTCCGGTCGTCGGTTCGTCAAGTATATATAATGTTTTATACTGTCCCGGTCTCGATAATTCTTTCGACAGTTTTATTCTCTGGGCTTCGCCTCCCGAAAGGGTAGTTGCAAGCTGGCCGAGATTTATATAATCCAATCCGACGTCTATTAAAAATTTTAGTTTATGGGCAAGGGGCGGAATAGCGTTAAAAAAATCATAAGCTTCTTTTACCGTCATATTTAAAACATCGTAAATATTTTTACTTTTATACGTTATTTCTAACGTAGGGGCATTATATCTTTTACCTTTGCATACGTCGCACATAACATAAACGTCGGGCATAAAAAGCATTTCTATTTTTTTTACGCCGTCTCCGCTGCAGGCTTCGCATCTGCCTCCTTTAACGTTAAAACTGAATCTGCCTGGATCGTAGCCCCTTGATTTCGATTCTTTAGTACCGGCGAAAATTTCCCTTATTAAAGTAAAAATTCCTGTATATGTTGCAGGATTAGACCTTGGTGTTCTTCCTATAGGCGACTGATCTATATTAACTACCCTGTCGAAATAATCTACGTTCTTTATAGCATCGATATTAAACCTCTTAAAATCGACGGCATAACCGTTCTTGTATGCAAAAACCGCCTGATATAGAGTATCCAAAATCAAAGTGCTTTTCCCCGACCCTGAAACTCCCGTTATACACACGAAATTATTCAGCGGGATTTTAACGTCTATATTTTTCAAATTATTCATATTTGCGCCTTTTATTTCTAAATAACCTGATAAATGCTCCCTTCTGAATTCGGGTATCGGAATTTTTAACTGTCCCGTCAAATATTTGCCGGTTAAAGAATCCGGATTTTTCATAATTTCTTCAGGAGTTCCGTGCGCTATAACATAGCCGCCGTTCTTCCCCGCGCCCGGACCCATATCGATTATATAGTCGGATTTGAGCATAGTTGTTTCGTCGTGCTCTACGACTATCAGACTGTTGCCTTTATCGCGCAAATCAAAAATGGTTTTAAGAAGCCTCTCGTTATCACGCATATGCAGACCGATACTCGGCTCGTCCATTACGTATAAAACGCCGGTAAGTCCGGAACCTATTTGCGAAGCTAACCTTATCCTCTGCGATTCTCCGCCCGACAGCGTCTGCGCCTGCCTTGAAAGAGTCAGATATTCAAGCCCTACATTTACTAAAAACCTTAACCTTTCTTTAACCTCGTTTAAAATTTTTGCCGCAATTTCAATCTCGTAATTGCTTAAT
>JAJZBN010000093.1:0-1677 GCA_021798875.1 bacterium | reverse complement strand
CGCATTTTTAACGCTTAAATCCGAAATTTCCGCTATATTTAGTCCGCCTATTTTATAGCTTAAAGATTCTTTCCTTAACCTGAAACCGCCGCATTCGGGACAAACTTTTTCCGATTTGAATTTATTGGGATCCAGCAGATAATTTCCTTCGGCTATATTTCTTTCAAGCATTGGTATTATACCTTCCCAATGCCTTAAATGATAGGAAGAGCCGCCGGCCGCATCGAAAAATTTAATTTTTTCTTCTCCCGAACCGTATAGTAATGCCTGCTTTATATCTTCGCTCAAATCTTTATAAGGAGTATATAAATCAAATCCGTAATGTTTTGAAAGTGAGTTAAAAATTTGGCTTTTATATACGGGAGTAGAATTTTTAAAAATAATTATAGCATCTTCTTTTAACGAAAGATTTTTATTGGGAATTATCAGGTCTTCGTCGAAATATTCCTTGTAACCCAAGCCGCCGCATTCGGGACAAGCGCCCTGCGGGCTATTAAAGGAAAAAACTGCGGGTTCCGGTTTGCCGTAACTTATATTGCAGTCTAAGCATATAGAATTTTCGGTTAAGATTTCTTCCCTGTCTTCATATTTAAGTTTTAATATGCCGGAAGATAATTTTAAAGCAAGTTCTATGGAATCGAACAGTCTTTTTTTATTTTCTTCTTTTATTGTCAGCCTGTCTATTACTAAGTCTATATTATGCTTCTTTTTTTTGTCTAAATTAATCGGTTCGTCTAAATTATATTCCTTCCCGTCGGCATAAATTCTATAAAAACCATGTTTTAAGTAATCGTCGAATTTTGCCTTAAACTCTCCTTTTCTGTTAATTGCTATAGGGGATAGAACTATAAGTTTTTCGCCGGCCTTATTGGAATAAACCGATTCCACCATACTATCTATGGTTTTTGGTTCGATTTTTTTACCGCACTTATAACAGTAAGGAATACCTATTCTGGCGAAAAGAACTCTTAAATAATCGTATATTTCGGTAATTGTGCCGACCGTAGAACGGGGATTTTTACTGACGGACTTTTGTTCGATAGAAATAGCCGGAGAAAGTCCCTCCACTGAATCTACGTCCGGTTTATCCATCTGTTCCATGAACTGCCGCGCATATGAAGACAAAGATTCAAGATATCTCCTTTGCCCTTCTGCAAATACGGTGTCGAACGCAAGGGAGGATTTGCCGGAGCCTGAAAGTCCCGTTATAACTACAAGCTTATCTTTGGGTATCTCGACGTTTATATTTTTTAAATTATGCTGCCTTGCTCCTTTAATAACTATCTTTCTTTCCATCTTTTTCTGTTCTCCGATATCCTGCCGACTAATTTTATAGATTCTATCATACTGCCGCAATCAGCCTTGTTCTTACCGGCAATATCGTAAGCCGTTCCGTGAACAGGGGACGTCCTTATAAATTTTAAACCCGCCGTAACGTTGACCCCCTTATGAAACGAAAGAAGTTTGAAAGGTATCAACGCCTGATCATGATACATAGCGACGATTAAATCGAATTTTTTATATTTTTCGGCAAAAAAACTATCAGCAGGAAAAGGGCCGGCTATATTTTCTTTATAATTTTTAAATTCCTCTATAACGGGAACTATAATTTCTTTCTCTTCGTTTCCTATTCTTCCGTTTTCCCCCGCATGAGGATTTAAACCTAGAACGGCAATA
>JAJZBN010000030.1 GCA_021798875.1 bacterium | reverse complement strand
GGATTAAAATGAAAGTAGGTTTTGCGACAAATGATAATATTTTAATCAATGACCACTTTGGATGGGCTAAAAATTTTGCAATTTATGAAATAAATACGGACGGATTTAAATTTTTGGAAAACAGATATTTTGAAGAAGAGTTAGAAGAAATTAATAAAATTGATAAAAAAATCGAAAAATTGCGCGACGTCAAAATTATTTTTATTGAAAGCATAGGCGGCACGGCGGCTGCAAGAGTCGTAAAATCCGGTATATATCCTATAGTTAAAAAGGGGAACGGAGCAAAGCCCGCACCTTTAAAGATTGAAGACGTTATGATAGAACTTAGGGACGTTTTGTCGAAGAATCCGCCTCCGTGGTTAAAAAAGATTATTTTAAAAGAAAACGGGCAGGTTGCATAAAAGTTAACATTAAAGATTTAGCACTATGGCACAAAAATTGCAGCTTAATAAACCATGGAAGATGAAAAAGGTTTAAATTTAAATATAAAAGTTTTAGTCGTGGACGATTTAAAGGAAAGGAGAGAAGAGCTTAAACTTATTTTAAATTCGGTCACGGCCGATATATGCGAAGCCGATAACGGTGCGGCGGCAGTATTGGCGGCAGAAGAGCATAAACCGGATATTATATTTATGGATATAAAGATGCCGTCAATGGACGGAATTACCGCTTGCAAAAAGATTATGGAGAAAACGCCGGTTCCGATTATTTTTTTAACGGCAGGAGCAGGCGGCGTAGAAGATTACGATTATTATGTTGAATCTTTAAGAGGATGTGGAGCATTCTCTTACATAACAAAGCCGGCAAAAAAAAGCGAAATTTTAGCGCAGACTATAATAGCTATAGAAAATTTTAAAAAACTTGCGGATATTAAAAAGGAAAACGAAAATTTAAAACAATATATAGAAGGCAGGAAATTAATAGGCAAAGCAAAAAATATACTTATTGAAAAAGAAGATATTTCTGAAAAAGAAGCGCACCGCAGATTGCAGAAGTTAAGCATGAACAGCGGACGGCCTATAGAAGAAATAGCAAGGGCGATTATTTTAACCGATGGGCAATAAAAATACAAAATAAATTTTAACTTAATAAAATAAATTCAATTTTTTATTTAAAAAGGAGATTCTCATGGAAATGGTAAGAGCTATAATAAGACCTGAAAAAGAAAAGGACGTTCTTAAAGCGCTTGAAGAAAACGGATTTGTTTCGGTAACCAAAATGCATGTTTTCGGTAGAGGAAAACAAAAAGGAATCAAAGTAGGCGAGGTAGTTTACGACGAACTGCCGAAATTAGAGTTAATGTTGGTCGTTAACAAAGGAGACGCAAATAAGGTTTGCGATATTATTCAGGAAAATGCGGTAACCGGACACATAGGCGACGGAAAGATTTTCGTCATACCGGTATCGAACGCTTATACTGTAAGGACAGGAGCCGAAGGTTTGTAATAATCCTATCTTATATAGGTTTATATCGGCAAGGTTATATTTAAGGGGCTATTTATATTTAAGGCGGCTATTTTATAATTTATTTGTCGAATTTTATCTTAATTATTTAATTTAATTTAAGAGGTTTTTATGGAATCTAAATTTCAGGAAAACGTAGTAGAAATTATAGCTATAATAAGGAGACACAAGGTTCAGGAAACAAAAGAGGCTTTAAGTAACGAAGGTTTTGACCAGATAACTTTTTATTCTATACACGGTAGAGGCAAGCAAAAAGGCAGAGGCGGACTTGCCAACGAATTAGACCCGGGTTTAAATTTAATAAACAATAAAGAAAATATACCGGATAACGATTACGGTTTTCTTCCAAAAAGGATGTTGTCCTTATCTATTAAAGAAGCCGATAAGGACAGAGCCGTAAAAACTATAATACAGGTAAATAAAACCGGACATTACGGCGACGGAAAAATATTCGTTCTTCCGGTTAGGCTTGTCGAAAGAATAAGAACGGCGGAAGAAGGACTTTATGCGATAAGCTGATGATAAGGTGAAAGAAAGAACTTAAAGCGGGATATGATTATGATATAATATAAGACATTTAAAACTTATTAATATAAGTAGGGACGCTAAAAATGTCTATCAGCGAAGATACTGTTTTAAAATTAGCTTTAAAATTACGTAAAATACTTTCCAGACTATATATTTTTTATGTAGGGGTTTTTGCAGTTTATCTGTCCCAGCCGTTTTTCTTTTCCTGACCTTTTTTCGATAGCCATTCGGAAAAAGCGTCGGGCTGTTTTTTAGATTTTATTTGTTCTTTCTCTATATATTCTTTAATCTCTTTTTCGAAATAAGCTTGTATTTCCGCTTTCGTAACTTTATATTTCGGCTGTAAGTATTCTATATTTTCGTCTTTAATATCCTTTGTATAAGTTAACGCCGTGCTAAATAGCCTGAAAGACATGCCTGGAATATATTTATATGCATTGTTATACATATTTTCTAATCCTATATGATATTTAGACAGAACATAATTATCGTAATAATCCCTGAATGCCGACCTTAAAAAAAGTACGTGGGCTTTCATTGCCGAAAGCTGGTCTATCGTCGCTATATTAATACCGCCTATTTTATTATCTTCTGCGGAGACTGAAGGAGATAAAAAACGCCATACCGAATTGGCCGATGCATTCATAAAAGAAACTTTAACTTTATCGCATAATAAATCTATTTGTTCTTTGCCGTTCAATAATATTTCATAATCTTTAAATAAATTAGAAAGCGATAGTATTCTGTTTTTATCGAACCAGTCTATATGCGTAAAAAAATCGAGGTCTTCGCTCTGTCTGTGTCCGATTCGGATAGCTAAAGCGCTGCCGCCGACCAGAACAAAATTGTCTAAAAAGTCTAAATTTGCCGACGATAATTTTTTAAAAACTTCTCCTGTGTCAGGCAATAAATTTTCCAATAATTTTTCGTTCATGAAAATTATGTTGCTTTTGTAATATTAATTAATTTATCAATTTTTGTTTCTAATTTAATGCTGCTTATATCGGTTTTAAAGAAGAATTTAGCCAAAAAATAATTCGCTTCTTTGTATCTTTTATCAGGTAAAAGTTCTTTCGTCCAAATTTTATATATAGTATTATACGGATATGCCTGAAACAATAATATTAAGTCTTTTATATCCCCGTATAATAAAATTTTTTCGATAAGAATTTCTTCCGGAATATCCGTAAGGGTTATATCTTTGGAATATGACCAGAAAAGGTTTAAATCTTTTGCGGTTTTAAAAAGTATTTCTTTATTTTCCATAACTCTATTATAGCATATTTTTAACTAACGAAATATTCGCTTAGGTCTTCTGCTTCTTTTAACGGAGCGCGTTTCTCAAAGTGCTCTGCATAGTCTATAAACCAGTCGTTTCCTCCTTTAAGTTTTACAGCTTTCGCAAGGCGTCTTGCGTATTCGTCGGACTGGATAAAGCAAAATAATATTTTCATCTAAGCTGAGCCAAACAGGTTAACTATATTTTACATTTTTGTCAAATGAAGTGAATTGTTAGGAAAGGCTTATTTACTGCAGTTTTAATTGGTTGCGGGGGCAGGATTTGAACCTGCGACCTTTGGGTTATGAGCCCAACGAGCTACCGGACTGCTCCACCCCGCGATGTTTTCGTAGATTAATAATTATATAATTTATTTAACCTGATTGCAAGTTTATTTATCGGTTTGTCATTTATCGGTTTATTTATCGACGTGTTATTAAAATTTTATTGCCATTATATGTTTTAATAAGTTTTATAGTTTTAATTTATCTATTTTATTTTGTTTTTATTTTGTGTAGTTTGCTATTATTAATATTATTAATGAGTTGCGTGTATATAATATGGTATATTATATATTATGTATCATGGAAGCCATATAATCATTACGGCGATAATTTTGCTTTCTATAGCTTCGGCAGGAGGAATTTTAACAAGATATTTTAAGATTCCTTATGCTTCTATGCTTGTCATTATAGGACTTTTTGTAGGTATATTTCATATTTTTCCCAGTTTAAAAATTACGCCTTATCTTATCTATTATGTTTTTTTGCCCGTTGTTATATTTGAAGGTGCGGTTGGAATTAAACTGCGTCCGTTAATGTCTAACGTACTTCCCATAGGCGCATTGTCTATTTTAGGAACTATAATTTCCGCGATATTTACAGGCGTTATTTTTCATTTTGTTTTGGATTTTCCGCTAAAACAGTCTTTAATTTTCGGCGCTATAATAACCCCTACGGATCCTATAACCATACTGTCTATGCTGAAAAACGGCGCAATGAGACTTAAAAATGAAAATAAAAACGAAAAAGAAAACAAAAAAGAAATGGAAAATAGAGAAGACATAGAGACTCTTCTTGCAGGAGAAAGTCTTTTTAACGACGGTATCAGCCTTGTTTTATTCGAGGTTTTTTTAAATCTTAATCTGCGTAATGCCGCCCATATTTTTTCCGACGGTATGCGTTTTAGTTTAAGCTCGCTGAATAGTTCGTTATATCATTTGTATAATATGTTTTATTATATTTTTGGAATAATACAGGCGTCGGCTGTTCAATTTTTATATGAATCTATCGGCGGGTCGATTCTGGGAATAATTATCGGGTATTTGGTATCCCTTGTTTTATCTCTTGCTACGGATTTTTTAACCGAAATTATGATTTCCCTTCTGCTTGCTTATGCGTCTTTAATAGCCGCATACTATCTGCATATGTCGTTTATAATGGCGGTAATTTTCAGCGGAATAACGCTTGCTAATTACGGTTTTAAAAACAAAGTGACGGGCAGGACGCTTGAGGTTTTTCCTATAGTTGTGGAATATATAACTTTTATAATAAATTCAATTTTATTTTTGATAATAGGAATAGAGATAAATCTTTTTAAAATTTTCGATATATGGCTTATATCTCTGTTTATAATAGCTCTCGTACTTTTTTCTCGTTTTCTGGGGGTTTATATCATTTCGCCTCTCGTCAATTTAATAAAAAACAGATTTAAAATATTTTCAAACGGGTTGACGTTAAATAAACGGTATAAGCGTTTTTTGGTTTTTGGGGGATTAAAAGGCGCCCTGCCGATTGCGATGGCATTATCTCTGCCATTAAATATGCATCTAAGGAATGAAATCATTACCTATGTTTTTATAGCCGTTTTGTTTTCTTTAACAGTTCAGGCGATATCTTTTGACATTTTAATGAAAAACGGCTATAAAAATAGTATATAAATAGTATATAATATATAATTTAGATAGCGGATTTAAATTTTAAATTTTAAATAAAAACGATAAATCTTGATAGATTTAATTAATGAAAAATTTATAATTAATTAAAGGAGGTCGAATTTATAAATGAATTATTTTAAGACTTTTCTTTTAATGCTGGTTTTAACCGGAATATTAATAGTTGCGGGCGGCGCAATCGGCGGAGAGCAGGGAATGGTAATAGCTTTAATATTCGCCGCCGTGATGAATCTCGGAACATACTGGTTCAGCGATAAAGTTGTTTTATCTATGTATCATGCCGTTCCGGTTACTGAAGCCGAATACCCGGAACTTTATTCTATAGTAAGAAATCTTGCGGCAAGAGGGAATATTCCAATGCCGAAAGTTTATATAGTTGACGAGGAAACGCCTAACGCTTTCGCTACCGGCAGAAATCCTAACCATGCCGCCGTATGCGTCACGACCGGTATTATGAAAATTTTAAATGCAAACGAACTTTCGGGAGTTATAGGGCATGAGCTTATGCACGTAAAAAACAGGGATATTCTTATAAGTTCTATTGCCGCTACCGTTGCCGGCGCAATAAGCATGCTTGCATGGATGGCGGAATGGGGAGCTATGTTCGGCGGTTTCGGCGGAAGAAGCGACGACAGGGAGGGCAACATTATCGGCATAATTGCTATGGCTATTATAGCTCCGCTTATCGCAACCATGATACAGCTTGCTATATCGAGACAAAGGGAGTATGCGGCGGATAAAGGCGGCGCTATGCTGAGCGGAAATCCTATGTATCTTGCAAGCGCTTTAAATAAATTAGAAGCCGGAAACGAAGAAGAACCTATGCAGGCTAATCAGATGACTCATGCAACCGCACATATGTTTATAGTCAACCCTTTGCGAGGAGGCGCTTTTAAAAGCTTGTTCAGCACTCACCCTTCTACGGAAGACAGAATAGAAAGGCTTAAAGAAATGGCAAGAGGCGGTATTATTTGAAAAAAATATAAAAATTAAAATAAAACTATATAAAAACTATTAAATAAATAAAAAAATCAAAAAAACTATTGGGAGAAAACAATAATGACGCTGCATGAAAAAATAAAAGCGGATTATCTTAACGCCAGAAAAAGCAACGATAATTCTAAAAAAAATATTTTAACGATGGTTTTAAGCGATGCGCTAAAACTTACTAAGGAAAAGAACCACGGAGATACCGTTAGCGACGACGATATGACTAAGATTATAAAATCATGGATAAAAAAAACTGACCAGTCTATAGAAATTTTAACGGCTAATAAAAAAGATATTTCGGAACTGTCGGCGGAAAAAGATATACTTTTATCCTATCTTCCAAAGACGTGGTCATTTGAAGAGACTAAATCTTATATAGAAAAAATTTCCAAAGAAAAAAACACCAAAGAAATCGGCCAGATAATGAAAGAATTAAAGATCAATTATAACGGCTTATTCGACAATAAAATTGCTTCGGAGATAATAAAGAGTCTATAAAGAATTTATAAAGTGTTTATAGCTTCAATATTAACGAAATATAGGTAAATTTTAAAAAATTTAAAAAAATGAAGAAAGGAGGCGTACGATGATTAAAAAATTTAATGCTTCTAAGATTTTGCCGTCGTTTTTTGTAATTTTAGGACTGGCTTATTTTGTTTTTTTGGGCGTACCGATAAAAAAAGTTTATGCTTCGGGTGTGCTCGGACTTGAAATTAAAGGTGGAGCATATTTTCAAAACCTTACGGGACATTTAGCCGTAGGAAACGGAGGAACTGTTATAACGCCTTCCCTTTTAGGAATGCAAACGACAAAGACGGAGCCTATGTTAAAAGTCGCCCTGTATGTATTATACGACAACAGAATTTCTTTTACGTACGTGCCGTACATATATAACGGTTCTGCGACTATATCGCAATCCGTTTATTTTAACGGACAGACGTACAATATCAATACTCCTGTAACTTCAAAACTTCATCTTTACAGTTACAAAATGTTTTACGACCATAATTTCGAGATAAACAGATACGCCTCAGTAGGTCTGGGAGTAGGAGTGGACGTTATTACGGCTAAAACCGAATTAGATTCGCCTTATGTTTCCGATACTAAAAACGTCAGTCTGCCAATTCCTATAATCGGGGGAAGAATAAAAATAACGCCGATAAACGACTTTTCTTTTATAGGTAAAATTCAAGGATTATCGGTAGGTTCCGACGGATATTACTATCATATTAACGCCGGCGTTAATTATAAAGCAGTAGGCCCTCTTTCTATTTTTGCCGATTACATTTACGACAAAGTACACGTGGACACTAACGACGTCGATGGCACTTTAGAGTTTGACGGACCGGAAGCAGGCGTCAGGTTTAGGTTTTAAATCTATTTTTTATTAAAAGCGGATAAAATATTATTTATAAACGCAGGCGTATATTTATAAGATTCAAGATAAATTTGCGCCTGCGATTTTTTATCGCCGATAACGCAGTTAATATTTTTTACGTTTATATTTATGCTTATGTTTTTATTTAAATTATATGATTCGTTGAAGCCGTTATCGCCGTAATCCTCGTTTGTAATTTGATAATCCGGTACGAACATGGTCTCGTCGGTAATGTCGTCCCCGATGTTTACCCTTAAGATATTAAATTCTTCCTTAGTCTCGTCCGCCGTTTTCATGATGATATTTTTTGAGAATTCTTTTAAAATATAACCGCAGGCACGTCCTTTATTCCATTCTATCTTCGGTCTTATTTCCAGAATTTTTTTACCTCTTGTAATATGAAGATATTTTTTAAAATCTGGATTTTCCGAAAATAAATTTTTAACGTATTTTTTTAAAATTTTAGTTTCTTCGGAATTTAATAGCCTGTAATGCATGCTTATAGAAAATTTTTTATCTTCTATTATCAAGTTTTGCAATTGCGTTTTACGAAATTTATCGATATAACTTAATGCCTGCTTAATGAATATTATATATTTTTCTGTATTTTCGACTAGAAAATCAATTTTAAAATCATCGTAATAACTTTTTATTTCAAAACCGTGGTTTCCAGAATAAATTATATCGCTAAAAATGCCAAGCCGGTTTTCTATGTCGTTTAAAGCGCGCCCTGTTATTATACATAAGGTTACGCCGTCGATATCGCTTAATTTTTTTAAAAATTTTTTTAGCTGTAGCGGGGCATAAACGTCTAAAGGACTTTTGCGTATCCTAACTAAAGTTCCGTCAAAATCTAAGCAAAAAAATATAAAATCGGGATAGTAAGCTTTATTATCCGAATAAGTTAATATATTCGTTTTTATTTCATTAAATTCCGTAATTCCATTTAAACGCATAATTTTTTATTATATCATTTTATAAAAAATAATGAAATATTGCAAAAATAATAAAAATATTGTAAAATATTATAAAAATATAATTAAAAAGATATATTTTTTATTAAATCTTTAATAAATTTATAAATTTTACTAATAAATATGGAAAAAAAAAGATTTAATGATTTAATAAAAGAAAAATTGGGCAGCATAAATTTAATCGTTGCCTCCAACAGGGAACCCGTCTCTCATGAATACTTCGGAAAAAAAATCAAAGCCGTAAAATCCGTCGGCGGACTTACGATTGCGCTTGAACCTATAATGAAAAATCTTAACGGAACGTGGGTCGTTTACGGAAGCGGAAACGCCGATAAAACTGCATCCGACGAAAAAGGCAGGATAACGCTTTCCGAAGACGGCGAATCTTATACGCTTAAAAGAATTTTTCTTAATAAAGGCGATGTTAACGATTATTATTACGGATATGCAAATTCTGTTTTGTGGCCGCTGTGTCATATCGTGTACGTTAAACCGGTTTTTAATTCCGCTCAGTTTTTGACTTACGACGAAGTTAATAAAAAATTTGCCGATTCTATTATTGAAGAGATAGAGGAATCAAAAAGAAATCAGGAATCAGAATATTTAAATTCCGGAATGCCGGAAGACGAAAGTTTAAACTCAGCGGAAAACTCTATAGAAAGACTTCAGCCGTCTTTTGCCGAAAACGTAGTGTGGCTTCAGGATTACCATCTTGCGAGATGTGCAAAATATATAAAAGAATATGACGAAAAAATTAAAGTTTCTATATTCTGGCATATCCCGTGGCCAAATCCCGAAATATTTTCTATATGTCCCGAAAAACACGAACTTCTTGAAGGCTTGCTGTCAAACGATTTAATTGGTTTTCAAATAATTTACCACTGCCAGAATTTTTTAAGGACTTGCGAGTGGGAACTGGAGGCGCAGGTTAATTGGTCGGATTATTCCGTTACTTATAAGGGTCATAAAACATGGGTTAAGCCTTTTCCGATTTCCGTAGATGCTAACTACCTTCATCATCTTGCAATGTCTAAAGATACCGATAAAATTATTAATAAAATAAAAAAAACCGATGAAATTATTGGACAGCGCTATAAATATTTAGCCGTATCGACGGACAGGCTTGATTATACAAAGGGTATAGTCGAAAAGTTAAAGGCTATAGACAAAATGCTTGAAAACCATCAGGAGCTTATAGGCAAGTTTGTTTTCGTGCAGTTCGCCGTTCCTTCAAGGGTACATATAAATGCCTATAAGAAGTTAAACGAAGAAATTACGGAACTTATAACCGATATAAACTGGAAACACGGAACGCCTGAATGGCATCCTATAGCAGGTTATTTCAAGCAGCTTGAATTGCAGGTATATCTCGCATACTACAGGCTTTGTAATATTATGATAGTTTCTCCTCTGCACGACGGAATGAATCTTGTATCTAAAGAATATATAATGTCTAATACGGACTATAAAGGGATGCTGGTGCTGTCTAAGTTTGCAGGATCATCGAAAGAACTATACGACGCTTTTTTAATAAATCCTTTCAATACCGAGTGTTTTGGAGAAAGAATTTATGAAGCATTAATGATGAATAAAGAAGAAAAAATAAATAGAATTAATAAGATGCAGAATATAATTATGGAAAACGATATTTACGACTGGGCTTATAATTTTCTTACGGCGCTTTATTTTATTTAATTTTTATTATATTATAAAAATATGTCCGATAAAAACGGCGAAAAACAGGAAAACGAATTAAATAAAGATAAAAAGAAAATAAGCCCCGCGCCGCTTAAAAGACTCGGCAATATCATAATACCCTTAACAGTTTTAGGCTTTTTATTTTTTGCCTTGTTTTACGTCATACATTTTTATTCTAAATATTTTTCTAAAAACATACTTCCGAAGGGTTATTTTTCTATTATAGAAGCTTTATTTATAGCTGTTTTCGGTATTTTAGCGATAAAAATAATTCAAAAAAGCTCTTCTAAAATATTAAGCGGTTATGTTTCCGAAGATAAGGCGGGTTTTTTAAGATTTTTGTTAAGTTTTACGGCATATTTTATTTTAGTTCTGTTTATCTTTACTACGTTAGGCATCGATATATCCAATATTCTGCTCGGCGCTACTTTTATAGGCGTAATATTCGGAATAGCGGCGCAGTCGTTTTTATCCAATCTGCTTGCCGGTTTCATAATACTATTTGGCAAACCTTTTAAGATAGGCGATAGAATTACTATAGTTACATGGCAGTATGGACTGCTCATGTCCACCTATCAGCACGAAGCCGCAAAGCCAGGTTATACCGGCGTTATAAAAGATATAAATATGCTTTTTACGACCATTCTGGAAGATTCTGGTTTTACGATGAAAGCGCCGAATAATGTTTTAATGCAAGCTTTAATAACTAATTACGATAATACAAAAAGAAGATTAGTAAGGGTAAGGTTTGAATTAGACAAAGAAATCGACTTTGAAACATTTATAAAAGAATTATACGACTATTTAACCTTGAGCGGAAATTACGGAAATATTTCCGAAGACGATTCTAAAATTATAAACGCTTTAATAGAAAAAAATCCGCCTCCCGTTATAAGGGCGGTAGATGTTTCTCTTACAAGCTATTTTGTTGCGGTCGAGGTTTACAGCCCCCAGCTTTACGACGATCCGGTAAGAGATTTAATATTATCTTTTGTTTTAAAACTAAAAAGGAGAAAGAAAAATGGAGACGATAGCTAAATATCCTTTCAAATTTTATACCCGTTTGACGTTGCCGCAGCTTACGGGAATTTATGCATTAAACTTAAAAGAGCTTTTGGAGGGCATAAAAAATGCCGACGATTCTATTATTTACTATCATACGCATCATTATCTTATACAGCACCATTATGTTGTTCCGGATGCGCCGAACGACTTTGCCCACTGGATTATACATACCCTGGGAGAAAAATTGCTCGGCGAAGAAATATCGAGCATAGATATGTTTAATTATACTTCTATGACGGATTATAAACAGGAACTTATAAAAAGGCTGTCCGCTTTTATTTCTAAAGATTCTAAAACCAGGAAGGTTGAAATAAACGAAAGATTTAATTTCATGAAAGCCGCTACTTTTGTTATGTCCACAGGAAAAGAAGCATATACCCTAAAAGAGTTTAGCGATATCCTAAAAAATATCACTATTTTTTCTGTATATTATCATTTTTTTGAATCCCATTTTAGGTTAGGTCCTGGGCTCGATGATTTTTCAGTGTGGATAAGAAGCGAACTTAAACTGCCAGACTTAGCTTACAAAATTCAAAATCTCGATCCTTATTCCGTTACTATGGACAGACTTAAAACCCAGATAATAAAATATACCGAAAAGTATATTTAAATAAGGAAAAGGTGTCAGATTTTATTTTCCGCATATGTAAAATTGAATTAATATGAAAAGCTGCTTACGGAAAATTAATCTGACACCTTTTCCGAATGAAGTTAAATAATCATAATTAATAACTATAATAATGAAAAGGATAATAAAATGAGATCTATAAAAGATTACGCAGATATTGTAGGCAACGAAACGATAGAAGAAATAGAAAAATTAGGTTCTTATTTAAACGGCAAGATAGTCCAAAATATAAACTCCACTCCGGTCGGCGGGGGCGTAGCCGAAATTCTTTCAAGAATGGTGCCTCTTTTAAAGGAAGTCGGCGTAGATGCAAGATGGGATTTTATAAAAGGCGGAGAAAGATTCTTTGAAATAACTAAGAAAATTCACAATTCTCTTCACGGAGTAGAAGAAAATATATCGGAAAACGATTTTAAACATTTTTTGGAAGTTACGGAAGAAAATTTAAAAGATATCAATCTTATCGGCGATATTATATTCATACATGACCCCCAGCCTATAGGTTTAATAAAAGCTAAAGACAAAAACGGTTTTAAAGAAAAAAAATTCATATGGAGATGCCATATAGATTTAAGTTCGGCTAACGTGAAGACGTTTAATTTTTTAAAAAAATTTATAGAAAAATACGATTATTCCGTTTTTTCGTCGCCTCTTTTTTCAAAGAAACTTAAAATACCGCAAATATTAATTTCGCCGTCTATAGATCCTTTATCGGATAAAAATAAAGATTTGCCGGATGAAACTATAAACGAAGTATTATCCAGATTTAAAATAGACCCGGAAAGAAATATTATAACGCAGGTTTCCAGGTTCGACAGGTTAAAAGACCCGTTGGGTGTTATAGACGTTTACAGGCTCGTCAAAAAACACGTAGATTGTCAGCTTGTTCTTGCGGGCGGAGCGGCGTCGGACGACCCTGAAGCTACGGAAGTTTATAACGAAGTCATAGAAAAAGCAGGAGGAGACAAAGATATATTTATTTTAAATCTTCCGCCTATAAGCAATATCGAAATCAATGCGCTTCAGAGAGCGTCAACGGTAATATTGCAAAAATCTATTAAGGAAGGTTTCGGACTTACGGTTTCGGAAGGTTTATGGAAGTCAAAACCTGTAATAGCTTCTGCCGTCGGCGGCATACCTCTGCAGATTACGCACAAATATTCGGGACTTTTATCCAGGACTACGGAAGGAACGGCTTTATATGTAAAACAGGTGCTGCAAAATCCGGAATATGCCAAGCAGCTTGGCGAAAACGGACATAATCACGTAAAGCACAACTTTTTAATTACAAGACACTTAAGGGATTATATCCTGCTTTTTTTAAAAACCGGATATCCTCAGATGCAGGATACGGTTTATTTATGATTATATAGGTTTGTAAAAAAAATAGGAGGTAATAAAAGCTATGGATATAAATTTAAAAGGCAAAAGGGCGTTAATTACAGGTGCCAGTTCCGGTTTGGGTGAATCGATTGCTAAAAAATTCGGCGCCGCCGGAGCAAAAATCGGATTAAATTACCATTCTCATCCTGATGCGGCCGAAAAAATAGCTTCGGAAATAAAAGCTTTAGGGGCAGACGTTATTGCTATTCAGGCTGACGTTTCGGACAGCGGTAAAGTAAAAGATATGGTGGATACATTCGTAGAAAAATGGGGCGGAGTAGATATACTGGTAAATAATGCAGGAATTGACGGAAAGCATTCTTTGGTGAGCGAATCAGATATATCGGAATGGGAAAAGGTAATTAAAATAAATTTATTCGGCCCTTTTTATTGCGCCAGAGAAGTCGTTAAGTACATGATAAGCCAGAAAAAAGGAGTTATATTGAACATGACGTCGGTTCATGAAGTAATCCCTTGGAGCGGTTACAGCGGATATACTGCAGCGAAAGCAGGTCTTTCCATGCTTACTAAAACTATGGCGCAGGAACTGGGTTCGTCGGGTATCAGGGTACTGTCTCTAGCACCCGGCGCTATTCAAACGGCTATCAACAAAAGCGTATGGAGTAATCCGTCGACGCTGAAAGATCTTCTTGATAAAATTCCGCTCGGCAGAATGGGCATTCCGGATGAAATTGCCGACGTTGCAGCGTTCTTGGTTTCCGATGCGGCTTCATATATAACGGGCAGCACTATATTTGCAGACGGAGCGATGATTGATTATGCTAATTTTACTCATGGCGGTTAATTTACAATTCATATTAATAAATAAAATAAATCAAAACATATTGCGTTAAATTATAGTTTATTTAGCGTAATTTTAATAGGGTTAGAATAATTATGAATAATGAAATTTTTGCTCCGGGATGGCCTGGAATACCTGGCAGATGGACGGGAGCGAATAAAAGCGGAGTAGGAACGGCTTTTAACGGAAGTTCCGTATGGTTTACTATGTCTCACGGTATTCTAAACGAAGTTTATTCGCCGAGAGAAGACGAAGCGGCAATCCGCGATCTTGGTTTTGTGGTAACTGCGGATAACGGTTTTTTTTCTGAAGAAAAAAGACATGCTAAACATTCTCATTCCCTCATTTATACTGGCGTACCGGCATATCACGTGGAAAGTTTATGCGAAAACGGGTATTACATGATAGAAAAAGATATTATAACCGATCCTAAAAGATTGTCGGTTATTATAAGAGGGAAATTTACTCCCTTAAAGTCAGGTAATTACAGACTCTATGTAATTGCTGCATCCCACATCGGCAATCATGGCGCAGGCAACACGGCTTGGTTTGATGAATTTAAAGGAAAAACGGGACTTTTTGCTTCACGTCACAAAACTTCTTTATGTCTTATAAGCGAAAAAGGTTTTAAAGCTTGTTCCGTCGGTTTTGTCGGTTTTTCGGACGGCTGGCAGGATTTAAAGAAAAACGGAAAACTTACGTCTGTTTATAAAAGGGCTGAAAATGGCAATGTTGCGCTAACAGGAGAAATGATTTTTGATAAAGACGGCTCTTTTCTGCTGGCTCTGGGTTTCGGGCGCAATCCTTCGGAAGCGGCGCTTCAATCGATAGCCTCTATAAACGAGGGTTTTGAAAAGGTTCTTGAATCTTACGCAGGAAAATGGCAGGAGTTTTGGCAAAAGCAAAAACCTGTTTTTTATGCCGAAGAGCATAATCTGTTTTCTATAAGCGCCATGGTAATATTAATTCACAGGTCTAAATATATTCCGGGGGCGGTTCTTGCAAGTCTTGCCGTGCCGTGGGGTTTTTCTAAAGGAGACGGCGACCTCGGAGGCTATCATCTTATTTGGCCTCGCGATATGGTCCAGTCCGCAGGCGGGCTTATCGCCGCAAATATAAAATCTGAAGTTATAAATATGCTTATATATTTTGAATCGACGCAGGAATCCGACGGTCATTGGCCGCAAAATATGTGGATTGACGGCTTTCCATACTGGAACGGTATTCAAATGGATGAAACTGCCCTGCCCATATTGCTTTTAGACCTTGCCCGCAGGGAAACGGCTATTTTAGAGAGCGATATTAACCGTTTCTGGCCTATGTTAAAAAGAGCCCTCGCCTATATAGTAAAGAACGGTCCCGTAACGCAGCAGGACAGGTGGGAAGAAAACGGCGGTTATACTCCTTATACTATTGCGGCTGAAATTTCTGCTCTAATAATCGGAGCCGAACTTGCCGAATTAGCCGGCGAACCCGATTACGCCCCATATTTAAGAGAAACGGCTGATTCGTGGTATTCATGCATTGACAGATGGCTTTACGTAAAAGGAGGTGAGCTTGCAGATAAAGCTGGAGTAGAAGGTTTTTACGTCAGAGTTACTCCGCCCGATTTTGAAGAAGGCGACGATGTTATATGTATTAAAAACCGTCCGCCCGAATCATGTTATCCCCACATATCTTCGGTTGTTTGTACGGACGCTTTGGCGTTGGTCAGGTTCGGTTTAAGAAGAGCGGACGACGACAGAATATTAAACACGGTAAAGGTCATCGATGCAATGCTGAAAGTAGAAACGCCTTCCGGTCCATGCTGGCATAGATATAACGGAGACGGTTACGGCGAACATCAGGACGGCAGTCCTTTCGACGGTACGGGCAGGGGCAGGCTTTGGCCGCTTCTTACCGGAGAACGCGGACACTACAGCGTAGCCTTGGGAGATTTTAAAGAAGCTAAACGCCTGCTTAAAACTATGGAAGGTTTTGCCGACGGCATCGGACTTTTTCCGGAACAAGTATGGGATAGCAGCGACATACCCGAACGGGGACTTTTCTTTGGCCGTCCGTCCGGTTCGGCTATGCCTTTAGTATGGGCGCATGCCGAATATTTAAAACTTATCCGTTCTATTACCGAAGAAAGAGTATTCGACATGCCTCCGCAGACTGCATTGCGTTATCTTAAAAACGGAACAACGTCTAATATTATGCAGTGGCGTTTTAATCATAAACTGCATAAAATTCCCGTAGAAAAAAAATTGCGCATCGAAACGCTTTCCCATGCTATAGTTCACTGGACGATCGACGGATGGCGCACGGTTAACGATGCAGTAGTAAAAGATTCAGGGCTCGGAGCTTTCTATATCGATTTGCCGACGGAAAATTTAAAGGAAAACGATGAAATTATTTTTACGTTTTACTGGACGGATGCAGAAAAGTGGGAGAATAAGGATTTTTATGTACAAATTAAAAATTAAACGATAAGATTAAATAATTAATTAAATAAATTTTATATTTATTATGCTATAATTTTAAATAAAATTGAATTAAAAGGAACAATTAAAATTATTGTCTATGAGATTAAATGAATTAGGGAAAAAGGGTTTGGGATATTAATGTTTTTAAAAAAGGAAAAGGGTATTTTTGTTTTTGCCGCTGTCTTTATGTTGTTTTCGGCTTTATTCATAAATCCGGTCAAGAGCTTTGCGGGCGGTCCGGACGGCACCGTTAACAATTTTATAAACCAGAATCCGTTTGCATTCAGCATGCATAAGCCGAATACGTTTATAAGCTTTAATGCTCTGCAATATCAGGGTTTTAATCAGATTTACAATAATAACGGAGAGCTTATTTCTAAGCCGACTCAGCAGCAGATTTTGTTTATTCCGTCTTTCGTCTGGACGTACAGGTTTTTAAAAAAAGTAAATTTTTTCGAAGTTGCTTTTCCTGTAGGAAGCCAGACCGCTCAGAGTAATGTTCCGCAAACTTTGCCCAATGGTAAACCCGATATTATGTTTAAAAACGGTTATCAATTTACGAACGGCGGATTGGCAAATCCGGTGATTTTCTACGGAATAGAGGTATGGCATCAGAATATTGGCACGTTCAGGTATAATTTTATGCCGATGCTTGTTACCGTTATACCGAACAATTGGAATTCAAGCTCGGTCAATAATATAGGAAGTGACGAGTTTAATTTAGAACTTGCTTTAACCGGCGGACTTGGATATACGTTTAATAATAAATTTAGACTTGCTTTAGACTATGCGGTAGGCGAAAGCTATAACCTCGGTCATGATGCGATTAATTATGCTGCTGCCACGGCGGCTGCTCCGACGGCTCCAGGATATAATTCAACCATGTCTCCGACGGGTACGGGAAGTTATACCGACCCCGGCAATAATTTCATAGCAAATACGTATCTCAGATTTATATTATTTAAGAAATTAGAGATTTTTAACGAAACGGTTTTTGAAAACCAGAGCGCAAATTACGGCTGGTTTAATACTAACCCGCTCGGAGCATCTACTTTAAGTTTACAATACGGCTATTTAAACAGCGGATATCAGACATTGATGACAGGTTTCGGAGTTTCTTACCGCTTAGGCAGGATAATTGCAGACACAAGGGTGTTGAAAACGTTACATGCAAAAAACGGTCCGGATTTGACTATGGGACTTTTGTCGGTAACGATTCCGTTTAAGTTATAGAAAGATATCTGCCTTTCACTATTTAGATAATTATATTAAAGTTTATATCTTAATTTTGCCGGTTGAAGGTATCAATATAAAATGATAAGATATATTATATGAAAAAAAAGTCTTTTTCAAATAAAAAATATAAGATTTTTCTGTTTCTTCCTCTTGCAGTAGTTGCCCTGTCTTATCTGATAGGAGCTACGGACATAAGCTATATACTTAATATTCCTATGATTATGTCACCGGTGCGGGTCGGAATGCCTATGAATATGAATTGGGCTGGAAAGTCGGCAAAGGAACAGCCGCCGGCTTTTTTAAAAATAGCAGGGCATCATTCCAATAAGTTAAATCTCCAGTCTTACGTAACATGCGTGGAATGCCAGAATTTACCCGCTGCCTATCGTCCGGTCATGTTTTATTACGGCGACATTATTAAAACAGTCTCGCCTAAAAGGCCATTTTATATTAAACATTTTTCTTCCGATATACCGCATCCCCCTCAAAATACTTCAGTAGTTTAAATTGCATTAATGCAAAGTTTTAAACAAACCGCGTATATTATATTCATAAAATATAAATTTATTAATTAACAGGAAACAGCCGCCTATAACTTTATCCGGTTAAATATCTTATGCTATACCCAGATTTATATTAAGACGCATATGCATATAATATAGATTTAAAATGAGTATAATTTAATTATCCAAAGTTAAAAAATTTAAGAGGTTATTCAGTTATGAAAAAAACTTTTACAGTTTTAACCGTTTTAACGGTGCTAACGGCTTTTACCGTCTCGGTTTTTATCATTATTAATCCTGTTAATAAATCTTACGGATATAATCATAAAAAGTATAGAGGGAAAACGGCAAATATTTTACCACTGAGCATTCTTATAAAAAATGCCTTAAAAAATCCAGATATAACTTCATCTATTCTGAAGACCGAAGGGCTCAAAGAAAAAATTGCGATTGCAAAAGCCCTTCCGGAACCGGTGGCAGGTATAGGGCTTACCGATGCAAACGGATTTAATAATCCCGGAATCGGAGTCAATTCTATGAGTAATATAGGCTTCAGTATAAGCCAGAAGATACCTTTTCCTTCAAAACTGGGAACAAAAAGCCAAATAAATAAGTATTCCTATATGTCGTCAAAAGCAAAAACAATGGCTTTAAAATTAGATACAGCTTATTTAGTCAAGGAAAGCTATTATAATCTCGCCTTATTAGAAAAACAGATTGCCGTAGTTAAATATAACAGACTGCTTTTAAATCTAATACTGAGGGATATTTCCCAAAAATACGGCACGGGAACCGCTTCCGCCCCGGCTTATATCAGGACTATGTTGGAAGAGGCGGCGTTAAAATCGGAGTTGTTTTCTCTTAATAAAGCCAAAGATAAATTAATTTATTTATTGAGCGAACTCACGGGACTGAAGTCTTCGTATATTAAATTACGCAGAGCGGTCCTGCCGAAGATTAAAGAGGCGGTAATGAGAGTAGAAACAAAAAAAGATATCAAAACGGCGTATAAATATAATCCGGAATTAAAATCTTTAAAATATCTCGCCAAAAAATCCGATTACGAAACCGCTTATGCTAAAGAATCGTATCTTCCTGATTTTTACCTCAAAGCCGGTTACGGAGACAGATATTCGATGGTTCCGGTTTTGTCGGCTTCCGTCGGGTTATCTCTGCCAGTATATTTTAATTCGTACCAGAAACCTTTGGTAAATAAAGCAGAAAAGGACAAGGTTTCGTCTATTTACGATATTAGCTGGGAAAAATTGCAAATTATAAAAAGCATTAGCTTTTATGTGAAAGCTCTGCGTTTAAACGAAAATAATTATAGATTATACGAAAGCCTGTATGTTCCGGAAGCAAAACTTCTTTTTAAAGCCGAAATATCATCTTTTGGAACTGGGAGGTCGTCCGCATTTTCACTCTTAGACAGTTTCAGAAAATTAATCGATTCGGAATTTAAAAGGGATATATATAATGCGAAATATTATATAGACAAATCACGTCTCGAACAGATTATGGGGAAAATACGATAAAAATTAAAGAAATTAAGTAAATTAAGGAGTTAATTAAATGAAAATTTTAAAAAATGCTAAAAATATATCGATATTTTTAGCCGCCTTCGTTCTCGGCGGCGTTGTTACGATTATATTTTTAAAAAATACAGGCATATTTACCGGAAGGAAGCAGATTTCCGCCGAAAAGGGTACAGTCGCAAAACCAAAACCTAAGATGAAAATGGCTAAAGGCGGCGTAATGGTAAGCACGATTCAAAGACAGCTTTACGGCATAAAAGTCGGAAAAGCAAAATTAATAAAATTGACGAGAAAAATTAAAACTATAGGCGAGGTTACATACAGCGTTCCTTTAGAAAAAACCGTAACATTAAAATACGGCGGTTACGTCAAAAACCTTTTTATAAATAAACCGGGTATGAGCGTTTATAAGGGAGAGCCCCTTTTTACCGTTTATAGCCCGGAGTTAGTCAACAGCGAAAAGGATTTTATGCTTGCTTATAAAAACTATAAAAAATTAAAAAAATCAGGTTTTAATTTCGGGATAAAAGAGGCCAAAGCCTTTTTAAATTCTTCGGCTTTCAGGCTCAAACAGTTCGGCATTACAAACGGACAGCTGAATTCGATAAAAAACGGAAGATTAGTTTTAACCGATACTACAGTTTACTCGCCGATAAACGGCGTTTTCTTGAAAAAATCTATTTTTTCCGGAAGTCATTTTAACGCGGGACAGCCGCTTTATAAACTGGCAGGACTGAGCCGCGTATGGATGAATATATGGGTCTATGAAAAAGATATACCTTTCGTAAAAACGGGGGAAACGGTAAAGTTGAGATTTAACGCCTATCCCGGACAGGTATTTTACGGCAGGGTCTCGTTTATTTATCCTTATCTTGCCGGTAAAAAAAGAGTTGACGAGGTCAGGCTCGTTTTTAACAATTCAAACGGCGAAATAAAACCCGGTATGTACGGAAATGCCGAAATTATGATTAAAAGTAAAAAGACGCTTGCGGTTCCTACGTCCGCCGTTCTTATAACCGGGGCAAAACCGCTGGTTTTCGTTTATAAAGGAAAAGGATATTTTGTGCCGGAATATGTCGTTATAGGGACAAGATACGGCGGTTACTATCCGGTAATATCCGGCTTAAAAGACGGCGAAAGAATCGTCGTATCGGGAACATTCCTCATGTCGAGCGATTCCAATCTGTCGCAGACTACCGGTTCTATGGCGGGAATGCCCGGAATGTAAAAGATAGAAATTGCAATTATTTAAACAAAAAAATTAAAGGCGGAGAATACCTATGATAAATAAAATAATAGATTACTGCATAAACAATAAGTTCCTCGTTTTTGTTTTTATGCTGTTTTTGGGGCTCGGCGGGGTATATGCCGTTTACAATATCAGGCTTAACGCCCTTCCCGATATAGCGCCTTCAGAGGTTATCATTAAAACGGTTTGGCCGGGACAGCCGCCAAATATAGTTCAACTTCAGGTAACATACCCTATAGAGTCCTCGCTTATTTCCGCTCCAAAAGTTAAAGAGGTGAGAGGAAATTCTATGTACGGCACGTCTTTCGTTACGGTCGTATTTAAAAGAGGGACCTCGTTAGGATGGGCGAGAGCGCAGATACTGACTTATCTTTCTCAGGCAAAAAAACTGCTTCCTCCGGGCGTTTCCCCGGTTTTAAGTCCTTACGCAAACGGAGTTGACTGGGTTTATCAGTATGCGATAATAGACAAAGCGCATAACCAGAGTTTAGCCGATTTATATTCCTATCAGGAGTATTTCCTGAGATATGCATTAGAAACCGTCCCTGGAGTAGCGCAGGTCGCAACTTACGGCGGCTGGAATAAAGAGTACCAGATTACTATTAATCCGAAAGCGCTTCAGTATTATAATTTGTCGTTATCTCGGATAATTAACAATATAAAATCTTCCAACTCCGATACAGGAGCAAGGGTTATAAACTCTTCGTCCGGAGTCAGCCATTTAATCTACGTCAAAGGTTATCTTCATAATTTAAACCAGATACGAAATATCGTCGTAGGAGAGACGGCAGCACACACGCCTGTTTTGGTCAAAAACATAGGAACGGTTCAATTAGTGCCAGCTTCAAGCCGTTCCATATCGGACTTAAACGGCAAAGGACAGATGATAGGAGGGGTGGTTATAAAAGACCAGGGTGCCGATACGCTTAAGGTAATTGCCGCCGTAAAGGATAAACTCAAAGAACTTAAAAACTCCCTTCCTAAAGGCGCAAAAATAATAACTACATACGACCAGAGCACCCTTATTCACCGTTCCGTTTCTACGCTTAAAACCACGCTTATTATGATAGTTTTAATAGTGATATTCGTAATAATGCTCTTCTTATTTCATTTAAGGTCGTCTTTAGTTATCGTCATTATGATTCCCTTTGCTATTCTCGGGGCATTTTTGCTTATGTACATGCTTCACATAAGCGCCAATATAATGTCCCTCTCCGGTATAGCGCTTGCAATAGGCGCAATGACCGATTCCGCTATAGTTATGATAGAAAACTCCCATTCGCATCTGGAAATTTTAGAATGCGCGCCCGAAAAATGCCCGTACGGCGGCATGGAAAACAAGGAAGAGGCGAGAAAACTCTGTATCGTGGATTCGGCTAAAGAGATGGGCAAGCCGCTTTTTTATTCGCTTATTATTATAGCGGTAGGATTTCTGCCTATTTTCTTTTTGACGGGCGAGGTAGGCGCA
>JAJZBN010000092.1 GCA_021798875.1 bacterium | reverse complement strand
AGTTTAAATTATCCGATAATTAAGGCGTTGGGCAAGGCGGGATTTGCTATAAAAAAAGTATCTTCCAACGATAGGGATAAAGGAGTGGATACGTTATATTACCAAAGAAGAACGTTATTTTAAGAATTTTAAGAAAGGTTGATTTATGTTATAATTTATTTTAAATTATAACTATCAAGATATAATTTATTATATATCTATAATAAAGTTAATACATGATTGGTTATAGTTATCGACCAGTAAGCTTAAAACAAGCAAACGAATTCGTCTCGAATCATCATCGCCATAATAAGCCCGTCGCCGGTCATAAGTTTTCGATAGGTTTGTTTGACGACGAAAATAAACTTGTCGGTGTAGCAATTTGCGGACGTCCGGTTGCAAGAATGCTTGACGACGGTTTAACGCTCGAAATTTTAAGAGTCTGCACGGATGGGACGAGAAACGCTAATTCTATGCTTTATTCAAGAGTTAAGAAAATTGCGCGAGTAATGGGTTATAAAAAAGTTTTAACCTATACTCTTAAAGAAGAAAGCGGAGCTTCTTTAAAAGCTGTAGGAGCTCAAAAAAACGGGACGATTAAAGGTAGAGAGTGGTCGAGAGAAAAAAGAAAAAGAGTTTTTCAAGATGTATATAAAAAGGAAAAAATAAGATGGATTTTATAAAAAAAATATTTTTAATATCTTTGTTTATACTTATTATTTCAACGACGAAAACCGCCGGAGCCATTACCTATTCCGAATTAAACAGGTATGTCTTCGCAAGTTACACGCCTGCAAATTTCAGTGGCAAGGTTCTTTATATTTTTGAAGACCCGCTATGCCCTTACTGCCATAAACTTAACGAACATATACTTAAATACTCGCGGGAATCAGGTTATAAAATTAACCTGATATTTAAAATAGTCCACGGTGAACGTGCGTTTAATTACGCCGTCGATTACGTCTGCGGTCATAGAATTATAGACAACGCAAATTTTAAAAAATATATAGATTTGGATTATAAAGGCAATTACTGTCCTTACGGTAAGGATTTGGTTTTATACGATATTCAAATTTCAAACCTTTTGGGCGTTGCCATAACTCCGTCACTTATAAGCAATACCGGTTTTAGGGAATCCGGCTTATCTTTAAGGGCGATTAAGCGGGGGCTCGGCATCAAATGAGAAAAATCAAACTTTTAACCGCTTCTATTATTATAAGTTTGTTCGCGGCGTTGTCTCCCGTAAAATCCTACGCTTTAATCGGTTGCGGAGCATCTCCCGCGACTATGTTGCGTATATTTACGGAATCCATTACTACTTTATATAACGTCTTTCCTATATCGTTAGGCGGCGTTACGATAAATCCGTTCGGCAATCTTCCTAACTTCGAAAGTTGCGGCAGTTCTCCTGTGTGCGTTTGCATGCTTGGGACTCCGCCTATTCCACATCCCGGACTTACCGCGAGTTTATGGATGCCGACCGCCGTTATAGAAACGGTAAAAACTCCGTTTTGCTTTCCGTCTTTAGGATTTTCCATTCCCGGAGTTTCGGCGTATTTGGGAAGCGCAAACAACGCGTCCCATAAACCAAGAAGCGGCGGTGAGGTTAAACAGCCGCAAAATACCTCCGACGAAGTCCATTATATAGAATATCCACTTTTTCTTCCATTAAATCTACTGACTTCCGTAACTTCAGGCAATATGGGTCAAGTATTGGGAAGTTTGGGCAATATAGGATATATTTCGGAAATAGACCCAACTTGGAAAAACGATATGCTCTCAAGCGTATTGGATCCGGAATCTATTCTTTTTGCGAATCCCATAGCCCAGTTATCCTGTATGGCGGATTCGGCAACGTCCGCCGTGGGCGAGCCATTAGACCCGATGTTTTGGTGTATGGGAGCATACGGCTCTACTTATCCGGTAGCTCAGCAACTCAATTCGTTCGGCAACGTTCAAGGCTCTGCCGGTCTTGCGGCAAGAACGCTTTTTCATTTGTCGAGAATGTTGAAATTATGGAGCACGGAATCTTGCGCGGGTATTTGCGAACCTATTCCTATGCCGATTTGGATTAAATCGGAATTTAGTTATTTTCCCGTGTATCCCGGAATGTATCCGTTAAGGATACCCGTGGGTCAAACAGGACTTATCTGGGATCACGCCATAAATATGGCGATACCGACCCAAAGCGATAATTTCGACTGGTTTATGTATCAGCACTGGACTTTCTGTTTCTTATAATCGAGGCAAAAAATGATTAAATATATAATCGTTATTTTTATAAGTTTATTTATAAGCGTAAAGGGAGCTTATTCCTACTCCTATTCCACTACTCCGTCTTCCGCCGCAAATCAGGCGGCGGGACAGGTAAGCAATGCGTACAATTCAGGGACTATTAACAATTCTTTAATTAATCCCCTGCTTAATTCTAATACGCCAATGACCACTTTAAACGGCAAGACGTCTTTTAACGCCCAAATATCCTGTCCGTCGTCGTCTAATTTGTTGCAACTCAATTTTTTCCCGATGGGTTCGGGAGATTTCGAGCTTTTAATATCCCAAAATACGAATCCCGCTTCAAATAATAGTTTTAACTATACCGCTACGGTTCCTTTAATATCCGGCGTATGCACGAACGGTTTTATAGCCTGCGACGCCGGAACGTGGAACAACTGTAAATATTATCAATGGGGAACGAATTCTAACGGCGGTATTATTTGGAATAACGTATCTACCCTTCAGTCTTTGGGAACTTGTTTTTGCGTAAACAATTCCTGCGGAGGACTGTTTAATTCCGATTTTAAAAATATTGCCGGAACGATAGGCGGCGGGTTATCTATGCTCGTTGCCGAAACGGACGGCATAGCCATATCTAACGCTAATTTCAATTTGCAGGCGGGTTATCAGCTTTCGTATTACGGACAGTCAAGCGCAAATTGTCAAACGGTAAGCGGTTCTGGCGGTTACGTTAATCCGCAGCAGTTTTACAATAATCCGTCGGCTATGGGCAACGAAGAAACTAATATGGCATCGTCCCAAAGCTCCAATAGCAATTCGCCGTATTACTCTATCGTAAACAGCGAATATCTTAAAAATAATCCGGTGACGGAACAGACTTGCAGTATCGATACGTCGGTAACTATTAATACGACGACGAGTATGACGAACGCTTTTTGTCCTTCCGGTTCAAGCTGGGATTATTTATGCGGACATAATTGCCAAACAATAACGCTCTTAAACGGTTGTTTCGCCAACGCTCAATACGATAGCCATTGGAGTTACACTCTTGCAAATGAGTATGAATTATCATGTCCGTCCGGTTATTCGCTAACCTCTCAGGATTTCGTAGCAAACGGTTCTACTATATCTTTTCCCGACGGGGACGGTTGGGGCGGGACGTGGACGATAGACCCGTCTATATTTACGTCCAACGCATGTCTTGAGTACGTCCATACTCCGCAGGTATCCCACGACAACGGCTGTTCCAATCTTGCAAATAATACGAAATGCAAACTCGAAACCGAACAAGTTTGCGACGCTTTAGGTCAAAATTGCGTTTATACTATCCAAAATTACAATCCTACGGGAATTGCTCCTCAAAGTATGTGCGAAACTATTAATAATCCAACCGTTTCCACTCCAAATTTCGGTTCTTCAACTTTGTATTACTGGAACGTATGCGCAAACGGCGGTTCTATAACTTATACGTCAAACGACCCTGCGGACTCGTCGGGAACGCTTTTAACCTCAAACGGCAATAAC
>JAJZBN010000091.1 GCA_021798875.1 bacterium | reverse complement strand
ATTCTTAAATCTTTAATAAATAACTTAGAACTTAGTAATTTAGCAGAAAGTAACGACCTGACTTTTTCGTCGGTGAAAACAGGAATTTTAATTCGGTGTTTTTAGTATTATACATTCGGTGACGATAGAGATGATAGAGCAAAAATGCTTCTGACTGCATGAAACATTGCATAATAAGAACAGTTCAAAGAAGATGAATAAAGTTTATCTATAAGCAGCATAGAAGCGGAGGCAAGTTTTTCTTCGGCTTTTTTGTATCGATATATGGAAAGGTCAAAAATTGCATTATCCATAAATTCTTTTACCCTCTTTATGCACGTTCTCATAAAAAGGCACGTAGTTGATATACTTGTTAAAATCCTTTATATTGGAATCGATAATAGAAACAAAAACCCCGTATTTTATATCAAGGTCGTTTGTTGCCGAAACCGCTTTTTTAAACAGGCTTTTAAGTTTGGATTTACTGCCAGAAGCAAGAATCATAACATCGACATCCGATTCATGGTTAAAATCAAGTCTAGAATACGAGCCGTAAAGAATTATGCCTTTTAAAGATTCCCCATAAATACTAACAATAATCCGCTTAAGCTCAGACAAAAGGTTATTAAGCCTATTTCTTGATAAACCCTTTAAGGATACCGGTTCTTTCTTTGACATAATAATTTATACTATAACTGTGGCTGGTAATATATTAATATAGGGATTTATAGGCGAACTGAGGCATTATAAATGCGCTTAAAAATTCAATTCCTGTTTTAGTAAGTTTTATGTCATCTAAAATTGCAAATTTCAATTAATCGTCAATGCTTATACCTGTATATTCGGATAATAAAATTATATTTTTGTTTTTATTAAAATATGAAATTCTATTATAATGATGAGCACATTTCTCCTTTAATATTAGCGAAATATTTAATTTGGTAATTTTTTAATATATCATCGTCAGGAGTTAAGCCATTAAAAGATAATATAATATTGATTATTTGTTTTCCACACTTTTTTTGGCGTTTCGATTTAGAAATTTAATACTCTGTAATTTAACCTATTTTTTTAAAAAAATATAAAAATCAGATTAACAATAAATATCTAACGCTTCCAGATATTGTAATATTTATTTACATCTTTTAAAATATGCGCAATTAAATAAATATTCATATGCTTTAATCCCGCACTTACACTGCCTTTTGTGCTTCTTAATTTACTGTCTGTTTCACATAAAGAAATATAGGCAGACCAGTATTTAGACGTATTATATTTATTAGTAACGAATACTGATGCCGTTGCACAATTAACGGCTCTCAAGGGTTTTGCCATTATATCCGTTATAAAAAACATATAATTTTTTGAACTGTGAATTGCTTTTTGAATATTAGCAAATTTCTTATAATTATATATGCCGAAAGATATAAAATTAGAAATATATTTTTTATTTGCCCCTCTGAGCGACAATTCAGATCCAAAATTAACTTTTGCATATGCTAAAGAAGGTATTACTAAAACAAACAAAATTAAAAATAAAATAATTTTTTTCATAATTTTTTACCTCTATTAAGATTTATTTAAAAATATATTCACATGTGGATTATTTTATATTACACTATCAATTAAAATGAATTTTTAAATCTTTTTATAAAGTTATTCACTTCCGTTTGATTTGTTAATATAGGCGACGATAAGCCGGAGTCAAACATATTTAAAATAAGGCTATTGCTCCCGTATATAAATATAGACCTATTTCGGTACGTGAAAATTTGTATGCCGCCCATTACGTTTATTTCTAAAGATGCGCATTTTTTATTATATTTTATATTTTTAATTAAATTTGTTCCTGAATATGTTATTTTTTTAAAATTACAGAATGCGTCTGGAGGGATATTGATAACCCCATCCATGCTTCTTCCTCTTTCATTTATTTTAATGTCTATATATGCCGGCTGAATTTTATGTAATCTATTAAACCATTCAAAAATCGCCACTTTACCGTTTTTTGCAAACAATTTCTTTACTACGTAGATAGCTTTATCGACATTTGCCTCATCGGCGAGCTTATATGAATACGACACATATCTGCCGTTAAAAGAACTATTCACAACATAAACAAAAAGTTTTTCAATCTGATTTACAGGTTTTTTTACTATTCGGTTATTACCATTGGATATAATCATTATATAATTAGGCTTCCCCCTTTTAACATTTATTATAGAATTGACATATTTATAAGCATAAACGGAGTTAGCCAAAAACAATACTGTAATAATTATAAAAATTGCGGCTATTTTTTTCATTATTAACCCCCCTCTAGTACATAAATTATTTATAAATAACATTGATTTAGTTTTTTTAAATAAGAACTATTTCGCCTCTTTATTTTTGCCTTTTATTTCATTTTCCAAGTAAAGGCAATTTTTGCGTCAGATACATCCTTTACGTCTTTATTTTGTAGGTTTTCATTAAATATCCTCCTAAATATTTTATTTTTAGCCTCTTAAAACACTTTTAAATTGAGATTTTTAGCTTCGTTCATGACTTATATATATCCTTTTATCATGTGTTCATCAACTTCCAATACTCGCATTTTCATTTAGTTTTTACTCATTTCTTTACTAATGCCGAATATGCTTTTTATTAATAAATTAAAAACAATAGTTAATCCTATTACTGCAAGCCATAACATAATTAAAGACAGTTCATTTGTTATCGTTATAAGCATTTCGAAAGATGTTCCATATACCCTGCCGTTAGTAGCGGCTTAAACGCTATATCCTCCGTGAATCATATAATAACTGATAATAATTAGAAAAAACGCGGAAATAGAATTTAAGGCTATAAGGATGCTTCGTTTTGTTTCCATTTTCATTCCTCCTGTTATTATTTAAATTTAAAACCCACTCCGGTAGACATAAGCCTTTGATTTTATAAACATCTGCCTCCGTATATCGCTTAAAGTTTTATCTCGTTAAGCACATATACGATACAGTTCTTATTGCAATTCCGGTCTTTGCTATTATCCTCTGTATCCGTAATAATTAGCCGTAGCCTTGTCGTATTGACGCGCCTCTTGGATAGTATTATTTATAACAGATTTATTGCCTTTTGGCAAGTATAATGAACCAACAATTTAAAACGATAATTTATTTATAGAATTTTCGGCGGCTTGATTATCTTTCCGTATAGTGCTATATTTATTTTATAGAGTTATAAATTTTTAATCAGAGGTTTACGATGTCGGGCAGAGATTTAATAATTAATGAAATTGACAGATTGCCGGAAGAACTTCTTCCCGAAATATTGGATTTTATAGAATTTTTAGAAGTTAAAGAAGAAAATACGATTCATTCTTCGCAGGTTCTTTCCGAAATAATTTTTGAAAAGATATGGGATAACGCCGAGGATGCCGCATATGACGCCTTATAAAAAAGGCGATATAATTCTCGTACCCTTTCCTTTCAGCGATCAGACATTTTCTAAAAAAAAGACCTGCCGTCGTAATAAGTTCCGACGTTTTATACCCACCTTCATATGAAACAATAATAATAACGATATTTTTATATATAATCTGTATGTTAATGATAAAAATCGGCAAAATAATGATTATATTAAAAGATAATGTATAAAAATAATATCTATCAAATCCACATAACAAAAGGAAATTTATAGAAATGTCTTATTTACTGCGGGTTTGAATGGTCGGGACGACTGGATTTGAACCAGCGACCCCTTGCTCCCGAAGCAAGTGCGCTACCGAGCTGCGCTACGTCCCGAAATGAAGTGTATAAATTATTATTATATTACTTATTTTATTTTT
>JAJZBN010000090.1 GCA_021798875.1 bacterium | reverse complement strand
TCCTGGTTTTAGAATCTTTAGAAATAAAAGCGGACAGCCTTTTTATAAGTTCTTGTTTGTAATCCGTCATAGAAGTATAATTAAACATATCTATGCTCGATATTTCTTCGCCGAGCAATTTTTCTCCAAGCGTATGTATAATCCAGTGGGCAAAGTCGTTCGGCGCATCAGGAACAACATAATGGTGCTGTATAAGATAATGATGCGTATGATAGTAAATAATAGAATCGTCGGCATTTTTTATGCCCTCCAAAAGCTCTTTTAGGTTTAACGCATAAATTCCCGTAAGCTGCGGCAACGTCAAGCGGGTATAAAATTTGAAAGGATATTTAGCTCTCGTCTCCATTTTTCTTTCTCCTTTTTAGTTTTAAAACAAAAGATAATATTAAATCTCTTACCGGATCGTCGTAAAGCTGGGGGCTGTAAACCTCGACCGCAACAAAATAGCTCGTCAGAGAAACATCTACCGCTCTTATAACGGGAGGCGGATTTTTTTCTATTAAAGCATTTATAATTTTAAAATCGTCTTCGGAAATATCTCCGTAATTTCCGCTCAAGGTCAAATAATCGTATAATTCTTTTCTAAATGTTTCAAAGTCGGTTTCTTTATCTAATTCAAACCTTACCCTCACTAATCTTCTTTTTGTATTATCGTAATTAGTTATTAAAGCCTGCATTAAAACATTATTAGGCGCCCTCATCGTAAAACCGGAGTCTTCGAGAACGGTCGTAAAAAGCATATTTATATCTTTTATGACGCCGGTATAACCTGGCTTTGCAGTTTCATGCTGATAGGTGGACATAAGCAATCCATACTGCCATGTAACTATAGTAATTCTATCGCCTATCTTAAAAGGTTTGCCGAATAGTATTATAAAGCCTGCAAGCAGATTGGATAAAAACGACTGCGCCGCTATTCCGAATATTACGCCTATAAAAGTAGCGCCGAGCAGAATATTGGATATATCGATGCCTAACGTAGTAAAGATGAAAAGAACTAAAATAAAATACGCCGTAAAACTTAACAAAAATCTTAAAAAACCCGCCTTATCTTCGGAAACATAACCGCTTAATATTTTAGAAGAGCTTTTTTGAATTATTTTTATAGCTAAAATACCGAAAACAGCTATGAATATAGCTTCTATAATAGAAAAATAACCCTTGGGAAGTATGTTTTTGGAAAAATATTTAGAATAAAAATGTATAACGTAAAACAAGGCAAAAAATAAAAAACCTAAAACTGTTAAGGGTATTATGATATTGCCGAGTCTTTTAAACGGCGCGGGGCTTATTTTCTTTTTATCTTTATTTAATTCGTTTTCCTGTTTTTCGCCGTTTTTATCGGACATATTTTTATAATATAATCATAATAATTAAATAAAATAAAGCGCTGTAAGGAAATTATAAGCCCAGTTATATATATCATTTTCCATAATAATATTCTGCATCTTATTAATTCTATTGATTTTTTCTTCTTTATTCATCATTAAGGCTTCGTATATCCTTTCTCCAAAACACTCGGTGTTGAAAGGATTTATTAAAAAAGCATCGTATAGTTCTTTTGACGACCCTGCAAACTTTGACAGTACCAGCATCCCTTTATAGTCCGTATTAGACATTATATATTCTTTAGATACAAGATTCATTCCGTCGTGCAGAGGAGAAACTATCATAATATTACAAAGCCTGTAGTATGCGAGATATACCTGCAATTCAAGCTGCTTGAAATAACCTGCTATAGGATGCCATTCAGGCGTTCCGTGTTTCCAGTTTATATCGGTTATAAGTTCCGTAATTTCTTCGTTTAACTTCTTATAGGCATTTATATGTACCCTTGAAGGAACGGCGAACTGCACGAAAACAAACTTGCCTATAAGCTCCTGATGGTTTTCAAGCATTTTGTCTATAGCCTTTAACTTTTCGACTATACCCTTTGTATAATCAAGCCTGTCCGTCGATACGGCTAAATATTTATAGCGCTGCCCAATAATTTCATCGGTTTTTTTGATTTTATTAAGAATTTTATCGGTCTCTTTAGACATTGCGAGATGACGAAGATAATTTGCATCGACGGAAATTGGGAAAGGCTTAACCCATGTTTTATGCCCCTTATAAGTAACGGAATAATCCGACCAGTTAACCTGCGCCTCCAATTCCCACTCGCAAGTCCTTAAAAAATTCTGGCAGTGATAAATTATTTGAAAACCTATTAAATCGTTTGCCAGCAAGCCTTCAAGCAGTTCGTGTTTTTCGGGACATATAGAAAATATTTCGGGATTTGGCCACGGGATATGCCAGAATATAGAAACTTTAATTTTTTCGTCATATTCTTTTATATATTTTGCGCATCTCGCAAGATGGTAATCCTGAAGCCACACTACGTTTTCGGTAAAAGACGGCTGGAGTCTTTCTATAGAGTTTTCCGCTGAGTTTAAACCTGCGTCTTCCGGCATTCCGGAATTTAAATATTCGGATTCCTGCTTTCTTTTTGATTCCTTTATCTCTTCAATAATAGAATCGGCAAATTTTTTATTAACTTCGTCATAAGTCAAAAACTGGGCGGAATTAAAAACCGGTTTGACGTAAACGATATGACACAGCGGCCACAAAACAGAATTTGCATATCCGTAATAATAATCGTTAATATCGCTTTTATTAAGAAAAATTCTTTTAAGAGTATAAGATTCACCGTCTTCGGAAAGCGTTATCCTGCCTTTTTCGTCGGATGCAGTTTTATCGGCGTTTCCGCTTCCGTAAACGACCCACGTTCCGTTAAGATTTTTCATAATAGGTTCAAGCGCAATCGTAAGTCCGCCGACGGATTTTACGGCTTTGATTTTTTTTCCGAAGTATTCATGAGAGACGGGTTCCCTATTGGAGGCAACGATTAAATTTATGCTGCCCAATTTTTCTTTTATTAAATCATTAAATCTTTTTTTTTCCATATTTATTAGTAAAATTTATAAATTTATTAAAGATTTAATAAAAAATATATCTTTTTAATTATATTTTTATAATATTTTACAATATTTTTATTATTTTTGCAATATTTCATTATTTTTTATAAAATGATATAATAAAAAACTATGCATTTAAATGGAATTACGGAATTTAATGAAATAAAAACGGATATATTAACTTATTCTGATAATAAAGTTTATCATCCAGATTTTATATTTTTCTGCTTAGATTTTGACGGAACTTTAGTGAGAATACGCAAAAGTCCTTTAGATGTTTATGCTCCTTTACAGCTAAAAAAATTTTTAAAAAATTTAAGCGATATCTACGGCGTAACCGTATGCATAATTACCGGCCGCGCATTAAGCGACATTGAAAGCCGGCTCGGCATTTTGAACGATATAATTTATTCTGGAAACCACGGTTTTGAAATAAAAAGTTATTACGACGATTTAAAAATTGATTTTCTCGTCGAAAATACCGAAAAATATATCGCATTTATTAAACAGGCATTAGGCTATATCGATGAATTTCGTAAAACAAAACTCCGGAATCTGATTATTGAAGATAAAAAATTTTCTATAAGCATGCACTACAGGTTATTAAATTCCGATGAAACTAAAATTTTAAAAAAATACGTTAAAAATTTATTTTCGGAAAATATAGATTTTAAAAAATATCTTCATATTACAAGGGGTAAAAAAATTCTGGAAATAAGACCGAAAATAGAATGGAATAAAGGATGTGCCTGTGGTTATATTTTAAAAGAATTCTCAAAAAATATAATCATGAAAGCGGCGAACGAGACTAAGAAAGAATTTAATATCTTAAGGGTAAACATCGGGGACGACATTACCGACGAGACCATGTTCGTACCGGATTATCAAATTACAAACGAGGATTACGGCGATAACGGCTTCAACGAATC
>JAJZBN010000089.1 GCA_021798875.1 bacterium | reverse complement strand
GTGTTGAATATCAGAACGGCGTTCAAAAAGGTTTTTGGAACGTAAGAGAATACGTTCTATACAGAGACGGTCATAAATGCCAAGCCTGCAACGGCAAGAGCAAGGATAAAATACTTAACGTTCATCACATCGAAAGCCGTCAAACGGGCGGAGATAGACCTGATAATCTTATAACCTTATGCGAAACTTGTCATAAGGCGTATCACAAAGGGAAGATTAAGTTAGAAATTAAAAAACATAAGACCTTTAAAGCAGAAACGGTAATGAGTATTTTGCGCTGGAAAATAGTAAATAAATTGCGGGAGTTAGGCAATACCGTAAATATAACTTACGGCTACCTTACTAAATCGGCAAGGATAGCCTTAAAACTCGATAAAAGCCATGCTAACGACGCTTTTTGTATAGCCGGCGGGAATAATCAGGAAAGAACCAAAGTATTAGACGGTTCTTACACCCGCCGCAATAATAGGACTATACAGCTTAACCGCAAGGGTCATAAGCCGTATATTAGAAGACAGAGATATAAGTTTCAACCTAACGATTTGGTAAGGTTTAACGGTAAAGCTTTTATAGTAAAAGGTATGCAGAATTTAGGTAGATATATTAAACTTGCGGGTTTAAAAAAGCCTGTCAAAGTAGAATTAGTCAATTTAATTAAATACGGCAAGGGATTGCAATTCATCTTTCGCTCTGTAAGAACGGAGTCTTCTTGCTGAGGTTAGGATAAAAAAGGCAAATAAGGAGAAAAAATATCAATGTCTATAAATCAAAGTTCAAAAGCAACTGTTATTAGAATAGCGGATTTGGCATCAATGCGGATACAAAAACTAAACAATATCATTGAAGCGTTAAAAGATTATTCTACTTTACCGGATTTAACCAAACGTGAAAAGTCGGATCTTTTCAATCAGATTGAATCCTTAAAAGAAGCAGTAAGGTTTATCAAGGAGTCTCGTTATGTCTAAAGCAGTAATTTTTACGTTTTCATTATTTATCGTATTTTTTACTTTTACTTTTTCCGCTTTTGCCGGAGAGTCATGGATAGATAAAGTTAAACATCCTAAATATACCGGCGCTATAAATTTGCCGCATTATTCGGTAAATATGAATAACTTGACTAAAGAATTGTTAAACATTAAAAAGCAGGAAAAACAAGAAAAGAAAGTAAAATATTCAAAACCAAGCCCTGAAGTAAATGCGGCGGTTAAATCCACTTTAAATACTTTGGCGACTAAATCGTTTAACCGCAAAATAAGTTTCTTTGCAAAACAAATGCTCGGAAAAGGAGAATTTGGCAAATACGTCCCTAAATCTATTAAAGAAAATTATCTTAAAGTTTTAAAAAATAATAAGCCTTTCGATATGATGGGCGGACACAGATTATTTTTAGTCATATCAAGTTCAATTTCATTTAAAACCTTAAGGCGCTATGTTTTTCAGATAGTTGACAATAATTTACCTGTTCAAATGATTTTAAGGGGTTTGTTGCCGGGTTCGGATAACGGCAGATATTTTATGCCGACGATAAAGTATATTGAAGCTCTTATTAAATATAAAGGTAAGTCCGGCTATTACGATATTCACGTCGACATAGACCCCTTAATACCGTCTAAATATAATATAAAAGTCGTCCCCGCATTAGTTTACGACGCAGATTATAATCCTCAGACGTTTACTACGATTGGCGACAAAGCTTACGTCGTTTACGGAAACGTCGATTTACAATATGCGCTGAAGCAAATTGAAAACAAAACTCATTCGAAGTATATTAAGGAAGTGCTAAACAAGTTTAACGCAAATTCTTTTTTCAATAAGTAAAAAACGGCTTTCATATTTAAGTTTTAAGGGCATTTAAAATTAATTTAAGCCTTATTATATTAAAATAAAAATAAAACGTCTTAAAAGGCAAATTAGGGGCATTATTTTTGATCTTCAAGAATTAAACAGTTTATGTGAAAAAGTTTTTGAGATGCAGATGAATTAAAACTGAAATTTTAAAAATTTCAAATCTTTAATCAAACTGCTTAATTTTTAATCCGCCGTAAAAGGCGGTTTTTTAAGGTTTTTTGAAAATGTTTACAAAAGAGATTGAATTGTAAATTTTTTTATTGCTTTTTAACTTCGCTAATTATATAAATATTTACATTATAATTAAATGTAACTTTTTAAATTAATTTTAAGGAGGATTCAAAAATGTTAAAATCGAAAAAAACTTTTATGGTTTTATTTTTAATTGCCGGTTTTATTTTTTTATTCGGCAGCGTTAAAAACGCTTTAGCTGGAAATTCGAGCGGTATTTTTATTTCGACGCTTTCCAAGATACCTGGTTATGAAATAAGTAAAGATTACGGTATAGGTTCTAACGCATATTTCTTTAGTTCAAATTCGTATTCTGCGACTAAAACTATATCCGCTATATTTAACAATATAAATAAACGTGCGCCGCAAGGTGCGAATGCCTGCATTAACTTCAAATTGTTTTCTGCAAGAGGTAGATTTTTTGTCGGTTATTGCGATTATGTAAAACTCGTTCAGGTTAAGAAATAGCCATGCAAGAGCCGGTCGTATTTTACGAAGAGATTAAAAAAGGCAAAAAGTCGGTATTAAAAGAAACGTCTTTAAAAAAGCCCAACGAAACTGTTAAGTTTTTCTATAAAGAAGAATTTAAGTCTTTAATAGAAAATACAGGCAATAATTTTCATAAGCTTTTGTTTCTTTTTATCTATGAAACCGGCTCCAGAATATCCGAAGCATTGTCGGTTACGTATGCTGATATAGACGACGCGTCTTTAAGGGTAAGAATTCCCGTTCTTAAACAGAAAAGAAAAATATACAAGTTTATTAAGATTTCCGATAAACTTTTGTCTATGATTTTATCGAGAAGAATTACTGGAAATTTCGATAAAAGCGATTATCTTTTTGCAAGGTTTAAGAATAAAAGACATATTTCAAGGCAGGCTGCCGATAGAATTTTTGCAAAGTATGTAAAAAATATTTTAGGGGAACGTTATTTAGACAGAGCTCATCTTCACGCTATAAGACACTCAAGAGCCGTGCATTTGTTAGATAGCGGTATGAATATAATGCTGTTGAAAAACTTTTTAGGGCATAGTAATATATCGAACACGCTAATCTATCTTAAATACAGTTCGAAGGATTTGGATAATGCGATAGATCAGGCTAATCTGAATTTTTTTGATTAGAGGCAAATATTTTAACTACCATTACTGAGAAGTCGCCGTCCGTAAGGGCGGGGTAGTTCACTAATTACAATATGTTTTAAAATCCTTTTTTTATTGATTTTGCGGCGGTTTGTAACACATTTGCAATATAAATTTAACCGTTTTGTAATAAAACCGTCATAACCCCGTAATATTTCTTTGATATAATCGGCATTATATTTATTTAAAGGAGACTATGTCGATGTTTATTTTAGAATTGATTTTTGCGGCGGTAGAAATATCTTTCTTGATTTATCTTATCCTAAAAGGAAAGACGGTAGTGAAAGAAATGCGGAAATTAAAATTGGAAAGAAGGTCGATTATGAATTTGAAAGAAATTTTTGAAGAAGATTTTATGCCGGAAATTGAAGCGAGAAAAAGTGAAATAATAGACGAGTTTACCAAAAAACTATATAGCTATCATTTCAATATTTAATTTCATATATGGCCACAAAAACGACCACAGTCAAAAAAAATAATTATTTTAAACCTATCGCAAAGCCTTAATTTATATGGTGGGCTGTCCGGGTCTCGAACCCAGAACCTACTGATTAAGAGTCAGTTGCTCTACCGATTGAGCTAACAGCCCGAAAAGATTTATTGAAATGCGGCAAAATATTAATGCCTATCAATTATATACTATTTTTATTTTTTTAGTCAATTTTTTTG
>JAJZBN010000029.1 GCA_021798875.1 bacterium | reverse complement strand
TACAAGCAGCAATTTTTTTCTACATTATTACACATAAGAATAATTACATATGGGCTGCTAGCTCAATTGGTAGAGCAACTGACTCTTAATCAGTAGGTCGCCGGTTCGATCCCGGCGCAGCCCACCAGTATTTATAAGGCTTTTAAGAGTTTGATAAAATATCATTTTTTTTAGTTATAACAGAATTATAACATTTTTTATTTTTATCAAGAACGTTTACGGCATCTTTTAAGTGGACATTTGATAAATGAGCGTATCTTAAAGTCATATTTATTGTCTTATGTCCTAAAAGCTTTTGAATAGTCGCTAAATCAATACCTTCCATTACTAATGAGCTTGCGAACGTATGCCGTAAATCATGAAAATGAAAATCGATAATATGCGCTTTCTTTAATGCAGTAGCAAAGCTCTTTTTAATGTCGTAATAAGGCTTTAAAGTTTCTTTGTTATAAAAGACATACTCGCATTTAATATGCCTTGTTATGACGGATAAAGTATTTAATAAAGTATTATTTATCGGTATTTCTCTACGCTCGCCGTTTTTGGTAATATCTAAAAGGATAACCTTATTTTTTAAATCTACCCTGTCCCAAGTTAAATTAAGTATTTCGGACTTTCGCATTCCGGTATTTAACGCCGTTATTATAATAGGTCTTATTTCTTTACTGCAAGCCGATATAAGCCTTTCTTGCTCGTCATCGGTCAAATACCTTAACCGCTTAATCTCGCCCTTTAAAAGCTTTGCTGTCCTTATTCTTTTAAGTATATTTTCGTCTATAAGCTCCCATTCTGCCGCTTTCTTAAACATTCTTTTTAATATAGCCGTTAGCCTGTTTGCGTAAGAAACTGATAAATTACGCTTAATAATATCGCTTTGCATATTCTCAATGTCAAGAACCGTAAAATCGGTTAATCTCTTTTTTGCAAAGTATTTATTAAGCGTATTAGTAAAAGACTTTAGCCTATCATGACTTTTAAGTCTGCCTGCCGTAAATTCAAGATATTTAATAGAAAGCTCCGAAAAAGTTATCCGCTCCGGCGCCTGTTCTTTTATTATCGGCTTGCCTGTCTTAATCTGTTCTTTTAGCTCAACTACCCAAGTTTCATAAAAGGCTTTAGCTTCCATTTTACTTGTCGTCTCTGCGCTTTTGTAATACCTGACGCCGTCAACGCATTTATTTACCCAATATATTTTACCTTGCCTATAAATGCCCATTTCATCGCCTCCTTGTCGGCATTTACGGCTTACTTTCTTGAGTTAATTGTATCATATGAATTTTTATTAATCCATTCGTTTAACTTGCTTTTTTCAAATCGTTTAGTCCGTCCAAGTTTGACGTAAGGTATCTGTTTTTTGTAAGTCATCTTATAGACTGTTATTTCTGAAAGTCCTAAAAACTCCGCTGTTTCTTTTGCCGTTAGTAATTCTTTAGTTTCGTTCATTTTTTGTCCTCCGTTAATTATATTAATGTTTAACCACATTAATATAGCTAACCTGCCGAAAAAGCAAAAAATAGCAAGATAGTTGAAGTTGCGAAACATGAGATTAGACTTTTTCTTTCCAGCGAGAAAAAACATTATCTCGTTGGATAAAAAAGGGGTAGGATAGGAACCGATAACGAAACTGTTTCGCTATCGGGCGCATACAGTAAATATGCGGGTTTCACCGAAAAGGAAACAGTTTCCTTTTGGGGACTTTTGACTTTTGTCAGAAGTCTGACAAAAGTTAAAATCAAGGCTATTTGTTAAAATAATATTCTAACAAATAAATTAAATATTTTATGGATAGAAAAGAGTATTTAAAGGATATTTTAAGGCGATATATTATCAATTCATTTGTTAAAATAGTCTATAATAACAAGCAGGACAGTGCGGACGGCGACTCTATCGAAAAAAGAAAAAAATAGAAAAGCGAAGTTTTGTGCGGAAACAATTTCCGCACAAAAAAAATGACATATAAAAAAGGCGAGCCGTTAAGCCCGCCTTAAGAGATAACCGGTTAATTATCTGTTGTAAATCGGCAATATGACTATCTTTTCGCCTGAAACTAAATAATGCGGTTTAACGCCATCACTTAGCATTTTATCGGTCATTTTGCTTAATCCAAATGAAAAGACCAAGCAAGAGTTAGTCCTACGGCAGTAATAAAGCTTCAAAACGGGCTTTGCAATCGCAAAAGTCGGCTTGCCAAATCTTGCTAAAACAGTTGATAGCCTTGTATCGCTGCCTATTCCTCTTACTATTGTCGCAAAGGCGCCCGCACGCTTTGAGATATGACCAGCGTCCTTACCGTATTTAACGCCTTTTACTCCCGCCGCATTTGCCTTGCCTGTTAAAAGCATGCCTATTGCAAATATCGCAATTACTACCAGCGCTGCGATAATAAACGCCTTTTTTTCTTTCTCTGTCTTTAAAAATGTTTTCATTTTAGATCCTCCCTTAATTTGTTAAATTGGTTAATTTGAATTATATTATTACAGCTAACTTTGCTTTTTATCCTGCTCCGGCGGGCGCCGGTAAAGAACCTTATTATTTTTCTCGTCGTATATCTCGACTATATCGTCCTTGAAAATCCGATATATAGCCCTTGCAATCTCAAGCCTTTTATTTTCTATATCCTGCTCGGCGTCCTGCTTATTAGGCGGCGTTTGCATAGTTTGCCTCATTTTTCAAAAAATCTAAACAATCGCAATACATAGTTGATTTTAGTGCCGGATAAATCTTTTCTATCTCTTTATTTTTTTGCCAAAATTTTAAATCGACAAAGCCCGAACCGAAAAAGTCAGTTATGCAATATGACGCAAGCGTAATTACGTTATCGTCGCCTTTATGTTTTATAATAGTCTGAAAATCGCCTACGAAAAACTTATCAAACCGTTTATCGTAAAATATACCTGCGTAATTATCAAAAAGCATTCTACTTATTGCTTTATTTACAAAATGGTCAACATTTACTTTTTTGAATTTTTCGTATATAATATTCATCGCAACATCGCCTCCTCAGGTGAATGGTTAATTTTTAATCTGCTCCGCCCTTGTCTCTCCAAAAATTCAAGGGCGGGCGTCTAATGTCAAGGTATCGCCTGACTTTAAAAATTACGGCTTGTTATTATTTACCGCCTGCCGTTTATATATTTATTTGATTGGCGGCTCTCTCCGAAACTTTAAATCTTAAAACATTGTCGGTATAACCTTAACTCCAAGATAAACCGCCAACGCCAAACCCGCTAAATAAAATAATCCGTCCATTTTGAGCCTCCCTTTCTTTTGGTTAATTTATTTTTTACTCTCTATTATATATAGCTAACTTGCTTTTATCTTTTTTTATCTTTTTTATTTTAAAAATAATGTTCGCAAACGAGCCGAGCCTTTAATATTTTTTATCCAACGAGAAAAAAATAATTTCGCATTAGAAAAATGTTTAATAGAGGCTTTAGCTCTCTTTTGCCTGTATGAATAGAGAAAAAACGCTCTACAATGCGTTTTAAGGCGTTTAAAATTAAAACAGGTATAATTAGACCTGAACGAAAAAACAAAGCCCTTAAAACGCAAATTAGAAAGCCGAAAATTAGCCCGCATTTCAACATTTCAAAAATTCAAGTTAGCTATGATAATGTAGCCTCCACTACTTACTTGCCGCAAGGTTTAAAAGCCTTGCGGTTTTTAAAAATTAATTTACAGAGGTAAAAACTATGAAGACAAAAATTATAAAGTTCTCGGCTTTAGGGATTGCGGTTTTAACATTACTTTACTTATTTTTGATAATGGTAAGGTCAAGCTATGCTTTAAGCGTCGGCGTTGCCGCAAATACTAATTATCATCTTGCTATGAACGAAGCTCTATCTCAAAATAAGACTATAAGTAATACTTATGAAATATCAAAAGAAATATCGGTTTATTCTCTTTATCTGCCGTATTTAAGCTATCTTGAACGGCATAACAGGTATTTTAGACGCTGCGACATTATCAATAATCCGAAAACATTAAATAGCTTTATTTTAAATGTCCAGACAAGATACGGCGTTGACTTATACGCTCTCGAATATCTGCAAAAAATGGGAGAGTTAGGCGCTAAAAATAAAATGATAAAGCAGGCTAAAGTTAAGCGTTATATGCAATGCGTCGCAAGCTACGGTTTAATTATAGCTCAGGCAATAGATAACTTTCATAATTCATTAGAAAACGGCGCCGGTTCTGTTATGGCTAACAATGTTTTTCATGTATCGAATAACGCTTTTTATAACGAAGTCGGGCAAAGTTTATATAATGCGATAATTCATCAGTCTGGCAGGTTAAGAACTCAATATAATATTATGAAACGTCAAATTAAGGATAATACTTGCGTTATTTATAATAAAAGCTTAAAATGCGGCGGCGTATTCTTAAACTTTGAAGTCACGCCTAAAATGAGTTTCGGCGGGCTTGAATGGTTTGACCCGCAATCTGATTTTGCAGGCGTAAACGGCGTAATTACTGTGGGCTATAACAAAAATAACGAAAGCGGTTTATCTATGGATAAGTCAAAAAGCCTTGAGCATCTGCTCGAAAATACGAATAGCCTTACTAATGATATGTTAAACTCGCTATTCTAATACTATCCCGCCCTAACCGGCGGGTTAGCTATATTAATAAGATTAATTTAACTTTTAAGGAGGGTTTAAAAAATGAAATCAATGATTGGTAAATTAGTTTTACTGACTATCCCGATATTTATTTTTATAATTTATCTGGTCGTTCAGAATCAGCATAAGGTAAACACGATAGTAAAAAAACAAACTACTCAGTTTAATCAGCAGTTTACGGCGTTCAATAACAAATTTGGCGGTAATACTACGCCAAGTCCAAGACAGGCTATTAAACGTCCTATTAGCCGTCCTATTAGTAATAATAATCAGCTTAACCGTAATATTAACAATGCTACGGGCGGGTTTTAATATGGACTTTATATTTAACGCCGACAGAGTAAGAAAGGTAGTCAGGCTTTATATTCAAGGCGGGTATGACGAAAATTACAGTGAATTTATGGACGCCTATCTCGCCCTGAATGAATTTGAAAAAAATGTATTTGTTAGTTATCTTTATTTTTTGAAAACGGAGACGAATTATGAAAATTAAACTTATTGTTTTTTCAATGTTATTCTTATTTGCCGGCAATGCTTACGCTTTCGGTATTTTTAATATACCTTACAATAGCTCGGATTCTACATTTAACAAGCTGGCAATGCGGGTTTATAGTTCAAATAGCCCTTATACATACTCAAGCGGAGCTTATACCTATAACGCCTTGCCTATTATGACGACTATGTCGGGCTGTAAATTAATAAGCATAATCCGCAGGACGCAGGGCTTTAATAATAAAGATATTGAAAATTATAAGGTATGTAACGGCGCTATATCCGAAGTTAAAAATACTAATCCGGCGGGTTGGGATAACTTGCCAAACGGTATTAAGCCCGTAATCAATAATACTATCCAAGAGGCAAGGCAATACGGTAAGGCGACGGCTAATTATTACGGATACCGTATTATCGCAAAGACCGGAGCTTACGTCGGGCAAATTACCGTTTATGTCCTAAACGGCATTAAATTAACCGCTATTATGAATTTTTAAGGGGGCGCAATGACAGATAATTGCAAAGTTAACGAGTTTGTCCGGCTTTATTTGCGGACCGCCAAAGAAAAAAATATGGCCGATTTTTATTTACTACACGAGCGCTTTGATAGGTTATCCGAAAACGAAAAGGCGTCGGCGTTATTGGATATTATTTTTTTCAAAGAAATTAGCAAAGGGTGTAGCAACAATGGATAGGCAAGAAATTCATATCATACTTGAATATATTCAATGCGAATTGACGATATTGAGATACCTGACGAAAGGCAACGAAAATGTCGAAAAAATAGAAAAGACAATTACGGCACTTGACCACGACATAGCCCGCTTAACTAATGAACTTGTCAAGAATTAGGTCTCGCAGTTCTTGTCGCAGTTCTATCGACTTAATATCGATACAACTGCGTCAAATTGCTACAAATCGCTATATGCTATCCTTTCAAAAAGAAAATAACTCGCTTAATGACGACTTTCTATCGACTTAATAGCGTCAAATATCTATAAGAACTGCGATAAGAACATCGATAAAAAATAAGGCAAAAAGATAATAATTTCAGGCATTTATCAGGTCAGACTTGATAATCAGGCAAAAGGCATTTTCTCTATCGCCGTAAGGCTCATATCGGTCAGCGTTCTTTGTCGTTATCGTCATCCCTGCCGTAATCCCTTTCAAAGCCGTCATTGATATTACGCTCGTTTTCGGTATCTCTGCCGTCGTCCTTAATAATATCATAATCTAACGTGCTGGTTTTCTCTTGCATTACGCTTGAGTTTTCTTTTAACATTTCTTTATCGTCCGTAAATATCTTATAATCCTCTTTGCCTCTTGTATTTGCAACGTAAGAACTGTTAAACGTCGCATATTTGGCGTTCAGGTCGGCTATTACCTTATCCGTCGTCATGCCTTGGGACTTATTGATAGTTATTGCGTAGGCGTAATCAAAGCTTTTATATTTGTTAGTATCTATTTTTTTAATATCGCCGGATTCCATTTTAACGGTCATTTTATCTTTTTCAAGCCCTATTATCTCGGCGGTCTGTCCGTTTTTTACTTTAAACTTATTATCGTTTTTCGTAAACATTATTTTATCGCCCTGTCCGAAAGCCTTTATCTCGTCCTTGCTTATCCCGCCTATTTTATTTACAAGGTCTTTATCGTATAAGTCTAATACATGCTCGGTTTTAACGGTTTTCTCAACGGTAGTTTTGGTATCCCTAAATCCGAACATTTTTAAAGTATCGTTCTTAATATTTTTCTGTTCGGTAATTACCGTATTTTCTAAACGTTCCTGCCTAAATTCCTGCCTTTCGTTTTTGTTATGCAGCTTAGCTAAATTTTTAGGGTTAGAAACGCCTTGCCGGATAAATTTACCGGTATTATGTCCCTGCCATTCGGTTTTAGATATGTTTTCAAGTATTAATTTATTATTTTCTTTATCGATAGCCTTTACGGTAAACTCTGCGCCTTTCTTGCCTAAACCTATTGCATTTTCTTTTAAATAAAGACGGTCGCCTATTTCGTAATTATGCGCCTGCCGTTTCTCGGTATCGTTTAACTTTTTCTCATTTGATACGGTAATTTCTCTTTGGTTCTTAATTTCGCCTTTTTCTATCTTGCCGTCCCTGATATTCTTATTGTAATAGTCTTTTTCGGCGTTGGTATTCGTCACAATTACCGTATTTTTACCAGATTTGGCGTATTCGTTTAATACCGCCTGACGTCTGTCGTCCTTATTGGTTATCTCTTGCAGCTTATCGCCCATCGACTTAAACGCTCCGTCCGTATCGCCTTTAGCAAACATAGAAACGGTATTTTGATATTCTTTATTATTTCTCTGGCGTAAAGATTCGTTTAATTCTGCTTTTGTTATAAAGCCCGACTTTACCGCCTGCTCGAAAGCTTTGCCCGCCGCTATTGCCTGAATTTGTTTATAATCGCCTATCATTACCATTTTAGCGCCCGATTCTTTTATCTTATTCTGAATTTCAAGCATATCTTTGGCGCCGGTCATAGACGCTTCGTCCATTATTACTATATCTTTATTAGTCAGCTTAACGCCTGAACTTTTAAAGCTTTCTATCGTTGCGCTCTGGACTTTATTATCTTTTAAAGCTTTTGCCATTTCGTCCGCCGCTTTACCCTGATAACTGATTGCAATTAAGCGGTTGCCTTGAGCGTCCGTTACCGTCTTTAATGCTTGTAAAAGGGTAGTTTTACCGGCGCCCGCTACGCCCTGAATATTAGAAAAAGTATCTTTACTCTCTAAAACGGTATGAATTGCGCCTCTCTGCTCGTCCGATAATTTAAAATTATTTTTATTTTCAAAGGCGTTTAATTTAGTATCTATAAGCTCTTTATTAGCCGTTTGTTCTCTTTTATTTACGCCCGTCTCGAAGTTATCTTTTACCGCTTTTTCGGTATTTACCATAGAAACGGTAGAATAAGCAATTTTGCCGGTTTCTCTGTCTTTCAATTTAACTATGTCTTTATTATCGCTTATCGCTTTTTCTATCCGGTCTATGTTTGAAATAAAAGCGTATTTTAAAGAAGTAGATAATAGCTCGTTTTTAGATACTACCGCCTGTTTGCTCGTTAGGTCGTTAATAGCCGCCGCTACCGCCTGCTCTGCGGTCATAAGCCTAACTTGTCCGCTTGCCTGTCCTTTTTCTAAATCCGCTTTAATGTCTATACCTGCGTCTTTAGCTTCTTTAGCCCATGCTTCTTTTTGGTTTTCAAAGTTTTTAGACAAGTCTTTATCTGGGCGGGTCGAAAGCTTGGCGGTATTATAAACGGCTTCTTTAGAGTATTTAGTATTTTCTTTTAACTCCGCTTGCTTTTCGGTTATTTTCTCGGCTCTTTTAGAAAAAAGAGTAATGGCGTTATCAGATACTCCGGATATTTTAGTTTGTCCGTATCTGCCTTGCTCGACGTTTATATTTCTGTCCGATAAACCTTTAGCTAAAGCGCTTTGATAGATACTTTCGGCTAATTTCTGCGCCTTAAATATGTCCCTATTTTCTATCGCCTTATAAGAGCTGTCTTTAGTCTGCGTTAAATTTAGTACTACCGCATGCGTGTGAATTTGCGGGTCGTTCTCCCTGCTTAAAGAATGGTCGTAAGTCGCATAAACAAGATTGCCCGAATTAACCTTTTGCGTGTCCTGTCCTTTCGTTTCTCTGTATTGCGATAAATTCTTTTCTATGTAGTCCATAGCCGCCTTAACTGCTTCATTATGGGCGTCTTTTATTGCCGTTTCGGTCTCTTTATCCGAAAAAGCGGCGGTAATAGATACGGACTTGTCAGGGCTAAAGGTTATATCGTAAGCGTCCCTGCGGTTTTCTCTGCCGGCGTTATAAGTTATTGCGTTTACGCCGTCTTTACTAAATCCTTTGCATAAATTGTCTAACTCTTTATTATTTACCTGCCCGCCGTCTTTTAAGCCCAGACCGTCAAGACCTTTGCCGTGCCAAACGCCTATTGTTTTATCGGCGGAGTAATAGTTTTCTTTCTGCTGTTCGTAATAACCTGATACCGAACCGCCCGAACTTGCGGCGTTGCTAATAGATACCGACATTATTTCGCCTCCATTAACTTATCGACTTGTCTCGCAAAACTTACGGCGTCTTTTAAATCCGTTAATGAATTAGGCTCGTAGTCCTCGTCAAGCTCGTAAATATCGCTTGTCAGGTCGTTTATCCTTGATATAGCTTTTTCTTTATACATCATCATTGCCATTAAAGAGCCTGTCTGGTTTGCCATATCGTTATGTATAGATTCAATATCGCCTATGACTATAAGCCATTCGGGTTTATCCTTTACGACGTCGTTTAATAACTCCCTTAAGGCGTTGCAAGCCCTTAAATAAAATGTCCCTGTTAATGACTGTTTTAACTCCATGATATTTACCTCCGTTATCCGCCCTTGCGGGCGGGTTAATTTAAAAAAAAAGAAAATTATTTAAATATGTCGTTATCGTTATTTATATCGTCGTCTATGTTAACCGTTTCAGGCTCGGCGGTTTCTATTGTAGTTTCAGGCTCGGCGGTTTCTATTTTATCCCCGTCGGTTGCGATCTGTCCGTCGCTCTCTATGCCGTCCGGGTCAGCGGTCGTTTGAAACTCAAAGCTATTGTTTAAAATAAAACTTTCGTTCTTATTATCATAGCTAACATACTTAATATCCGTAAATTGCCAGTTTTTTAATATCCGGACAAAAGCCGTTAAATTATCCATAGACTGAAATTCTGACGGTAAAACAAGATATTTAATTTGCTTGGCGTTTTGCGTCGTAGAGCCTGTGCCGCTTTCGTCGGCGCTGTGGCTGTCCTCCCATTGCTCGGACTGTCCTAATATTTCGGCGGCGAGTTTAGCGGTGTTCGGGTCGTTCTGGGCTAATAGCGCAACATTAGAGCAAGCGTTAATTATCGTGTTTCGGGTCTGCTCTTGATATTCGGCGTCAATTTGTCCGACGTCCTGAACGCCCAAAACGCTGCATAATCCTTTTGAGCGTCCCAAAATCAGCATATCTTTTATGGCTGAAAGCTTGTTTAAAGTCCCAAACTCGTCAAGCAAAAAATACATACGCCTTGATATGTCGTCCGGCAAGCTTAAATAAGTTTTTACGAAAAGGTCGATAAACAAGGTTAATAACGGCTTTTGAACGTCCGTTATTTTCGTTGAATTTGAAATAAAGATAAAGCGCTTGTTTTTATCGTTTATCCAGTCTTTTATTTTAAAATCGCCGTCCTCCGCATATTCAAGCCAGCTTACATAACGCATAAGCGTTGACATTACGTCCGAGCTGTTTTTCGGATTTGAGATATAGACGGATTCGGGCTGTTTATTATCTGATAAATATTTAAATATATCAGCGACGGGCTTATTAATTACATTAAATATATCTTTATTTGCTTTTTTATTTTGTAAAACTGCAAGGCGCAATATAGCCGTAAATACGCCACGGGCGGTATCGTTCCAATGTTGCTCCGTGCCGGTCGCTCTCGGTATCAGAGACTCCGCCAAAGATACAAGGTCGGCTTTGTCTGATATTTCGTTTGCAATAGACCATTTGAGAGAGCGGGCGTCGGCAATATTTAGTATTAGGTCTTTTTCAGGGTCGTAAAACTTTTGGATATAGTCGCCCTTTATATCGTAAATTATAGCTTTAGAGTTGCGCTCGATAAGCTTATCTATAATTGAATTAAATATCGTAGTTTTACCTGCGCCCGGACGTCCTAAAATTAAAGTTTGCTTGTCCTCGTCTTTTCTCGGTAATTCGACGTCGCCTATGTAAATACTGTCAGGGTTTTTCTTTTTGACGGTCTTAACTTTTTGAATAAGCTTATTGAATATCCCTTTTTTATGGTTATAATTTAATAGCTGCGCTCCCCTGACATGTCCTTTTTTCTTGCCGTCCCAAAAAATAACAATAATGTAAAAAAGATAGAACGCTCCGCCAAATATTGCAATTTGCATATGCGTTTTTGCAAGGTCTATTACTTTGTTCAAAAATTGCAAAAATAAGTTATAAAGATACATAATTTTTTACCTCCGGTTTAGGTTCGGATATTGACGTTTTGGTTTCTGATATTGCCGAAAGCTTAACGTCGGCGATAAATAAATTTAGCCCTTTCAGACTTTCAAAAAAAGATAAAATATCATTGCCGTTTATCTCCGTCTTGCCGTCAAAACTTTTAATAAACTCGGCGCCGATTCTTACCTTTCTTTCGGTTTCAATTTTCTTAATTTCTTTTTGTAAATCCGTAATTCTTTTCTTAATGTCGTCAATGTTTTTCATAAAAATATCCTCCGTTAAAAATTAAATTAAATTATTATTTTGACATATCCGCAGCTGTTAGTTTTTTAGTTTCTTGGGCGGGTTTGCCTGTCGAAACTTTATCGTAAATTTTCTTAAGCGCCGTCTCAATTCTTGTAAATTCTGTCGTAATTTTTAATAATTCGTCCTTGTGCTTATCGTTAAAGTTTTCTTTAAAAAAATTAATTAATTCTGCGTAGTCGTTTGACTTTTTTATAAAGCCTTTTTCAATTAAACTTATAATAGCTTGGGTCATAGTTATATTATTTTCTTTCTTATAATTTTCTAACTTTTCGTAAGTTCTGTCGGGCATTTTCAAGCTAACGTTTTTCATAATTTTTTTACTCCCTTTGAGATTAAATTTAGGTTCTATTCTTTATAGCTAACTTGAATTTTTTTAAAAGAGAAAGGCTTAAGTTTTTTCTCTCCAGCGAGAAAAAGTTTTTACTTTTTTAACTGAAAACTTTTTGAAATTTTAAAGCTTTTTTGAATTAAAAAACTTGTAATTTTTAGCCAAAAAAACGGTATTACAAATAATACGCTTTTAGTTTTGTAAGTTATTGAATTTATTGATATTTTAAAATGAAATATTACGTTGTATTACCGCCTAAACTTTAGGATATATATAAGGTTTGGCGGGTTTTTGAAAAAAGCAAGTTCGTTGCGTGGGGTCTGTCAATTACCGTGCTAAACGGTTTTTAAAAATAACAGCATAATAAAAATTAACAAAATTACAAACTAAAAACGGTAATAATTCATAGCCTAAATTCTGCAAAAATTAATTATTTTTACTCTGCAATATCTCTCTTTTTCTCGTTGCAAAATTCTAACTTTCTTATTAATTATCTTTTTGCAATATCTCTCTTATTCTCGTTTCAAACTTTCTTATTTGTCTTTCTATTATCTCTCTCGTTATTACTCCGCTATCTCGCATTAAATAATTTAATTTCTCAATATAGTTTAAAATTCTTTTTACGGCTTTATCTTTTTCGGTTTCTTTCATTTTTAGGTCTCCGTATTTTTAAATTTAATTTCAAAAATTAATTAATAAATTATTGATACGATGAAAGCAAAAGTTATAATTATTGGGATTGCCGAAAAGCCGATAACAATAAAAACTTTTTGCAGGGCTTTTAAGTTCGGCTTTACAATAAACGGCTCTATCGAAAAAAGAAAAAGAAAATAGAAAATTAAAAAAAATAAAATTAATGTCGGTAGAAATTTTAACGTTATCATTTTTTACCTCCCGTCCATTTCTATATCGTTATTAAAATTTAAGTAAGGGTTTTCATATTCTTTGTCTTGCTCTTTCTCTTTGGTTCTTTCGTCAATTATTTCTACCTTGGCATTCGGCTCGGATTCTTTCAATTTGTCTGCAAGTTTTTCTATTTTGTCTTGAGTAATTGCCGTCGGGTCTTTAATCTCAAATTTATCTATTTTACCGGCATTCTCGACGGTCAAAAACTTATCGTCGATAGTGATTTTAATTTGCGGTTTTTGCGTTTCAAGCTGTAAATTCTCGTTCCAATCTTTGCCCTTTTCAGGCGTTTTAATTTCGATGTTTATGTCATTATATTTTTCTTGCAATGCGTCCTTTAACTTTTCGGCTGCTTCTTGTCCGGGCTTGTCTTTATCATATGCAATTTTTACATTTTTAATATTATCTTTTTCAATGATATTTGAAATAGCGGGCGTAATTGCGGGCGAAAGTCCCGAGGTAGATATAACGGTAGCGTTTTCGGTTTTATTTAGGGAGCAATAGCTTATAGCGTCCAATGCCGATTCAGTCAAAACGAGGCTTTCTTTGCTGTTATTCAGTTTAAGCGTAAATGCTCCGGCGTTCTTATCGCTACCTTTTGCCATGCCTTTAAATTTTACGCTTGGGTCTGTCCCTTTTATCTCGGCGCCCGTCGTTTTGCCGTTGGTGTCTTTTGCAATGAAGACGACGTTGTTGTGCTGTTTTTCTTGATAGATATATCCTTTTGAAATTAAGGCGTTTACTACTTTAGGGTCTATTGCTCTTTCTTTGGTTAAATACTCTTTAATTTCTTTGTCAGTATCTGCTTTTTCTGGCATTATTAAGATTTTTTCGTCAGGTTCTTGCTTTGCTTTTTCGGTCTCTTTTTTGTAGTCTTTAATGATATTATTTGAATTTTCTTTAGGGCTTTTGCTTTGGTTTTGGTCTCGTTGGATAGAAAAAGCATTATTCTCAACGTTTGGTATTGCATACATATCGGCTATCATCTGCGCCGCTTGCTGAAATGACAAGTTTTCAGTTTTCATAACAAAATCTATTGCGCCGGCGCCGTGGACGTCGCTTGTGAAAGAATTGAATCTGCCTCTTTTATCATCAATGCTGACTTTAATATCGTCCCTGCGATACTCTTTTTTATCATATTTATCCCTTTCAAAGCCGAGCCGTTCGGCAAGGTCAATAATATCGACATTTCTTATTTTTTCAAGGTCTAATGAAGCCATTTTTTATCCTCCGTTATTTTTTTTTTATTATTTTAAATTTAAAAAAAGGTAAATTATTCCTATCCAGAAAATTAAATCAAAGGCAAGTATTGACGAATAGATAGATAGTTTCAAAAAATCAATGTTTTTCATTTTTAATCCTCCCTTATCGCAAATAATTTTTGAATATCTTTACTTTGGCAAATGCAACAGGTATTGCCTGCGTTTGTAATAGGTATTATGTTTTCGCAACGGTTGCATATGCGGGCGTTTCTTAACGTTAAGAGCTTGCTTTCATTGGCAAGCCTGATATGTAAAAGACGGCTATGTTTTGACGGGTTAAAAGTAAAAAGAAAATTAAGCAAAGGCAAAGCTCTATTGCTTGAGCCGCAAATTTTGCAATACGGTTCAGTTTTCGGACGGATAACGCCGTCATTTAGGCATATTAGATAGTCTGACGATTTCATATTCGACCTCCGGTAATTTAAAAAAATTAATTATATTAATATAGCTAATTGACGGAGCAGGGCGGGCGTCACTATGACAACAATTAATATCAAAAACGCTCAAATTTGCCTTTTAAAGGCTTTATTTTTTCGTTTAGGTCTAATTATACCTATTTTAATTCTAAACGCCTTAAAACGCATTTTAGGGCGTTTAAAATGATAAGCGGGACGGATAGACGGACGAACAAGTCAAGTGGACAACAAGACAAGAAACCCCCTTGTGGAAATTTTTCCACAAGGGGGTTTTTCAAAGGTTTTTGAAATCGGGCAAAAAAAAATAAAAATTCTCACTGATGTTTATAATAACAATACTGCCTTATTATTGTTTATAAATATACAAAAATTTCTCCCACGAAAAAACGCAATAAAACGCTTTTTGAAATCGGGCAAAAAAAAATAAAAATTTTTAACAATGTTTATTAATACAATACTGCCTTATTATTGTTTATAATGTATACAAAAATTTCTTATCATTACAAACCCATTAAAACCGTTTTGACTTTTTGCGGTAATATAACGAAAACGGCGGGCGGATTCAGGATATTTTTTATCCAGCGAGAAAAAAAAAGACCTTGCTTTTTACGGCAAGGTCTAAAGGGCGGGCGGGTTAATTAAGGACGTTTACCTTTATGGCAATAGACATTATCGCCTATTAGACTACCCATAAACGTAAAGGTAGTCTCATGAAATAATTTTTTGAAAACTATTTTATCAAAAGCAGGCGCATTTATTGAATTAAGCCTTAATGCGTCAAATGGCAATGCTTGAACTCCATCAGCTTGAAAAAACGATAAACTTCCAGCAAACAGTCCTGAATATACCGTCCCGTAAGTATCATTGTATGTCCCGCCGCCAGCGTTTATTAAATCTTGACAAACATAAGAATCATTATTTATCCATTTATGCGGTATAATAAAGTTGTATGAACATTGAAAAAGCCTATTGCTTACACAACTACCGTTTACCGCAAAATAATTAGATATGCCCGTTATATCGGGATTTACTTTCGGTGCGTATTTAAGGATAACATAAACGGTATGAAATAAGCCTCTATCGGTAGCTATCCATAAGGCATTTTGATAATTACTGCCTTGAGAATTAATATTATTTTTTACGTTAGGATAAGTATTTAAAATATTATAAACGAGCATAGCAAGAGCCTTGCCATTATAATGAAAATGAAGCATTGTTGCGGTTTGCCTTGCGCTCTGTTTGTTTTGTCTACCTGTAAAATATGAATAACATATAGGCAATATTTTAACTCTTTCTACCTTGCCGTTCTTAACAAAATAGCGGTATTTATCGCATATGCTATGACCTGAATTATTAACGGTAGCGACGGCTTTTGACTTCATCATAGAGAATATGTTTGAATTTGAGTTGCCTAAAGAAATAGAAGTACCTACCGAGCCTATATAATTTCGCAACAGGTTTCTGAAGTCTGCCTCGCTAAAATGCTTATGCTCTTTAACCATTGCCTTTAAAGCGGATAAGTCCGAGTTAGTTATCGGCTGCTTAACGATTTGACTTACCTTATAGGCATAGGCGTTTGAAACGGTAAAGAAAAACAACATTAAAAAAAATAAAAGCTTTTTCATTTTCAATCCTCCCTTTATAATTGATTTATATTATTTTATTATAGCTAACGGGCGGATTACTCCGCCCGAAAATGTTAATTTTGTTTATAAGCTTGCCAAAGTTTTAATATTTGGGCGTTGTTATTATTTTGCAACGCTCCAGACCACGGCGTCCATTTAGCTTTTGTTTTATCGTGCAAAATAATAATTTTCATAAGGTAATAGACTTTTTGCAGTCTTTCGGCATATTTCATTTTGTTGCTGCCCTCTCTTTTTGCAACCATGTCCCATGATACAGAACCTTTTTTAATATAGCCCATAGGTAATATACTATAAACTTTATTATATACGTCTTGAGTTATCTGCTTTTTAGCGGCGTAGCTTTTAGCGCTTAAAAAAGCGGCAACATAATTTGTATTAACTTTTTCGGGAGCGGGTATAGAGTAAAACTCTTGCCTTGCTGATTTGTAATGTCCCATTATTATATTTCTTAATATTTTATCGTCAACACTGTTATTATTTAACGAACCCTTTAATAAGAAATAGGCAACCGAGAAAAAATTAATACTTTTCAGGTTAATTATGGGATAATTAGCCCATTTTTGTAACAAGTCATAACTTTCATTACCTGAAAAAATTGCATTGTTAGAAAGTCCGAAACCCTTTAACAGAGAGCCTATTTTCATCATCATTGTCATGTTGAATTTAGGGATATTCGGGACGTAATTATATCTATTTTTTATTTTTGTAAAATTACCGCCAAACAGTTTATTAAATCTTGCGATATTAGCCGAGTCGGCGTTTATTTTTGATAAAAAGATATTAGTTTTTTCAAGAATTACAGGATATGAAATATCAATATTACTATAAATGCCGACTTTTTTTAATAAAGACGTTTGAATTGTCCCAAAACGAGATATTAAGCCGTTTTGATAATAATTGCCGACGGTATTATAAAGAACCTTTGTTGATAATGTGACAGAATTAAGTTGAGATACGCTACTTTCGACGGAGCGATACATACCATTTTCAGTATTTGAAACTTGCGCCGCTATTTGCGCGGGAGTAGCGCCCTGACCGCCCAAGCTCATGTCAAAGTTAGATAAAGTAGATACCTGCTTTAAAGCTGATACGCTATTTTCATAATAATTAGGCTGAACTACATTAAAAATCAAGCGTCTAAGTCCGGCTTTCGATAGAGAAAAAGTATTAGAACTTATACCGTTTGGCATTAAATTTTTATTTTTATAATTTTTAAGCGAGGCAAGAGCAAGCGGATATATACTGTTAAACGCTTTAGTTTTATGCGCTTTAATTATTGCGCTTTCGGTATTATTAGAATTATTAGAATTATCAAAAGCAACGATATATTTATAGGGTATTATGACAATTCTATATTTAGCATTATAATATCTGCTTTGGTTTTGATATACGGTAAAACCTCTTTTAAAATGTCTTATTACCATTTCATTAAATTTTCTTAAACGGTTATGCGTGCCTGCTCCACCGCTCCCGTCCCAATAAAAAGCGTAATAAGTATTGCCTTTTTTAGATAAGGCTACGCCGTTTAAGCGTAAAAAATTAAATAAAATTTGCCGCCAATCGGCTTTAGTCAAGATTTTAGGCATATTAAAAGAATAACCCAAGTTGACGTTTTTAAGATATGTATTCAAATAGGCATAGGGAGTGCAGTCGTATTTTTTATGGTAAGAAATAGATATATTCGAGTCGTTAACATTTGTCGAAACGCTGCAACTGGTAAAATTTTTATCTGGGTTTTGAAGTGTGTATAAATGAAAAATATTCGTAAATTTTATCTTAATTCCAGCGTTTTTAGCAAAAATATTAACTAACTTTTTAAATTTATTAAACGAATAATTATAAATAGTAAATGCGTCGGCTCTTTGAATAGATACAGATACAGAAAGAACCGCAAACGCAACGAGTAATAATAATAATGGTTTAAACTTTTTCATTTCTAAAATCCTCCTCATACGGTTAAAAAATTAAATAAAAGTTAAAAATAAGTATATCATATTTTGAATTTAAGATACCTCCCTTGCCCGCCCTTAAGCAAGGCGGGCGTAATTGATGTTGAATTAAGCGGCGTTTTTATATTTGTTTTTCGCCATTTTTTTAATAATTACTGTTGAATTTGAATTTACTTTTTTTGCAGGCTTATTTTTTGCCTGCATTTGCGAAATAACAGAGACAATTAACGAAAATGCAACAACAAACAAAAGCGGTATAAAGATAACTTTCAATTTCATTTTTCTTCCCTCCTTTGCCCGCCTTGTTTAAGGGCGGGCGTTTAAAATTAAATTAAATTAAAAATTAAAAATGCAAGGTTAAAAGCCGGACAGTAAATAAATAGCCGAGGCCCTCTAAAATTGCGACACCGACACCGTTATTGCCGTTAGACGCGGTCAAGCCCTGAACGCCGGACGGGAGCGTACCGTTTAAATTTATTGAGCCTGCCGGTATCGCCGCCGTTGCGCCTGCGCCTTTCTGGACGGTAGGTAGTTGTCCGGTCAGGTTGATTGACTGCGCTGCCATTCTAATGTTGTTGTTTACCTGAGTAGGCGCCGGATTTGTTGAATGCGGATATCCGCCGGGCGGGATAGTCCCCGTCAATGCGATAGACTGCGGAGACGCAAAAGCGGGAGCGGAGCCGACGAGACTAAAGCAAAAGAACAATACTAAAAACAAAACTAACTTTTTCATTTTAACACCTCCATAAAAAATTAAATTAATTTGACTTACATTAATATAGCTAACTTGTCAATGCGGTCTCGTTGGAGAGAAAAAGTCTTGATATTTTTTATCCAACGAGAAAGCTTTTGTTTATTTATGTTTGCGGGTTATAGTTTGTTGAAAAATGGCGTAAACATTGACGGTTACCAAGCTAATTATAATTTGGTAACTTTTTTATATTGATATTAATATATAAGTTATTATATTTATTGATATATTATATATTTTATATTAATATAGGTTACCATAGTTACCAAATCGGTTACCACGTCAAAGCCTTATATTTACTGACAAAACGCCCAAAAGTTACCAAATTTGAAAAACAATAGGTATAAAGAAAATAAAAAAAATTTGTAGTCAATTTTTTTTTAAAAAAATATATATACCTTTATTAAAAAAAATGGTAACTTTTTTTAATAGGCTTTAAATCCTTTGAAAATAAAGGATTTCAGGCATAAAAAAAGGTTACCAGCAAATGGTAACCTTTTTTAAACTACTAAAAATGGCGGTTAAATTTCAAATTTAAATATATAGCATTTAACTAAATGTCCGGCAATTTTTTTTGGGTAAGTAAAATATTTATCTTTCTTAACTATATAATCATTAATGCTATTTAGAACTCGCTCTTTTTCAAAATTATATTGATTGCAAAAGTCCTTAAAAGTTGTGACGGGATAAAAATATAATATATTATCTCCGTCGCTTTCTACTTGTCCCATAGGTTTAAGAGGCGGGCGGTAGTTATCATCATCGTTGTTCCTATCGACAAACCCGCCGGACCTGAGCGCAAATTCTTTTATTGCATTTAAATATTTTTCTGTTTCGGCTAAAGGATTAGAGACTTCATCTTTAAAAATTTGAGCATTATAGTTTAAAAGTTCTTTTAATCCAGATGTAATATTTTTATTTAAATCAATATTAAATAATTGAGAAAAAAGGTCATAAACAAATATCATAAGTAATATAAAATCCTGCTTGCCGCCTAAATTTATTATTTTATATTCTGTCTTAAATTTAGAGTATCGTTCTTTTATTTCAGATAAATTATTTTTTATATAATTAATCCAAACAGGCAATATATGACCATAATTTTTGCTAATATTTTCTGCAATTTGTCCAAAATTTACAGTGTCGTCAAATAAATAAATGTTATCAGCTGATAATTCTAAAGTTCGGCGATATATACCCAGATTTGCTTTTTCGCTTGAGTTCCCGGTTAAAATCGAGTCAATCGAACGCTCGCCGGTTAAAAAAAGAACGCCCCTGTATTTAAGCGTTTCTCTTAACGATAAGTTGCGCTGCGCTCTTGTCCGACCAGTTCCACTTTGAAAATTATATATCAGGTTTATAAGAAAATTATGGATTTGCTCGGCTTTTTGTCCCGAAGTTTCCAATTCATCGAGCAGGACTGGCATATCTTTTTGCTTACTTAACATTATTTCGGTACCCGTTATCGTGGTATTCATTATGTTTTTTAATCTTGACGGGTTGCCGAATAGGCTTAGCATAACTAAATTAGATAAAGTTTTACCGCTGCCAGTCAAGCCTCTCGTATAAAAAACAAAATTATCAATATTTAATATTTTAAGCAAAGGAGTTGCTAAACCAGCAAGACATACGATAGTTGCGCCGACATGTCGTCCGAATATTTCTTGAATTAGCTCTATTTGCTTATCAATATTACCTTTTTTTGCTATTTTATCGGTTAAGTCGTCGCTATATTTTAAAGTATCTGAAATAGTGACAGTCGGCGCATAAAATATAGAATTGTCGTTGTTCCAGCTCGTCTCTGATATATAAGAAATTTGTGGCATATCTTGATTAACCCTTAAAAAATTGACGATATAATCTGCCACGTCTTTAGCATCTCTGCTTGTTATAAAAACATGCGAGTTATTAAATTGTTCGCTTAATTTCTTTGTGTCGCCCAAACCGCTTGCGTCAATAACTACCGTTTTATCATTAAATTTAAGTGTTAATTCTACTGAATCAATCGCTTTTATTGTATTTATAATATAAAAGAACGGACAAATCTCTTCGTAGGTTTCTTCAATTTCGAGCATTTTTGTCATTTTTTTATGAACAATACAAAGCATATCATTAATAGAACGATACGGAGCGGGTATAGTATAATCGTCTGTTACCATATCAGTAACTTTCGGCGGTTCTGGTCTGTAAAGATATGAATCAAAAATTTTTTTCAAAATCCCCGCTTTCTTTGAGACATCTTGTAATTGCTGTCTTAAAATGTCGTTTAATTTAATTGTTTTTATGCTTGACAGAACGTCTTCAATAAATTCTTTATTGCTTTCTATGAAATTTAATAAAGGTAACGCATTTTGCTTAATCTCTGTTAAATCGCCGCCGGCGCTCAAATAATCGTCTACGCCTTTACCTCTTGTGCCGTCCCAAGTGACTATTTTTACTATAGTGCCTAAATTTTGCAGTGTAATAGATAGGCTAAATAAAGCCTTGCGGACGTCGCTATTCTTAACAAGATCGGTGTCATAGGCTATGTAAAAAGTCCTGCCGGCAATAATAAAATCCCTTATATCGTCCCAAAGCTCTTTGTTTTGCTGGCTTTCGTCCGAGTCCTTGCCTGCCCTGAAGTTCCAAACGCCTGATAGACCTATTGCGTATTCGCCGTCTTGGACTAATTTAAGCGCTTTTTTCTCTCCCTCTGTGACCCATATTTCTTTATTTTTTTTCTCTTTAATTGAATAAACAGACGGCAAAATATAGGGTATAGGTGCTGAGTATTTCGGCGATAAATATTTTATGCAAGAAAGTTCAGGATAAAGCTTAACTCTGCAATAATGTATCATTTCGCCCTTGCTAAAATAGGGTATTCTCAATAATGAGCATGTTTGTAAAATGCTTTGTTTGTCAATTGAGCTAAAGCCCAATAAACTTTTTAGGTCGTCTGCGTCGCCGTTAAAGCGGTTTAGTTCTGCGGTTTTAATAGTCTCTAATGACAAACCGCTTTTTTTTAAGTCTTGTATAATTGCATAATCAAGACCGCTTAGAAAGTCTTTTTCGTTTTTATTCCAGTTCTGCGATATATAGTTATAATTAAACATTTTGCCCCCCCTCATCAAAACCAAAACAAAGTTGAGCGGGCGTCTCTTGCGCCTGCCGTTTAGGGCGATGCTCTTTCTGCTTAATTATTTTTGCGGGTTCGGCGGTATCTGGCATCGGCATCGGTAATGCCTGCTCGGCTGTAGCGTCTATATCGCTAAATTCGTCCTCGTCATTAAGTCCTGTCACAAGGCGGGCGTTGTCGCTATCGGCAATATAATCATATAAGCTCTGCGCTTTGCCGCTGCTGTCGCTGCAGTTGCAAACAGCATCAAAACTATCTATCTTGTAATTATAATAAGATATATATGCTATTACCGCCTTTTTGAGGATTAATTCTGTGTGACTATTTATTACATTATCAATAATATATTGATAACGAAATGCGGTTTCTGTTATTGTCTTATATTTTCTTGCGATTTCGAGAAAAATTTTGCGTTCTATTTTGTTAAATTCTTGTTTTTGGTAATTATATTTTAAAATTGCGACTGCGGAGCGGTCGGCAATATATTCACTTACATAGGGGTCATTTATGGTGGATTCTGTTTTTGTGTCGTATTGAATATAGTTTTTTTGGGAGTATTGTTGTTCGCAGTAGACGGGTATGTAAGCTTCTCTAATTAGGCTTTTTAGCATTCCAAAATCTGAAAGGCGGGCGGATAGGTCGGTTTTAGGCGGTCCGGCGGGCGGAGCGCAAGAAGAATATGCTTGCTGTGCGGCGCTGTTTATAGCTATATAGCCGTCACAATTATTTATTGTCGATATAGTTAATTGGACTATTTTATACCTTTTAACAATTAATGTTTTATCCCACAAAAAAAACTCAAGGTGGTCTTTAAATTCCCTGATAATTTTGTTTTTTTGCGATAACGCAAAAGCCGAGCCGCCTAAACTTGCCGGTAAAATAAAATTAAATAAAATAAAATGTAATAACATTTGTAACCTCCCTTTTGTTTTTACGGTTAATTAATCTTTGTTATTTTCAGAAACAAAATCTTTAATAAATTCAATAAGCTGTTCAGACATACTCTTTTTATTTTTTATACACTCTATTTGAAATTTTATTTTCAAATCGGGATTAATATAAAAATGAATATGCCCGCTCTCTCTTTCTTTTTCGTATTTTTTATCATATTTACTGTTCATATTAACAGTATATCGCTTATTAATATTAATGTCAAGCTTTTTTTTAATATTTTTTATTTTTTTTTATGTAGTATTTATGCAGGTTTGCGGGCTTAAGTTAAATATTTTTAAAAATAATACTTTATTTTTATTTTTTTTTGCATTATAATAAAGACCGACCCGCAGGGGCGGTTATATCAATATATTGAAAGATAGCGGAGTAAATATTTTTCTTTGTAAATTTTTTCTTTCCAGCGAGAAAACAATCAATCAAGGCAAGCCGCCAAATATAACATAATTATAACAAAATTTAATTAAAAGTTAATAAAAGCGGATTAAAAAAGGTAAGGTTAAAAATGCCTGAATGTTAGAAAGTAAGCCGTAAAGCCGTTATTTATTAAGTTTATTAAAATAGCAAAAATTGACTCTTAATCAGTAGGTCGCCGGTTCGATCCCGGCGCAGCCCACCACCTCAAATATAAGTAAACCAAAGCTTAAAGAGTATTTCGATAAAATATTGCCTCGACAATTTTATTTATCTTAGTTTT
>JAJZBN010000088.1 GCA_021798875.1 bacterium | reverse complement strand
GGAAAAACGTCTTTGCCCAGCTTGTCGATTTTAATTTCAAAATATGGGGAGGCGACTGGTATGTAGGACTTCCTTTAAGTTTGTTAATTCAGGACGGCGGCAAAAGGTTTACCGAAGAAGAAGCCGTTAAAATTTATAACTATTCAAAAATAAATATCAACCTTCATTCTTCTATGTGGCACTGGGACATAAATCCAAACGGAGATTTTTTAAATCCCAGGGTTTACGAAATTTTAGCCTGCGGAGGTTTTCAGCTTGTGGACAGGCGCAAGTATATGGATGGAGTTTTTGAAGACGGAAAAGATTTAGTAGTTTTTGATACGGTGGACGACTTAAGAAAAAAAATAAAGTACTACCTTGCAAATGAAGAGGAAAGGTTGTCTATAGCCGCTCACGGCAGGGAAAAGGTAGTTAAGAATCACACCTACGAACGCCGCGTTCGCGAAATGATGAATATAATACTTTTAGATTCATACGAACAGATAAAATCTAAACTTGAAACAAGAAAGCAGAATATTTCGGAACTGTTGAAAGAAACTGAAGGAAATAAAGAACTTCACGACCTTATTATGCAGTTTTCCGACAAAAAATCGCTTTCTATAAGAGATATGGCAGAGAGCATAAAAAGCGGTAAAGGCAGGTTGTCTAAATCGGAAGCTATGATTTTAATGTTATGGGCGATAAAATCAAAATTAGTAAAACTCGAAGGGCTGTAATAAGCGATGAAAAATATAATTATACTGAATCTTACCCGCATGGGCGACCTTATTCAGTCTACCGCTCTTTTTAAAAAAATTAAATTAATCTATCCTGAAAGCCGCGTTAAACTTTTAATTTCTAAGGAATTTGACGAAATTGCGCCGTTTCTTCCGTATGTAGATGAGATTAAACCTATAAACGTTACCGAACTATCTGGACTTTTAAAAGCAAACAATTTTGACTTAACTATAGATGTTTTAAAAGCTTTAGGCGACATGTTCGACGGTATCTTGCAAGTAAATTACGACCTTGCGGTAAATCTTTCCCACGATGAATTTAGCGTTTATTTCCTTTATATTTTAAATTCGTTAAAAAATATAGGTATATCGGTAAACCGCGAAGGAACTATAATATCTAACGACGAAATGATAGCATATATATTTTCTGCCGTTAAAAACAGAAAAGTAAGCGTTTTAAATCTCGTAGATCTATACGAAAGAACTATCAAAACGAATAAAACCCAATATAAACAACACGTAAATAAAATTTATTTAGATACAAAAAAAAATGATAAAGAAGATAATGGAAATAAGGAGTTTGAAGTTTTAAAAAAATACGGCATAGAAGAAAGCGATAATATCATTTCTTTCGCCATAGGAGCATCGACGGAACTTAAAAAATGGCGTTACGACTATTTTGCGGAACTGGCCAAAATGTTTTTAAACGGCGACATTAAAACTAAAGTAGTTTTACTTGGAGCAAATTACGACGTTAAGGCAGGTGGTTTTATAGAAAGCATGGTCGCAAACGAAAGGCTTATTAATCTTACAGGTAAAACCTCCGTTTCCGACCTTGTTTACGTTGTTCGGCGTTCAAATCTTCTGATAACCCACGATACCGGAACAATGCATATAGGAGTTGCCGTAGGAGCTAAATTAATCGTTATTTATACCGGAAACGTCGGTTTTTTAGAAACGGGACCATATGCCGAAAACCAACTGCTTATAGCGCCGGATATAGGATGTTTTCCATGCGATTTTAATTTAAAATGTTTAAATCCGGTTTGTCAGGGATTAATTAAACCGGAATATATTTACGATATGTCTTTAATGCTCTTAAAAAATGAAATCGGTTATACCGAAAAACTTTACAAATACAAAAATACCGGCATCGTTCCTTATTTATCCCGTTTTGATTCTAAAAAATTTATCGATTATCTGCCGGCGGTGAAAATTAAGTTAAATTTTAAAGATTTGAAACTGAAAATACTAAAATTATCTTTAGAACATTATTACGAAGTAGATTTTTTGATCATAGACGAAAACGAAATTCAACTTTTTCTTGACTGTTTTGAGGGCATAGAATATAATCTTAGCTTAGATATAGAGGAAGAATTAAAGTCGGTTGAAAACCTTATAGTTTTATGCAAAAGAGGTATGTCGGAGACTAAAAAAATGATAAATCTGGCTCTTAAAGACCCGTTTAATACAGAAAAAATAGAGGAATATACCGGCAATATAAAATCTATAGATTTTGAATTAAAATATATCTCTTCGGTTTACGACGACTTATCTATGTTCAATCAGATTCACGTCATAAACCAGAACAGTTCCGTCAGTTACGATTTGTATGGTCTTGCTTTAGATTCCCTTAAAAATTATTCGAGGTATAAGCTCCAATTAAATATATTTAAAAAGGTTTCGTTAATTTTTTTAGATAAAATCAAAAATTTATAAATATTATTTAACCATATTACGATAACGGAGGAATTAGCATGAAGCTATATATCGACGGGAATTTAAACGATTCCGTTTTAAGCGCCGGCAGTATGTACGACATTTTATACGGCGGCAGCATAAAAAGTTTTATTCCGGAAGGCAAAGTAATAAAAAGCATAGCGATAAACGGAACTCAATACGACGATTTAATGTTGGACGCCGACAAATCAAAAGCATTTAACCTTAGGGATTTCGACGAAATTAAAATAACTACTATGAGCCAGCTTGAACTTATAAACGGTTCGTTAAACGCTGCCATAACGTTTTTAAATGAATTTAAAGCAGGAATCGTAAAAACTACGGATGAAATAAGATGGGGAAACAGTAATGCAGGATTTAAAAATTTTTCGGCATACCTAAGCGGACTTACTATGTTTATTCAAATCATGGAAAAAATATCCCAGTTTTTAAAAATTGATTATAACAACCTTGTCTATGACGGCAAAAGCGTCCAGTCTTATTTTAACGACCTCGAAAAAATTCTTTCTTCCGTTCTTTCTACTCAGGTAGAACAGGATTACGTCCTTCTTGCCGACATAGTCGAGTTCGAACTTAAACCCAATATTGAAATGTTTGAAAATATTTTAAAAGATATGTCCCTTAAAATCAATAATAATCAGACGCCTATAAATTAATAAAATGGTGACGGCAGATAAATACAAAAATAAACGCATAATAGCCGTTACGGGTGTTCCCAGAAGCGGTACAAGCGCAATTACAAGAGGACTGAAAGTTTTAGGCGTTAATCTCGGGACGTCTCTTGAGCCTGCAGATTTTGGTAACGAAAAGGGTTATTTTGAAGATTCGGATATCAATAACCTTAATTACGGTTTTTTAAAACTGCTGTTTGAAAGACCCGATTACGCTATATTGGTCGATTTAAAAAAAATACCTCAGAATGTTATAAATGCTTTTAAAATATCGGCAAAAGTATTTATCGAAAAACGGCTTGACGAATACGATATTTTTGGTTTTAAAGACCCTTTTATGAGTAAAATTTTGCCTATCTGGAAAGATATTTTTGCAGAAATCGGCGCAAATACTTCTTATGTAATTCCTTGTAGAAATCCTTTAAGCGTGGCAAGGTCGATCAATAAAAAGGGGAAAATAGATTATATTATTGCTTATTATATATGGTTCAGCGGTATGCTTTCAGCAATAATATACTTGGCCGGAGAAAAAGTAGTTTTCGTCGATTACGACGATATGATCGCTAATCCCGAAAAACAACTTCAAAGAATTTCCGAATATCTTTCTCTTTCATTTAATCCTAATGGTCCTGAATTTTTAGAATTCAGCAGTGAATTTTTGGAAGAATCCCTAAGGCATGGATGTTTCAGTATGGAAGATTTAGAAACTAATACGGAAGTGCCTCCAAAAATAGTAGAATTTTATAAACTACTCAGAAAATTATGCTTAGACGAATTAAAAATAAACGATATAGAAGTTATTGCAAAAATTAAAAAATTCGTCAACTGGATGTCCGAATTACGCTCGACTATATTTTACATGGAATCT
>JAJZBN010000028.1 GCA_021798875.1 bacterium | reverse complement strand
TTGATTTATTCCTTTCTACTGCCAGCCTTACTGGTAAACTTAAATTTTAAATCCTAATACAGCATTAAAATCTCATCTATGCATTATAGCAACCCGGCGGATTGATTTTCAACCGATTACGCGATTTTATCGTCACCGAATGTATCGATTTTATCGTCACCGAATGTATCGATTTTATCGTCACCGAATGTATAATTTATATTCGGCGGCGATAATTTAAATCTTATTTAACTTTTTGCGGCGGCTTAATTATCCCCACCCGCCCACCCTTACATCTTAAAATAAATATATATATTAAATGATAATATGTATATTATACAAGATTTATTTATTCTCTTACTCCCGACTGCGTTTGACGTAGTCGGGAGTTTTTTTATCCCATAATTCTCAATTATGTAAACCACATTAATTTTAATCTTTGCCGTTTTTTATTTTAAGTTTTTATTTTTTTATGTTATAATTTTAAAAAGTAATTTTTCGCGACATATTTTTATAATATTCGAGGTTAATAATGGATACATTAGCTTATGCAAAAAAATTAATAGAAGTTGGAGTGCCGCAAAAACAGGCGGAAGTACAGGCAGAGGCATTATCTGATGCATTTCAATGTGAAGCTGCAACAAAAGGAGACATAAAAGAGTTAGAAAATAAGATTAAAGACTTAGAAATAAGAATGATTAAGCGTTTTCTAATATAATAATTCATAGTATTTAATAAATAATTTATTTAGTAGGGAGATGAGGTAAAAATTTATGCCGTCAGTTATTGTTTTGCCGGAAGTTTTAATAAAAAATACAAATAAAGAAGAGCAGAAGGAACTCGTTGAATTTTTTAACGGTATTAGCAAATCTTCAAGTGAAGATGTCATCATAACCGTTGAAGAAAAATTTGAGAGAAGACTTTTGGAAACTAAAGCAGATATTATTAAATGGATGTTTATATTTTGGGTAGGGCAGATTGGCGTATTAGTTGCTATCTTAAGTCTGTTTTTCAAAAAATGAGGAAGTGTTAGATATTCCGTCTCAGTCTGATTTTAAATATTAAATAAGTAAATAAAGGTGTCATAAATAATAAATAAAAAATAAAGGTGTCAAATAAAGGTGTCAGATTTATTTATTCCCTTACTCCCATCTGCTTTTGCCACTTTTTCTATTCCCCGCAACTCGCATTCCCATGATTCTCAATTATGTAAACCACATTAATTTTAATCTTTGCCGTTTTTTATTTTAAGTTTTTATTTTTTTATGTTATAATTTTAAAAAGTAATTTTTCGCGACATATTTTTATAATATTCGAGGTTAATAATGGATACATTAGCTTATGCAAAAAAATTAATAGAAGTTGGAGTGCCGCAAAAACAGGCGGAAGTACAGGCAGAGGCATTATCTGATGCATTTCAATGTGAAGCTGCAACAAAAGGAGACATAAAAGAGTTAGAAAATAAGATTAAAGACTTAGAAATAAGAATGATTAAGTGGTTTTCTAGTATAATAATAGGACTTGTGATAAGCATATTTATAGCTTTATTAAGATACATTAAATAAAATAAATAAAGGTGTCAGATTTATTTATTCCCTTACTCCCACCTGCTCTTGCCAGTTTTTCTCTTCCCCGCAACTCGCATTCACATAATTTTTTAATATGTTAACTGTTCATTATATAAATTTATAATTGAGATTTTCCATTTTAAAAAATCTATGTTATAATAAAAATAATTAATAATTAATCGCAACGAAAATTATTAAATCAATTTTATATATATTTTAATAGGTGTCGGTTTTATGCATTATATAAATTTAGCAATTTTAATTGGTTTAGTCGGGCTTCTTATCGGGTTCTATATCCATATGGATAGAAAAGTAGACAAACTTTCCGACGAAATAAAATCTACCCACAAAGAACTTTCCGACGAAATAAAATCTACCCACAAAGAACTTTCCGACGAAATAAAATCTACCCACAAAGAACTTTCCGACGAAATAAAATCTACCCACAAAGAACTTTCCGACAGAATAGACAAACTGTCCGACGAAATGAAATCTAATCACAAAGAACTGTACGACAGAATAGACAGATTGTCCGACAGAATGGATAGGCTATATGATATGCAGATGCATGCAGGTCTGGGACTAAGACCTATAGAACATAATAAAGATAAAGCGGTAAACGAGTAATTAAAAAATATAGGTGTCAGATTTATTTCACTTCGACGGGCATAAAAGATTAGCTTTTATAAACGCCTGCCTCAGTATTATTACTCACAATTCTCACGTACGTTTAAATAATATAATTATAATACAGAAAAACTAAAGAGAGCATTAGAAGATTTGGGAAAGTTTTTTTAATCTCAGTTCTAAAATTTACGCCTTAATAAAATATTATATTATTATATTATTTATCGTATTACTTATTCTTATTCTTTTTCTTATTATTATATTATTTATTTTTTTTGAACGGTCTTCCTTGAGAGCGTCTTTCAATTCTAATCCCTATGCTTCGATGAACGGCATCCTCGAATAAAGAATTTCCGGTTAACTGCCCGCGTTTTACAGAATCTCTCAAAAAATTAATTTCTTCCGGCGGAATATTTTCGCCGATGAATTTTTCATAATTTTGTAACCTTATATCGTCGGATTCTCCAAGGCTTAAAAATACGGGATCTAAATCTAATATGCGGCAGTCCCGCTTTTCATCGTTTTCACCGCTTTCATTATTTTCGTCGCTTTCCCTGTTGCTTATTTGTATTTTTTTAATATCGTTATTTATTTTATAATTTATTCTTTCTGGAAAACTTGACCATTTGTAATCGCCTGGAAGATCGACAATTCCGGCACGTACCGGATTTAATTCAATATAACGGCAGCAATTTAATAAATAATAGTCTTTTTGAATCGGACTTGATTTGTATCTGCTTTCCCATAAAGTTCCGCTTCTGCCTTCCAGCATATTAAAATAACGGGTAGTTCTTGCTGATAAAGTTTTCATAAAAATTGGAACTTTATAAGCGTCATCCCCAGGCTGTAAAATTAGATGTACATGATTTGTCATAAGACAGTATGCAAAAACTTTTATATCAAATTCCGCCTTTAATTCCAAAACGTTATTCAAATATCTTTCAAAATCAGAATTTTCCGCAAAAATAATCTGTCGGTTATGACCCCGCTGAATAATATGATGCGGACAATTTGGCAATATTACTCTAGGATTTCTAGGCATAAGTCAATAGTTCAAAATAATTTAAATAAATAAAATTAAACCGTTATCCTTTAAGTGAAAACCAAATAATCCCCAAATTCATTAAAGTATGGGTGTGTACTGTTAAGTATTGTTAAGTAATGTTTAGCACTGTTTAAAGTTGCAATATTTAAAAAGTTCATCCAGATTTAAAATTTTCTGTCGGCGTTTCTGTGTCGTTTTTGTGTCGTTGCCATTTATAGCAATATTTATTATACTAATTTAATATTAAGGAATTATGACAATAGTGTTAAATATATGTTAAATTTTTGTTACAAAATCGTTACTATTTTTTATTTCTTCATAATTTTATTGCGTTATACGGCTTTAAACTTTAAAAATTAAACTTTTAAAAGTAATGTTTAAAGTTTAATTTATCAATCTTTTTTATTTTAATATTTCATATATTAAAAAAAATAAAATATTATGACATATATCTTCCAACATATGTTCCAACATATCTTGCAAGATATGTTGGAACATATACTTACATATACTTATACGGTAAAAATTTATATTAATTCATATTAATTTTAATTCATATTTATATAGAACATTATGCAAAAAGCAAAAAAACCGATGCTTGACAATTGCTTAGACAATAGCGTTAATAATAATGAGATGAGCGAAAAAGAAGTCATAGAAGCAATATCTGATTTTTTAAATCCGAGCGAAATTATAGAAACCCATATATCACGAGTTTATCTTACCGATAAATTTGCATACAAGCAAAAAAAAATCGTTAATTTCGGTTTTGTCGATTATACATCGCTTGAAAAAAGAATTTATTTAGCTAAAAAAGAGCTGTCTTTAAACAGGCGTGCATGTTCTGGAATTTATATAGACTTATTGGAATTACGGAAAAAAAATGACCGTTATTTTATAGGTTATAAAGGCGGGAAACTAATAGACGTTTTAGTAAGGATGAGAAGAATAGATTCCGCTCTTTTTTTAAGCAATATCCTTTCCGAGCATACCGCAATAGGTTCATCAAATTTAAATACAAATTTAAATGCAAAGAACAATTTAATCGCAAAAAAAATAAATATAGACGTTATTTTAAAAAAAACGGCAAAAAAAATATATTTATTCCATAAAAACGCCAGAAAATCTAAAAGAATTTCTAAATTTGGAAGTTACGAGGTTTACAAAGCAAACTGGGACGACAATTTTCAAACCGTAAAAGAATATTTAGTCAATTTCGATAAGGAAAAATTGCTGGACTCCTATTCATTTTTTAAAAAAATAAATAAATCGGGCACTTTTTTATTGGATACCTTTTTTGCCTTTGTCGAATCATTGCTTTTGTCGCGTACGTTTACAGAATTTATCCGTTTGCGTGCGGAAAAAGGTTTCGTAAGGGACGTTCACGGCGATTTAAGAATGGAGCATATAGCCGTTTTAGACGGCAGGCGTGTTAACGGCGTTTGTCTTATGGACTGCGTAGAATTTGACGAAAGATACAGATGTCAGGATATATATTTAGATACTGCTTTTTTACTTATGGACATTGAATTTAACGGATATTTTTACGAATCCGTTAAATTTTTCGGTTATTATAAAAACTGTTTTAACTATTTAAAAGATATTGCGCCGTTCGAGAAATTCGAGCCTTTCATTATACCTCTTTTTAAAGCGTACAGGGCGATAGTAAGATGTAAAATTTCGCTTCTTTCTGCGGCATCCGGCGAAGACATGCGCTTGAAAGCTATAAAATATTTTAAATTAGCCGTTTTTTATCTTGCTGCCGCAAATAAACCCGTCGTAATTCTTAACTGCGGTATTTCCGGCAGCGGAAAGTCGTCTCTTTCCCGCCTTCTTTCGCTTTGGTTTTATGCCCGCGTTTTTTCAACGGACGAAATCAGGCACGCTTTATACGGTTCCGCCGAAAAGTCCGTAAAATATTCCGCAGACGCAAATTCTAAAGTTTATAGAACTATGCTTGAAGAAGGATTAAAAGAATTTGAAAAATGCAAAAGCGCGGCGGATAAGTCAGTTAAAGACTATACGCAGAATGCCGTCAATGCCGTCAATGCGGTCAATGCCGAAAATATGCAAAATACATATAATTCGGCAAGGTCGGGCGAAATTGAAGGCGTAAGCGGCGGCGGGGTAATATTCGACGCCACGTTTTTAAGGCGTTCCCACAGGGAAAAAATAATTAACGCTTTTAATAAAAAAGACTGTATTTTTATATTAGTATATTCAAAAATATATGACGAAAAAGAAGAAATTATATTAAAAAGACTCGAGGGCAGGTTTGGAGCAGCAAAATACAGCGGTTTAAGGGATTATTCAGAAGCCGACGCTTCAGTTTATTTTAATCAAAAAGCTTATTTGGAGGAACCTTCTGAAAGTGAAATTAAGTCTTTATCAGAGCCTTTAAGGGAAGCAGACGATGTTAATTCTTTTTATTCCGATGCCGTTACCCCCTTTTTTATTCAAATCGATGCCGCAGACGAACTGAAATACAGATTTAACGCATTAATGAGCAGTCTGTTTGAAAAATATTAAAATTATTCATAATTATTCATAGTAATTCTTTTAAATTATTTTGGACAAATTTGAGATAAAAATTTTATAAAAATTATAAAATTTATGCAAATTATAATCAATATAAAATCTTATAAGGTAGTCTTGAAAGGCTTATTTACTGCTGTTTAGAGTGGTGCCCCCGACCGGAATCGAACCGATGACCAAAGGTTTAGGAAACCTCTGCTCTATCCTACTGAGCTACGGGGGCGTATTGTTTTTGCGGGTTAATAACGCGTCATAAATTAATTTGCGTTACGGCTAAATATTATATATAATTAATACTATAAAATCAATTGATATAAATTGATTTTATGTGTTCCGGTAATTGTTCACGTTAATTATCTATAATTAATTATTAATATAACTGTAATACATTATTATAAATAATAAATAAGTATTATAACGTAAACGCGCCCATAGCTCAGCTGGATAGAGCGTCAGACTACGAATCTGCAGGCCGGGAGTTCGAATCTCTCTGGGCGCACCACCACCCTTTAATTATGTCGCAAAAAATACATAATATTTTTACTTCTATAGCCGATGTATATGATTTTTGGGGTCATGTATTCAGTTTCGGAATCGACGGACTTTGGCGGCTCGAAGTTGCAAAAGAAGCGGTTTCCTCCGATAACGATAATTTAAGCGATTACAGAATTCTCGACGTCGCTACCGGAACCGGTTCTATAGCTATTGATATATCCAGAAAAGCAAAAGCCGCAAATAAACATGTCGAAATAGTAGGCGTAGATTTTAATGCCGATATGGTAAATGTAGCCGAAAATAAGATTAAAAAGAAAAAGATAAACAATATTTGTTTTAAAGTTGAAGATGCGATGGACCTCATTGAACCAGGATGCGCCTTTGACGTAGTTACCGCCGGTTTTTTGCTAAGGAACGTGGACGACGTGGAAACATTTTCCGACGAGCTGAAAAGAGTTTTAAAAAAAGGAGGCAAATTTATTATACTGGAAATGGGCAGGCCTGAGAATAACTTCTTTAATATTTTCTTTAAAATATATTTTATTTTCATAAGATTAATAGGATCTCTTATAGATAAAAAAGCTTATGAATGGCTTACATACAGTATATTGGCGTTCGACAGGAAAAAAATGCTTAAAATATTAGGCGAAAAAGGATTTAAAGACTTAAAAATCAAAAATCTTCCTTTTCATATCGGTTTTATAATTACCGGAATAAAAAACTAAACAACTTTATACAATTTAATCGCATATTTTTTACAGCAAGCAGTAATAATTATTAAAAAAATAAAATAATAAAAAAACAAATATAATATAAAAAATATTGACTTATGACTATTAAGTCATTATAATAAAAATATATAATAAAAAAAGCAAAAATAAAGATGCAATAAAAAAATTAATTTTGAATTAGTTATGATTTATAAATCAATTATATAAATAAGTAAGTAAATAAATAAAATCATGAAAATTAAAAGTTGCGTTAAAGATACCGATAATCATAGAAATTCAATTAAAATCATACTTATAATCGTATTTACCGCCGCTTATTATGCGGTATCGTTTTTATCTCCTTTTGCCGCTAAAAATGCAAATGCTTTTTATCTTAAGCCGGTAGGGAATTCCCATTCGTCGGGCAGGCTGATTACATTAAACGAAGCTTATATGCTTGCCATTAGCCGCAACGACACTATAAAAGCCGCAAAAGAAAGCTATTATCAGTCGTCGCTTTTAAAATGGTCTGCCGTAGGTATGGTTTTGCCGGATATTTCGCTTAAATATACCGACCAGAGAATGCATGAAAATTCATCCCCCATTCCCGATGCATATACGCCGCTTATGGGAAATATATTTTTGTTCTTTTTTCCTGATTACCAGTATAGTTTTGATTTAAACGAACCTTTTTTTAACGTCGGCGCTATTCCGGCTTATATGGCAGCGGAAAATACGGAAAAGTCTTCCAAAATGTCTCTTAATAACGTTTCGGCAGGCACTCTTTACAGAGTAGCGGTTGATTATTATACCGTTTTAAACGACATAAGCTTAATAAAAGCCGACCATAAAACATTTAAGGAAGCAAAGGCGCATCTTGAACTTACTAAGGCAAAACTAAACGCCGGACTTGCTATTATAACAGACCTTCTTCAGGCAAAATCTCAGTTTTATGCCGCCAAACAGGAACTTATAAGCGCTAAAAATAAGTTAAAATCGGATAAAGCCGCGCTTGCTTCGCTGCTTGGAGTAAGCCGCCATTTTATAACGGCTAAACCTAAACAGCCCTTGTTTAAAAAAACGGGACTGCGCAAATTAATCGTTCTTGCATATAATAATAACCCAGGTTTGAAGTCCCTGAAATTTGCGCAAAAATCAGCATCTTATCAGACGGCATATTACGAATCGCAATATATTCCAAAAATAAATTTTTCGGCTTCTTACAACGCTTTGTCGAATAACCACTTTATTCCGGAGGGTTCTACCAATTTTTGGACGGCGGGCGCTACCTTGACCATGCCTATATTTCAGGGCGCTAACAGGATTATTTCTATAGAAAAAACTCGTTCCGAAGCAAACCAGGCTATGTACGATAAGCTTCAGGCAAAGAGAAATCTTAAAGCACAGGTAATATCTATGTATTATAACGTAAAAAGTTTAAAATCGCAGGTTGGAACTCTGCGTCACGAAGAAAAATTTGCTTCTAAAAATTTTACCCTCGTAGAAGAAGAATTTAAAGCCGGAGTAGCTACAAGCGTCGATGTTGTTACGGCGCTCGCGGAACTTACGAGGGCAAGACATAATCTTCTTTCAGCAAAACTTGATTATTACGAATCCGTTCTGGATTTAAAAAGACTTATAGGCTCTTTTAAAAGAAAACTTATATATATGAAAATAGATAAGCTAAATTAAGTTTAACAAAATTTAGTTAAACTTAACGGAAATTTAAAATAATATTTAAAATAATATTTAAATTTAATAAAATTAATTAATTTAATAAATAACGAATAAATAATTAATCGGGTGGTTCTGAATGAACGGAGAAAACGAAAAAATCGATACGGCGCAAAACGCCTCTTTAAAAGAAGTCGACAGCAAATTTACCAAAAAAAATATTATTACCGCTTCCATTATACTTTTAATTGCAATTATAGGCGGTATTTTCGTACTAAGATGGTATATTTTCGGGCTTACCCACGTATATACGGAAGATGCGGAAGTTGACGGACATATAGTATCCATAAGCACTATGGTTCCGGGCAATATAAAAGCCGTTTACGTACATAAAAACGAAATAGTCAAAAAAGGCGAGCTTATAGCCCGTATTAACGATTCGACGTACTATCCCGAAATGCTTCAGGCTAAAGAAAATTATAAACTTGCAAAGGCAAAACTATTCAGCGCCGGCGGCAATGTTGCGCAATTCATAGGAAACTCCTATAACTCTTACTACATTAGCAGACTGTCTTATACGACAGCTTTGGCGAATCTCCATAAAGCAAAATTATCGTATATACTTGCCAAAAAAAATTATTTGAGGGGACTTGCTCTTTTAAATAAACAGTTTATAACAAAAGAACAGTTCGATACACTTAACACCCAGTATTTAATTACCAAACAGGCGCTTATATCGGCTGAGTCCGCACTGGGAACCGCCAGAAGAAATTATATAGAATCCAGATATATTAAAAGCGTGACTTACGCAAACAAATTGACGACGCTTATTCCTTTAAGAAAGGCGGTTAAGGTAGCGCAAGCCGCTTATAAAGTAGCCCTCGCCAACTACAAAAATACTTTTATATATTCTCCTATTAATGGTCTCGTTACCGAAAAAATGTCTTACGCCGGCGAATACGTTACGCCGGGTACTCCAATAGTTATGGAGAATAATTTGAGGCGCGTATGGGTTACCGCAAACGTGAAAGAAACCGTTATAGGCAATGTTAAAAAAGGAGACCCAGTTACTATTACCGTGGATTCTTTTCCTGGAAAAGTTTTTAAGGGCGAAGTCAAATTCGTTGGTTCCGTTACGACGTCTAAATTTGCTTTAATTCCTACGAATAACCCTTCCGGAACGTTTACGAAAGTAACGCACAGGCTTCCTGTAAGGATTCAGATATTAAACGACAAAAATCACATTTTAAAACCCGGTATGATGGTCGAAGTAACTATAAATACGGCCGCTAAATCCGGAAAATAAATACTTTTAGGAGATACCCGACATGAATATGAAAACTATTAAAAAAAATAAAACAATATTATTTCCTTACGTTTCTTATTTGTTTATAGCTTTTGCGTGCCTGTTTTTTTTAAACACGATTTTCTTTACGCCTAAAGCATACGCATATAATAATTCACAGGGAAAATATCTTTTTCATTATTATAACTGCGACGATTGCCATTCCATTGACGGCGTCGGCGGAAGCCTAGGTCCGTCGCTTTCCAATTACGGTAATATGGTACCTGATTTTAACTGGACGGTACAGCAGATTAAACATCCGAATTCACATTTTAAAAGAGGCGATAAAATAAGTATTCAAGGCAAAACGTATTACGTTATTATGCCGTCTTATAATTATATACCTCAATACGAAGTAAACGAATTGGCTTCCTATCTGGAATCGTTAAAAAAATAAAATATAAATATTAATTTTTCGACGGCTGAATTACGCTGTTATTACTGTTATTAGTAACGATATCGTTATTTCCGTTAGCAATGCCCAACTCTCCGTTTTGTTGAATCTGCAATCCGTTTTTAAATACGAGGTTAGTCCACGGATAAGTAAGGTCAATATCGTGTTCGGCAAATTTTTTCGCTATTTCAAAATTTATGTCGCTTATAACGTAATGCCTTCTTATAGGGGACTGTATCCAGACTATAAGTTCAAGGTCGAATGAAGACGAACCGAAGCCTATGAACCATACGGAAGGTTTAGGTTCTTTTAAAACTTCCTGATTTTTATCGGCTATCTCAAGTAAAACTTTTTTTGCGAGGTCTAATTTCGATGCAGTTTCTTCTATTCCCATAGGTATATGCAGCCTTATTTTGGGGTCTTTGTGCGACCAGTTTATAACGTTGGAGGTTATAAAGTTAGAATTAGGGACTATTATAGATATATTATCCCTCGTCGTAATAGTCGTACTTCTTGCCCTTATGTCGCTTACTATACCGTCGTATCCGGCAACATCGACGTACTCGCCCTCTTTTATAGGCTTTTCAAACAAAATAATTATGCCTGAAATGAAGTTGCTTATTATATTCTGCATTCCGAAACCTATGCCGAGACCGATGACGCCGGCAAGAAAGGCCAGAGAACTTAAATTTATGCCTAAAACCTGAAATGCTATAAAAAAGCCGATTATTAAAATTATATACTTAATAAACCTGGTTACGGTTTTTACGAACGATTTGTTCATCGTCCTGTTTTTTCTAAACTCTTTTTTGACGATATAGGCAAATAAAAACGATATTAAATAAGACGCCAGTATTATTATTACCGATAAAATTATGGACAAAAGCCTTACTTTATTGCCGTCTATCGTATAAACTTTATCTCTTAAAAATTCAAACATAATATGAATAATAATCCGTCTATTCTAAATTTATTATAAATTATAGTTATTTTTTCTATCCGATATATTATAATATATAAATCAAAATTTAAAAACTGTAAAATAAAACTGTAAAATAACACATAAATTCATGGAAAAATTATAAATGATAAAAAGAAGACCGACACGGATGATAAAAATAGGCGGCATTGCAGTCGGCTCCGAAGCGCCGGTCAGCGTACAGTCGATGACTAATACGCTTACCGAGGATTCCGCCGCTACCGTTAGTCAGATAAAAAATTTAGAAAGTTATAACTGCGAAATAGTCAGGGTATCGGTAAATACGGCTTTAGCCGCAGAATCCTTGAAAGAAATTATAAAAAACGTAAAAGTTCCGATAATAGCGGATATTCATTTCGACCACAGGCTTGCGCTTGCGTCGCTGGAAGCGGGAGCCGCAGGTTTGAGAATAAATCCTGGAAATATAGGCGGCAGGCAAAAAGTAAAAGAGGTAGTAAGCGCCTGTAAAGACAAAAACGTGCCGATAAGAATAGGCGTTAATTCAGGGTCTTTAGAAAAAGGCGTTCTCGATAAAAGCGGAGGAGACTTTGCCTTCGCAATGGTCGAAAGCGGACTGAAACATATTAAAATATTGGAAGACGAATCGTTTTACGATATAAAAATTTCTTTAAAATCGACCGATGTTTTAACTACCGTAGCGGGTTATAAACTTTTAGCAGAAAAGGTGGATTATCCGTTTCATATAGGCATAACCGAAGCGGGAACGATATTTTCCGGAGCGATAAAATCGGGAGTAGGACTCGGTATACTGCTTTATGAAGGATTGGGGGACACTATAAGGGTTTCACTAAGCGACGACCCTGCTATGGAGGTTATAGCAGGTTATAATATACTCAGGGATTTAGGTTTAAGGCGGGGCGGAGTTCAGCTTATGTCCTGCCCTACGTGCGCCAGAACGGAAATAGACATAGTAAACATCGCTAAAAAATTCGAAAAGATTTCGGCAAAAATAAAATCCGATGTCAAGGTAGCTATAATGGGATGCGTAGTAAACGGACCAGGCGAATCAAAGCATGCAGACGTTGGTATTGCAGGAGGCAGGGAAAAGTCCGTTTTGTTTTCTAAAGGAAAGGTTATAGGAAAATTCGACAATAAAGATATATTAAATGCGTTAATAAACCATATAGAAAGTATAACGGGCGAAAAAATAGATTATAACGGCGGCGAAGATTTAAAAAATTAATAAGTTGAATAAATTGTAAAAAAACGTTAATTATTCCTTAAATAAATTAATTTTAATTTTAACTAACATGCAAATCTAAATTTAAAAAATAAAGGAGTTTATAGTGCGATATTCAAATTTTTTTATTCCTTCTTTAAAAGAAGATCCTAAAGAAGCCGTTCTTAAAAGCCACAAACTGCTTTTAAGGGCAGGCTACGTAAGGCAGTTATCCGGCGGAATATATACATACCTTCCTCTCGGTTTGAAGAGCCTGCGCAAATTAGAAGAAATAATCAGACAGGAGATGAATTCCGCCGGTGCAGTAGAACTCTCCATGCCTTTCGTTCAGCCGCTCGAAATTTGGAAAGAATCCGGAAGGGACGAAGATTACGGCAAAGAACTTCTTCGTTTTAAAGACAGGCAGGACAGAGACTTTTGTTTAGCTCCTACTTACGAAGAGGTAATTACGGATTTGGTTAAAAAAAACGTAAAGTCGTATAAGGAACTTCCTTTAACTCTTTATCAAATTCATCTTAAATTTAGGGACGAGATGCGTCCGCGATTCGGTCTCATGCGCGCAAAAGAGTTTATTATGAAAGACGCATACAGTTTCGATGCAGACGAAAAAGGATTGGACGAAAGCTATAAGAAAATGAAACATGCGTATGAAAATATATTTAAAAGATTGGGGTTCGATTTTAAATTCATAAAAGCAGAGGCGGGTGAAATCGGAGGAAATTATTCGGAAGAGCTTATGGTTTTTTCGGAATACGGAGAAGACAAAATAGTAATATGCAATAACTGCGGATATGCGGCTTCAATCGACGAAGCGGAATCCGTATCCGATTATAACGATTCGCTTGTTGAATCGTGCAGACAGCCGAGAATGACAAAACTTTCTACTCCCGATAAAAAATCGATTGAAGAGGTAGCCGAATATCTTAAAATTGACAAAACCTGTTTTGCAAAGACCATAATATATGAATCCGAAATAGGTTTTATTGCCGCATTGGTAAGGGGCGATAGGGAAATAAACGAACGCAAACTAAAAAAAGCGGTAAAAATTAAAAATCTGTTTCTAGCAAAAGAGCAGGACGTTGAAAAAATAACGGGAGCGCCTTGCGGTTTTGCCGGTCCTTTCGGTTTAAAAAAACAAAACGGCAGCGTTGAGGTAACGGATAATAGTAACAGTAATAACAGCACCAATATACTTATAGTAATAGACGAGGAGATTAAAAATTCGGAATACTGGATTACGGGAGCAAACGAAAAAGACTGGCACATGGCAAACGTTAAACATGGACGAGATTTTAATTTCGACATATCTGCCGATATAAGAAGCGTACAGTCCGGCGATAAGTGCGTAAAATGCCAGGGGATATTAGACGTAAAAAATGCCATTGAACTTGGTCATATATTTAAACTCGGAGAAAAATATTCAAAAACTCTAAACGCAAAATTTCTCGACGAGAAAGGCGAATCTAAATATTTCGTCATGGGCTGTTACGGTATCGGCGTAGGTAGAACCTTGCAGACACTCGTCGAAGTATTGTCCGACGAAAACGGAATAAATCTTCCGGTATCCGTAAGCCCTTTTGCGTTAGCCGTCGTAAATCTTAACCTTAACGACGCAAAGATTACGGAAATTGCCGAAAAGATTTACGCGGATTTAACCTCTATGGGAGCCGACGTACTTTACGACGACAGAAAACTGTCAGCCGGTATTAAACTTAAAGATATAGACCTTATCGGAATTCCTTTTAAAATAGTCGTCGGAAACAGAACCGTTAAAGAAAACAAATACGAACTCGAAATAAAAAAAGACTCCTCAAAAGAATCTTTCGACACTCTCGACGCTTTATACTCAAGGGTCAAGCAACTCATTTTTTAAAGGTGTCAGATTTATTTATTTGCTTACTCCCGACTGCGTTTGCTGGTTTTAATGCGTGATAATCGTGCTATCGAAAAAGGTGTCAGATTAATTTTCCGCAAATATCTTTTTAGACAAATTAACTGTTTTGTAGCGGAAAATAAAATCTGACACCTTTTTCCCGTTTCTCTTCTCTCTCCATTTCTTCTTACCATATATTAGTTAGTATGCGCAAAAAAGCCTAAAAAGACCCATTAATAGTCTTTTTAGGCTTATGTATATGTATGTATACGCTACTTTCTAATATATTTATATCTTTTTCTATTCAATATCGGACGAACCGCCCGATATTATGCTCAGCCGAAACCGCTGCTATATCCGCCGCTGCCGCAAGAGCCGCCGGACGATCCGTAACCCGAACTATATCCGCCGCTGCCGCAACTGCTGAATGCACTGACTCTTTTTACGGGATTTTCAGCGCCGCATATAGGACACTTTATATCCTCGGCTTTATCGCTTAGCCTTTGATAAACTTCAAATATTTTTCCGCATTTTTTACATTCGTATTCATATATAGGCATAATAACTCTTAACCTCCTTTTATAACTTTTTAATTTTTAATGCGTTTTTGTTATCTAATAAATATTATTATATAAATATTATTATATCGTATATTGTGTATAATATATCGTATTGGTCAAATTAACCCATACTTATCCATTGTTCCAAACTTGATTCAAATTGATTATATACTAATCATTATATCATATTAGTATCGTTATTGGTAGTGCTATCGCAAGAATATATTACAAAAATTTTTTTATAGACATATTATTAAACATTATTAAAAAAATTGGATAATAAATGTATAAGCCGATGGCGTGTTTTACTTTTCTTTTTACAATTTTACGGTTTACAGCGTTCCGGTAACAAGTTTTATATAATATTTATCGGTATTTAGCTTATATAACGTGTTTAAATAATTTAATTTAGCGGCTTTATATTCGTCGAGCGTCCTGTCCAAATTAATTAAAGTCGTCATGCCCGCTTTGTATCTGTTGGTCGTAATCTTAAGAGTTTGCTTGGCGTTTAAAGCGGCAAGATGAGCAACACCGGTGTTCATTAAGTCTGTTTTATACTGCAGATATGCTTTTCTAACCTGCATTTTAATTTTATCTCTTAAAAGTCCCTGATATTCAAGAATAGTATTGTATGAACTTTTAGATTTCTGCAAATTATTATAATCATAAAATCCGGAAAAAATATTAAAATGAAGCATAACGGTAAAATCATAGCTGTATGAATCGTCCGGATGTATAGCCTGTCCGTTGCTGAAATAGTCGTATCCCGCTACTAATTTCGGCAAAAATTTACCGTAAGCAGATTTTATGCCCAATTTCATATTTTTTTTGTTAAGCAGAAGCGCTTTATAATCCGGTCTTTTTCTAAATGCCGTTTTTTCCATCGATGAAATGCTGATATTCTTTCTTATAGGACTATTTTTTAGTTTGCTTGTAATAATATAATTTGAATCTATAGGAAGTCCTATCGTTATATTTAAAAAATATTTTGCCAGCCTGTAATTTTTTTCGGCGGACGCAAGTTTTTCTTTCATTTTTGCAACTTCTACTTTTGCTCTTAATACATCGGAAGATACCACCTGTCCGGCTTTAAATAAATTTTCGGAAAGCGTTTTATAATTTTCTGCCGTTTTCAACATGCTTTTCATAAGGTTTACGTATTTTTTAGCCAGAATAACGGAATAATATGCTTTTGCTACGCCGTATAAAACTTTTTGTTTCGTTTCGCTTAAATTTTTTTTTACGGAACGCATATGAAGCTGAGCCCTTTTATATCCAAAGTAGATTTCTCCGCCCATAAATATGGGCTGTTCTATAGAAAACTCCGATTCATAATTGTGTATCATCCCCGGATTATTTAAAAAACTTGGACTGAAATACGATTGAACGTTCCGGTTAGTTAATATCCTCTGATTTAAAACGTTTCCAAAAGCATATAAAGGATTATCCGTGTTCATATAAATTTCGTCAAAATTAATTTTTGGGAAAAAACCGCTCAAAGCTTCATTTTTTTCATACTCGGCGCCGTTAAGTTTAAATTTTTCCAATCTTAACATCTTATTGTATTTTAACGCATATATAAACGCCTGATTTATCGATATATCGGGTTCTATTACAGTTTTAAAGGCAAACGCGTTTTTTGAAAATTTTAGTGCCGTTAACTGCATAAGCAGAAAAGCCGACAAAAAAACCGTAAAAATAATTTTTTTATTTTTATATATTTTGTTCATATTCATATATATTAATAATTATATATTTATCATATTAAATTAAATACTTGAAAATTATATTAATTTTAATTTTTATTTAGGTAAATTTAATAATATGGACTTTTCTTTTTTTGGAATGTTGTTGTCGTGATTCCCGAATTCTTTTAAGTCTTTAAATATTTTTTCGATTCTCTTGTCGTTAAGTTCATAGCACATCATTACGCCGTCCCTTTTGCAGTTTACTATGCCTTTGTTTTTAAGGGATATTAAGTGTTGGGAAACCGTTGCTTGGGAAATTCCCAAAGATTCCCAGATATTTTTAACGCAGGATTTATTGCTTACGAGAACCTCTATTATTTTAAGTCTGATAGGGTGTCCGAGTGTTTTAAGAAGTTCGGCTTCTGTTTTATATTCTTCCCCAATATTAGTTTCATTCATAATAGTTTTGAGTTAATACACTTAAAATTAACAACATATAAATATTTATATATACATATATATAATATACTTTTTTTATTATAATTAATTTTACCGATTTTGTCAATAATAATTGAATAATAATTGAATAATAATTGAATAATAATTGACTATATAAAATTGACGACAGATTTTTTATCCGATTTTTTTATATTTTTTTCTTGCATTTTTCGGCAAATAACATATAATAAAAAATCGTGTAAAAATTTTATTTATTTATTAAAATTTAGCTGGGGATTTTAGTTCTCCGAAGGAGGTATGTAAAATGAATTCATTAGGAACACATTTGCTTTTAGAATTAAAAAAATGCAGAAAAAATATCTTAGCCGATCTAGAGTTTGTAGAAACTGCAATGCTGGATGCGGCGTCGGAAGCAAAAGCTACGATAGTCGAGCATAAATTTCATGAATTTAATCCGTTCGGAATAAGCGGAATGGTTATTATTGCCGAATCTCATCTCTCAATTCATACGTGGCCGGAATACGACTATGCTGCCGTAGATATTTTTACTTGCGGCGACATAATTAAACCTCAGGAAGCCGCCGAATTTTTAGTGGAAAGATTCGGTTCGTTGGAACCGCAAATTATGGAAATAAAAAGAGGTCTTATATCTATTTACAACGAAGAGCTTCCTCATAAAGTACTATGCGAGGAGAAGCTCGTCGCCCGTTAGCGTGCAATTCCTCTTAAATTTTCGTCGAATTTGGCGTAATAAGATATTTCCTGAGAAGCCCCTGTATCGGTTTTTTTTAAATCTGCAAGGGCTTTTTTTATGCTTTCTTTATCGAACGGCTTTTTTAAAATAAAACCGTTTGAAATATTTATAAGGTCTAAAAGGGGAAGCATGACGAACAGGCGTTTAAAAATCTCTTTGTGCGGAATTTTTAAATCCGGCGAATCTATATGAATATATTTTTTTGAACTGACTTCATAAGCAAAAAGAATATCTATATCTATAACCCGAGGCATATATCTTGCGGAATATTCTTTTCTGCCCATAATTTTTTCGATATTTTTTAGAAACGACAGCAGTTCATGAAAAAAACCCGATAAGTCGCCGATATTATTATGCGATTTCGACGAAATACTAAGAATAACTGCGCAGTTTAAAAAAAAAGGCTGATTTTCGTTTCCAACCGGAGAAGTTAGATATATGGACGAAACGCCTAAAATATTTACCTCGGACAGCAGGCTTTTATGTTTAATGCTAAGTTCGCTTAAAACATTTGTTCCGTTTTTAATAAAATCCAATGCTTTTAATAAGTTAGATTCTTTATCGCCTACATTGCTGCCTAATCCTAAACATACGATAAAATCTTCCGCATCAAACGCATCAAACTTAACATTTGCGAAATTCATGCCCCCATTCTGACTAAAGCTTCTTTTATGCGATTTTCGCTTATAGTCAACGAAAAACGCACAAAGCCTTCTCCGTTTTCTCCGAAACCAGAACCTGGAGTCACTATTATTCCAGTTTCATTTAAAAGCGATATGGCAAAATCTTTTGACGTAATACCTGCTTTAGGAACATGCGCCCAAACGTAAAACGTTGCATCGGATTTATATACTTTATAACCCAATTTTTCTAAACCGGACACTAAAAGTTCGCGCCTTTTTTTATATATTTTATTATTATCCTCGACCGCTTTAAGTTCATTATCTAATCCGTAAGCTCCAGCGAGTTGAATGGCTTGGAATACCCCAGAATCCAGATTTGTTTTAACTGCTCCGAGTCCTTTTATTATTTCTTCGTTTCCTGCCGCAAACCCTATCCTGAAACCTGTCATATTAAACGTTTTAGAAAGCGAATGAAACTCTATTCCTATTTCTTTAGCTCCGTTTGCTTCCAGAAAAGAATCGTTTCCTTTTTCGCCGGTATAAACTTCGGAATAAGCAAAATCGTGAGCTACTATAATTTCATTGGTCTTTGCAAATTTTACTACCTCGTTGAAAAAATGCCTGTCCGCCGATGCGGAAGTGGGATTGTTCGGATAATTAAGAAACATAAGTTTTGCTTTTTTCAAAATATCGTTGGGTATAGTTGAAAAATCAGGCAAAAAATCGTTTTCCTCTTTGAGCGGCATAATATAAGGGATACCGCCGGCAAAAATAGTGCCTGCCCTGTAAACGGGATATCCGGGATCGGGTATCAAAACTACGTCGCCCGGATTAATAAAAGCAAGCGGCAAATGTCCTATTCCTTCTTTTGAGCCTATTAAAGACAGAACTTCGGTTTCAGGGTCCAGCGTTATATTAAATCTTTTTTTATACCAGTTAGAAACCGATTCCCTGAATTTTAAAAGACCTTCGTATGAGGGATATTTTTGATTTGCGTCAATTTCGCTTTCTTTCTTTAAAACATCGACTATTGCTTTCGGCGTCGGCAGGTCGGGATCTCCGATTCCAAAACTTATAATATCGACACCCCTTGCTTTTACTTGAGACTTCAATTTATCTATTTCCGCAAAAAGATACACGGGCAGTTGTTTAAGCCTATCCGATTGATTAATATGCATTGACGGGAATCCTCCATGAAAGATAATTATTTTTATAAATATTTTATAATAAAATTTTTTCTAAGTCTATATATTTTAAAGCAAAGTCTTTGTGTGTCTTTATTTCTCCGTGTCGTTTTTCATCGGGAACATAGGGAATTTCGCCTATAACTGGCACATCGGTAAATTCGCATAAAATTTCTTTGTTGGAAGATACGCTTTCGTCGTTTTCGCCTAAAACATTGTTTATAATTATGCCGGACATTTTAATGCCTTTATTTAATGCGTATTCTATGCTCAAAAGAGTTTGATTTATCATGCCTAAACCTGCTTTTGTAACTAAAACAATCCCTGCATCTAAATATTTTGCGATATCTATCATGAAATGACCGCGTTTTAAGGGGACAAGCATTCCGCCTGCTCCTTCTACTATCATATAATCGTGAATTTTATTAAGTTCGTAAAATTTGAAAAGAATCTCCTTAATGCATAATTCGCCGCCTTCTTTTTTAAGCGCCGCATAAGGGGACAAAGGCAGACGGAAAGTGTACGGAGTTATAACGTCAAGATTTTCTTTTAAATCGCAATGTGTTTTTACATAAAGACCGTCGATATATTTTTTTGAACCGTCTTTGCCGGTTTCTACGCCGGTTTCTACGGGCTTCATATAGCCTGCATCAAGACCTTTCTGCTTGAAGGCAGACAACAGAAGGGAACTGCAAAATGTTTTTCCTATGCCGGTATCGATTCCCGTTATAAAAAATATTTTCTCAGCCATATTTTAAACGTGAACAAAGTTAATTTAATATAAATGTGCAATATATAAAAAAAATAAACAAAATATGAGCGCTATATATTTGAAAATTAAAAACAAAAAGGCGGCAGAAAATTATCTGTCGCCTTAATTTAATTTTTAAAATAAAATTTTAAAGGCTTTTTTTGCAATTATTTTTTTATAACTGCTTTTTTAAGGGCAGTTTTTGCAATAACCTTCTTAGCAACTGCTTTTTTAACAGGTTTAACGGCAGCAAAAGAGCTTGAAGGTATTGCTATTAAAGTCAGGAATAAAATCGATAATAATACTTTTTTCAATTAATTTTTCACCTCCTTATTAAAAAAATATTTAATTAATATTTTTACCATTTTTATTTAGTAATTGCAACTTATAATTTTATTTTTTAATTTTGAATTGTCAAAGTACCTTTTTTATAGTGGTTATAAATTCAACCGGGTCGAATTTTATTACGTAAAAATCTGCGCCGGCACGCTTTCCTTTTTCGGAATTTTCTGTCCCGCTAAGCGAAGAGTGCATTATAATCGGAATATTTTTATATTTATCGTCGGACTTTAACGTCTTAGTAAATGTATAGCCGTCCATAACGGGCATCTCGACGTCGCAAATAATTGCGCTAAAATTGTATTTGTCTTCATAAATATCATCAAGAGCCTCCTTCCCGTTTTCGGCAAGAACGGTTTTAAATCCTTCTTTAGTTAATGCATTGTTTATTATTTTTCTAGCCGAAGAGGAATCGTCAACGATAAGTATGGTTTTATCTCCGCCGAATTCATTTTTTTCCGTTTCTATTTCCAGATTTTCCCTGTTGTAAAAACCAAGTTCGTCAACTATAGACTCAAAGTCCAGCAAAAGAAGTAGATCGTCATTTTCAACCTTAATAATCCCCGTTACTTTAGAATCCATCGAACTTACCGACGACAATTCCGGAGCGCTGATATCGTCCCATGAAACGCGTCTTATTTTTGTCGTTTCGTGTACTATAAATCCTACTTTTATCCTATTAAATTCAGTTATGATAACTTTGAAATTCTTTCTATTTAATTCTTCGGGTTCGACAATGCCCATCCATTTAGGGAGATTGACCAAAGGAACGACGCTGCCTCGCAAATTAAACATGCCTTCTACAAACTCCGAAGTATTAGGCGCTTCCGATATATCTTCCGGCATTTTGATAATTTCTATAACCTTCGCAACGTTTATCCCGTAAATGCCTTCTCTTTCCTCGCCTTCCTCGTCTATGCGGAACAGCCTGAAATCGACCAATTCCATTCTGTTTTGACCTACTTCCAATATATCGTGGCCTGGATTTATCGTATTAGCCATAATCTTTCTCCTTTAACAAAATTAATTATTTATATATATCGGCGTATTATACTTATTGTCTTTATTCGTCTAACCATGGATTTTCTTCGACTTCTATAATATCGCCCGTACGGTCTTCGGAAATTATTCTGTTTCTTCCTCTTTTTTTGGCTTCATAAAGAAGATCGTCCAAACGTTTCAAAAGTCCTTTTGGATTATTCTCAAATTCTTCTCTGAAAAAAGTAATCCCCATACTGATGGTTACTTTTTTTATGTCTTTAGTTTTAACCTTTAAAACCATCTGTTTAATTTTTCTCGCTACGTCCAATGCACTCGTTATTTCGGTAGAAGGAAGGCAGATCATAAACTCTTCCCCTCCAAATCTCGCCGCAATATCTGTTTTTCTGGTATTCGATTTTAATATATTTGCAATCTCTTTTAAAATTACGTCTCCTTTATCGTGCCCGTATGTATCGTTTATTTTTTTAAAATGGTCTATGTCGCACATAATTAAAGTCAGGGGAATACCGTATCTTGAGCTTTGATTGAATATATTTTCATAAAACATGTCGAAATATCTTCTGTTATAAAGACCGGTAAGCCCATCGGTCAAAGCCATATTTTCAAGGTCTTGATCGAATATTTTTTTCTTAAACTTTATTGTAATGACAAATAAAATTAATGTCAAAACAAATATAAACGACTCTGCGTATAAAATAACGCTTGAATTAGCGGCAGATATATTTATAAAATTAATAATTAAAACTATAGCAGCCGATATAATTTGTAAAACAATCAGCGAAATTATAACATAATAATATCGTTTTTTATCCATAATATTTTAATTATTTTTTATAAACCATAAAATAGCTTAAAAGCATTTATCAAATTTTATATTTTTTTATAAATTATTACAATTTATTTTTTTTTATCTTTATTTTTCGTCTTTGACGTTTAAACTTTAAAACCAAATATATTTATTCTTTTATCTATATGACAAAATTAAATGAACATTCCGAAACCGTCCTTGAAAATATAATAGTTTTAATATTTATTTTCGTTCTTGTGGTTATAATAATAAATAAGTATTACGGTTATATTAAATTAGCTAAAAAAACAGAATATACTCAAGAAATCCACGAATTAAATCTTGCATTGATTTCATATAGAATAAAATATAAAAAATTTCCAAAAAATCTTTCCGTTTTAATTAAAAAAGGCTATATTAAAAATATTAAAACCGATAAAAACGGTCATCCCGTCTCGCCTTTTAATAAAAGATTCGTTTACGTCAAGAAATGCGGAAGAGTGCTTAAATAAAAATTTAAAAAACCTGATATGATATTCCTATGTCTCATTTTTTTATGGAGACTACGCGATATTTTTAAATAAAAAATTTAATGTAATTACAGGATATAAAATGCAGAAGATAATACCCAAAATAGCCGATGGAAACAGTTAAAATGGTTTTAGAGTTAAATAAACACGGAATATTTGAAACCGGTTTATAGGTCGCAGGAGTATCAGTTAAAAGTGGATATATAATTATAATTATATAATGAATATATGATAATAAGTTTCTTATTATCATATATTCGTAGGTTTGAGTTATTTTTTAACGTGAATGTATGAGTTAAAAAATGCTGTTAATTAAATCGTCTCCTATTCCAAAACCCGCGCCCATTTCTATCGCTTGTCCAAAGCCGCTGCCGAGAAGCGAACTGAAAAATCCTTTTTTTTGTTGCGGCTGCTGCTGTTGATTAGCATAACCTTGATTTTGAACCGGCTGAGTAAAACACTGGTCGTTAACCTGAGGAATACTTTGATGTAAAGTCTGCAAAAAAGAAAACATCTGATTTTGCTCGCTCTGAACCGAAAGAGCTATATCTTTAAGGTCTAACAGCCATTCGCGGGCTTCTTGATTTCCGGAAGCCTGTATTTTTTGTAATTTAGCCGCCAAATTTTGTATTTTATCACCTACGCCGTTTGCTTCTGATTGCAATTTTTGATATTCGGTATCGATTAACGAATAATCCATTTTTACCTCCTTTAATTAAATTAACTTAATAATTTTTTAAATATTTTTGCGAATAGCCTATTTACCCCTTAAATCACCGTTAGAAACTTGAAAACCACCCTCAAGTTATTGTAAAATATAGGTGTTGAACAAATACCAACAATAACCCAAAAGGTGGCTTATAATATATTAGACCATGTGTCTAATGATTTTATCACTAAATTTAAAAATGAGCAACGAAAAAATTACATCGTTCGGCGGCAGTATCTTATTAGCCGATTTCATAAAGAATTTAGGCCTTGAAGAAAGATTGGACTGTTCTCTTCCTAAGGCAGGAAACAACAGAGGCTATAAACCCTCCCAT
>JAJZBN010000087.1 GCA_021798875.1 bacterium | reverse complement strand
TCGTTTAGAGTCGATATCGTTAGATTATCGTCCATCGTATATGAGAGCCTCCACGACAATATGCTTCGGGTAAAAATATCTATTACCGCGCATAGATAGGCAAATCCGGAATTAAGCCTTACGTATGTTATATCAGATGCCCATACCTGATTAGGTCTCGTTATTTCTAAGTTTTTAAGCAGATACGGATACTTTTTGCCATTATCCGGGATAGACGTATTAATCTTTTTCTTTGGATAAATGGCTTTAATCCCCAATATGCCCATATATCTATATGTTTCTTTTTCGCAGACTTCGTAATTTTCGTTTAATAATGCCCTGTAAATGCGTCTGTAGCCGTAATACGGAAATTCCGTATATATTTCGTCCATTTCCGTTTAGAACGTCCTGATTCAGTTTTTTTTCTCTATGTTCGTAATATAGGGTTGTTCTATTTATTTCAAGTAGTTCACATTGCCTCGTGATAGATATTGGGAGCTTGAGGGTCCACAAGGCTAAATTTTTCAATCAAGCCCGAGCTCCCTACTTTTTTTGACAGCCAGTCCCTTTCCATAACTGTTCTGCCGAGGGTTTTCTCCAACTGTTCGATTTTCTCGTCTTTTTCCTTAATCTCGTCTTTATATTTCCTAGTTGAAACGGAGTCTTCGAATGCGGACGAGGCATTCTCGAAGAACTGCTTCTTCCAAGTCGTGACGCTTTTAGGAAGAAGACTGTATTTAGAGGCTATCTCGCTTATGGACTTGCCGGTCTCGAGTAGCTCCAATACGACCTTAGATTTAAATTCTGGCGTAAACTTTCTGTGAATTTGACTCATTTTAATTCATCCCCTTTTATATAAATTTATTTTGTTTTTAATAGCCGTACCGGCTATTAAAATTTTAACTAAATTTTCATAATTAGGGAAGTAAGATTTTTAAAAAGTTGTATTAAATTATTGATACTGTCAAGTTTTTTGTGTAAATTTATTTGTTTTTAAAAAATGGCAAATCGGCAGTTTTTAAAACCTCTCTATAATTTATAATTTCTATTTTTATATCGTCATTAACCCCTTAAATTATATATTTTAAATTAAATATATAAAAAAGAACGTAATAATAGCCCAAATCAGGCGCTTTAACGACCTAATTAATAGTTTGATACCAACCTAAAACCTTGGGAGTATAACCTCCAAACCCCCATTCCGCTTTTTTAATCTAAAAAAGCGGTTTAAATATTTTCTTTAATCTTATTAAAGAAAGGCAGATTGGGTTTTACCTTTCCTACAACGTTGTGGACCCAGGCAGCCTCCATTTTAATAGATATAAACGCTAAGAGATTATACGAGCTACTTTCTCCTGCAAGTATCTCCATAGATTTTGTTCTTCTTTTAAACTCTTTATTTAGCCTTTCTATAATGTTAGTGGTTCTTAAGGAAATCCAATCCTCTTTAGGAAATTTAAAGAATGTTAATGAGGAATCTATTGAATTAGACAATGATTTAACGGCAGAGGGAAAAACATTATCGTATTTATTCTTAAATTCCTTGAAAAACTCCAACGCCTTATTCTTTGATGAGGCATAGAATATTGACCTTAAATCGTCGGCAACCCCTTTTTTGTGCTTTATCGGCACTTTGGATAACACGTTTCTTGCAACGTGAACCTGACATCTTTGAACATCGGCGTTGTAAAATTCCTCTTTAAATACCTTTTCTAATCCGGCAAGCCCGTCCATTACGCCGAGTCTTACGGAAGAACCGTTTAATCCTCTTCTTTTAAGGTCTTTGAAGAACTCCCTCCATGAAGAAGCCGATTCTTTATCGCCGGACTGAAATCCCAGAACGGAACGGTAACCGTTAATATCCACGCCTATGGCGACGAGCACGGGAACGGTCTGTACTTTCTTAATTCGCATGGAAAAATTAACGCCGTCCAAATAGATATATTTTATATTCTCTGCGGATAAGTCCCTGTTCCTCCATTTCTCAATAGCGGAGATCAATTCTTTGTTGGCATTCGATATCTCCTGCGGCGATAACCTTCTTCCTATGAGCTTATTCGATAAAAGTGATAGAATATCTTTGCCTGCAAGCTTGTTAACGCATGCCGTTAACGCAGGCAAAGATGGGGTGGATATGCCGGTTAAATACATCAGCCATCAGCGCTAAGTCTTCTTTTATACACTCCGGCAGGCATAAAGGCTTCGCCTTTATAAGCGCCTGCTTACGTATTTCGTATCTTTTAAAGCGGGGAAGGACTTTAGAGGCTTGTAAGTTCCCTTCCTGTCACCGGGGAACGGTAACTACGGTTTCACCGACTGATTTTATGCAGAATCTGCGGTCATAAGAGCCGTTGCGGTAGTTAGTATAAAATAAAAATCTAAAGGAGAATATTTTATGAAAACTATTTCGGCAAACACTACGGTAAGCGTTTCCGAGTTAAAAAAAAATTTGAGCTCCATTATAAAAAAAGCGGACGGTGAACCTATAGCCGTATTAAACCACAATATTCCTACCGCTTATCTTGTGCCTTCCGATACTTACGACAAGCTCATTTCTAAGCTCGAAGATTACGAACTCGGTCTAATCATAAAACAAAGAGAGGCGGAAAAGCCTCATGCCGTTGAAGTAAAATTAAATGAACTATAAATATAAGCTGAAATTTATTCCTACGGCATTAAAAGAGTGGGATAAACTCGACAATTCCATAAAAGAACAATTTAAAAAGAAATTGTCGGAACGCTTAAACGAACCATGCGTGCCTTCAAGCCGTCTATAGCCATTAATAGACGGGATAAAGTTTACAAAAAACTGTAACTTATTTCTTTCCCCACACCTCGTCCACCGCTTTTTTAAGCGTCTCCGGGACCAAGTGGCTATACCGCTTCGTCATCTGCGTCGTCCTATGTCCTAACAGTTCGCCTGTGATATATAGCGACGTTCCGTTCATTACCATTTTGGAAGCGAAGACGTGCCTTAGGTCGTGTATGCGCAAGTCTTTTAATCCAGCGTTGCGGCAGGCGGTATGGAATGAACGCTTAAAATCGCCGATTTTAGCCCCGTTATTATTAAATACGTAGAAACTATCTTGGTTCCTTTCAATCCTCTCTAAAACGCCTCTCAGGGCTTCCGAAATCGGAATGTATCTATCATACTTCGTCTTGGTTCCTTTTATGGCGATAACTCCGTTCTTCATATCCACGTCGTCCCATTTAAGGTTTAATATCTCCCCTTTCCTGCAGCCGGTGTAGATTAAAAAGGTAATTAAATCCCGGGTAAGTTTGTTTGTTGCTCCGGCGATGAGTTTATTTATATCTTCGTCGGATAAGGTTTTAAGGCGGGAAAGTTCGTTAAGTTTTTTAATTCCTGCCGCGGGATTTTTTTCGGCATATCCACTCTTAATACAGCAATTAAAAAAATGCCGTAATGTGGCTATCTCAAGATTTACCCACCTGAAATTTATATCCTGCTCACGTTTTTCCGCGTTTTTCGGCATTTCTATTACTTCTAATTTTCTTTGCAGTTGATAATGCTCTATATCCTGGATTGTTATTTCGGCTATATTCCTGTTCCAGAACGGCTTAAAATGGGTATAAGCTAATAGTTTATTTCTAATAGTTTCCTTACCATTAGGAAGGCTCTTAATATATTTTTCCCAGACGGTAGTAAAGTTTACTACCGTCTTTTTTAAAGCGGGCAGATCGTTCTTTTCCCTTGCTATATCTGTTTGTTTTGCCTCGGCGATTAATTTTGCGGACTGCTTATCGGTAGTTTTAGTGGTTCCCTGGTATTTTTCCCCTTCATATGTTATGCAGTAATACCAGACATCGTTACCTTTCTTGCGGTATATCGAAGCCATTTTTCACCTCGTTACGGTAGTAAATAGGTAGGAAAATTTTTACATTTTGCCTCATTTTCATACATAATTTTACATTTTAATTCATATTGTTGTCAAGAGGAAAATTAACAGAACCGCTTATCAACTGTGGTTTTTAGTGGTGCGCCCGGAGGGAGTCGAACCCACGGCCTGCAGATTCGTAGTCTGACGCTCTATCCAGCTGAGCTACGGGCGCTTTGCTTTAATGCTTTTTTAATGCTTTGATGTATTATTAACTATGTTTTTTTATTATATCTTATCCCCGCAATAAGG
>JAJZBN010000086.1 GCA_021798875.1 bacterium | reverse complement strand
ACTTTGCGACGGGAAAGACCAAAAAAACAATAGACGATATATCTTTAGATTTAGCAATAAAAGCATTAAAAGAAAAAAATATAAAAGAAGCAGTGTTCGATGCGGATGTTTCCCTGATAGAAGCCAACAAGAAAGAATCTAAAAAAACATACAAAGGATTTAGAGGCATGGGTTCGTTATTAGGCTTCGTAAACGGCTACTGTTTATATTCGGACTTTAGAAATGATATAAACAGGTTATTTTGCACGCTTATAAAAAGCATGCCTTTTTATGTGCAAAATAACCTGTTTATGGTTCACGCCTCCGTGGGATTATTAGACCAAATCATAGATATGTTCAAGGTCGACGGCAATACCAAAGACGAATTATACCTGCTCCTCGCCAAAGCGAAGCTTAAAGATAAAATACCCGACGAAGTCCTTAAAAAAATCGTCCTTAAAAAAGACAGCATGCCGGATAATTTCATAGCTCGCATTAAGAAAGACGTATCCGCCAAAAAAAGAACGGAAAAGATAAAACAGGTAATGGAAGGCTTGGACGTCCTTTCCAAAGAAGAGATAATAAAGCTTGCCGAAGAATTTAAACAACCGGTAGCCGAATACCTAACCCTTGCCGGTTATATGCCGGACGAGATACTTCGTCTTTTGGAATACAAAGACTTCGAGGAACTCCTAAAAAGCATATCCGCTTTTAAAGATCCGGTTAGGATTCAAAAGGTTATTACAGGACTTTTAGGAGTAGTAAAGGGTTTTACGGAGTAGAGAAGTTTTATGGTATATTTTATGATATAATGATTAATAAAGGATAAAAAAATGAGCGCAAATTTTTTAAAAAATAATTCCGAAATAAATTTATCTCAACAAATAATTGAAGCCGTTAAATCACTGCCCGAATCAAAACAGGCGGAAGTCCTTGACTTTATAGAATATCTTAGGTTTAAAACCGACGCATCCGAATGGAACGGCTTTTCTCTTTCATCGGCAATGCAGGGAATGGAAGACGAAAACTCGCCTTATTCGTTAAGCGATATAAAATATATTATTTGAACGGATTAATAATTTTTAATTTTTTTTCTATTTCTTGACCAGAATGCAGATATTCGGAATACAAAATATTACAGTTATTGTCTAATGCGGAAGCTATTACCGTGCTATCCCAGTAAGAATAGCGGTATTTTATTCTAATCATCGATGCGGCAACAAATATATCCTTAGAGAAATTAATTATTGAATATCTTTTATAGCAGCTATTGATAAATTCAATTATGTCGGATTCGTCTAACCTTAATTTTTTTAGCATATTGTTGCTAACTTCATTTATTATTTGAGTGCTAACGGCAAAATTATCGGATAACAAAATATTTTTTGCAATTTCATGCTTTTTTAAATCTATATCAGAAAAACCGTTAAGGAATATATTTGAATCAAGGGAGATATTATCTTTCATTGGCTTCTTCTCTCGATAAAAAAGATACGCCGTTATTAAGATGGACGGGATTGTTTACGGTTCTAAAAATAAAATCTTTATCGGTTTTAGAATCGTTATCCAATATTATGACTTTCGCTTTTTTTGCGTTGAAATATTCTTTAGGCAAATAAATTATGCCGTTTTTTATTTCTGTTTCAAATTCTGTATTTTGCATTTTTGTTCCTCTTTAATATTATGATACGATAAATTTCAGTATTAATGAATTATATCATTTATTTTTTCATTATACTGCTTTTTTTTAGATGTATGCAATATCAGGACAAGAATATCATATTTGTCCCAAATTTGTCCCATAAGTAATTTATGTCATAAAAAAATTTAATAATTTTAATAACTTATAATTTATAATCTGGGACTCTGACTCCCATTACGGAGGTTCGAATCCTTCTCCCCCAGCCATTTAAAAACCGCAGTAAATAAGCAACTTTCCGAGTTTTTTCATCACGCAGGTTTATGTATGAAAACGAACCAAAATGGTCGTTTATGCATTTTTTTTCCTATACTATTCCTATACTTTTGATATAATGTTCTATAGTATCAACCGTTAAGGAGGTATAAAGATGGCAAGCATTTACAGGCTTAAAAATTCTAAGAACTGGTATTACTGCATTACCTATAATGGCAGGAAATACCAGGGAAGCACGAAGACGACGGATAAACAGTCCGCTAAGCTTATCGCCGAGGCAAGGCAGACGGATTTAGCGAGGGAAGAAAATAAAATCCCCGCCTTAAAGAAAAAAAGTATAGGAAACTTTCCTATACTATGGGAAGAATATTTAAAGGCGCAGGTCGTCCCGGACGTTAGGAAAAGGACTGCCTCCAACCACTTTCTTCCTGTATTCGGCAATAAGCGCCTTAACGGTATAGCGATGCCGGATATAAGAAGTTACCAGCTCGAAAGGAAGCTCGAACTCATGTCTCTCGGAAAGAACGAGGGGAAAAGGGAAGCCGAAATAAATTTCCGTTCCGTCAACTACGAAATTGCAATCCTGAGAAGTTTTTTCAATTACTGCATAGAGAAAAAGTATATAGATAAGAATCCCTGCGAGGGGGTTAAGAAATTAAACGAGCTCTCCAGGTTGAAGACCCTTTCCGACGAGGATATATCGAAGCTGGTTGTCGGAGGACAAACAAGCTAACAAGGGACATAATAATGTTTTTAATATTTACAGGTTGCAGGAAAGGAGAAGCCCTTAATTTAAAATGGGACGACGTGGATTTGGACAACGGCGTTATCGCTATTAAGGCCACCAAGACGAGGCATGACCGCTATATGCCCGTTTCCGCCCCTCTAAAGGGGTTTTTGGGGGCGTAGAGAAGGTTTACGGCTGTTCGCACGTGTTTAATAGCGGAGGCAGGAAAATCATAGATTTCAAACATTCCTTCAAGACAGCCTGCCGAAACGCCGGACTGAAAGACCTGCGCATCCACGACTTACGGCACGTCTTTGCAGTAAAATGGTAATGAACGGCACATCGTTATACATAACCGGCGAACTCCTCGGCCACCGGACGCCTAACATGACCAAGCGATACAGCCACCTGGTCCCTGATACGCTCAGGAAGGCGGTTAACGACGTGTGGAAGAAATAAAATTGAGATTTTTATTTTTATAATTTAAAATAAGCATATGGAAATTAAATTTGATTCTTTTTTTGAAGACGTTTTTAAGCGAAGAATAAGGTTTTCATGGGAAAGAAAAAGCCATATTGAAAGCACCCATCCGGAAATGTCCGGGGAAACGGATAAAATTCAGGAAACTTTACAAAATCCCGATAAAGTTGTAAAATCGAAAGTAGATGCAAATGTTGAATTATTCTATAGAAATTATAAAAATACTCCGATAGGAGAGAAATACTTGTGCGTTGTCGTAAAAAATAAAGAGGACAGTAGTTTTATTATAACTTCTTATTTTACCGACACGGTTAAGAAAGGGGAATTATTATGGCAAAAGAGATAACTGTATATTATGACAAAGAAGGGGATTATTTCGAGGTAATGTTCGAAAAAAAGAAAGGGTATTTTAAAGAAACCGCTAACGATGCGGTAATGGAAAAGGTCGATGAAAACGGCGCGGTTATCGGTTTTTCCATTTTAAACTTTAGTGCATTGCAGAATAAACCTCTCGAAGTATCCCTCGATTATAACGTCGCATAAAACAAACAAGGTTTGAAGCCAAGCCCGATAGAAGATAATACAGTTGTTTCATTTTATTGGGATTTAGCATTCCGTGTCATTTCCCCAGATAAACCTTCGTCACATAAATTCTTCCGTGTCCGAGTTCATTGGAAACGACCTGCCGGGCTGTAAATCGTAAAATAGAATTATATCATTTATTTTTTCATTATACTGCTTTTTTTGAGATGTATCCAATATCAGGACAAGAATATCATATTTGTCCCATAAGTAATTTTTAGAATATAATCTATTAATAAAATTAATAGGTTATATATTCAAGTTTTTACCTTAAAATACTTAATTAAACAACACTATCACACCTTAATAATACTTATTTTTGGTCCGGACATTGGGTAGTAGTACTTTACCCGTGGCAGAAACAACTAACCTCCGAACATATTGCCGATAGAAACCGTTAAATAGCAGTTAGTTTTCTTGAATAATTTTCTTTAGCGACTTATAAAAAGAACAGTTAAATATTATATAATTCACTATCATTGCTATCAAAAAAATCAAGAAAGAATAAAAGGACAGTATTTTTAATATGCTGTTGTTCGACAATTTTCCTACGCTTTGAATAATATTTATTAGAATTGAAAATATTAAAAAGAAACTGCTG
>JAJZBN010000085.1 GCA_021798875.1 bacterium | reverse complement strand
TTCCCAATTATCAAAGGCGGCTACAATATTAAATCCGGCCTTTTTGAATCCAAGCGATAAACCGCCACATCCTGCAAATAAGTCTATAGTTGTAAGCGAGCCGTTATTATTCATCAAACAATTCCTTACCCATTGGCCTTTCCTCTGAATAATTTTCTCCAATATCGACTTTACTTATATCAATAGTATGAGTTCTATTGCACTTTGAACACCTAACATTTTTATAACCAGATTTTACTTTCATTGTAGCCTCCTATTAATTCATAATTAAGTATATTTATATATGTAATATATTTGCATAAAATTAAAAATTCACAAACTATTTTATTATATCTATGTCATTCTAAGCTCATAAGTTATGCTAATTTCTCAATTCATTTCATTGGCATTTTTTTGTTATTTGCTATTTAACGTAAGATAAAATGCTTTACTATAAGGAAATTTTTTAGATTATTTTATTGCAAAATTTAACTTCCTCCCAAAATCCCCGCACCACGCCATAAAACTTTTACTTTTATTCTTTTTATCCGGATGCTTTTTCCTTAATAAAATTATACCGTAACTTTCAAAATTATTTTCAAGCCTTTCTAAATTTATATTTAAGGCATATTTTTTTTAGAAAAAACTTCTCTTTATTATTATCAATATATTTATCGTATATAAAAATAAATACTGAAAACCCGTTGTCGGAATCTTCAAGGTTTTTCTGGCTCAGTTCTATCAGTAAAATATTTTAGACGCTCCATTAACTTTGCTTTAATATTTTTAACTTTAATTCCAGGCATTTTATCCCCTATTTAATACTCTTAATGTAATACCGTTAGTCTTAAGTCAATTAAAATATTTTTGATTTTCAAAACTCTTAAACATCTTTTGTTACGATTTTACGGATATATATATCTATTTTTCCAGTGCTCTAAAGGCAACTAAACGAATTATCTAACTCGCAAGCATAAAAATTAATCCAGAAAAAACCAAAAAAACCTATATCTTTCAATCCTTCCCGTTTTCCCGAAGGATATTAAAAACCCGATAAAAACGGCGATGCCGACCATGACTGCATACATTTGCGTCCATCTGCAGTCGTATGTTTTTCCATTATTATAACCGAAGTGTTTCTTAAGCAGGAAAAAATATAAGAATAGGGATATTTAAGCCATATCGGGTAAGACATTAATTTGCCTTCTATGTTTAATAATCTATTTATTGTTTATATCATTATAATTAATCTTTACGAATACTTGGGCTGTTATTCTATCTTTACCCGGAAAATATATTTTTTTAACCGCATTTGCAATACTAGCCTGCATCATAACGGGAACAGGGAAAATCCTTTGAACCGCGCTTTTAATATCAACTCTTTTAACGGTATAAGATTTAGCGCCTATTAGTTTTAAAACGGCTTTTATTTTTGAAATTGCGTGTTTATACGCAAGTTTTACGGCTTCTATTTTATATTTCTTCATATTTGAAACGATAGGAGCTATCCTGTTTATACTTGTAGATTTATATTTCAGTAAATACAAAACTACATAGTTTGTATTTTTATTGCCGTGAATTTTTATGATTAAATTCTCGGTAGCATTGTAACCGCTTGTTGTCCATTTTCCATTATCGTAATACCTGTTTGGAGCGATATTGATTTGGACAGTCTTTATTAATTTTACGGCTTTATAATTTTTAAAGCGGGATGTTATATTAGTTATTGTTTTGATAAGGTTTCTATATGCGGATCTATGTGATTTATTAAAAATGCTTACCGCAACGTAGAGTCTGGAGCCGTCAGGCTTGATTTTTACCGTGCCTGCGCCTGAAGCGGTTATCATTCCGTGATTATTGCAATTACAGGATTTAGCAGAAGCAGAGAAAGGTATTGCCAAAATACAAAAAGTAATTATAAAACCGATAATTTTAAACATAATTTTAATTCTCATTGATTTAAAATTTAATTATGTTGGGCTGACACGAAATTTTAAACGGTCTCAAAGAATGTCATTAAAGGGGGATTGAATCATATATATAATAAATTTTTCCAATTCTATATTAATTTTTTTTATATTCTCAACAACATTATTTTCATTTTTCAGTTTATTATATTTGTGAATTATGGTATTTCTTGTCCTATAAAAAATTTCATTTTTACCGCAATCATCACTACCTGTAAACTCATTACATGATTTCATAAAAGCAGCACATTCTATCAGAAGATTCTTTCTGCGCAAGTTATACTCTGAGTCTATGGTCACAAATTGGTTCATTAATAAATTTATTCTTCGCATTTCATTAGAAATCTCATTTAATTCAATCTTTATTTTATGGATATCATCAACGGTTGCCGTTTTATTTTGCTCCATAATCGATTTAAATCTCACATCTAATATTTTTGATATCAATAATTCTATAACCTGATATAAAAGCAAAAATTTAACCAAATAGTGTTTTTCCTTATAAATTCTCTCAAAGAATGATGGTTCGGTAAAATATTTAATATCTTCCAAAAACGGCGATATCCTTTTAATGCAAATATTATTTTTACTATGTGGTTCATCGAAGACAGATAAATCACCGGAACTTTTAATTTCAATGTCCGTTTGAAAATAATATCCGTATCTATAAAAAGACGGCAGATAAAAATTTATATCAAATTCTTGTTCGCAAACAATAAAAACAATATCGTCTGTATCGTAACAATCTGATAATTTTAATTCGCACTTTCCGACTAAATCAGATCGTTTTATGTCAATTTTTTCAAGTAATGCCTTAAACGCAAAATAAGCAATTTTAAGAAAATGTTCATTTTGAGCCCAATCATGTGCACCAGATTGCAGGGATTGTATTGTAAATATCCACCCTATTCTTTGGCCATTATCAAAAACTTGAAAAATATCATTCTCTTTATTTTTAACATCATTTTTTAATAAAAAAACTTTATAACCGATACAATCACCGCTGTTATTTAAATCCAATATGTACGGAACTGATATTTCGGCCGCTGAATCATTCAGCTTTAAGATAAACTTCTTGTTTTCAATGTCATGTTTGATGGCAAATACCTCGTCATTATGATTTATATCTGGGGGCATAATAATCTCCATAAATTTTTATTTTGATTAAATATTGTATGCTCTGTAAGCATCTTTAATCGATTTTTCAAAATCCAAGAAAGAGTCGCCTTCTTTCATAAACAGATTTCTGAAAAAAAATCTAAAAAATTTTCTCTGCTCATCACCTATCTTTTTGGCATTCTGTTTAACCTTATCCAATGTTTCAAGAAAATAAGAAAATGTTTCTTCAGGAGATTTTTTAAGACTAATTTTTTCTACTAAATCGGAAATGTCTTCAAGTCCTGATATAAATTTATTATCCTTTAATATCCCAATGGCAGCACCAAATCCTGTTATCGGTTGCGCTTTGGAAAAAATTTCATATGTATCTTTTCCGAAAGGATTTTTATTAAATCTCACCGCCAATTCTTCGCTGCACACCCAGCCGCTGCTGATGGCATCCATCTTTTTAACAAAACCGTGATATGTTTTTAAAAAACTTTCAAATAAATCGACAGAATTAAATGTATTTTGATTTTCTTCATCTAACCTTTTTAAACTTTCGAGTAATTCTCCGCGGTCTATTGGTAATTCATTCTGATCTAAATATGATTGAAATCCGTCAAGTATATATTTAAAATTATATTCACCTATTCTCCCAGGCCTATTTGTATCAACTTCCTTGAATAAGGAGATTTTATCTTTTTCATATGTGGTTGGGAAATCATTATAAAGTATTTCTATTTGATGTCTTAGGGTCATCGGGGTTTGGCCGGTATTCAAAGTTAATGTCCTATAAAGAATTGAAAGCCTGTTCATTCCGATGTATATTTCAAGTCTAATTTTTGACTTTAAAAAAATATTTTTTTCTTCAGGGGTTTTGCTTTTGAGGTCATCGTCTAAATCCATTATTGTATATGTTCTTTGTAAGCCATCCAATATAATTAAATCTTCACTTTTAAAAATTTTATTTAGAGCATCGTCTGTAATTTTTTTATCGGCATTACCTGCTTCATTTTGTGAATTTGGGATATGAGCCAACACTATTGCCGGTATCACACAACCTTTTTCTAAATCTTTTTTTAATAATGAATAAGTTGTGAATGATGTTGTAATCCTTTTTCTTTGAAAATAATTTTTATTAATTATTTTTCTTGCAGTCTCAAGATAATCTTGTATGCTTATTTCTACCAAAATATTAAAGGCATTCACTCTTTTGTCAAAAATAGTTGATAAAATGGCTAAATCCATATATTCTCCTTTTTAAATTCGGTTAAATTCCAAAGACTATGTTTTTTAATTCTAACCTAAAACATATTAAAAGAATTTTCTTTTAAATAAAAGAAAAACAAAGATTATTCGCTTTAAAATAAGCAAATAA
>JAJZBN010000084.1 GCA_021798875.1 bacterium | reverse complement strand
TTATAAACTACTCAGAAAATTATGCTTAGACGAATTAAAAATAAACGATATAGAAGTTATTGCAAAAATTAAAAAATTCGTCAACTGGATGTCCGAATTACGCTCGACTATATTTTACATGGAATCTACAATGGAAGCTATGACAAAGCTCAATAATATGCTTATAGAAAAGAATGCAAAAATAGACGAATTAAATAAAATGCTTCAAAATACAAGTAAATAAATTAAGTATGCCTTCAATAAACAATCGTGATTCCTGCATAGTTTGGCACGAACATAAAATAAAAAGGAGCGACAGGGAAAAACTTAAAAACCAGAAAGGGTGCGTTTTATGGCTTACCGGGCTCAGCGGATGCGGAAAAAGCACCATTGCAAATATGCTTGAAGAACGGTTAAACGAAAAAGGTTACCATACATACCTTTTAGACGGCGACAACATAAGGCATGGACTCAGCAGGGGACTGGGATTTTCAGAAGAAGACAGGTTAGAAAACATAAAAAGAGTCGCCGAAGCAGCCAAACTTTTTGTAGATGCCGGAATTATCGTTATAGCGTCGTTTATTTCGCCTTTAAAGAAGCACAGGCAGACGGCAAAGGAAATAATAGGCTCCGGCGATTTCGTCGAAATATTTATCGATACGCCTTTTCACGAATGCGTTAAAAGGGATGCTAAGGGCTGGTATAAAAAGGCGCTTAACGGAGAAATAGAAAGCTATACCGGCGTCGATTCTCCTTACGAAAAGCCGGAAAAGCCGGATGTACATATAAAAACTTGCGAAATGGATATTAATAAAGAGATTGCGAATATTATTTCAATTTTAAGATCAAAAGCGAAACGATGATTTTTATGGTTAATAAGGATTAAATAATGGAACTTGGAAACGGCGAAAAAAATAAATTATATTCAGAACATGACGATTTGAGATATAAATATTTAATACCTGACAATTATATAGATATATCTAATAAAAATTCCGCTCCTTCAATTATTGCCGATTTAATAGCAGATAAATCGGTAGTGCTTGATGTAGGATGTTCATACGGCTTATTGGGAAAATGGCTAAAAATAAACAAAAATTGTGTCGTTTATGGCATAGATAATGATATTGAGGTTTTAAATTTTGCAAAACGAAATTCTCAATATGACGACGTATTTTTAATAGATTTAGATAATCCTTCAGGTAAAGATTTTGATAGATTCAATGAGCTTCAAGAAATTTTTGATTATATTGTTTTAGCCGATATTTTAGAACATTTAAAAAATCCTACTTACGCACTAATATTGCTAACAAAAAAACTAAAACCGTATTCGAATTTTTTAATAAGTATTCCAAATATTTCAAATATGGATATAGTTTTAAATTTAATAGAGGGGAAGTTTAATTACAATGAATTCGGCATTTTAGACAATTCTAATTTAAGATTTTTTACCAAAAATTCATTTATAGACTGGATAGATTCTATAAATGATGGCAAAGTATTAAATGAATTTAAATTTCAATTAGACTTTATTGCAAATACTTCTTATATATCCGATTTTGTTAGAAAAATTATTTTAGAAAAACCTCTTTTATATAATTTATTAAAATCGTCAAACCCCGAACTAGATGTTCTGCAAAATATATTTTCTTTAACAAAAGTTAAAAAAGAAGATAGGATTTTCAATACAAAAGGAAAAGAAGAGATAAAGCCCTTGGATAAAATATACTTTATACTTGATGAATTGATTAAAATTTCTAAAAATTATGAAAAAGATTTAGATAATATAGACAAAATGTTTAGAGTAATAGATGAGCAAAATACATATGTGCTGCAGTCTATTGTAAATAAAAATGTTACCGAAAATGCTTATGGCGATAACACGTATTCCCCTGTTCTTTTGCCAATAGAAGAAAATATCGATAGTATAGAAGAACTATTATTCCCAAAGTTCGACAACCCTGATGTATCAATTATTATATCCGTACATAACAAATGGCCGTATACTTATAATTGCCTTAAATCAATTTTACGAAATACGCAGGATATTTCTTATGAAATAATTGTCGGCGATAATCAGTCAAAAGATGAAACGCCGCAATTGTTTAAAGAAAAAATAAAAAACGTAAATTATTACAGAAACGAAGAAGACTTAGGCTACTTAAGAAATTGTAATTATGCTTCCACCTTTACTAAGGGAAAATATTTATGTCTTCTCAATAACGATATTCAAGTTATGGGAGGATGGCTTAATGAAATGGTTAAATGTTTCAATACTTGGAAAGATGCCGGCATGGTAGGTTCTAAACTTATATTTCCGGATGGCAGATTACAAGAAGCTGGAGGCATAGTGTGGCGTGACGCATCGGCATGGAACTATGGAAGATTTTCAAATCCAAGTGATTCGGAATATAACTTTGCCCGCGAAACCGACTATTGCACAGGAGCATCCATTTTAATAGAGAGGGAATTGTTTAATAAATTTGGAGGTTACGATAATATTTACATTCCGGCATATTACGAAGATACCGATTTAGCTTTCAAAGTCAGGTCTGTCGGCAGAAAAGTTATCTATAGTCCGTATTCTACGGTTGTGCATTTTGAAGGAATTACTCACGGTGTAAATATAAATGAAGGTGTAAAGACTTATCAGTTGAGAAATCAAAGAATTTTTTACGAACGCTGGAAGTCGGTTCTTGAGCAACAACATTATGAGCATGGAACTAACGTAATTCGCGCAAGAGACAGAGCACACGATAAAACCGAAATTTTAATTGTCGACTGGGGAATACCGCAGCCTGATATGGATGCGGGTTCGCGGGCAATAATGTTCACTATTGAGTGTCTTATAGATATGGGCGCTATAGTTAAATTCTGGCCTGATAATTTATTGAAAAACGAAAAATATATAAGACAACTGCAGGATATAGGCGTTGAGGTCTTTTACGGTCCTAAATGGATTGGGAAATTTACAAGTTACATTAAAGAAATCGATTTAGACGTAATATTGCTTAGCCGTCCTAATATTGCAATTAGATATATAAACGATGTTAAACAATATAGTAGGGCAATGTCGGTGTTTTACGGTCATGATTTGCATTATGAAAGATTTATGATGCAGTATGATATAGAAAAAGACCCCAAAATACTGGAAACGGCTAAAATTTTTCAGACAATAGAACAAGAATTGTGGTCAAAAAGCGATCTTGTCCTGTATCCGTCTATAGATGAAGCAAACGTAGTAAAATCTAAAAACGATAAAGTTAACGTTAAACCCGTGCAGTTATATTATTACGATAATTTTCCGCAAATAAACATTAATTCCTTAAAAAAACGTAAAGATATATTATTTGTAGCTGGATTTGCTCATTCGCCCAACGAAGATGCGGCGTTATGGTTTGTTAAAGATATATTTCCTATAATTAAATATAATTTACCGGATGTTAGATTATTTCTGGTAGGCTCCAATCCTACAGAAAAGGTCAAAGAATTAGAATCCGACGATATTATCGTTACCGGATATGTGACGGACGAAAAGCTTGACGAATTTTACAATAATGCCAGAGTTGCGGTAGTGCCGTTAAGATTTGGCGCAGGCGTAAAATCTAAGGTAACAGAAGCATTACGATACGGCATTCCGCTTGTAACTACTTCAACCGGCGCTCAAGGGCTTAAGGATTTAGACTCTACCGCATTTGTTGCTGATATCCCTGAACAACTTGCCGATAGCGTAATTAAGTTGCTAAGATACGACGATTTGTGGGAAAATTATGCAAGAAAAGGTCAAGAATATGCCAAAGCCAATTTTTCAAAACAATCAATGATAGAAAGCTTAAAGCCTCTGTTTGAAAAAGCTACCTATAAACCTTGACCAACTTTTTCGGCTACGGCTAATTTTTTTAATTTTAAAAACAAAAAAATATGTTATAGTTTTATTAAATTAATAAAACAAAAATCAGATTGACACGAAATATCTAACACTCCATGTTATGTGATGATAAAATTTAATTAAATACGGCTAATAATATATTTTAATAAGGGATTTTTAAAAATTATGATAGATTATACCAAAAATAACTATTCTAAGGTTTACGATTGTTTTACTTTTTTTAATGAGTTTGAATTATTAGAAATAAGACTTAATTTATTAAACGAGGTAGTCGATAAATTTGTATTGGTTGAAGCTACAAAAACTTATCAAGGTAAAGAAAAGCCATTATTTTATAATGAAAATAAAGATAAATTTGCAAAATTTCAGGATAAAATCATACATATTATAGTTGACTATCCTAGCGATGATATCTTAGATTTATTTAATATTTATTATTCTTTGAATGAAGGATTAACCTCATTTCAAAATTTAACTGAATCCTTAGCTTTAAAAGCATTGTCTTCATTTTCTAGTTCTTTTTTAGAAAAAATTTCAAGTAATAATAAAGTTGAAAGACTTGCTTGGAAAAGAGAGCATTATCAAAGAAATATGATTATGGAT
>JAJZBN010000083.1 GCA_021798875.1 bacterium | reverse complement strand
GCGGAGAAAGAAATTGAAGAAATTAAAAAAGAAAGAAAAAAGTCCGGCAAAAAAAACTAAAAACGTATCTGTCAGGATTCCGATAGAATTATACGAAAAATATAAAGAAGCTAAGGAAAAAGCCGAAGAGTTTAATTTAAAAGTTTCTTTAAGCGCCATAATAAGAAACGGCGTTATAGAGTATATAGAGAAAATAAAAAATTTCAAAATAAATAAAAGATAATTTTTTATGGATTTAACGGCTGAACAAACAAAAGAAAAACCTAAGTTTGAAAATGAAATAAATTATTTAAAATATTTTAGACATATAGTCAGATATAGCCTTTACGCAGAAAGCTACAATTTTTCCCCCGAAAATTTCTATTCTTTCGATACATCCAAAAAAAACAGAAGCGATTTTTTGTTTTTAAGTGATGACTCCGCCAAACATATTAAAGACGAAGACGGCTCTTTTGAAGAATTTTTTATAAAAAATAGGAACAAAAATATTCCTTTTAATAAAGATAAAAGAGATATTACCCTAAAAAAAAGATTTAACGACTCTCTTTCCAGCGCTTCAAAATTTTTTGATAATCTAAAAGGATATGAAAAACAAGATTTAAAATACAGATTAGAAGAAATAAGCGCCATTAAAGATAAGCTTCAGAACAATATAAATAAGGAAAAAATCTCGGAAGAGGACGAAAAAAAATACAGAGTTAAAGCATTTAACAGAGAAATGTCGGAATATTTAATTCTCAATGATTTACTGTTTTTCCCCTATATTTACCGAATAAAAAACAGCAACAAATATATTGCGCCGTTTGGTATTTTATGCAATTTAGAATATACAAAATATCACGAAGACGGATATGTGACAATTAGATTTGAAGATTTGCCTGATTTAAACCCTTATCATCTTGTGCCGGAAAAAGCGGAATATAGGAAAGTATCCAACTATATCGTTATCGATAACGAAAAAAATTGGTATAAGTATATAGGGGAAAACGACACGGATAAAGTTCTAAAGCACGGAAGACCTCACGATTTAAAATCATGGAACGAAATTATATCTTATCTTCTAAAGCGAATTGAAGAACCTATATTTAAAGAATCCGAACTCATAGAAGACAAAAAAGGACTAATGGTTTTTTATAAGGCCGAAGGAAAAAACGATACTCTCCTTCAAGCATATAAACATTGCATTAACGCACTTGAAAAACATTCGGAATGGATTACGACGCCTAAGATATTCAACGATTATATCAAAAAATATCATCCTAATAAAGAATTAAGTAAATCTACATCTTTTAACGAACTAAAAGAAAAGCTTTTCAGCGAAGAAAATATATCTTTTACAGGACAAATGAAATTTAATGCAGCGCCAAACGCGGAATTATTCGGCTTAAATATAGAACAGCGTATTTTTATGCATTGTATGCAAAACGGTTATGCGCACATAGAAGCATTAAACGGACCGCCGGGGACGGGAAAAACTACCGTATTGCAAAATTTTGTAGCGACTATGCTTGTAAATTCGATATTAAAGGGAGATGCCGTAAAAGGCTATTCCGTGCCTGTTATGTTCGGCATGTCTTTTACTAATCAGGCAAAAGACAATATTATAGATGGTTTTAAACTTAGTAAAATTGACGAACACGGACATCTTAAAAAACATTTGGGGATATTATCAGAAAGATGGATCCCTGGCGATATAGATTACGGTTCTGCATTGGCAAGACCGTTTAAAGATGAATTCGACAAAAACGAAAAAAATAATAAAACATCTAATCTATCGGAAATAATACGAAAAACAAGCAATAAACAATGGCAGGAAGACGCAATTAATCATTTTATCAATAAATGGCAGAGTTTTTTAAAAACAGAACCAAATCCTGTTATGACAATGCTTAATGAATTAAAAGGATTTAACGCAAAAACGCTCAATTTAAAAGATATAAACCCAGAAGACAAAGACTTATCAAACATTAAAAACAAGCTGATAGAAACTGCCAAATTTATCTTCAATGAATATATAAAAAATGCCGAAAAAGCTAAACAGGAGCTTGTATCGGTTATTAAAAATATACGATTAGCCAGTCTGCAGATAGACGAACTTAACGATAAAATAATAAAGCTGAAGTCTGTTTTGGAAGATGCTAAAAATGAAATGGGCGATATAAAAAAAATTAACGAAAAAATTAATTTATTTATTAGCGAATTTAATAAAGATATCGACGAAAATTATTCTTTATGGAAAAAGTTTATCCCGTTTTTGCAAAATGAAATAGATTTAAAACAACGCTTCATAAAACTAAAAAATAAACACGATATAGAATTTATAACGGCTATAGAACCAAGCACTTTTAAGTTAAAACCGTTAAAGAACTTTCTTTATAATCTAATTGATCCAAAAAATCCGTCCCATCCTTTAAATAAAAAATTTACGGAGTTAAACGCCGAAATTAAAAGTACTACCGAACAAATAAATAAGGCGCTAAGTTTAATCGAAGAACAAAAGAAAAACATTGAAAGGTATAAACTGATAAAAGGTAATATTTCTTTATTGTTTTCGAATAGCCTTTATTTTGCGCCGGCGCTCGAAATACTAAAAAAAGAAGAATATTCCGAAGAATCGGAATTAGACATTTATAATAAAATAAGTTACGTTATAGATAATTTCGGAAAAACCTTATTATTTCATCTTTCGGCAAGAGCCTATGAATGTATGTTTCTAATAGAATGCAAAGAAGCGTTTAATGAAATTTATTTTAGTGAAGGGCAAAAAGCCTTTAAGCAAAGCATTAAGGGGGTTAAGAAAAAATATGATTTATTCTCTAAAATAACCCCATGCTTTGTATCTACCGGACACGCAATTTTCAATACTCTAAAGTATTATTTTAACAGCACTAACATGCCGCTTTTTAGCTATATCGATTATTTGATAACCGACGAATCGGGACAAATATCCCCCGAACTCGGAGCGATAGGTTTTTTATTGGCTAAAAGAGCCATAGTCGTCGGTGATTTATACCAATTGCAACCGGTATATACAATGTCCGGTGCAGTCAGAGATAAAGCCATATATGAAATTTATTGCGGAAAAAACGAAAGCGATTACGATTTTGAAATACAGCCGTTTAATTGCCACTCCGGCAGCGTTATGAAAATCGCAAATAATAATTCTAATTTTTGGGAATTTCCGGAATTAGAACGAGGGCTTTATTTATTGGAACACAGACGTTGTCCGGTCGAAATAATAGAATTGTCAAATGAATTAATATATAAAAATAAATTAAGGTATCCTCCTAAAACTAATTTTAACGATTTAAATAATCTAATTTTAGACAATCAAAAACCGTGGACTTTTATAGCTATAGAAGGATACGCTAAATCGGAATCTCATAGCAAGATAAATTTGGAAGAGGCTGAAGCTATTGGAGATTGGATTAAAAATAATTATAGTAAAATAAGGGAAAGAGGAAAGTTTGAAGACTTAGTAACAATTTTAACGCCTTTTTCAAGTCAAGAACTTGCAATCAAAAAAGAATTAAGCAAATTAAATTTGGAAGGTTTTAACGTAAATAATATTAAAATCGGCACCGTTCATAAAATGCAGGGAGCGGAAAGAGAAATAATATTAATATCGACGGTTTATGACCAAAAAAGTGCGGGCAAGGAATTAAATATGATAGACGGCAATAAAAATCTTCTAAACGTTATGATTTCAAGGGCAAAACAAAGCATAATAGTTTTCGGTTGCAGAGATATTTTTGTAAAATCCCTGCCGGATACGCCGACTAATATTTTGAGGAAATATTTAGGAATTAACTAATTTCACTCCCTGATTTTTTTATTTGTTTTTTTTTAATAAAAAATCTGTTAATTTTTTCAATATTTAAAACAACCCTATCGCCTTCTTTAAGTGGTATTCCGATTGCAAAACACTTAACGTTATAATTATTCAAAGATGATTCATGTAATAATTCCCCTATTTTAGCCGCATAATGCCCAGTAATAATATTTTTATACACTATTACACAAAACGAGAACTCTTTATCATCTATTGTGGATTTTATTTTATCGTTATATATCACAAAACTATCATTATTTTCCTTAACTATTCCGTCAAAGTTGTAAATCTTATAATGTGAAAAATTAATATATTTAGGAGTTTTAAATGTATAATAATAATTAGAATACTCATTCATAAAATTATCAAATAAAACTAAAGGCATTTTTAACAATTCATTTTTAACCCATTTATTTCTTTTTTCTTCACTCCAATCATTTTTCTTTTTTAAACCGTAACTTTCAAAAACAACATTACTCCATGTATTAGCTAAATCTTCACAAATACGCGTTTTTGGAATTATTTTCCCTCTATTTCTTAAATTAACAGAATTTCGCTTAATTTCTTCTTTAATTGCATTGCGAGATATAACAGTGTCAACTGTTATAATTTTTTCTTCATTTTCAGGAGGATCAACAAACTTTTC
>JAJZBN010000082.1 GCA_021798875.1 bacterium | reverse complement strand
TTTTTTGATTTATGCGAATAAAAAAAATATTCCTTCCGAAAATGCAAGCGATTCTATTCTTGATCTTGTATCCGATACCGTTAACGAATATCCTTTTGCCGAAGAAAGAAGGCTTTATTACGTTGCGTTAACACGGGCTAAAGAAAAAGTTATAATTTACGCTAACACAAAATATAAGTCTTCGTTCCTAAAGGAATAATCAAAGACCGTCTCATAGGCTTATTTTTTTGCTATCTTTTTTATTAATTTTTGTATTGACAAGAATTTATTAAAATGATATTTTTTAAATAAACTTTTATTTTTTTAATTTTTTTTCATGACGAGAATAACTCACATTATAGCCGGTTTAACCGTCACCGCCGCCTATATCGGTGTTAGCGGAAGCCACGCCCCTATAAATACCGTTCCTCTCTTATTAACCGGAATGGTAGGCGGTGTTTTGCCGGATATAGATTTAGTTTTAGGAGACTCAAGAAAAAAAAATACGATATGGAAGCACAGAGGCATTGCTCATACGCTATTATTTCTCGCGGTTTGTATTTTCGGCATTATTTATTTAAAAGGAAGATATATTCATTACGATATAAACCTTAAACCTGAAATAACCGTTTTTACGCTTGCCTTTCTTTCTCATCTATTTCTCGATAGCCTCACTATGGAAGGCGTTCCGTTTTTGTATCCTATTACGAAAAAAGGATTTTGCCTGCATTTATTCAGAGTTGGGACTATTCAGGAATACGGACTTGTTACTTTGCCGTTGCTTGCGGTTTTAATTGCACTTGTTTTAAATTTTGTGCCAAAGGCGGATATATACGCATTAACTCACAATCAATATTTTATACGAAAATTCTTGTAATTTTTTGGAGGCTATTTTGGAACTAAAAAACAGTCAACCACCCGCGGATAAATCCGCAGGCTTGTAAAAGCCGGTTGATAAGGGAGATTAAATTATGTTTAATCAGCAGTTATTCAAGAGAACCTATAAGGCGCACACCTACGGATATCGGGAATTGACCCGTAAAACGCAAGTCCGTAGCAACTGTGGTCTGTTATTAAACAATCCTGAGAGGGTAAGGGATAGTGTGGCAGACTTAAAAACCTTGGATAACAATCCTGATGCGTATCTAACTTCAACTAACAGGGGGTTTTAAAAACGATTATGTTAGTCTATGTTTTAAGTATTGACGGTAAACCGTTAATGCCGTGCAAAGCGGCTAAAGCAAGAAAACTTTTAAAGCAAGACAGGGCTAAAGTGGTTAAAAGAACGCCTTTTACAATTCAGCTTAACTTTAACTGCGAAAATCAAGTCCAAGACGTCAAATTAGGCGTCGATACCGGCTATAAGCACGTAGGTTTATCGGCGGTATCGGACGCTAAAGAACTTTTTCGCTCCGAAGTGGAATTAAGAACGAATATACCGAAGCTCTTATCAGAGAAAAGGCAATACCGCAGGACAAGACGCAACCGCCTCTGGTATCGTAAAGCCCGTTTCTTAAACCGCGGTATTAGTATAGGTTGGTTAGCTCCAAGCGTTCAACATAGATTAGATAGTCATATTAAAGTAGTAAACTTTATTAAGTCTATATTGCCTGTTACGGAGATTACCGTCGAAGCTGCCGCTTTCGATATCCAGAAAATTAAGAATCCGGATATATCCGGCACTGAATATCAAAACGGAGAACAAAAGGACTTTTGGAACGTAAGAGAATACGTTCTTTGCAGGGACGGTTATAAATGCCAAGCTTGTAACGGCAAGAGTAAGGATAAGGTATTAAACGTTCACCACATCGAAAGCCGTCAGACAGGCGGGGATAGACCAGATAACTTAATTACTCTCTGCGAGACTTGCCATAAGGCGTATCATAAGGGCAAGATTAAGCTATCCATTAAGAAGCATAAAGCCTTTAAAGCGGAAACGGTAATGAGTATTCTGCGCTGGAAGATAGTCAATAAACTAAGAGAAATTGGTAATACCGTTAGCATTACCTACGGCTATATTACCAAGTCCGCAAGGATAGCCCTGAAACTTGAAAAAAGCCACGCTAACGACGCCTTTTGCATAGCGGGCGGGAGCGGACAGGAAAGGACGGATAATAACTATTTCATTAAATACGTCCGCAAGTGCAACCGCTCTTTATTTAAGGCTAACCTGCTTAAAGGCGGTAAAAGAAAGGTTAATACCATTAAGCAGGCTTTTGGTTTCCACAGGTTTGATAAAGTATTATACGGCAAAATAGAATGCTTTATTCACGGATTAAGATCATCGGGTTATTTTGATTTAAGGCTTTTAACCGAAGAGAAAATCAACGCTTCGGTTAAATATACAAAATTAAGGTTGATTGAAACTTTTAAAACAAGGAGGATAGCTCTCCTCCCTTGTATGGGGGTATCCGAGCTATGAATAATGATGATTTCGATGGTATGTTTAATCAAGGCTCAGGCACTCCGGGCGTTATGATGCCCGAAAAAAAGAAAAAAGTTCTAACATTTATGGAAGTTATAGACCAAGTGCAAAAATGGAGAGCTATAGAATTAGAGGGCGTTAAATTGCAAACAGATAGATTTACTTATAAAGACAGACTTGAGTATATGAACGTAGGAATGAAACATGGTTCTTTTGAACTGCTTTTTACTTTACTCTTATTCCCTCTGCTTGCCTTTATAATACCGGATTACGTATATTTTTTTACCGGACATCCGATAGGGTTATTTAAGCAGGTTTTATTAATATCGGTTGCGCTTCTTCCGCTTATAGCTTATTTAATGCTTTGCCTGACCCTTGCAAGTCTTTATACGGGAAGAATAACTAAAATAGCTATATTATCCCTTCTAACGGGAAGAACGGTTATGATAGGGCTTATAGGCGGTTTTTCCATAGTAGTTTTTTATCTGCTTTATAAATTATCCGGCTTTGTCTCAATAGGACATTATTTTGTTACTTTTTTTTCTTGGGCGAGATTTATAGACAGAAGTTTGCCGCAGGAAAGGGTTTATTACTCTTTGTTGTTTTATAAATTAATAAGGCCGTCTTTTTTTGACCTTATGGTAAAAAGCGCTTTGGTTTACGGAGTAAGCGCATTTATTCCTTTGTTTACCGTAGGATGCAAAGCGTGGTATATGAAATATACTTGCAAATCAAAAAATAAATAGGAGGAATTTATGTCTGAAAATCAAGAAGAACTACAAGAACAAACCACTGAGACGGCAGGCGTTCAAACGAAAGAAACCGTTAATAAAGACAAAGCGGATATTCAAGAACCGTCGCAAGAAAATCCAAATCCTGAAAATAATCAGGTGCAGCCGGTATCCGAAAAGATAAAATCTTTAAACACGATTTTAGGGTTCGTAGCGGTTAATAAGCCTATAATATTCGACAAATGCGTGAAGACGGGCGCAGTGGCGATGTCGATATTTGAGCTTCTAAAAATGGATTTCGACCTGATTAAAAGCGGTAATAATAAAGAAGTAAGATTAGAAAACGAAGATTTAGTCGTAGCCTCTTATATGTCTAATATCGGTTTTATCGGCATACCCGAATATATTTTATACAAGCAGGGAGAATTAACGGAAGGAGAATACGATACGGTAAAACAGCATACTAAGTTATCGGCAAATTCCGCATCTGCAATATCTCCGGTTTCGACGCTGGCTATTTTAGATCACCACGAATTGCCTTTAGCAAAAGGTTACAACAAAAAAATGACTGGAGTGCCGAGAAGCGCATACGTCATAGGTATTGCTGATAGGTTTATCGGTTCTATTCATATGATGGGTTCTTTATATAGACCCGCAAACTCAAGATACGATGCCGTAGGTAATGCGATAAATATGTTTGACAATACCTCTCAGGTTTTTTCGGTAGAAGAGATTAATGCCATTGCCGATTTATTGCTAAATATAAATATTTAGGGGGAACAAAAATTGAAAAAGTTAATTTTTTCGGTTTTAGTTTTTTCTTTTTTTTCAACGGTTTCGTTCGCCCATGCCGACGTATATTCTAATTTACAGAAACTTGACGAAGCCGCTTATATAGCCGGTCAATCTATTTATAAGAAAAAAACTGATTTAACTACCACGCAGAGTTATCAAGTATGCAAGATTTTTATGCTTAAATACAATAAAAAACTTGCGGAAGGAAACGGCAATCCTAATTATAAACTGTTTTTGCACTATATGTCTCCCGCTGAAGTTACATATTGCTGGGCAGGCTATATCAAAACGAAAAGTCTGTTTAAAATAGACGAAATATCCTATTTATTAGGAAAACGTCTTTATAATCAAAATCCGGATTTAAGCACGAGACAAAGTTATATAGGTTGTGAAAATAAAAGCGTCGCATATAATAAATCGCTGGAGGCTAAAGTCGGTAATCCTAACTATAAAGTGTTTTTGGATTTTATAACGCCGGCGGAATATACTTACTGCTGGGTAGGATATTTAGATGCGGCGGGAGCGGGGAATAATAATTAATAAAAGTAATAATTTGCAAGGAGACGATAGTGGACGAAAATAT
>JAJZBN010000027.1 GCA_021798875.1 bacterium | reverse complement strand
ATTAAAAATATTAATTTAATAAAAATAAAGTTGCAAAAATATAATTTTTTATTTTATTAATGATTTTAATAACTTACATAAAATATTTTACTTGACAAATAACACAGTTGCTGACACCTTTTTTTATAAAATCTTCTTTCCTGTTTTCAATATTTCCAAAACAAAAGGATTAGTTTTGTCGAATTCTTCTTCTAAAAAAGGATGCGCCTCTATGTCATATAGTTTAATTTCCACTATTATTTTATTAAGTAAAGCTTGAAAATCGAATTCATCTCCGATAAATTTATTTACTATAATAGCCAAATCTATATCGCTCCATTCGGTTGCATTGCCTTTGGCGTATGAACCGAAAAGATATGCCGAAATCACATTTATATTTCGTTTTTTTAGTTCGTTTAAATATTTCGTTATTATGTTATTAATAATAGCATTATTTTCTATTTTTAAAGCTTTTATATTATGTCCGCTCTTAGCCATTTTCTTATTTCCGTAATTTTTTCAATATTTTCGTTAGTGAATTCTTTATCGCATTTTTCGTAGAATTTTTTTTTAAAATCATCATATCGGGCTTTAATATTAAATGTATTAAAATTTTTTAACATTACTTTTTGTTCGTCGGTTAATTCTATGTTGGATTTATCGGCAAGTTTTAGCAGATCGTGGATTTTAGGAACATTTATTTCAACATTTTTTACATAATAGGCTTTTAATAATTTTTCAATTACAAGATGTCCGAAAAATAACGCATACGAATACTTTTTTAAATTAAACAAATCAATCATAACTTCAAAATCTTCATCGGAGGATTTAATCCAGTATTGTATTATTTCGTCCTTTTTCATATAGCTTTTAAATATATAAAATTTTAAAAATTATAATCATGTTTATATTTATTTTATCATATTTTTAATAATAGTTTTAAATATAATTATCAGAAATAATAAAAAATACCCGTAAAAATAAAAACCCTTACCTCGCAGATACAAGCGAGAGTGAGGGAATAAATAAATTTAATTATTTTAAGCCTATTTAATTATAAAAACTTCCGAATTTTACATTCAACATCTTTTATGTTTTTACATCCATTGAATAAATAAACCTGATACCTTTTTTTCGACACCTTTTTTTCGCTTCACGGCGGGAGAAGGCATATTATTTTTTAACGTATTATTTAAAGAAATTCGGAATGTTATTTCTTTGCCTGTTATTATATTATCTATTACTTGTTCGATATTTTTTTTCGGGATTGATATTGATTTAGAATTAAAACTTTCACCGTTTATAGTTATGGCAACTTTGTCATACGGATATATATAATTTATAGAATATACGTTTTTGTCGTATTCAAATTCAATAGGGTTATTATTTTCACCAGCTTCTTTAATTAAAGATTTGAAAATATTTACAATATTATTTTTTAATTCAGGAACTTTATTTTTAACTATATCCAGTACAATTTTCATGTTGATTATTTTATATGTGTGAGCAGATATATTTCTGAACCCTATTATTTTTTTCCAATCTTCCTTTGAATAAGGGAAAAGGCTTCGAGTTTTATCAGACACTTCGCCAAGCGATATGCCGATATTTTCAAGATTTTTGCATATGAGGTCTTTATAATCTTCAGGGTCTTCATAATTTTTTTGATACACGGTATTTATTCTTTTAATCCAGTAAAGACTATCAAGAAGGAGATTTAGATCTTTGTCGAATTCTTTCATAAACGGATTCCTTCTTTATCGAGTTTTAATTTAATTATAGGTCTTAATTCTTCTTCCGCCAATACATCTATTTCTTTGCTAAAAACTTTACTTAAATCGTATTTAAAATTCATTAGGCGGTCGTAATATCCGCTATTAAAATTTCCGTCCGTTTTAAAATTTACGGCAATATCTATGTCGGAATTTTCCGTTTCCTCTCCCCTAACGATAGAACCGAAAAGTCTCACGTCTATAAGTCCATATTTATCGGCCAAGCTAAGTATAATATTTTTTTTATTTAATAAATCGTTTAGGGTTTTAACCGAGTTATTATTTTTATTTTTAATTGTTTCTTTCATATTTTTTAATTACTTTAATTATTGTTTTTTATATTATATCATATCCAGTTTTTAATTTAATTATTTGACCTTTTTAAAAAAGAAATAATAAAAACTCCCGACTACGTCAAACGCAGTCGGGAGTAAGTGAATAAATAAATCTGACACCTTTAATTTAATAATAAAATTTTCATTATAAACCACCTTTTGGGTTATTGTTGGTATTTGTTCAACACCTATATTTTACAATAACTTGAGGGTGGTTTTCAAGTTTCTAACGGTGATTTAAGGTATATTAAATAAATTATTTAGTATATTATATTATTTTAAACTTATAATTGTCAAAATTATTTTAGTTTACATAATGGGAATTTAAATTTATGGGATAAAAAAACTCCCGACTACGTCAAACGCAGTCGGAAGTATGAGAATAAATAAATCTACACCTTTTTTTAAGCGGTTCTTTGTAATTGAATATTTCCTAAATTAAAAATAATTGAATTCAGATTAACTTTTTGCATAGCATGTTCAATTTCAAAACCAACAGGTTGCGAATTTTCATCGAAATCAATAACTACATCTTGGCTTATTTCCTCCGATTCAACGCTTGGATTGTCGGATAAAGTTATGTATAGCGTGTCTGTATCATTATAATAATCTATTTTCATTATTATTTACCTGCTTTAAAATTTCTGTCAAAAAAAGCATTATGAATAGTTTCGCCGTCTTCTAAGAAAACTACGCGTAAATATTTTTTGTACTCTTCAATATATATCCAATATCTGATTCTACCATCGTCTTGCATTTCTTTTCTATTATAACTTGTTTTAATTTCCGATAACCATTCCAATTTAATATAAGGTCTTTTAATTAAAACCTTATCCGTAAAATATTTTGATAATTTAAAATCCATATTAAATTATTTTTTTATTTTATTATATCAAAATAAAATAAAAAAATAAAATCAATACAATTTGGCAATTGAAGTAATTGACATAATTGCAAATTATGCGAACGGAAAGAAAGTAAGAAACAAAAAACTCCCGACCACGTCAAACGCAGTCGGGAGTAGGAGAATAAATAAATCTGACACCTTTTTTCATTAATTGTTATTTAATTGTTATAAAAACGAAGCTTTTATGTCTGCCGTAGTGAAATAAATCTGACTTTTTTAGGAGGCTATTTTATTAAATTCGTAACTCAAAGGAAAAATCTTATCTAAGGAAATATGTTTAGAAGCGTCAATTATCTCTATGCCGACTATTTTATCATCTATTCCAATATCTAAAACGACATCTTCAGAAACTCTTTTATTAATTAATTCTTGAGTTTTGTCGTCTAACCTGATATATAATAGATCCGTAGCATCATTGTAAGCAATATTCATATTTCAACCTCCCATTTTCCATAAAAAACATACACGGTTACGGTAATTATTTTATTTTTTTCAATTATATAAAATACTTCGACTCTTTTCTGTTCATAATATTTATTAAGCCTATTTTGCCTGAATTCATAAATTTTAGCTTTTCCTAAACGGCCATACTTTGAATTAATTATGAAACCGCTATTAATAACGTCTTTAATTTCAGTTTCATTAGTTCCTCTTTCATTAGCTCTTAATAATGTATGCGAATCAATTTGAATATCCATTAAAACAAAAAATAAAACATATAAATAAAACAGTTTTTATTATATCTTATTATATTAAATAAATTATTTAGTATATTATATTATTTAAAACTTATAATTGTCAAAATTATTTTAGTTTACATAATGGGAATTTATGGGATAAAAAAACTCCCGACCACGTCAAACGCAATCGGGAGTAAGAGAATAAATAAATCTGACACCTTTTTTTTAATTGTGCGAGTAACAATAAGTCCAAAAACGCTGAAACGCAGAGTTGATAAGAGTTTGAGAAATTAAATAATATAGTTGACTTTTTTTTAATATGCTGTTCCTGCAATTAAAGTCGCTTTTGTGGTGTAATCGTTAACCGCAAACATCTGTGGATTAGAGCCTGTAAAGTTCGTCCAAGCATTAGCTTGAAAACCAGCTCCACATCCGGCATCCGCAATGGTTGGTAAAGTAAATTTTCCAGCTACTGGAACAGCGGTGTTTGCAGTAACGTTAAAGTTCACATTGTAATAGAAATAAAGCGTTCCTTTAGGATTAAACCCTATATCTCCAAATCCACCTACCGCCTTAGTTGGTGTACCTGTTGCCGCTGTTGGAGTTCCTGCAGGTTCTGTTGTAAATCCACCCATTGTGGATAACTCATTAGCTCCAAGAGAACCGCATTGATAAGGCGGCGTATCTTTGTAATAAGATGTTCCAACTGCATACATAGGATGAGTTCCTGAAGCAGCCGAAGTAGTTACAGTACCGTTACCAGTATTAGATTGTGCGCCTGCGCTTATATAGGTTGAATTAGTCGCATTAAACGCCGTTTCGTCCGTAAATATGGCTCCTAAGTTCGTGGATGCTTCCGAATCTTTTGCCCTGTTGACGTAACTTAAATACGTCGGAATTGCTATCGCCGCCAAGATACCTATAATGGCTATGACGATTAACAACTCAATCAATGTAAAGCCTTTCTTTCCTTTTAGTCTGTTAATGTTCATTTTACTGCCTCCTTTGAGTTAAAAGTTAGTTATTTTTATAATTAAAAAATCTTTAAATTAATTTTTACTTCTTTTGCTTTTTAAATATGCAACATCTATGCCATAACATAAATTAATTTTAAAATCTCGTTAAGCTGAGTATTCTAATAGTATTACGGCAAAATTACAATGAATTAATATTCTATATTAAAATATGTTATTTTACAAAAATTGTCAGCCGCTAATTAATAAATCCCTTGAAACGTTTAATTTTACTTATATTCAAAGGATATGACAAAAATTGTCATCAATTGACAAAAATTGTCACTTTTAATTTTCAAAATGTGTCAGAAATGAAATCAAAATACAAATTAAAGGTGCCAGATTTATTTATTCTTTTACTCCCGACTGCGTTTGACGCGGCCGGGAGAAGAAGGGATAATCGAAGCGAATAAATACATTTAAAATTAGAAGACCGTTTAATATTCAGCATTATATACTGAATTTTAAACGGTCTTTAATATTTAAAGCTATTTCTTAGCTTATCTCTGCCAGCCGCGATGCCATCCTCTGCCCGGAGGCGGTCCTGGGGGTCCCTGCTGTCCCTGAGGTCCTGGCGGCGGCCCTGGAGGTGGTCCCGGAGGTCCTGGCGGTGGTCCCGGAGGTCCTGGCGGTGGTGGTGGAGGCGGCCCCTGAAATAATGGAGGTAAAACCTGTATCATAGTCGGAGGAATAGGCGACCAGGGTCCACTGTAAAAAGTAGAATAAAGCCAGTTTCCGTCTCTCCATAAATAGTAATATCCGTTGTAATTATATACGTAGCCAGGATATTGGGGAACATAATATGCATTTACGCCGTTGGAATAAGAAAATGCAAAATTAGGAGTTTGGGCGCTAATTGATGTCGGCCCTCCGCCTTGCATAAGCGGCGAATTAAAAGGAGCACAGCCGTTTAATGCAAACACCGAAACGGTAAGAAGAACTGCAACAGTTAAAATTAATAATTTCTTCATAATCGTAATTTTAAGTTATTAAGTTAATTTTAGAAAATAGATATTTTCTTAATTATATAATCAGATTTTTAAAATGTCAAATTGAAACTGTCTAAACTAAAATAATCTAAACATTCTTATGTCCAAAGTCTTATTTTTGTCGTTTTTTACGGCGGTTATTTCGTTTCCGTATGTAGCGGTTATTTGATTTATTTCAATTTCGGAAATATGTTTGTCGTTATCGTCCGATTCGTCTGCCGTTATATAAAAATTTTTTACGTGTTGAAATTCTTTGTTTAGCATTTCGTATTCGTTGATAAAGCGGCAGTCCGATATAATTATATAATCGGCGCAGTCTTTAATTTTTTTTAATTTATACTTTAACGCATCGGTAAAAAAAGCCGGTTCTATTTTTCTTATTATTTCCGTGCCTGTATATTGCAGAATTTTTCTGACGTCTTTATCTTTTATAAATCGTTCTAAATATTCTAAATCTTTTTCTATTTCTTTATTTATGCCGTTATCGGTTTCAATATTTTTTAATTCATGTTCTTTTCCGATATTTTTATATATGTATAAATACAGGTGTTTTATTCGTTCTTTCAGTTCCGCCCCGTCTTTAACGGCTTTATCGAAATTAGTTTTCGATACGCCGAAAAACAGCATCGCTATCTTTTTTAACTCCGTCCCGAAAGCATCCATATAAACCGAATATCCTTCATTTAACAGATATTTTGCAATTTCGCCGGACGCATAGGTTTTACCGGAGCCTTTTTTCCCCATTATGTTGACGACTATAGTTTCGATTTTTTCCTTAAAATTTAATTTATCCATATTTATTTTTCCTTTTCCTACTGAGCCAAAAATAAATTAATTAACCGCCGTTCGCCGAATTATTTGCGTCTGCCTTAAATTTTAAGTATAATTAATTAATAAATAACTAATAACAATTATGAAATATTACGGCATCAGAAACAGACAGACCGGAGAACTTGCGCGTCAATTTTACGGCAAAAACGCAAAAGGAAACGTCTCTACGGTATCGCTTTACAACATCGACGATCCGCTGTCAGTACATATTTTTTTAACAAAAAATAAAAACACGGCCTTATCTCTTATAAACGACGGATACTGCGAATATAACGGAGAAACTTATGAATTAGACGACAGATTAAAAAACTTAAAAGAAGATTTAGAAATTTACGAGTCCGAATTTAATCTGTAACGACTTTCTATGCATTTCAATATAATTAATTAACTTATTAATTAATTATAGAATTTTAAATTAGTCTTTTTAATTTTACGCTTTACAGTCTGTTATAATCGTCTTCGATCCTGACTATATCGTCTTCTTTCAAATACTCCCCTACCTGAGCTTCTATTATAATCAGCGGTATCAAACCCGGGTTTTCCAGCCTGTGGACGAAACCCATAGGTATATAAGTCGATTCGTTTGCCCTTAACAGCGTTTCTTTATCTCCTACCGTGACGAGAGCCGTACCGCTCGTTACTATCCAGTGCTCCGACCTGTGAAAGTGCTTTTGGAGCGAAAGTTTTGCGCCGGGTTTTACAGAAATCTTTTTAAGTTTATAAAGGGCGGATTCTAAAAGGACGGAATAAGAACCCCACGGCCTGTGGACGGTAAGATGATGGGTGTGAAGTTCCGAATTCCTTTTTTTAAGCTCATCCACTACCTTTTTAACGTTTTGTGAGGAGCCTTTTTTTGAAATTAAGATAGCGTCGTCGGTATTTATGATTATCATGTCTTCGACGTCTATCGCGGCTATCATCTTGCCGCCGGACATTATGAGATTGTTTTTTGAGTTAATGCAGACCATATCTTCTTTTGCATTGACGGCGTTGTTGTTTTCGTCTTTTTCCAGTTCGTCGTAAATAGAGTCGAAATTGCCGAGGTCCGACCAGTCGAAATCCGATTCTACTACCCTGACGGTTTTAGTATGTTCTAAAAGGGCAAAGTCTATGGAGTTTTCTTCTATTTTAAGCATATCGTCTTCTTTGACTCTTATCATAAAACCGTCTTTAAAGGCGTTTTCGTAAGCGGACTGCGAATTTTCGTAAATTGCGGGGCAGACGGTTTTAAGTTCGTTAAGCAGTATTTCCGGTCTAACCAAAAGCATTCCGCTGTTCCAGTAAAAATTTCCTTTGGCGATGTAGTTTTCGGCGGTTTTGGCATCGGGTTTTTCCTTAAAAGAAACTACCGGAGATACGGGATTGGATACGGGGTCTTTAAGAGCTTCTATATAGCCGTAGCCTGTTTCTGGATAGGTAGGCTTGATGCCGAACATGATAATTCCGCCTTTATAAGCTTCTGAAACCCCTTTATTAATTACATTTTTATAAGCGTTTTCGTCTTTTACTAAGTGGTCGGACGGCGTAATTAAAACGGTTTCCGAACCGGTTTTAACTGCGTCTATGCAGGAAAGAGCTACTGCGGCGGCGGTATTTCTGGGAACGGGTTCCAAAATAAACCTGCAGTTTTTAACCCCTATTTCGTCTAACTGGTCGAGCGCTATAAAATACTGGTCTTTGTTCGTGACGATTAAAAACTCGGAACATAAATCTTTGTTTCTTAGAACGGTAAGCTGAAAAAGAGACTTGCCGCCTATAAACTTATAGAACTGCTTGGGGAAGTAAGTCCTCGAAATAGGCCAGAGCCTCGTTCCGCTGCCGCCGCATAAAATAACGTTAGTCAAAATAAATCCACCTCCGTGCCATGCCGTTTACGTTTAATTATTCAATAATTTTAATATAATATCTCTAAATATCGATTATTTCTTACTGCTTTCTATCCGCTGTTTGCTATCTGCTGTCCGCTTATTTAGTTTATCTCGTCGATTTATCTTCCTATGGAATAATAATCAAACCCGCTTTCCGTCATTCTTTTCTTATCGTAAATATTTCTTCCGTCGAATACCGCGGGAGTTATCATAGCCGCTTTAATTTTATCGAAATCCGGCACCCTGAAATCGTTCCATTCCGTGGCTATTATAAGTCCGTCCGCGCCTTTAAGGGCATCGTACATATCGCCCGCATATTCTATTTCGGAAAAAATCTTCTTAGTATTGTCCATGGCTATAGGGTCGTATGCTTTTATTTTGGCGCCGTAGGAAAGAAGTTTAGATATTATGACTAAAGACGGCGCTTCTCTGATGTCATCGGTTTTAGGCTTAAAAGAAAGTCCCCAGAGCGCGAAAGTTTTTCCCGTGATATCTCCTTTAAAATGCTTAAGGATAAAATCTACTATAATTTCTTTCTGGTAAGCGTTTACTTCGTCGGCGGCTTTTAAAAGCTTAAAATCGTAATTATGCTGTTTAGCCGTCTGATACAGGGCTTTTACGTCTTTCGGAAAACAGCTTCCGCCGTAGCCTATTCCTGGGAACAAAAAGGACTTGCCTATTCTTTTGTCCGAACCTATGCCAATTCTTACGCTGTCCACGTTTGCGCCGGTTTTACTGCACAAATTCGCAACTTCGTTCATAAACGTAATTCTCACGGCAAGCATGGCGTTTGCGGCGTATTTTGTAAGTTCGGAAGAATTAGTATCCATAAAATATATGGGCGCTCCCGTCCTTACGAAAGGTTCGTATATTTCGTCTATAAGTTCTTTTGCCGCCTCGGCTTCTTTCTTGTTGTCCTTTTTAAAATTAATCCCTACGACTATTCTGTCCGGTCTTTGGAAATCTTCTATGGCTGCGCCTTCTTTTAAAAATTCGGGATTGGATACTACGCAGAAGTTTTTGGTTTTTTTGGATATTATGCTTTCGACTTTTTTGCAGGTGCCAACAGGCACGGTGCTTTTTACGACTACCGCCTTAAAACAGTCGATACTGTCGGCGATGGTTTCCGCAACTTTAAATACATTGGACAAGTCGGCCTCTCCGTTATCCTGAGGAGGAGTGCCGACTGCGATAAACACGACGTCTGTTTTGTTTACCGCTTCTTTCAAATCTTTCGTAAAATAAAGCCTTCCAAGTTTGACGTTTTTATCGGTCAGCTCTTTAAGTCCGGGTTCGTATATAGGAATAACGCCGGATTTTAAAGATTTAATTTTGCTTTCGTCGTTATCTACGCAGTAAACGGTGTTGCCGGAGTCGGCAAGACAAACTCCCGTAACTAAACCAACATAGCCGGTACCTACTATGGATATTTTCATAAATCAAAATCTCCTATAATTTTTAATTATATATGCGGCATATATACGCCATTTATTATTTTTACATAATAAGATAACATAAAACAGGCTAAAAATAAAATAAATACGATAAATATTTAATAATATCGCAATAATGTCTAAATAATATACCCTCAATAAACGTAAAAACCGGAAAGCCTGTAAATAAAAGTGCCTACGATATTAAGTCTTTTTATAGTCCATTGACGGGGGAAAGGATTATATCTTGCCGCATTATATATTGCCTGAACCGCCGCCTTATCCAATATTTTTTTTCCTGAAGATCTTAAAATAGTTACGCCGTGCAGCGAACCGTTGCTGTTTATCGAAAATTCGATAACGAGAACTCCGGATAAACCCTCTCTTCTTGCCCTGTAAGGATATTCCCAAACGTTTTCAATTTTTGTTTTAACGCCAAGCAAATAAGAAGCATACTTTATGGTGGTAGTATTAAGATTTACCGTCGCCGTTTTTATTCCGTGCGATGGATTTCTTATTCCCTGCCCCGCCGCTTTGGGAACGCTTTGGTTAAAAAACTTTCCCATAGGAAAAAGATTGCTCAGTCTTCTTCTTGGTCTTGGACGAACGGAATTGTTATCGGAAATTATATGCGAATTACTGATAACCCTGCGATATCTCGGCGCATTTATCCGCCTGTTGTAATTATTTGCGTAATTCTTGTTAAAAAAAGCAGGAGGCGTATATGGCGCCGGCGCGGAAGACGAATTTGCGTAAGAAGCCGGCGCATTAAGCCTTGTGTTCGTCTTGGCGTAGTGCGGCTTAATACTCGCATATTTAGGATTTTTTATTTTAAATTTTTCAAAATTTTTAATAAATTTATACGGCTCTACCAGAATAGGCTTGGTATATTTGTGGATTTTTTTATGTTTATTGGGATGGTTAAGATATTCCAACAAAAATAAAATCAGCGCCGAATGTACTATGACCGATATTATAAGGGCATATGTTAATACTTTGTTATTGTTGCTCTGCATATTTTAAAGTTATATTATTTAAAAATTTATATCTTTATTTTAGCATTATTTTAACGTAATTTAAATTGATTTTAAATTGATTTAGATTTAAAATATATGGATTAATTTAACTTTAATTTTTATAAACATAGGAGGTGTTTATGAAAAAAATTTACGAAGGCAAGGCTAAAATCCTTTACGTTTACGACAACGACGAAACAAAACTTGTGACGTATTTTAAAGACGATGCCACCGCTTTCAACGGTCAGAAAAAAGGAACTATTATGCAAAAAGGCGAATTTAACAACGCCATTTCCGCTTCCCTTTTTAAACTGCTTAAAAGCAAAGGCATAGAAAGCCATTTTATCGAAAAATTATCTGAAAGAGAAATGCTCGTTCATCACTTAAAAATGCTGCCGGTCGAATTTATAGTCAGAAATTATACCGCCGGAAGTCTTGCAAAAAAAATGGGCGTAGAAGAAGGTATTAAACTTATTTCGCCGGTCGTAGAGATGTGTTTTAAAAGCGACGAACTAGGCGATCCTTTTATAAACGATACCTATATTAAAGCATTCGACCTCGCAAAACCCGAAGAAGTTGAAGAAGCAAAAAAAATTGCCCTTGCGGTCAACGAAATTTTAAAAGATTTTTTTGATAAAAACGGACTTATGCTGGTAGATTACAAACTCGAATTCGGCGTTTTAAACGGCAAAGTTCTGCTTGCCGATGAAATAACGCCCGATACTATGCGGTTATGGGACAAAGTAACGCTGGAAAAAGTCGATAAAGACCGGTTCAGAAGAGACCTCGGCGGCGTCGAAGAGGCATACAAAAGAGTTTACGATATTACGTCGTCTATATAATTAAATCAAAATTAAAACCGGATACCCGCAGCAAGTATAATAAATGCTTGCTGCGGGCGAGGGTAAAATTAATTATTTATTTTAATGCTTCGTAAACTTTACCTACCGCATTTGGTCCAGGTTTAATAGTTTTTCCGCCTTTATGCCACTTTGCAGGACATACTTCGTCCGAATGCGCCGCAACATATATGTTGGCTTCTAATTTTCTCACTAGTTCGTCTGCATTTCTTCCAACGTTATAGAAATTAACTTCGGATGCTACGAGAACTCCTTCTGGATTAATAATAAAAGTGCCTCTCAACGCAAGTCCGGACGCTTCGTCGTAAACATCGAAAAGCCTAGAAACTTTTCCTGTCGGATCGGCTCCCATAGAAAACTTTACGTTTTCTAAAAGTTTTTCGTCTCTCTGCCAAGCCATATGGACAAAATGCGTGTCTGTGCTGACGGAAACTATGCGTCCACCCATTTTTTCTATCTCTTCCTGTTTTTCCGCATAATCCGCAAGTTCAGTCGGGCATACGAAAGTAAAATCCGCAGGATAAAATACCAAAATAGTCCATTTCTTATCTTTTTTAGCTTCTTCTAAGCTGAATTTCCCAAATCCGCCCGTTTTAGGTTCGTAGGTATTAATTTCTCCAAAAGAAGGAACGGGTTTGCCGAGAGCGGCAATTTCAAATTCTTCGTAAGTTTCGCACATAAAAATACCTCCTTATTATTATATTAATGATTTTAAAATTAGTAATGATTATTAATTAATAATTAATATATATTATTTTTAAAAAAGTGTCAAGAAGTAAAAATAGAAAAGTTAAAAAAAATAATATTGGGAAAATATAAAAATAGACTTTAAATATTTTAGTTATTTTAATCTACTTTTATTACATAAGGCTTTACTTTAAATTTTTGCGCAATTACGCCTTCTACCGACTTTGCGCCTTGTTCGGTAGCAAACTTTCCTACTCTTACCTGCTGGTAAACAGCTTTTCCTGATTTTCCGCTGACGGAAATAGGAACTATATAGGCAAATAAACCCATGGCATTTAATTTATCCGCCATAGCTTTAGCCTGCGAATATTTTGAAAGAGCCGCTACCTGAATCGTATAATAAACTTTAGAATTAAAAGGATTAGGTACGGCCGCCGGAGTTTTTATGTATTTATACTTATATTTATAAACGTATACGGGTTTTTTTACGTAAACTATCTTAGTTTTTACAATCGGTTTTTGCGGAACAGGTTTTTCTGTCTTATTTTTCTCCGACGGTTTTTTAGCTTTTTTTTCGCTTTTTCCTTTTTTTAAAGCTGAAAGTTTGGAAATCGGCGCAAACTTTATCTTCTCGGCAGAGCCTGGCGCAATGCCGCCGCCGTTTTGCGTTTTACCGCTTCCACTAAAAAAAGATCCGCCTCCTTTTTTTAACGCCGATTCTTTTATTATTCCCTCTTTAGGACTTTTAGAAGAAAACTTTTTCCCTATATAAAGCCCGAAAACGAAAACGATAAATATAACCGTTAAAAAAACAATTACGGCGGTAATTTTATCTTTTTTCAAATTAATTCAACCTGTCGTTTTTAAAATTATTAATAAAATTCATTAATTCTTCTATACCGGAAATAGTAATCGAAACATCCCTGGAAAAATCGGGACAGTTAAAAATTTCAATTCCGGATACGCTGTATTTCTTTTTGCATACACTGCGCCAACTGCATACGACGCATAACACCACATTTTCGTCCATAATATATATAACCTCATTTTTTAAAGCATAAAAAAATTAACGTTTCTATTATATAATATCACATATTATTAAAAAAAATCCAAATAAAAAAATATATTATAAAAATATATATTATATATCTGCATAAATTTGTAAAAACTTAACCGTAAATATGATAAAATATTATAAGTTTATAAGATATAATTAATAAATTAATAAAATTAGATATATACGGAGATAAAGATAAATTTGACTACCGAACTTGTCGTAAGTAAAGACGATTTTGAGACTAGAATAGCTTTGTTGGAAGACGGAATACTTACGGAAATATTTATAGAACGCGACGAATCTACTCCAAAACACGGAAACATTTATAAAGGAAAGGTATCTCAGGTGCTTCCTGGAATTCAGGCTTCTTTTATAGATATAGGGTGGGAAAAATCCGCGTTTCTTTATGCCGGAGATTTTTACGAAATCGAAAATGCAGATTACGATTTTTTTGAATCCGAAAGCACGTTAAACGAAAACGGCGATAGCGACGTTATAGAAACGGAAAAAAAGAACCGTAAAACTAAAAAAGCCAAAAAAAATCATCTTACCATAGATCAGCTGATTAAAAAAAATCAGGAGATACTTGTTCAGATAGCAAAAGAACCCGTAAAAACCAAAGGTGCAAGAGTAACGAGCCATATCTCCCTGCCCGGAAGGTTTCTGGTATATATGCCGACGTCTTCGTCTATAGGAATTTCAAGAAAAATAAAAAGCGACGAAGAAAAAAGAAGGCTGAAAAGCTTAGTTAAAAAATACAGAAAAGAGGGAACGGGCTTTATTATAAGAACCGCCGCCGAAAACGCTTCCGAAATAGACATAGAAAGAGATATTAAATTTCTTACGAACTTATGGAGCGATATATATAAAAAACAATCCGAAGCAAAAGCGCCTAAACTTATATTTAAAGATATAAGCCTTTCTTTAAGGGTACTTAGGGATTTCCTGAATAAAAAATTCGATAAAATAATTGTTGACGATAAAGACGAATACCAAAATATTATCGATTTTCTTTCTATTCAATCGCCTGAATATTTAGACATACTCCAACTTTATAAAAATAAAAACGGCGTATCGCTATTTGATACATACGGCATAGAAAAGGAAATAGCTAAATCTTTAAACAAAAAAGTATGGCTTAAATCCGGCGGCTATATAATAATAGACCATGCGGAAGCACTTACGGCTATCGACGTAAATACCGGAAAATTCGTAGGCAAAAGAAATTTCGACGATACTATTTTAAAAACCAACTTAGAAGCCGCAAAGGAAATTGCATTCCAGCTGAGACTGAGAAATATCGGCGGAATTATAGTTATAGATTTCATAGATATGAATAAAGAGCTAGATAAAGAAAAAGTTTACAGAACGCTTGAAGAATGCCTTAAGAAAGACAGGGTTAAAACTACTATAAATAAAATAACGGAACTTGGGCTTGTCGAAATGACGAGGAAAAGAACCGGAAACAGCCTTGTTTCCACATTTTTGGAACACTGCCCTATGTGCGAAGGCTCCGGCATGATAAAATCTACCCAAACAATATGTTTTGAAGTATTGAGAGCGGTTTCGGCGTTTGCCAAAAAAACTAAGGCAAGAAAAATAAACGTAACGGTTAACCCGAGCGTTATGAGCAAACTGTACGAAAACGAAAAAATGCTTAACGCGCTTGAATCTAAAATAAAGAAAAAGATAAATATAAAAATGCAGGACGGGTTTTATCCCGAATATTTTGAAATTTTATAGAGTAAACTTAGGCTATTTTTTATGTTTTTTCCCTATAAATTTAAAAACTATTTCTCCTGGTCTTATCATATTTAGTTTTTCGCGGGCTATATAGGCTATATATTGCTTGTTATAGGTGAGTTTGCGTATCTGGTTTTCTATTTTGTCGTTCTTTTTCTTAATTTCGGCAATATTTTTACGTACGGCAAGCTGTTCCGACCTGAGCCTGTAAACTCTTATAACGCCCTTTACGCTAAAAACGACTATTAAAATAAATATTGCCGAAAATATAATAAACGGAATATATTTGATGTTATGCTTTTTTTCCTTGTTTGATTTCATGTTTAAAATATTTTTTAACCCTTAAAGGAGCGCAGAACTCTCCGCACATACTGCAGCCCGCTATTTCATCCTTATTATTTTTAGATTCAAAAATACTCCTTGAATATTCGGGGTCTATAGAATGCCTGAACTGCCCTTCCCAGTCTATATCTCTTCTGGCTTTGGATATATTCAAGTCGTCGTCCGTCTTTTTTAATTTTATCATATCTCCTATATGAGCCGCAATCTTTGCAGATTTTACGCCAATAGCCACGTCCTCTTCGGAAGGCAGTCCCAAATGTTCCGCCGGAGTAACGTAACAAAGAAAATCGGCGCCGAAAGAAGACGAAAGAGCTCCGCCTATCGCCGAAGATATATGGTCGTAACCGGCGGCTACGTCCGTTACTAAAGGGCCGAGAACGTAAAAAGGAGCATCGCCCGACATTTTCTTCTGAATTTTAACGTTTGCTTCTATTTCATCAATAGGAATATGCCCCGGACCTTCGACTATAACCTGAACTCCGTAATCTCTTGCAATATCGCAAAGCTCACAGTTTATAAGAAGTTCCTGCATATAAGCCCTGTCGAAAGAATCCGCCGTAGCTCCCGCCCTCAAACCATTGCCGAGACTGAGAACGGTGTCGTATTTTTTTAAAATTTTAAGCACGTCTTCAAATCTTTCGTATAAGGGATTTTCTTTGTTGTTTTCTATCATCCACGCAATCATGTAGGCTCCGCCTTTTGAAACGAGACCGGCATATCTGTAAGACTGCTTTTTTAATCTTTCTAAAGACATCATGTTTAAACCGGAATGAATAGCCATAAACGAAATTCCGTCGGCGCACTGCTTTTCTATCACGTCGAAAACTAATTCTTCCGGCATTTTTATCGGATTTCTATAAACGTCTATCGTCTCTCTGAAAGCCTGATAAAGCGGAACGGTTCCTACGGGAAGGGACGTATTCGACAGGACTTCCCTTCTTATCAAGTCTAAATCGCCGCCTACGCTGAGCTCCATTAAAGTATCGGCGCCTGATTTTTCCGCTATGACGGCTTTTGCAACCTCTTCTTTTATATTTATATGGTTGGTGGAAGTTCCTATGCTTGCGTTTATTTTAGTCGTCAATCCTTTTCCTATTCCGACGAATTTATTCTTATCTTTGTTATGTAAAATAACCGCTTTGCCGTTAATAATATTTTTTTTAAGATTTTCCGGTTCTATATTTTCTTTAGAGGCGACAAACTTCATTCCTTCAGAGTAAACATTCGTACCGCCGTTTTTTAACGCATATTCTTTTTCGGTCATTTTTTTATTTTCCTTTTTATTTTTTTTATTTTTTGTTTTCGTATTTTTGTTATTATAAATTTTTAGCCGATTTTACGATATTTTCCGCTGCAAGCCTGTTTGAATAAAAAGACAGATGCACGTAACTGCCTATAGTATTTAAAACGTTATATCCTTCCCGCTTCCATATACCCGGAGCGCTTAAACTTTCGTATTCCGTAACGGTTTTTACCGCCGTTTCGGAAGACGCCGTTTTTAAATCAGCCGAACCTGACGGCGTATGAACAGACGGCACGCAGACTGAAGCAGGCACAGAGGGCAGAAGTTTTGAATAATGAAATTCATGCCCTTTAATAGTTAAACCTGCTTCTCCAAGAAACGTATTCTCCGTCAGCCTGACAGTTCTGTAACCCAGCGACAATCCCCCTTTGCCCATAGATGCTTCAAAAGGGAAAATTCCGCATGCGCCGTAACTTTCTCCTTTATAGGAAATTTTTTCGCACAGATACATAAGTCCGCCGCACTCGCCATATATTATACCATTATTTTTATGGAATTCATAAATTTCTTTTTTTATGGAACGATTGCCTTCCAAAGCGGCGGCATAAATTTCGGGATATCCTCCGCCTATGTAAACCGCTTTTATTCCGGAAGGCAGAAACCCGTCCTTTAACGGGCTGAAAAAAACAATTTCCGCTCCGAAACTTTTTAATATTTCAAAATTAAAATTATAATAAAAAAAGAAAGCCTCGTCGAAAGCAACGGCTATTTTTATTTTTGAAGCGTTTTTATTGATTTTATTATTATTGCGAGGATAATTTTTGTCCGCATGTTTTTTAATTAATCCGATAAAATCTTTAGAATTTTTTTCCAGTATATTTATCATAAGTTTAAAATCTACGTTTTTAAATACCGTTTCTTTTATCTTCATGACGGTTTTTTCAAACCCGTTTATTGCGTTTTCTTTTTGCTTTTCGTTTTCGCCGCAAAATCCGCCGGCGTTTTTACAGCCGCCTTCCGTTTTATATCCGCCTTCAGGAACTATAAGTCCAAGATGCCGTTCTTTAATTGAAAAAATATTCTCGTCGTTTTTAATATAGCCGAAAACTTCTACTCCTGCTATATTTTCTTTGATTTCATTGCGGATTATTTCATAGTGTCTTTCGGAAGATATATTATTTAAGATAACGCCGCAAACGTTTATGCCTTTTTTATAATTTTTCAGACCGTAAATTAAGGAAGCCATAGTAGAAGAAATTTTTTTGCAATCCATAACTAATACTACGGGGAATTTAAATTTTTTTGCTACATTGAAAGAGTTTCCGTCGTATAGTCCCATTGCGCTTTCGGCGATAAACGCTTTTTTGCTTTCTTCTCCGTTTAAATCTTCTCCGTTTAAATCTCCGCCGTTAAAATTTATGTCTGCGTTAACCGTCGAACCAAATTCGGGGGACGTTTCTTTAAAAAACCATTCCGTTAAAAACCTTCCCGGAATTAAAAAAGGGTCTAAATTTTTAACCTGAATTTCGGAATTTAAAGCTTTCGACAGTATTACGGGGTCTATAAAATCCGGACCTGTTTTATAAAGGCTTATTGAATATCCTTCGTCCTTTAATTTTCTCGAAAAAGCAAGCGTAACCGTTGACTTTCCGGAAGACGATCTGTCGGACGCAAAATAAACCGCAAACATAAAATTCCTTTTTATTTTTTATTAATTAAATTTTAAATTTATTATTACCATTATTATTATTATTTAAACATCTCAATACAGGGCTTTATGAAATCCCAACAAAGCCGCAACAAAAACAAGTTCGGATAATTTGACCGTAAAACCTATCATATCTCCGTTTACGCCGCCGAATTTTTTCCTGAAATACAGCGCCGTCAGAAGAACGGCAAGAATTGTAATTAAAATAGAAAAAAAACCTGAAAGTCCCGCAAAAAGACATATAATTAAAAAAGCGGCAATAGTGGCGCATAAAAATGTTTTAGCGTCGGTTCCTTCCGTGAAAACCGTTCCTATTCCTTTAAAATTTTCCGGAGTTTCCGAAAAATAAGACGTAACGACTATGGCATATCTTCCCGCCGCAGGGAAAAGAAGTAAAACTAAATATATAAAATTAAATTTAAAATTAAAAACGCTAAAAATTCCGGAAAAATGTTTTATAGCTAAATATTTTAAAGCTAAAAAAGAAGGCAGGGATGCATAAAAACTGTAAGTTTTACCCGCCGATATAATAAGCGACCACATAATTAAAACGTAAAAAATAACGGCAATATTTCCTGCGGCGCCGGTGTTGACGTCCTTCATAGCTTTATAAAATCTGTTTTTATCTCCGCTTTTCAGATAAGCGAAAAAACCGTCCGAAGTATCCGACAGACCGTCAAAATGAAGACCGCCGGTAACGGCGTATAGGCAAAATATAGAAATTAAAACCGAAGGATATAAGGGCAAAAATTTATTAAATAAGTAAAAAACGAAAGCAATTATTATACCGATAAAAAGGCCTGCGGCGGGAAAAAATTTAATAGATTTTATTAAAAGCTCCGTCTGGGAAACCGCAGAATATTTTTTGCTTTTGAATTTAAATACTGTTAAAAAATTTACGGACTCTAAGAATTCGCTGAATATAGCCATTTGCTCTTTATATTATATAAACGATAATAAATTATTATTAGCAGTAATAAATAGTTTATCGGTTATTATTTATTTATAATAGAATAACGGTGCGACGGCTCAGAATTAACTAAACATTTAGTCTTGAAGCTATAACGCCCGCTTCGTCGAACGTCAGCATATTATTATACATATCGAGCGCCGTTTCGATTATCTTCATAGCGATAACAGCTCCGGTTCCTTCGCCGAGCCTCATGGAAAGGTTTAATATAGGAGTTTTTCCGGTAAGGGAAACAGCCGTTTTATGCCCTTTTTCTTTGGAAAGATGACCCATGAACATGTAATCCGAAACCGCCGGGTTTATATTTAAAGCAATCAACGCGCCGGCAGTAGAAATAAAACCGTCCACTACGACGGGCGTCCTGTTTAAAGCACATCCTATTATAAATCCGGCTATGGCGCCTATTTCCAGTCCGCCTACGCCGGCGAGGACGTCAACGGCATCGCCTTTTACGCCGCCTTTTATATTAGATTCGACGGCTTTTTTTATAATAGCCGCCTTTTTCTTAATTACGGCGGCGCTCACGCCCGTCCCTTTTCCGCAGACGAGTTCCGGAGATTTTTTTGAATAAAAGCAGGTAATAGCAGATGCCGGCGTCGTATTGCCTATGCCCATATCGCCGGTTGCGCATATTTTGGCGTCTTTTTCCTTAATTACTATATAGGCTGTTTCTATTCCTTTTAAAATCGATTCTACGGCTTCGTTTTCCGTCATTGCCGGACCTTTGTAAATATTAAAAGTGCCGTTCTTTACTTTTGCGCTTATGAAATTATCTCCATGAAACGGCGCATCGCTTTTTATCCCTGCGTCGATTACTATGACGCCTGCGCCGACGGAAGCGGCTATGGCGTTAATTGCGGCTCCGCCGGTAAGAAAATTTCTGACCATCTGCGTCGTAACGTCCTGTTTAAACAAGCTTACGCCCTCTTCGACGACTCCATGGTCTCCGGCAAAAACGCACACGTATTTTTTAAGTTTTAAACGATTGTCTTCTTTGCTATAATATGCCGAAAAAGGTCTTTCCTCTTCCGTAATTGCTGCTACGTCTTTTGCAAAGTCCTCTAATCTGCCGAGGCTGCCCTTAGGTTTAATCAGCTTATTCAGCCTGTTTTCGGCAATTTTATAAAACTTTTTTTTATCGACTGGTTTAATCCTGTTTGTAATAGAAAATAAACGTTCTTTATCATTATGATTCATATTAGATTAATTATAAATTAGATTTTACTTCAACGCAAGCGGATTTCCGGCGATAACGCAATAAGCTTTATCGGAAACGGCGGAAAGTTTCTGCTCCATTAAACCGTTTAGTTCGACGAATTTTCTGACGTATGCATCTACGGAAACCAAATTAAAGCCGAGGGAATCTGAAACGGTTACTACGGAACATCTTACGGCGGAAAGATATTCGGAAAACTTCGAGATCTTTTCGGCGGCAAAATCGAAATATTTTATGTCTGTAAAAAAAGATGAAAGCCATAAGGTCATTGAATCTATCAATATTACGCATCTTTCCGCAGCCCTTTCGTCGGGAAAAGAATTGCACACGGCGTCTATTTCGGCGGTTAAATCGCAGAAATTTTCATGCACGATAAAAGCTTTATTCCGCTTTTCTTTATGCTTTTTAATTTTTAAAAGCATTTCGTCGTCTTTTGTACACGCTTTGACATATGTATCTTTTTCATTTTGCTTATTATAGCAGTCATATTCGGCGTTATATTCGGCGTTATAGTTATTATTCGAGTTTATCTTAATCCCGATACCCGTGTTTGCGGTAGCTATAAAATGGAGCAGAGGAAAATTATCGGCATTAGTTTCCGTTCCGGCAGACATGCCAGATATTCCACCTGTCGTTCCGGCATCTGCAATAATATCGGGCTTATAAATATTGGAATTATAAATAGAAAGTGCGGCATTTTCGGCAAACCGCGACTTGCCGGAAGAAATTCCGCCCGTTATAAAAATTTTAGTCATATTTTTTTTAAACCAGCATCGTTTTAAATTTTTCAATCTCTAAAGGTTTAGAGAGTAAAAACCCTTGAATATAATCGCATCCCAATTCTTTTAAGAGATTAAACTGTTCTTCAGTCTCGACGCCTTCCGCTATAGATCTCATATTTAATTTCTTGGAAAGATAGATTATGGTTTCGACTATATATCTGGAGTGTTTGTCCGCAAGCATTTTTCTTACGAAAGATATATCGATTTTAAGTATATCGAAGGGAAGATCGGCAAGATAGGAAAGCGAAGAATAGCCTGTTCCAAAATCGTCTATGGAAAGTCCGAATCCTTTTTCTTTTAAACTTCCCAAAAGTTTTGAAGAGTAGTCCAAATTATTTATAAACGTTCTTTCTACTATTTCCAAATTAAACAAATCAGGGTTTACGCCGTTTTTATTAAGCGCTGCATGTATATTGTCTTTTAAATTAGGGTCTGCAAAACTGACGGGAGATATATTTACGGAAATAGGGACTACTTTAAGTCCTTCGTCCGACCACTTTTTAATGTTAAACGATACGTCTTCTAAAATCCAGTTTTCAACCTTGGTAATTATTCCGCTCTGTTCCATGAAAGGTATAAACTCCATAGGCGGAACGAGTTTATCGTCTTTCTGCCACCTAAGAAGCGCTTCGGCACCTTTTATCAAACCGGTTTTAACGTCGAAATAAGGCTGATAGTGCAGTATGAATTGATTTTTTTCAAAAGCTTCGCTGAGACCGTTTTTTAGTTCTACTTTTTTTCGAGCCGATTCTTCAAATTCTTTTTTAAAAAAACTAACGGCATTTTCTCCCTTCGATTTTGCGTTAAGCAGCGCCGATTCGGCTTGGTCGAACATAGCCTGTGCAGTTCGGGCATCTTTGGAATAAACAGATATTCCGGCGTTAAAAGATATATTTATCTTTTTTTTGCCGTCCGACATATTATACGGTTTGTTAATATCAGCCAAAATTCTGTTTATTATATGAAGGGCATCTTCGTCGAATTTTAACCGTTTTAAAAATACGGCAAATTTATCCGCGTCCCATCTTGCCAAAATATCGAAATTTTTGATATTTTTTTTTATCCTGTCGCCTGCTTCTTTTAATACATTACTGCCGGTATCAAAACCGTAAGTATGGTTTATTAAAGAAAAATTAACGGGGTTTAATATAGCAAAGGCGCAAGAGGAAGAATCTTTAATATAAGCTGCATCTTTTATAAATTCGTCTATCTTTTCTTTAAGCATTTTTTTATTAGGAAAACCGGTCAGCGAATCGAAATTTATCAAACGCTCTATAGTTTCTTCCGCTTTTATTTCGCCGGTAATATCCTTGCCGGTAGCTATATAATATTCTATATCGCCGCCTGCGCCGGCGGGGACGCCGTTTGAAGAATGAACCGCACTAAAAGGCGTAATCGTCGTATAACAGTATATATCGCCGCCGGTTTTCGTTTTATAAGTAAATATATCCGTTAAAATTTCGCCGGAAATAATAGCGGCAAGAAATCTTTTTGCCATCGATTCTTTGCCGGAACCTCCTTCAAATATTTTGGAATAATGTTCGCCGACCAGTTCGTCTGCGATATAACCGAATATTTTATATACGCTTTCGTTTACGAACAGTATTTTAAAGTATTTGTCTAAAATAATAGCAAAATCAGAACCGGAATTTAATGCGGTACGAATCATAAAATGCCATTTTTCGTCTTCTATTTTATCGAGAGCATAATTTATATCCATCATCATTTCTTTTAATAAATAATAAGTATCTCTTTTAAAAAATTCTCTTTCATTTGCATACAAAGAAAGAACGCCTATCGTTTTTCCTTTTTTTACGACTGGGACGGCGGCGCTTGAAAGGAAGCCTCTCTTTGCAAGTTCCTCTTTCCAAGGCAGCATTAAAGGATTTTTCAAGGTATCGTTGTTAATAACTATTCTTGATTTTAGAAACGACGTTATAAGCGGTCCTTTTTTGGCTTCGGGAGTACTTAGATGCCGCTCTAAAAATTTTAAATAATCGCTTTTTTCGTTGGAAAATGAAGCCTTTATATCAAGGCTGGAATCGAAAATAATAATAAAAGAATCTACGAATAAACCTTTATCTATTATTTTTTTGGATATGTCTGAAAATAAACTATTCTCGTTTTTTGCCCTTACGATAATCTGATTAACCTCGGACAGCGTGGCATACATAGTTTGAAGCGATTTAAAAGAACCAAACAAGCCGTCGTACATTTTCTGCTTTGAAACATCCTGCACTATAACCAGTCCGGCCGGTTTGCCGTTGTAAAGCACGGTATATGCAAAAACTACGGTAGGCTTAAACGCGCCTTCTTTTGTAACATGTATATGGCTTATCTGCTCTGCGGCAAAAAAATCTCCGTTTATTCTTCTTTCGTTAAGTTTCTTTACTTCCTCTTTATATTCGTCCGCTACTATGTCATACGGCGTCAAGCCTCTTAGTTCTTCTTCCGAATAGCCTATGAATTCTCTGAATGTTTGATTTGAACGGATTATTTTGCAGTCTTTCTGGTAGATAAAAACCCCGAGAGACTTTGAATCAAATAATGCTTCGACAAATCCTGCGGCATTAAGGTTTTTAACGTTAAAATTCTCCGTTTTTTCCATAAATTATGTTAATTAAAATTAATAATAAAACGTAATAAAATATGTAATAAAAATAATTTTTATTATTTTTATATTATTTCTTATTATATCATTAAAGTAATTTTAATCAACATAGTTATAACTTTCCGTTATAACGTTTCACATTTATACCGATACTAACGTCTGCTTTTTTATTATCAAAACGCTTCTTTAAAACGGAAGAAATTGCCCGGAAAAATCTAAAAGCTTTATTTCTTTATTTTTGCGTGGTGGGCGCGGCAGGTCTCGAACCTGCGGCTTCCACCGTGTGAAGGTGGCACTCTACCCCTGAGTTACGCGCCCTGTTTATTATTTAATATTTTACTTTTTATTCGCCTTCATAACCTCTTCGTAAAGAGGGGACATTTTCCTTAATTTTTCAACTACGGCTGGAAGTTCTTTTACGAAATATTCCGCATCTTCTAATGTGTTATCCTCGCCGAGTGATATTAAAAGAGAGCCTTGGGCAAGAGCGGCATCGACTCCTATGGCGTTTAATACGTGGGACGATTTTAATATTTTAGACGTGCAGGCAGAACCGCTGGCGACCATAATACCGTTATTGTTGAGCCACATAAGCATCGACTCGCCCTCTATGTATTTTACGACAAAATTGAGATTATTTGGAAGACGTTTTTCAGGATGACCGTTTAAGTAAACTTCGTCAAGGCTGTTAAGTACGCCGTCTTTAATAGCTTTTTGAATCGGCAGAAGATGCAATATCCTGTCCTTAAGCTCTTTTTTGGCAAGTTCGCACGCGGCTCCCGCTCCTGCAATAGCCGGCACGTTTTCGGTTCCCGCCCTGCGGCCGAATTCCTGAATTCCCCCGTCTATCAAAGGCATTATGCGTATCCCTTTTTTAAGATAAAAAAGACCCACGCCTTTTGGTCCGTAAAATCTGTGGGGGGCGGCAGAAAGCATATCTACGCCAAGCTCCTTAACGTCGGTTTCGGTAAAACCGCATGAAGTATTTGCGTCCGTATGCATATACGCCGCTGAGTTCTCATGGACTACTTTTGAAATTTCCTTTATATCCTGAATAGTTCCTATCTCGTTAGATGCCTGTCCGATGCTTACTAATATCGTATCTTTCCTTAAAGCGTTTTTAACTTCCTGCGGATCGACCGAACCGTATTTGTCAACGGGAACTTCGGTGAACTCGAAACCCAGTTTTGCTAAAGATTTAACGGAATTTAAAACGCTGAAATGTTCTATTTTAGAAACGACTATATGTTTGCCTTTATCCATTTTCGCGAAAGCCGTTCCTTTTATTGCAAGATTGTTCGATTCGGAACCGCTCCCCGTAAATATGACTTCATTGCTTGAAGCATTTAAAAGTTCGGCGGCCTGCAGTCTGGCTTTAGATAATGCTTCCCTCGGTTCGTCGCCTAAGGTGTGAATGCTTTGAGGATTGCCGTATTCGGACATAAAGTAAGGCTCCATTGCATCTTTTACTTCCTGCCTCATTTTCGTAGCAGCAAAATGGTCGAAATTTATTATTTTCACTTTTGCCTCCAAATTTAAAAATATGCAGCAAACTATATTATTATTATATTATGATATTTTTTTATATTATCGTATTTATTTTTTAACATAAACTACGTATTCGGGCAAATTAATTTCGTAGGATAGAAATTCATGCCCTGTTTTTTTGCAGTAACTCTTTAAATCTTCTATGATACCTTCGTCGGACGCCGTAACTTTTAATACCGAACCGTCCGGTATTTTTTTAAACTCCTCGGCAACTTCCATAATCGGCATTGGACACATCAAACCGAAAGTATCGAGTTCGTAATCGTAATCCATAATTATTATACCACCCGTATATATAATATTACCTGCCGCTGAAAATTTACAAACGATTCCTATTTTTATGTTTTACGCCTGTTCAAGCAGGTCGTGTTCGTCTTCGTCGTGTTCCGGCGTTTCAACCCTGCCTATAGGTCCTTTGCCCTCTTTTCTGGCTTTATAATCTTCTATGGCAAGATGAAGCGCATCGGCGGCGAGATTTGAACAGTGCATCTTTACCGGAGGAAGCCCGTCCAAGGCTTCTGCGACGGCTTCATTAGATATTTTTTCGGCTTCTTCGAGAGTCTTGCCTTTTACCAATTCCGTTACCATAGAACTGGTTGCTATTGCGGCTCCGCATCCGAAAGTTTTAAATTTGACGTCTTCAATCTTGTCGTCCTTAACTTTAATATATATTTTCATTATATCGCCGCAAGTAGGATTTCCGAGTTCGCCTACGCCGTCGGCGTTTTCTATTTCCCCTACGTTTCTTGGATTCTGAAAGTGATCCATTACTTTTTCCGAATATACAGGCATAATATACCTCCGATTTATTTATATTTTATATTAATAATTTTTAATGTTTTATATTTATATATTGATTAAAACATACTTGACTAAATTAGTCAAGTATTATTTGCGGACTATTTAAAAAGTCCGAGCCTCAGTTTTATGACTTTAAAAAAAGCCTCAAAAATAATGCCGTTAGACATTTTTGATTTTCCGTAAGTTCTTTCGTAAAATATTATGGGATACTCTTTAAAACTGCATTTGCCCTCTTTTACCATTCTGTATTTCATTTCTATCTGAAAAGCAT
>JAJZBN010000081.1 GCA_021798875.1 bacterium | reverse complement strand
TCGGATATTATAGCTTCCTTTTTTATAAAATCCTTTAATTCATCAATTAGCGGCTTCTTTATTGAAAAATTTAAAATAATAGTTAAAACAAAAACTCCCGATCGCGTCAAACGCAGTCGGGAGTAAGGGAATAAATAAATCTGACACCTTTTTTTCTAATAATGTTGCCGCCAGAGGCAACCTACTTTTAATTTATAAAGTCTTCGGACTTATATTTCCTACGATAATTTGTAATATTGATTTTTAACTAAAAATATTACAAATACCTTTCCTATATAATTATTAATTAATCCATTTAATTAATAATACACGATGATTGTTTGCCTAAAATCACGAAAAAATCCTATTAAAAAACCAGTATTTAAAAGTATTAATTTTTTTTAAAGATAATTTGACCCACGAAATGCGATAAATTCCTTTTATCGCAACATATAAAAAATCCTCAGAATATTTCGATATTCATAATCCCTAATTTATTTATTTCTATTAATCCTATAAGGCTACACGCCTATCTATCTGAGACATCCCTAACCGCGTCCAAAAGTTTTGTTTTTGCCCCCTCCGTGGAGGCAAAAATGTTGCAGGAACAGGAATGGCTTCACCTATTAGGAATCGTTAAAAAAGAATCTTACCAGGTTTACGGCGAGGATTTCGAGGACACCGTTTCCGAAAATCTTATCTATTGCGCCGAAAGGATTAACGCCGAGCGAAAGGGAAAGGGTAGACGGAAACAATTGACCCCTGAGCTTATAAGGCAAAAAATAGCTAACCGCTTGAGAACCCGGAAAGCAAGATATAGAAGGGAACGTCTTGGAAAACTTTTATCGTTATAAATTGGAAAATTTAAGTGAATAAATCTGACACCTTTATTTTAAAACTCCCGACTATGTCAAACGCAGTCGGGAGTGAGTGAATAAATAAATCTGACACCTTTATTTTGACACCTTTATTCAACAAAGTAGTTGACAGTACCTAATTTCCCGATTTTACTGGCTTAATACCATATATTTTTGTTGTTTGTTCTAAAAAATAATCATGATTAAATGAATAAATTTCAATCCTGTCGTCTAAAATCACATGCAGATGGTTCGTATATTGTTTGGCACGCGGGTAAACCCGCCAACGAGTGATATCTCCAGTAATTCTATATTTTTCTCCATTGCTTTGTAAAACAGTAAGACCGTTTAGATCTTCTATTAAAGTTCCGAATTGAGCGACACCGGCCGAAACTATTTCCTCTTCATTTATCTTATTTGAAGATTTATCATCACCGAATATTTCAAATATCTTCTTATTATTCCCTATTGTGTTATTAATACTCCCCTGGGTAAATCCGATAACTTTTATAGGGTATCCATTTTTAATATAATATATTTTTTCATTCTCTGCCCAGCTAAAACCTTTATTTCTATTAACATCAGGAAAAATATCTGATTCATTATAAACTTTATAAAATTTTAATTTACGGGAATAGCTATCATCTCCACTTTCCCAATAATTAGCGATTAAAAACGAACCATCTATATCAGATGTATTGTAAATACTTGAGAACGCGTATGTAGAAAAAAGAGAGTGTCGTTTATCGAGCTGAATAATTTTATTATCGACAACCTTAAACATCGAGGGATAAAAGTTTTCTCTATCTATCAAAAACTCGAAAAGACCTTCTGAACCTCCTGAAAGCAATAGTCTTTTGGAATTTGCCCTAACCGATTGTATATTAGGACAGTCCCATATTTTTTCGAATCTTGAAGTGACAGGGTATTTTTTACTGCTACGATGAGCTCTTGCCAATAACAAACCTTTTTGTGTTGCCGCATAAATGTTATTATAATATATTTCGCTATCAGTTTGAAGTTCCCGAAATGGATTTTCCTGTTTAGCCCTTAATGGCATATTTTCTAAATTGAAAAAATTTTCTTTAGATGATGCTTTCTTAAATTTATGAAGTATTGAATTCTTAATTTCTACATCCCCATAAATAAGGTTAAAATTATTATTATAAAGATAATCTCCTCGTAAGAAACCACATACAATTGGAAGTTTTAAAAATTTATCGTTACTATATATATTTTCAATTAATTCTTCCCAATTATAAATATATAAGTCTCCGTTCATATCCCAAAGATATAGTCTGCCTTTGTAGATTTGAACATCCCAAAAATTGCCGTAAATCGTAATTTTTAAAGGTTGCATTTTTGACCCTTAAGAATTTTACACATAATTTTTTTATCTATAAACCCTCCAAAAACCCATTTTTTTAGTATTTCTTCCGGCGGGGTATCGGCTTTATGCGTATGATAATCCGCCGGATAACCATGCCAATTATTTTGATTTTCTACAAATTTAGCGATTTTAAGTTCTCTTATTTGACCGTACATCTTTGCGGAGTGACCTAATAATTTAATCTGGTTGTTATTATTTTTTTCAATACCAAATCCGATTGGTTTATTTTTATTATTACTATAAATCCATTGATAACCATAAGTTTTCTTAAAAAGAATAATCTCATCATTTTTATTAAGTGTCCATTGAGATTTTTTGGGATTATTATTTCTATGATTGTGATTTGACCTATATTTTGGATTTGTTTGATTGTTCATAATAATCATATACTTTATTATTTAAACATTTTACAGATTTCTATATCTTCAATTGGCTTAGAGATATCAATCTTAAATTCTTCTATGATATTTTGAATTCTTCCGGCAAGGTTTGAAATAGCTTCATTATTTTGGACAATAAATTCATCTTCCTTCATATTAATTATAAATTTTGAACAACAGTTAAATAAATCCGAATAAGTATAATTCTTATCTTCATATACATTATAATAATAAATTTCTTTTTGAAGGTTCTCTTCTGTAATTAAAGTCATTATAGTTTCGATACAAAAAAGCTTCATCCAAAATAATTCGATTTTGGCTTTGTTTAATTCATATTGTTCGATATAGTTTTCAAAATTATTCATAAATTGAGGAATGTAACCAAAAAGCGTAACTATTTTTCGTATTACATTTGCACTAAATACTTGCGGTTTGCTTATAAATATCGCATATTCATCTTCTCTTTCAAAATGACCGCTTATCAATTTAACATTCAATTTAATATTGCCGTTAATTTGAGAAATTTCTTTACATATATTATTAAAATTAATCTCTTCAGTAGAAAAGCCAGCAAGCGGTTTTCCTATTTCCTTTAAACTTTTATTTGCAGCACTCAATTTAGAATAAACTTCATTGATTTCTTCACCCCCATTAGTAATTACATTCATTTGTCCCTCAATTTTAAGCGCAGTTGTAAGATACATTTTTATTTTTTCTATAATAATTTTATTCGCCCCTTTCTTTTCCTCTTTTAATTTATTTCTATCTTCTTTAAGAGCCATAAATGTTGCTAGAGCCATAGCAAGTGTTCCAACTGCTATTACTATTGGAGGAATCCAAACCGTCCAAGAATTATTAACTCCTTTGGCTACTTTATCAATGCTTTCGGCTATTGATTTTAATTGTAATATTATGCTGTGGATGTTTTGACTGTCCATAGTTATATGCTTGCAAACCGCAAATTGCAAACCTCTTATTTTTCTTTAAGTATAATTTTAACTTCCGACCACGGCAAACGCAGTCGGGAGTGAAGATATGTAGGCGGGTGCTTATAAAAGCAACGCTTTTATGCCCGCCGAAGTGAATAAATCTGACACCTTTATAAATATCTATAAAAATAAAAACTCCCGACGGCATCATCAAACGCAGTCGGGAGTAAAGGAATAAATAAATCTGACACCTTTATTTCACTATTTTATTTCACAGACACCTTTATTTTTATTCAATTAGTAAGCTGTTCCAGAAACTAAATTCGCTGAACTGCTGAAATCGTCAACGGCATATATTTGCCAGTTAGCACCTGTAAAGTTGGTTTCAGCAAAAGCGGCATATCCGCCGCCGCAATAGCCGTTACTTCCAGCGGCTCCTGTTTGCTTAGCACCAGTTGAGAGTGAAGTGACGACTGGAGGCCATACTGCCCCTACCCCTGCTGCTTGTGCACCAACAGTAGGACCAGAAAGCGATGCCACCCCATAGGAGAAATATAGGGTTCCTTTGGGATAAAAACCAATATCGGCAAAACCGCCAAGAGCTTGCACAGATAAGGTTGTTGACGAAGCGGCGTTTGGTGCGATTGCACCGGTGGTCGTATTGATTGAATTATACCCGCCCATGGTATCTAATGTTCCTCCATTACAAGCAAACGGGGGTATATCCGAAATATATGTTCCTGCCCCCTTTGTTAATGTAGCATCGTAAAATGCATGAGTTGGAGAAGCTGCTGCAGCAGTGAGAGCCGTTGCCGGTGCAGAAGAAGTTCCTGCGCTGATATAAGTCGAGTTCGTAGCATTAAACGCCGTTTCGTCCGTAAATATTGCGCCGAGGTTCGTGGACGCTTCCGAATCTTTTGCCCTGTTGACGTAGCTTAAATACGTCGGAATCGCTATCGCCGCCAAGATGCCGATAATGGCGATGACGATTAAAAGCTCGATGAGCGTAAAGCCTCTTTTGTTTTTAAACTTGTTAATGTTCATTTTTGTTGCCTCCA
>JAJZBN010000080.1 GCA_021798875.1 bacterium | reverse complement strand
TTCAATAAAGTTATGATAGAGTTTTATAATTCAGGCAGTTATAACGTTTTACCGTCTTACCTTTTGCCTTATTACGAGCGTTCGCTGCATATATCCTAAATTATGCCCCATCCCGCAAAAAACTAACTTAAAAACCATAAATTAAAATTACGAAATTTTTATATTTTATCAACAAAGGTATCGTTAGTCAGCTCTTTACCTTTGTTAATAATAAAAATATGTGTATTTCTGCTCCACTGGATAATGGCTATTACAAGCAATACCAAAAATCCATTTAGAATCGGAGATTGTCCTATTAAGGATTATGTTTCCGCTGGACTTTTAAAGCCTTCGGTTATTAAATCCGCTATATCTTCTATTGACAAATCATTGATTTTGAAAAAATTAGGAACATTATTCCCAGATAATTTGGGTTTGCTAAATAAAACGTTAAAAGAATTGCTATCCTTATAATATTTATAAAAAAAATCCTTCGTATTTACCTTTTAAGGGCTCTGATTTTCAGTTTAGGTATAAACCACAATATTACATAAAAATAAAAAAAGATTAACCCGTTCAGCAATTTCCGGAACGGGTGTCCAGTTAAAAACGGAAAAGCCGTAAAGTTATAATTGGATATATAGATTGCCAGCGTATAATGTTACGGTTACTATTTTATAACAATTTTTTCATTGTTCGCTTTAATTTATCCCGATAAGCATTACCCTGGAAAATTATTCCAGTGCCTATTAAACTGCCTCTGCGATTGATTCCACTGCCTATTAAAATTGCTTTGCGATTGATTCCACTGAAACATAAACCATATAAAAAAAATAATCACAAATATTGCTCCTATTATACCCATAATAATTTTATAATTGACATACTTATTGCCAAGTCCGTATGTATTTTTACCAAGTTCTATTTCGGTTTTTCTTACGGCATCATCGTTATTTTTGCTTTTAAGCTGATTTTGTAGTTCTTCTACCTGATCCTGCAATTTTTTAATTTGTTCATCGGTTTCTTTTTCTGCCATACTATCCCCCCCTCTTTATTTATTTTTTGTTTTGTTTTTGATTTTATCTATCATAGAAAGGCAATATTTTGCATCCGAAACATCTTTTATGCCGGTATATAAATTATAAGCTTTTGTGTAATAATAGAGAGCTTCTTTATAATTTTTTAAATGTTTATATAAAGAGCCGAAGTTCTGATAACCGTATGCCATATAATTTGCATCTTTTTTATTTCCTAATTTTTTAGCTAAAGACATGCCGTTAACTATATATTTTTTAGCTTCGATGTATTTTTTTAATTTTATATAAGAATATCCTGCGTTTAATATATCAATTGACGCTCCTGCATAATTTTTTATGCCGCTGTTTATAATAAAAGCTTTTTTATCGTAATCTATTGATTTAGGATAATTTTCAGTGTCAAAATACAAAACTCCAATTGTGTCATATTCATTAGATAAAGACTTTTTATCTTTTAGCAAAGAGGCATATTGCTTAGAATAATAGATATCTTTTTTATAGTTTTTTTCATTATAATATATCATTTTGATAAATGATAAATCGTCGATTTCACCATTGATATTGTGAATTTTTTTAGCCAGCATTAAAGACTTTTTTAAATAAAGCAATCCATCTTTATAATTTTTAATACGAGCATAATCTCCACCTATCCAATTATATATTATTTGCTGCCTATTCATGCTTACCGCAAAAGGAACCGCTTTCTTAAATTCTTTAATGGCAAGCGCATAATTCTTTAAACCGTCATAAGCTCTCCCGTAGCATAAATTTGCTTCAAAGCTCTTTGGATAATTATTAACCGCTCTTTTGCCGGCTATTAAACCAAGTTTATAATTATGTTTAATTAAGTCGTTAAAGCAAGCATTTATTATTTTATTTTTAATCTGATATTGAATATTGTTTTTTATTTTATTTATCATAAAAAGACAATGCTGAGCGCTGGGAGTATCTCCGCTTATTTTAAACATTTTATAAGATTTTTCGTAATAGACATAAGCCTTCTTGTTATTTCCTTTATTCCTGTAAAGCCTGCCTAAGTAGTCATATCCTACTCCAATCCAGTTTTTATTTCCTATTTTTTTCTCCATTGAAAGACCTTTTAGAATTTCCTTTTTTGCAGAAGCATAATTTTTATCAAATGTATTTAGCGAGCCGAGATTTAAATAATCTTCAGCCGTCCCGTAATAGTCGCCTATGCTTTCGTCTAAATTTAAGGATTTAGTTTCGTATTTTATAGCTTCGGTATAATTATTCATATCGGAATAATCCATAGCTATATTATTATAGCTTAAAGCCTTTCCTTTTTTAGTCTGCTTCAGCGCCAAAGATTTTTTATCGTAGAGCAGGGCTTTTTGATATTTGCCTTCGTTTTTATAAATTGCAGCAATATTGCTGATATCGTCAGATTCACCGCTTGTATTATTTAGTTCCCTTGCAAGTTTTAACGACCTGAAATCATACATTAAAGCGTCTTTTTCGTCTCCGACCGAGTTAAACGTTAGACCTATCCAGTTATAAACCAGCATTAGCCTATTTTTATCGCTTGCAAGGGGAATTGCCCGCTTAAAATCGTAAAGGGCGGGTTTGTAAAAGCCGAGATAATTATCTGCTTCTCCGAGACACAAATGAGCGTAAAAACTTTTAGGATGGTTATCTACCGCCCTTATGCCCCAAGACCTTGCCGTTTTAAAAGCCTGAGCGCTTATATGGTCGAAACACTCGTTTACGGAATAAGGAGAGGCGTAAGATTTAACCGAAAAGGTTAATAAAATAAGTAAAGATACAAATAAGATTTTTTTTAGCATAAGTCCTCCGTATTTATTTAAAATGCGCTGCTCTGAGATTTTACTTTTTTAGCTATTTTATCTTCTTTTTGTTTATGCAGTTCATAAAGAAACCTGCGGTGGTTTGGGATATTTCTTAAATTTAGATAAACGGATGTAGAAGGCCAGCCTCTAAATATTTTAATTTCTTCGTTAGAGCCGAAATGCCAATAAGCAGTGACGTCTCCTAGATTATAGCTTCCGCTTACGCTGTCAGGCTTGCCGTATTTATCGGATACCATGGTTATTACGCGTTTAACGAGTTCCGTATTCATAAAAGTAGGAAAAACGTATTGGGCATTAGCAAACCTGTTGTTTTGGGTATAACAGACGTAGAGTTTGGAAGCTCCGCTGAGTTGGCCGTTTACTCTGTAGCTGTCGCAGTAATAATTAGGACCTGCTTTAATAGGAGTAAGCCCCGCTTTTTTAATTGCGTTCTCAAGAGTCTTTCTATTAGGATTTAGCAAAGATACTCCAAAAAGTTTTAAACGACCGGAAGTTTTAGATTTAATGGAAGATTTAGGTTGATTTGGGCTTTTATTAGAATTTGTACTTTTGGAACAAGCAGAAAGCGAAAAAGAAAGAAAAATAACCAATGCGGTTAAAATAAAAAATAATTTATAGGTTTTCATTAAATATCCTCCTAAAGATTTTATTTTTAGCCTAAATTTAAAATTCTATAATAGTTTTTAACTTCACATCACATTGCTTCCGCTATTACATTATTTATAAGAGTCTTAATGCCTTTTGAAAAGTTATCCCAATTACGTTATATTTATAAAAGATAAACTATTAGTTAATATAATATGACTTAAAAAAAATTTCAATATAATTTATAAATTAATATATAAAATCAATATTTTCAATCTTAAGTATTAAATAACATTAAACATCCCTATTGCTATATACGAATATATATTATTTCCGACAATATGTTATAATGTTATGTATTATAAAAATGACGATAACCGAAGACACATTTATAATCTCCGATACCCACTTCGGACACGATAATATTATTGCTTACGAACCGTGTAGAACGACTCTTGCAGATTTATATTCAGTATCGAATAGCATAGATATTGCAAATAAGGTAAACCATAGGCTTGTTGAAAACTGGAATAACGCAATAGGCAAAAACGATACCGTTTTGCACTTAGGCGATTTAGCCTGGGGCGGACAAGATAAGATAAAGATCTGGGCTAAAAGGCTTAACGGCAATATTATTTTAATCAAAGGCAATCACGATAGAGGCAGTTATGCCTTTTATAAAGAACTCGGCATAGATTTAATCGAAGGCGTCCATCTACTATTGGGCGGAACATACGATTTAATAAATACCCCGAAACATGTCAACGCTTTAATAACGGAGCTTGCCAGCAAAAGAATTATGTTTTCGCATTTTCCGGTCGAAAATTACATAGAGCACGACCTTTATTATAAGCCAGCTACGGAAAAACTTTTCGAGATATTTGAAAAATATAATTGCGATATAAACATACACGGGCACGTACATTCCCATTCTATCCAGGAATCTCCTTTTTGCATAAACGCATCGATAGAAGTAACGGATTTTAAACCCGCAAGAATAAAGAATATATTGAATAATAATAAATAAAACCTAAGGAGATGTCAACACCGAATTAAAATTCCCTAAAACGCCGAACGAAAAGTAACAAAAACGCCGAACGAAAAATACCATTTTCACCGACTAAAATCGCTTAAAATTAATTTATCACCTCCCTTTTTATATATTT
>JAJZBN010000079.1 GCA_021798875.1 bacterium | reverse complement strand
AGGAAGGGGCTAAGACCTCGGTTTATTTAGCCGTTTCTAAAGATGTAGAAAACATAACCGGAAGATATTTCAGCGATTCAAAAATTGCAAAACCGCACGATATAGCCTATGATAAAGATGCGAGGACGAAATTATGGCGGCTGAGCGAAGAATTAATAAATAAAAGCTGTTATGAAATAGTATGAAATAAATTATTTAGGAGGTATTATGCAAAAAGCAAACGGAGCAGATCTTTTTGGTATCGATAAATCCGGTATTTCACGCCACATAAAAAACATTTATAAAGACTGCGAATTAGATGAAAAATCAACTCTTGCAAAAATTGCAACAGTTCAAAATGAAGGTAATCGAATAGTAAAACGAGAAATAGAATCTTATAATTTAGATGTTATTTTATCAGTTATTGCAATGTGCAAAAAATGCACATTGCAAATATAATAAAGGCAGATCAAGCGTTTTATTATTTTAAAAAAATTGTTAATATAATATGGGTATATTAAATAAAATTAAGAAAGGGAAACAATTTTAATTATATACATTAAATAAAAAGCACTACCCCTATGCTAAGCAAAGACGATTTAATCAGTGCTAAGCAAAGCGACCGCTAAATCTAAAAAAAATTCGGCTTCAGCTCCGGTGTCCTTTTAACTTTTTCTTAGTCCGTTTGGGCAGAGATATTTTTTACGCTTTACGGATAAGGTTAGGCTTTTATGGCTAAATTATGTTTTTATAAAACAGTTTTATATTTATATTAAAAATTAATTTTCACTTTATAGCGTTAATCTAAATTGCTAATGTTATAATTGCTCAAATTTACTTGAAATATTTCGAGTATATGTAATAATTTATAAAATATAACATCATTATATTTTATAAATTATTTTATTGACTTTATATTTAAAAAATGATATATTCAAAAATTGTTTGTTAAGTAGTTTATAATTCCATTATATAATCATTATATTTATATTATACATTTTATAGGCATAGGCAGTATTGGATTGTTTATTTTAGACGGCTTAGGACATAATATAAAAATTTAATTAAAATGGGGGCAAAATGAAAAAAACCGCAATAGAACATCAAAGTTTTTTAAAATTTTACTATTTTTTATTTTAGTAGTTTCATCAAGTTTGTTTATAAAATTGAGTTATGTACGCAGAGCATTTGCAGGACCTTACGGATCTGGAAATAATTTTTTTTATAAAGGTTCTTTTGCATTCGGTACTCCGCCGGCAAACAAATTTATAACATATCAGATGATGACGTATGAAGCTTACGGTTCGGTATTTACAAATACGGGTTCCGTTAAAAATTTGCCTGCCAGCATTACAAGGTATGTTTACCTGCCGGAATTTATATGGACAAAAAGTCTGTTTAATTCAAATTTGACTAATCTTTTTGAAGTTATAGTCCCTTTTGGGCAGGCGACTCAGCATCTAAGCAGCACTTCACCCCAGTATGAAAATTCGAGCTCCGGATTAGGCGATATTTTAGTTTATGAAGGAGTATCCAGTAAAACATATTCGGACGGAAATTTATCGGCAAATATTTTTCCGCAGGTTAGTATTACGGTTCCTGCAGGCAACTGGAATGACGATTCTTCCGTAAATCTGGGCGGCGATGAATGGCAGATAATGCCTACATTAACAGGAGAATTTACTTATAATTTGCCGTCTGACATGGCATTAAAATTAGATTATGCAATCGGCTACAGTTATAACGAAGGCCACTCCGCAATTAATTTTGCAGAGACTTATCTTCCTGCTTCTGAAGGAGGCGGGGCAAGCACCACAAATCCGGGAAATAATTTCTTTGCCGATATTTTCTTAAATTATTATATAACGTCAGCTTTGGATATTTACAATGAAACTTCTTATGTTAAACAAGGCGCCAATAACGGATATGAAAATGTTGGAACAACTACTAGTCCTGTATATCAATATATGCAGGTAAATAACGGTTATAAAGATGTGGCGTCCGGTTTCGGCGTTGACTATCATATAAAAAATATTATGTTAGATGCTCGTGTTCTAAGAGATTTGCACGGCGATAACGGTCCAGACGGGTTTTACAGCCAGGTAGGCTTAATAATGACGTTCTAAGATAATTAGAATAGTAGCGTTTGTTGCCGTTATATAAATAAAGAGGCTATTTTAAATTAACGGCGGCATGACCAAACGGTTCAGAAAAAGGTGTCAGATTTTATTTACGCATATGAAAGGAACAATTAACGATAAAGATGTTGCGTAAAATTAATCCGACACCTTTTTCCTTTTATTTTAAAAGATGCGCTTAAACAATCCTTTCTTCACCGGTTTTATTACGGGTTTGTAAGATTCCAAGTCTGCTATATCTTCCGGCTTTTCCTTGGAAACGATAATCCAGGGCGGAGGCGTCGTTAAAGAACAGCCGCCTCCTGACATTCTCGGATGGTAAATTTTTATTATAGACGGCTCGTCTTTAGTGTGGACGTAAAACCATCCGCAAATCTTATCCAGATTTTTTATTTCGTCCATCCTTTCCTTTAAAAATTGGGCTGTCGTTCCGGCGTCCATTTCGCCCTTCTCGTCGTCCGTTTGGGTATAGACGTAATGCCATTGCGAGCCGGAATTTTTAACGTCTTCTATAAGTTTTTCGACGTCCTCCCACTGCAAAAGACACGGTGTCTGCTTTATAAGGCATATTCCCCCTCCTTTTTATTTTTCTACATTATCATTATTTAAAATATTGAACATGCAGTTAATTTTTTTAAATGATTATAATTCCTTATGTTATCTTCACTAAAAAATTATAACATAAAATTAAATATAAAATTTTTTTTATATGATATAATTATAATCAAAATAGGATTTATAAGGCAATTATAAATATAAAAATTCGATTAAGTAATTATATATGTAAAATTAAATTTAAAAAATAAATAATAAAAATAATGAGAAAAATTAATTTTTTAAAAAAAATAGACGCGTGGCAGTTGGGAATATTCGTAGTAGTAATAAGTTTATTTTCGGTGATACTGTCTTTAATTCTTTTGTTCATGGACTATAAGCACCCGAATTTGTGGGAGGCGCGCGGCGAAGTCAGTGCTTCGCTTACTTCTTCCCTTGCGGTGCTTGCAGCCGTCATAGCTATATTTATAGGTTTGAGGGTGCAGTCGAGCGAACACAAATCTACAGAAGACATAAAAACCGATTTAATAGAAATTAACGGACTCCTTAACAACTTGATTTCTATTTTTACGGTTATTAAAGCCAATTATAATTCCGAAGCGAAAATTATAAAAAGCTTGGATCTTTCTCCTCTTAAAGATACTTTAAACAGATTTTTGATTTCTTCGACGTATTTCGGCCTGACCTATTATTTTTATATTAATCAGGAAAAAACGAAATATTTCTTCAGGATTTTCGCTCTGGATTTAACCTATATACAATTTTTTTTGAGCATGCAGGGCGAAGGCAGGGATGTAAGTAAGCTAACTATTCCGGAGCATGCGATTGCCGAGGTGCGCACGGCATTGAACGGACTTAAAGAAAAAGATATAGAAGAAATAGCATCTTATATGTCATCGTCCTTGATAAAATTAATCGAAAAAAATAACGAGATAATGAACGAAAATCCGTTAATAAAATTATTTCAGGAATTAATGGAAGAAAAAGTTTCCGATAATATTTTTTCGGTAGATACGGTAAAAGCGGAAGAACTTATATCGGGCATAAACAACGTCGAGCTTAAAAACAATTTGACCGAGATTTTAGATAAAGCAAAAAATAACGACGACGAGTCTAAACTTCTTTTAAACACTGTTATAGAAAAATTTTCTCTTAAAGATAAGTGATAAACTATAAAATTAAGATGTAATTTAAATATAAAAATTTAAATATAAAATTTTTTTTATATTTTGCTTGACTATATAAAAAAATTTTTATATACTTAAAATATACTATGATAGTATATGTCTTAATCGTGAATGATTAAATAATTTTTGTTTAACAAAAAATTTATTATTTTAATTTTTATTAAATTGAATTAAACGAGGAGGTATAAATGTCCGGAAACAATATGGGTTCCTGCGGATGCGGGTCGGGAAAAGCTAAAAAAACTACTCCGAAAGAAGCGGTGGTGGATATAAAAAATCTTGAAAACGGCGTGCTTGTGGAGTTGAACGCGGAAGAAGTTACAAAAAGCGATATGGAAAAAAGCATAGAAAATTGCAATACAGGCAAATGCGACTGCCTTAACGATTCGCAAAAAGCCAGAATAAAATCTATTTCTTTAAAAGAAGGAGATTTTGGAAGTCTTTCCGTTGAAATAGAAGGCGATATCGACAAGGAGGAAATAAAACAGGCCATGGAGAAAGCGGCAAAAAATCAGAAAAAAGGTTCTTGCTGCTGCTGATAGATACTGTCGGTATATAATATAAATCTTATTTAAATAAAAGATTTAAAGAAAGCAAACTATGAAAGAAGCGTTAAAAATTTTAGAAAGCGAAAACGATGTTGAACCTATAGATATATCCGAAGAGATATCTATAGGCCGGCTTAGAGATATTTTTTACGCTTTATCGGATAAGGTTAGGCTTGAGATTATAAGCCTGTTAATAGATAACGGAGAAATGTGCGTTTGTAAATTTCAGGAAATTTTTAAAATA
>JAJZBN010000026.1 GCA_021798875.1 bacterium | reverse complement strand
CTGTCCACGACCTCTTCTACCGAAATCTGGTGATGAAATATGATGTCCCTTAATTCCTCTATGCGCCTGTCGGAATACATCGCGTTTACTTTTCTCGCCGCTTCCTCTATCCTTAAAAATATCGAATTGTTAAGTTCTTCCACGAACCAAGTCTTGCCTATTCCAACCGCCCCCGATATTCCGATTTTCATACTAATGCCTCCTTTGCTTTCGTGCTTGCGTCCGCTTTTAGCTTTTCTATAAAATTAAACCTTGCAGCTGCAGAAATTCTGTCTATATCGTCAGCCGTCAAATAAATTCTGGCGTATTCGTCTTCGACGAAATAACCCTCGCCTTTTTCGCCGAACTTGATGTTTAAACTGTGAAATATCAATTTTTCCATAAATCCTCCTTACGCTATTAATTAAACATTTCCGTTAGTTAAAATCGGGTTAATCCTTCTTTTAGCGAAGTTAAGAGATTTTTACACATACTACCTCTATACCAAAACAATGGCGAGCCGTCTAACAACCATACTCTCTTTATTCCATCATAATTTACGACATACTCCTTTCTAATCTGAGAACGAATATCCGTATTTATCTTCTCATAAAGAAAATCATTGAGGGGTCTTCTTACTTTTACCCTCACAAAGGAAGTTTTCTTGAAAATCAAAAGCTCTGTAGCAATCTCTGGCTCTACTACTATATTTAACTCAGCCAGCTCAATCCTTTCCAGTACGCCAGAGATATTTTCGATGGATAAATCTTCATCGTTAATCTTCTGCCGAACTTCATTCAGAAAGTTCGTGCCTAAATTTCGTCTTTCACCTAAAATGATAGGTCTCATATCTACCGTGCTAAACTGTGCTATAAATTCCATTTTTTCTCCTTAAAGTCCCCTCGCTAGTTTTTTAAATTCAATTATTTTTCTCTCGTACAATCCCTTAAGCTTTACGTTAGTTTCAGTCAAAGAATCCGAATCATTCTTAAGCTCTAAGTTAATCCGCCTTACGCCCGCCTCCAGCTTGTTTATTAATTTTCCCAATTCTTCTTCAGACAGGTTGATATCGGCCCGATAGCGGTTTAGTTTCCTTTCGCCATTTGCTGGAGTTGCCACCGGGCCATCTTGGGGTTTCCGGACAGCAAAGTACCCTTCTCAGCACCTGCAAGCATGGAACTAATATCTATGGGCACAAGCGGCTTATTGGCTGAATTGGAACTATTTTTGTCATTTTCTTTTAATTCCGGTTTATTCTTGTACCTCTTGGCTATCCTTGAGCATCTCGCAAAAGCTATGCCCGTAATACCATACTTTTCGGCGGCTTCCTTGAATTTCATGCCGGCCTTGATGTCGCGAATAAGATTATTCGTCTCCGAGGCGCTTAACGAGCTTTTCGCATTTGCTTTTTCGGCGGCGGACGGATTAACGGCTCCGCATTTCGCCCTGCGGCGATAATAAGTCGTTGTGCTTATGCCGTATTTCTCTTGAATTTCTTGTAAAGACGCGTCGGCTTTAATCGCTTTCGACATCTCTTCTTTTTCGCCCGGCGCATAAATTTTTACTCTACGCTTAGAATTTCTCTTTGACGTACAGATTTCTTTTTTCGCCCGGGGTGCGGTTTTTATTCCTGCCGCATCGGTAGTTTTCGCCTCTATTTCCTTTTTTGGGGCGCGGCGTTCTATATCCGCATAACCTCTATTTTCTGAAAATCGTCCTCGCGCGTTGGATATCGCTTCGCTTATTGAATTAATGAATTCTTCGCTGTAACCCTCGCAGTTAAAATAGATTTCATCCTTAGTGATTTTTAAAGTCATTTTGTTTTCCATAATTGCCTCCTCTATAAGTAAAATTTATTAGCGTGAAATATAACCTCTTGGGTTGCTACGATTCGGTCATAATCCATATCAAAATCATCGAATGAAAATAATCTCGTTTCAAAACCGCTACCCCAATCTCCCCAAACCTCAATTTCATCTCTCTCTTCGTCCACTCCTACTATTTCGTAAATTTTCATAACAACCCCCTGTTTTTATTTTATTTAACTACCGATATACCGCTTCTGCGGTCAATTCCTTTAAGTTCTATTATTTCCGCCATAGCCGTAATTCTCGAAGCTATTTTATCGTTTAGATTTTTTCTTATATCTTCTAAGCAGTAATTAGACGAGAATATCGTCTGTTTTTCTTCTTCGTAACGGGAATTTATAATTACGTAAAGCGTCTGCATGACCCACTCGGTAGCTTTTTCCGTCCCAAGATCATCCATTACAAGGACGGACGGTTTGATATATTTTTTAATTAAATCCGATTCGTCCGCTGTTTCGCTTTTAAATGCGCTTCTGATGTTTAAAAGCATAACCGGAACGGAAACAAACAGTCCTAAATCGTCTGGAATTCTAAAGTGCCCGTAATCGTCAACCGGTTCGGTATTTAAAACAATATTTTTTAACAAACTTACCGCCATATCGGTTTTACCGGTTCCTACGGGTCCGTGGAAATAATATCCCCATCCTAAATCCAGTTTCGACGTGTTGCTTTTAGGATTTAAAAACTTCTTAGGAACGCCCATTCTTTGCAGGACCGTTTGTATGTTTTTTTCTAAACCGGCTTTAAAGCGTTTTAACTTTTCAGCATTAGAATCTTTGTTATCGTTTTTTTCGATTTTTAAATCGAGGCTGCCTAAAATATCTTTAATTTCCGCTGCTTGTTCCATCCGCTCCTCCCGTAACCCACATTTCCCCTGTAATGTTATCGATGTGGGTAGTTTTAACGTTTGCGTATTTATTTTCCGCAGCCGTGCTTGCCGGCGGCTTTGAATTAAGATATATTTCAAATTTTTTAGGCCTGAAAAGCGTTTCGGGGTTAAGATATTGGTTCATTTTGTCGTCGTTAAGCCATTCATCCGCCTTTTTATCTATTACAAATTTAAGCTGCAGGGCAGTGTATCCTTCTTTTAGCCTTGCGGAAATGTTTTTTAGATTGTTTTGATTTTTATAACTGAACGATTTACCTGTTTTTAAATTTAAATAATCTAAGATTTCTATTCTTGTAGAGTCTAAAATTAACGCAGATTTATCTGCGTCATCTTTTGTTTTATTTTTATTTGTATTATTTATATATGTATTATTCTTATATATATTATTAGGGTTAATTTCCTTTACTGGGGGGAGTAAAGGATTTTTACAGGGGGGGTTAATTTCCTTTACTGGGGGGAGTAAAGGATTTTTACAGGGGGGGTTAATTTCCTTTACTGGGGTTAAAATATCTTGTATATTTTCGCCTTTTATTAAGCGGTCTAATATATTATTAAGCGGTTTGAATGAATATAAATTGTTAGATTGCCCTTTGTTATCCCTGAATTGTCGAGTTTTTACAATATATCCTTTTTCTTCTAATTTTCTTAAATTTAAAATTATCGTCGGACGGGATAAGCCGGTTTTACGGTTTAGCGTCGGTATGCTTGGATACGCCGAGTCGTTCTGATAAGCATGCCTAATCACGGTCAAAAGCAAGTGTAACTGTACGCTGTTAATTTTAAGATCTTTGCAGTGGTCTATAAGTTCGTTTGATATTATAAAAAAGTACTTCTTGCTTAAATCCGCCGCATCGGTTTTAATTTCCGTTTCCATCGTTACCTCCAGCGATATTACCGGTTTTATTTGACATACTTTAGCCTCCTATATCTTCCAATATTTCATTTATTGCCGTTTTTACTTTTCTTCGGCAATAACATTGCCCGATTCGTCTATTATCTGCTTTATAACCCCTATTTTTTTAACGGATATTTTTTCACACCATTCTTTTTCTACCCCGCCATAAACGTCTTCAGGGTAAAGTTGGACTACATGGGGAATATCGTTATCGAAATAAAATTTATCCGCCTTGTCTTTAATCTCTTTCGTAAGCTTTATTTTACGAACAAACGAGGATTGCGTTATTTCTTTAGCCGTTTTTCCATCCGGAGCGAAAATTAACATCCAGTCCCAGTCTTTGCCGTTAAACGACGACATGTACGCATTTATATTGTAGAAGCTCCTTTTTTTCTTTTTTTTCATAAAAATCCAATTAACCGCTCGGGCACCTCTTCGGATAATTTTATCCCCCTAAAATAGGGGATAAACTTCTTTATATATTTTGATATACAATATACATAAACCTTACCTTCCTTTATTAGTCGCTTTCTGAATTATTTCTGTTAAGGATTCTTTTTTATTTTTATCAAGCATAGAGTCCAGCTCGGAAATTTTAAACAAAATCTTACCTTCGAGTTTATAAAAAGGAACTTTATTTTGTTTTATTAAACTTCTTAAATTCCTTTCGGAAATTCGTAGGTATTCCGCCGCTTCAGCGGCCGTTAAATATTTCTTATTAACCGATAAATCCATTAAAAGGACTTTAAGGTCGGCTTTCGTGAGAAGTATAGCCTCGACGTATTTATTTTGTTCCCCTTCAGTAATATTTATTTTTAAATCAGGCATCTTCGTCCTCCAGATAAGTAAATTGGTTTCTCGGGATACCGGTTAATTTGTGAATTTTTTCTATAGTTTCTTTACGCGGGAAGCCTTTATTTTTATAATTTACAATTCTATAAATTGTAATCTGCGGTATTCCGCTAAGCCTCGCAAATTCTTTTTGTTTGATTTTGTTTTTCAATAAATATATTTTTAATGGATGGATTTTCATAACAACCTCAAATTAAAATTATTTTAAAATTTATCGTAATACGATAATTATATTACCTAAAAATTTTTTGTCAAGAGTTTTTTATCGTAATACGAAATTGTTTTTAAAAATATTTAGTATAGAATTGTTGTAATGGGAAAAGAAAAAGATAAAGACGAAATCATTAAAAGCAAAGAATTTTGGGTTAAACTCGATGTTTTACTAAAAATATTAAAACAGCGGGGGATTAAGATTTCAAAGGCGCAGATTGCCGAAGAGGTCGGCATAGACCCGCAACAAATTTCGAGATATAAAAAAGGCGAAAATATTATACCTTTTTCGAAATTTATTAAATTATCTCAATTTTTAAATTTATCTCCTAATGATCTTGCATTTTTATTTTCTCCGACAGAAAGAGCAAGGGGAATTGAAGAATTATTTCAAGATTGGCTTTATTTAAACGATATTCCTTATGTTAAGTCCGAATCATTTAAAGGAGTATTTTCGCACGTCGATTATATTTTGTTTGTTAATAATTACGGTATTATTGGTGTTGATATAAAATATTGGGGATTAAATTCCCTTGTTATTAATCAGCTGCTTGATAAACAAAAAGAATTTGAAAAAAAAACTAACATTCCGGTCTGGGTCGTTTTTAGTGATTTTAAAAATCAATTTAGAACATGGTATTGGCTCCCTTTATCGCAAGCTAAACAAGTCAAAGAACATTATAAAAGTAATATTAAAGATTCTATAATTACCGTTACGGATAAAAATTCTCTATTAAGAGGAATTGATAAATTTAAAAATATACCGGCTGAAGTTTCTCCTTCGTCGGAAGATACGGAACTTAAAAAATATTTTTACATAGTTGAACAAGCATATAACTCAGATAATGATAAAATTAAAATAGAATTAGAATTCTGTTTAAGAAATATTAAATATGATCTAGACGAATATAAAAAAAAGAAATCGGCGGAAGGTTAATTTTAGTGGTGGATAATACGAAAAATTAAGAGATTAAAATTTAAATGAATTATTCGCAAATTTTAAATAAATTTATTAAAAATAAATTTTGCATCAACAAATCTAATCAAGATAATATTAATAAAAATGATATATTAAAAGCATGGCTACAATACATAAAAATTGAAGAATTAGAACATGTAAAAATAGATATCGGAAAAAAAGAAAAATACAGAGAAATTTATTATGACGATGTTGAATATATAGTCGATGAAAAGGATTTCTTTTTAAAAGTTCATTTAAACGAATCGGTTAGAAAATTTATAGGGTCGGTTAAAAAACAAATAAATATTACCGATAAAAATGATTCAGATAAAGAAATAAATTTATTTTTTTTATTTCCGCCTATTACTATTTCAGATACCTCCAAAAAACCTTATAAGGAATATAGTAATTTTATTTTTGCAATAAATATTAGCGCGCTTTTTTCAGACGGGCAAAAAGAATTTATAAATATTCCGCTAAACGACCCTAACACTTTTATTCCGCTTTTAGCTCCTATTTCCGAGTATTTAGAAATAGATCAGAGCGAAATCGACAATTATTTTCCTATAAACATAACGCCTATAGATGCCGTTAAAAAAATAACGGGGAGTAAAAGCGAAGATTTTAAGGAGCTAATAAAACAATTAACGACTAAAATTAATGAAATAATTTCTAAACAATTAATAATTGATGCTTTTGAATCTAAAAAAATAAAAGTTACTATAGCCGAAAATCATTTAAATACAATTGGATTTATAGCCGATATTCAAGCGCAATCTTTTAATTTTAATTTAAAAAAAGATTTAAAATCCTTATTAGAATTAAATATTAATAAAAATTCTATTGCGTACGACTATCTTTTTAAGACGCATAATTATGATGAAAACTATGCACATAAATTAACATCGGATTATTGGATCGGTTTTTCTAATAAATCCGATTCGGACGATAAGATTTTTCCTTTAGCTAAAGGCCAAGCTATCGTAATGCAATATTTACAAAAGGGCAAAGACATTATAGCCGTGCAGGGTCCTCCCGGTACCGGTAAAACGACCCTGTTTTTATCGGTTATAGCAAATGCTATAGTGAATAGGGTTTTAAGTATTATAAACGGCCATGATTTTAATAACTGGATGGTTATCGTATCTACTTCTAATAAAGCAGTTGATAACGTTACGGAACGGTTTCAAAAAGATTTTAAAGGGGAAAACTGGTTTTATTTTATTGCCGGAAAAAAAGAAAGAATAGAAAAAAATATAAATAGAATTGATGAATTTATTAAAGAATTAAACGATTCCAATTTTAATAGCAACATCGAAAAATATTATAATGACCTGTCGGAAGATATCAGAAAAATAAGCTATAATTTCTCAGTTGAATATAAAAATTATTCCGATAAAAATGCTTTCGGAGAATATTTTAGAAATAACGACGATTTTTTAAAAGACAATCAGGAATTATACGAAAAATCGCTTGAATTTTTATGTTATCATATATTAAAAAATAAAGATAACATAGTTAAAACTTTAGAATTATGGCGGAAATTACTATCCGGCACGTCCGAAGAAAATAATTTTAAAGAAATAGAGAATAGCGGTTTTAGTATAAATGAATTAATTAAATGGATTTCACTTGCGTATCCGGTAGTAACATCCACTTTGTCTTCCGTTAATAATATATTTAAAGTTCCGATAGAACAGTTAGAAGATAATAAACTTTTTTACTTAATGCTTAGCGATGAAAGCGGAATGGCGCCCTTACATACTATTTTTCCTTTACTTTATAAATCCAAGAAGGCTATAATCGTCGGAGATCCAAAACAATTAGAACCTATTGTCCCAATTTCGGAAAATCAGAAAGAATATTATAAAAAAAATTATTTTGATAATTGCGGCATTCCGTTTAACAGGTACTCCCCCACCGAAGTTTCCGCATACCATAGAGCTGCTTTTTGTAAAACCGGAAATTTTGATGATATAGGAAACGGTATTATTCTTGACGAGCATAGAAGATGTTCGAAAGACATAGCGGATCTTTTCAGCAAAATAGCCGATTATAAAAACATATTAATAAAAACTGGAGAGCTAAAAGAAGGAGATGAATTTTACGATATATTTTATAAATTAGGTGCAAAACACTTGATGTTTTATGATGCGGGGAAGGGAGAATATCATAATAACCAAAGAAACACCAATGACAATGAAATTGAAATAATAGGTAAACTTTTAGATAAAATCGAAAAATACGGCGTTAAACTTGATAAATTCGGTAATATAGGTATAATTACGCCTTACGCAAATCAAGAAAAGATACTTATAAGTAAATTCGGCAAAAGATTAAAACACAATCCAAATAACGCGTGTATAGGAACGGTTCATAAATTTCAAGGCACTGAATTTAACATTATTATCTTTAGTTCCGTAATTTCCGGAGATCAAAATTCGGATTTTATAAATAAAAAACCTAATCTCTTAAATGTTGCAGTTTCAAGGGCAAAAAAAATATTCATAACGGTCGGAGATTATAATAAGCTTATATCCGCCGGCGGATATTTAGCGATTGTTGCTAAAAAATCTGAAAAATGCCGATTTTTTAAAAAAACTACAATCTACGCAAAAGAAAACGAAAAATATAAACCGTATGATATTAAAGAATCTCTTAAAGCGTTGCAGTTTAAATGGGACAATAATATTAAGAAATGGGTTTTTGAAGCGAAAAGCGAAAAAGAATTTACTGATATTATAAGGCTAATGAATAAAAATGGATATGGGTATGAACTACAGAATCCACCCCTAAATGATATCTGCCCCTTACAACTTTCTTAACCGGACCGCCGTTATAATTTTGCCTATTACCGTAATTCCGCTGGAATTAAAATCAGGATATTCCTTAGACCCAGCGAATTTATTTCCTATTAATTTTCTTACGAAAAACCGGTTATTTTTTTTAATTAAAGCCATATCAAATTCTTTTATATCTTTATCATCTAAATTTACGATTATATACTCCCCTTTTTCGATATCGGTTAAATTTTCGACATTTTCGACGGCATAAAAACTTCCGTCTGGAAAAAAAGATAAATCGAAAAATAAATAAATGTTCGCCTTTCGTTCGCATTCTTTGAGTTCTTCGTTGCTCTGCGGATAATCGCTTAAAATAGGTATTCTTAATAATTTTACGGCTTGTTTTTTAAATTCGGTAAAATTTAGCGGATTTATGATTTTATTTTTTAAATCTAATTTCTCGGCTATATCGAGCATTCTTTTTGCCGAAAACTGCATTTTCCCGCTTTCGAATTTACTGAAACTGCTCTGGTCTATTCCTAAGACTTCAGCGAGCTTATTTTGCGTGTATCCGTTTTTGAGCCTGTATTCCATTAAGATTTCCCTGAATTCTTTTTCACCCGTCGTTTTGCCAGTTTTCGGCCTGCTCATACGACCTCCTTATTTTTTTAAAAAAATACTTGACATTAACCTTTTTAGGTTATATGATTTATAGTAATAATAAATTATGATTAAAAAACATAAATTTATTATTATGTTTTACGGTAATTATATAACAAATAAAAAAAAAGGGGTAGTTTATAAAACTTACTAATTTTTAACTCATGGGGGAAAAAATGAAAGTAATTTCTGTTCAAAATTCAAAAGGCGGCGTGGGTAAGACTACTTTAGCAATTAATATCGCTAAATATTTATCTATGGGCTGCTCTAGTAAGACTATTCTTTACGATGCCGATCCGCAACGGACGGCATATGACTGGTTTTGTATTAAAGAAGACCAATCCTTTAAGGTCGTTCCTATCGATAACCCCAAATTGCTCGAAGCTCAGGTAGAAAAAGCCGATTATGATTACGTCGTAATCGATAATCCGCCTGCGATGAGCCAGTTTTTTATTACAAGTATTAAGCTTGCGAATTATCTTGTAATACCCGTTTCAAGTTCGGCGTTCGATATATGGGGATTGTCGAGCTTAATAGATACGATCAACATGATTTCAAAGAATTTCAGTATTATTTTCGTGCATAACAAAATTATCAGAAACGCCGTAATTGGAAAGGAAATCAAAGAAGCCTTAAAAGAGATAGAAATTAACAAAAAAAACTATATTTTCGACGTACTGTTTAGGCAGAGTTATCCCAAATCCGCTTTACTCGGCGAAACGGTGTTTGATACCGACGATACCCGCGCAATAGCCGAAATAGAATTCATAACAGATAAAATAATACGGGGGTAAATAATGAATTTAAAAAGACCGTCGGGACAAACAGTCTCAGATATACTCGGTAAGGATATGGCGACTATTGCCCGGGAACTAAACGAGCCGGGCGTTCATAATGAGCTTAAATTAAACGGTGTGGAACTTAACATAAATGAGATAATTATAAGAAATAGGAAAAGGCAGGCGGATGAAAATAAAGTAATAGAAATTATGGAAAGTATCAAAGAGATCGGTCTTTTAAACCCTATTTCCATTAATAAAGCGCCGGAAGGTTATGTACTTGTTGCCGGTTTACATAGATTAACAGCATATAAGAACCTTGGATATAACCGCATACAGGCCGTTATAGTGGATATGGACGATATTCATTCCGAGCTTGCCGAAATAGACGAAAATCTAATAAGGGCGGAGCTTCATTATCTAGATAGGGCAGAGTTGTTAAAACGCAGGCAGGAGATATACGAAGAATTACATCCAGAGGCTACGAAATCCGAAAAAGTTAAAAAAAATTTAAAGCAATTTAATACCGAAAACGACACGATGTCGTTTTCGGACGGAAGCAGTAACGACACGGCGTTGGATGGTGAAAAAAATGAAGAGAATCTTGACTCAGCTGAAACTTCGTTTGTCTCCGATACCGCCAAAAAGACCGGTTTATCGGAAAGGACTGTCCAAAGGGATTTACAACTCGCAAAAAATCTCGACGAAGGAGCCAAAAAGCAGATAAAAAAGAAAAAAATATCCAAAGGCGATGCCTTAAAAATTGCTCGGGAGAAAAAAGAAAACCAGCAGAAAGCCGTTAAAGACTTAACGGAAAAACCGAAACCAAAAAACGCCGGCAGAAATATTAATGACAATGTGATACCCGGAGCTCCGCCGTATGAACAGATGAGAAACCAAATGCCCGGCGAAACCACAAAAGCGGTTATAGACGATTTTTACGGCAAAACCCCGAATACGGAAAACCATAAGCCCGAAGAACTGGAACTTGGCATTGACGAATTCATAGAGCGGTTTAACGCGCTTCCAGGAACTAAAAATATCAAAATCATAAGAGACGTTGCGTCTCTTAATATCGATGAGACGTCTATTATTATCACGGCGAACGACGATACGTTGAAAAAAATTATCGGTTCCCTGGGAGTTATTTTTAACCGAGAAAAATAAGTGGCGGTTATCTTTAATTTTGTGTACATAATTATAATAGCAGTTCTTGTTTTTACTTACGTTTTAAGGATATAAACATTATATTTAAATCTATAAAACTATTTTAATTAATTAATTCTATTTTAAGGAGCAATTGTTATGGAAATTAAAACTATTAAATTAGACGAAATATTCGTCAAAAAACAGATTAGAACGATGTTTAATCCAGAAACGTTAAAAAGTCTTTCCGTTTCTATCAAAGAAAAAGGGGTTTTGCAACCTATACTCGTTAAAAAACTTGGAGATGAGTATAAAATCGTCGCCGGCGAAAGGCGCTTTCTGGCCTCGCAAGAAGCTGGGCTTACGGAAATTCCCGCTTGCATCTTAGGGGATAACGATAACGAGAAGGAAATCCAGCTTATCGAAAATACTCAAAGGGAAGACCTGAATCTTACCGACCTTGCGGCCGCTTTTATGGATTTAAGGAACGATGGAAAAACGTTAAAAGAGATCGCGTTAATATCCGGCAAATCTGAACGCAACTTAACAGAAATTTTATCTATTCTCGACCTTCCAGAAGAAGACAAAGAAAAAATCAAAAACGGAGAACCTTACACAAAGTTTACGCGTAGTGAACGGCGTTCACCTATAAAAAATCAAGAAAAAAACACGGGAATTATTAATAATAACAATAGCTTAAACATAAAAAGTATTACTCCTAAGAACAAGAACAGTGTTCTTGTTACTAAAAATCATACTTTAAATCAAGAACAAGAACAAAATCAAAAACTTACAGAAAATAATATGACTGATAGTAATATGAACGGCGTTCCGGACTTTCCGCCTGAACCGGAAAACAGAATACCGGAAACTTCGCCGAATGAATCCCAAAAAACCGAAGACCTTAAACCAAAAGACCAAATCACGGTTGATTTAAAATCCATTAAGGCGGATCCCGAGGAAGTCCTAAAGACCGAAACCGACTACCCCGATTATTCGAATATGCCTGCCGAGGCGGCGGACGAAGATGAAGAACCCATTTCAATATCTCCGGAAAGCCTCGTAAACGAAGATGGTCAAATGGTTGACTTGCAAAACCGTCACGTCGTTGAAACCGAAGGAGGCTTAAGCATAGTTATATCGCCGGAAGACGTCAAAGAATTACTTGAAAAATTCAATAAAGGCGATTACGGATTTAAAATAAATTTAGGCTCCGGGGACGCCTTAATCCTTACCGATATAAACGGCGCTAAAAATATCTATAACGTAATAAACTGCTTAGCTAACAACGTAAAGGATTATTTAAATGGCTAAATATAGGAAGCCTCTTATCAATATTCCGCTTCACACGAGAAGGCCTAAGAGGAACGAGCCTAAGACTTCTATAACGAGAGGTATGTCGGTTAAGAACCTTCCCAGATGGAGCGGCGCTAAAGTCATGCTTAAAGCCAAGTGGGCGTCAAGCAATTTAGCGAACCACGTTCACTATATTCAACACCGTGAAAAAAACACGGAAAAAAGAGAGCTTCTTACGAAAGACGGAACGGTTGACGAAAAAGAGTTTATAAAAGAAGTAAATAAATCCGGCAAAAGATATTTCAAATTCATAATTAGTCCCGAGGAGCGCCTGACGCGGGATGAGCTTAAAAGCGTCGTAGAAAGTTCCATAGCGGAGCTTGAAAAGCGCTACGGCAAACTAACCTATGCCTACGTGATGCACGAGAATACGGAACATTTTCACGCGCATATCGTTTGCGCCGGAAGGAGCAAAAGGCGTTCTCCTATAAGGATAACCAAAAAGACGCTTTTCGATATGAAAGAAGCGGCGATAAATAAGGTATTCGAAATTAAAAGGGACAGGGAATTAGATTTAGGATTTTCTTTCGAAAAAATAATAAAAGATATAAAAAATGGAATAAAGAATATAGCAGGTATTAAAATTAAGTGAACGGCGTTCAGGAGGAACATTAATGAAATATTACGATGTAAAAAACGATATAGATTATTTAATCTCATTAGATAAAGGATATATTTTTATTCAAAATTTGCGGGCTTTAGACGAACTAAAATCGAAAGATATGCTATTTAATTTTATAAGCCCGGCGGGCTTGCCGGTATTCGTGCAATATTTGCGAACTATTCAAGAATTAAAAATTATAAGTCCCGAGGCGGTGCTTTTCGAGAAAGAAATCGCGGGTAAAAAATTAAAAGAGCTGACTAAAATCGATCCGGAACTTAAGGAGAATATAGACGGTTTATACCAGACCGTTCTTGCGCTTTCGAAACAAATAAATAAAGAATTTTTTATCGTAGAAAAAAAATTAAACCTATTAACAAAAGGAGACTAAAAATGAGTATGAACAGAGTTCAGCTAATCGGGAACATCGGCAAAGAGCCGCAGTTCGATTACAAGAAAGAAGATACGGCGGTCCTTAAATTTTCGGTAGCCGTAAATTCAAAAGTTAAAGACAAAAAAACTACCGAATGGTTTAACGTCGTTGCGTTCGACAAGCTCGCGGAAACGCTGAAAGTTTATTTAAAAGCCGGCATACAGGTTTATGTGGAAGGCGCCCTTAAAATTAAAAAATACGAAAACAAAGACAAAGAGGAACGCCTTCAGGTTTATATCTTGGCTCATAAGGTAGATTTTTTCGGCGGTAAAGAACAAAAAACCGCAAATGAAGAATCTCACGAAGAACATCCCGACGAATTTTCCGGGGATTAACTTCATATTTGGTTATTTGAGTTAATATTCCGCCATTAACCGTGTATGTTGTTTGTATTTAAAAAGTCATTACGGAGTAATGCAAGATAAGAAAGCTCCGCTTTCGGGCAATGTTCCATTGCAAACCTGCGTAATGACTGAATGGCGGAATATGGCGGAATAGGTTATAAAAAAAGCTGTAAACTGATTTTCAGGGGTATAAAGTTAATTAAACGTATATAAATACTGTATAAAAAGAGGTGAAACTTATGAGTATCGTACCGAAAAAAACAAAATTAATCTGCTGGATAGACGAGGAACTTAACAGGCGAATAACTTCCGCCGCAGATGAAAACGACCTTAGTAAATCAGAGGCTATCCGCCAGGCGATTAACGCCGGACTCGAAAAGTTCTTTACGGATTCGCAGGGAGAGTTTTTTAAAGAAAAAATAAAAGAAGTAATAGACGAATCCGTATCCGGACAGATGGACAAATTAATTGCGGCTCTCGAGAAACGCATCATAGCCCTTTTAGTTAAGAATACGAACTTTACTCTACAGACTTATTCTTTATTGGATAGAACTTTAAGGCTTGAAATCGGATTTAATCACGATAAAATTAAATCTCTTACGGATGAAAAAATATTAAATCTGATAAAAACAAATGCGGAGATATTCGAAAATGAAGCGAGAGGTTTTATGCGGAACGAATATGGAAGAAAGGATAAAAATGAATAAAAACCTTATACAAAAAATTCGTTCCGGCGATAAGCAATTTAAAGAAAAAATAAATAACACGCCGTATCCGTATTCTATGGAGCCTTTTTGTATAGTATTTAACGAAGTCGTGTTTAAAGTGGAAACCTACCGTTCCGTCCGCAGGGGCGGTTATAGCTTTTATATACGACCCTATAACCATGAGCTGCTTTTATCGCCTTATTGCGAACAAGATCCTATGGCTCTTTTCAATAAACACAAGAAGTTTCTTAAAAAGCACACCGAAATTATTAAAGCATACTATAAATTATTTAGAAATTACCCCAAGAACGAGATTTACGGTATAGATAAAGATGAATTTACCTTTCTTGTATGGATGTATATTAAAAGGTTCACGGAAGAGCTGAATACGCCGAAAATAAAGGAATTATTCATACAGCCTATCGATAAAAATTGTAAAAGCGGGGTTTATATTAATACCTACGCATATATAAACCGTAGATATAGGCAGATTACGGTAAGCGAAAAAATGCGCTATTTGCCTAAAAAACTTATAAAATATATAATTTATCATGAGATATATCATCTTATAGAACCGTCGCATAATAAAAAATTTAAAGATGCCTTGAAAAATAAATTTTCGAATTATGATCGCCGGGAATACGAATTCGCCGCTTATCATTTTAAAATTAGGGAGGTTTTATGAAAAAAATTAAATCGGCTATTTTAGTATTAACGGTCTTTAGTTTAAGTTTAAGTCTTTACGGCTGCGCAAATAAATATAACAGCGTGCCGCTGCGCTCCGAGAAATATTATGTGAAGCATAAAAAACAATTTAAGGCGACGTTAAAAGAGTGCAACAAAATAATAGACCGAGCCTACAATCGGGATTTATCACAAACAAACGGTTTTGAACGGTATCAAGCATTTTTGCAGTTTTTCCATAAGACAAACTTAGGGAAAAATTGTGTAAATATTAGTTATGCCGCTATCGACCTTATGACACAAACTTTAAAAAATGAAAAATAAATATAATGTTAAAAAATTAAATTCCGGAGGTTTTATGAAAAGCAAAAAACTTTACCTTTTATTAGTCTTTGTTTTTATTATTGCCGTTATGCCGGTTCTGTCAGGCTGCGCGAGCGTAGGCGATTCGATAGGAAGCGTATTTTCTCCCGTGGCCGTTACTTTGACGTCGCCTGAAAACGGCGCCGTAAACATTCCTACTAACGTCGTCGTAAAAGCTTCCTTTAATGAAGCCCTTAACGCCCTGTCGTTTAGCCGCGGCACGTTTTTATTAATCGGTCCTCTTGGAAAGAAAGTTGAAGGAACCGTCTATTACAACCCAAATTCCTTAACCAGCTACATCGCCTCCTTTACGCCGGCAGGACCATTAAGACCAAATACCGAATACACGGCCGAACTCACTACCGGAATTATGGGAAACCTAAAGCAACACCTTAGTAAACCTTATATATGGAAATTTACGACCGGAGAATAAAACTTAAAGCCAAAAACCGAAAACTTTAAAGCCCGCTTTCTATTAGCGGGCTTTTTTAATGCGAAAACCAGAACCCTACTCCCTACCCCAGCCTTTGCCTTTTTTCTGTTCCTGCCTGTTCTGCCGGTCCTTCGTGAAGGCATCGGGGGTTTTATTCTCTTTTTTTTGTAAAAATATTTCTTCTAAAACGTATTGTGTTTTGGGTTGAATTAATTTATCTGGATATAAATCTCTTATAATATATAACGCTTCAGCAGCGGATTTAATATTAAGCCTATTCAATAAAAATTCAATATCAGGTTTATCTTCAACCCTTGACGCAAGCAGTTTCATTGCGAGCATATATTCTTCCGATGCGGCCATAACTTTTAAATTTTTCTCATCGATAATAATAATAGAATTTTCGTCTTTTTTAGTTGGAATAAAACTTTTAGCCGCATCGTTAATCCAATGTTCATCGAGGTTCATTTCTTCAGCAATCTCTTTAGAAATTTTATAGATAATCTCCTTATTTGAATAAATAGCGTCTATATCTTTCGTGATAGTTCTTGCATTATATGCTAATATCATAGCACCGCCGCCTACTACATATATTTCGGCTTGTTTATCTTGTTCACCCAATAATTCAGATAGTCTTTTGAATGCTTTAATTATTGTTTCTTTAGTCATTATACCCTCTCAAAAAAAGAATCGTCTATAAATATTCCTCTGCGCTTAAAAGAAGCGGGGGATTGCATTAAACACATTAGAGTCATAAATTCATAATTATTAGGAAACCACCATTTTTTTAAAAATCTATCCTGTTTTAAAACCCAATCCGGAAGTTTAAGATTATAATGATAGGAAAAATGTTCGCAAAGTGCAGCTAAAAAAGCGTCAAAACGTTTATCTCCGGTTAAATCCGGTTCTTCGTCTATCATTCGCGAACGATAATCTTTATAGCGATAAAAATCGTCAAGAAAGTTTCTTATACAAATAAATGCGTTATATTCTTCATTGTAATATTTGGCAGCGTTTAAATCGAGGGCATTTTTTTTGTAAAATTCTTCTACCTTTTCATTAAGTATATTTTTTATACATTCAGCCGTTGTTTTCAAAGTTTCCACTATTTAAGCTTCCTTATAATTTTCTTTCGTAATTTTAATCAATTTATCCATCTTTGTCTCTACTTTAATATTATTTATATCGGTTTTAAAGAAGAATTTGGCTAAAAAATAATTTACTTCTTCAAGCCGTTTATCTGGGATAAGTTCTTCCGTCCAGACTTTATATAGGATATTATAAGGATATGTGTTAAATAATAATATAAGTTCTTTTATATCCCCATACGTAAGTATTTTTTCGATAAGAATTTCTTCTGGGATATCGTTGAGCGCGATATCCTTAGAATACGACCAGAAAAGATTTAAATCTTTAGCGAATTTGAAAAGTATTTCTTTATTTTCCATAATAATCACGTTTCTTTTATTATATCATACCCTATTTTTAAGTTTTTCACTTTTTCCAGTGCTTCTTCATCCACATCTTTTTTCCAGCCTTTTTTGTCTTTGTCCCAGGTAAAACCGAGCCTTTTTATTTCGTCTTTTACGGCGTAAGTTTTAACGGCGCCTTTATCGCTTAAGATAATCGTAACTGTTTTGTCGTCCTTAGTAGCCGTGCCGGCGGGAGCGTCAAAACCCGCCCCGAGATTATCGGGGTTAGATACGCGGCCCAATTCGTCTAAAAAGTTCTTATAAGTCTTGTAGCTTATCTTAATACCTGCTTCGTTTAGAACCTTAAGCTGAGAGTTAATACTCATTTTTTTTTCGAGCATTAATTTTATTTCATTAATAAAAGGCATTAAGAGGATGTCTTTTTTCTTTTCCAGCGAAGATTGTTTTTCGATAGCCTCGAGCAACTTTTTTCTTTTTTCCTCAATGCTTAATTCACTGTTAATTTCGTTTGTTTTTTTCATAGCAGGACACCATTTTTTACGTTAACTTTTTAATTTAAATTACATATATACTATATATCATACCATTAGTAATTAGTCAAGCATTTAATAAATAAAAAATATGGAATAATAATAATTTTCCGATTGGAATTTATATATCATACCATTAGTAATTTAAATATCGTTAAGTTTATATCCAAATATTGCAATACTGTTTTAATACCCGTTAAAGAGCAGTAAAAACCTACTATTACCTTTGTTTCTATACCTAAAATTCCGCATTTATTTTTAAATGCCCCTATTCCGCCCCCTACGGTCATTCAGTCATTACGGAGTTTTGCAATGGAACATTGCCCGAAAGCGGAGCTTTCTTATCTTGCATTACTCTTTTAGAGTAATGACTGCATCTGAAAAAACAAAATAATAAAGCTGAAAACAAAATTAAAGAAATAAACGGCAAAAAATAAAAAGTAAAATATTTTTAAAAATATTTTAAATTTTTTTATCTCTATCGGTAAAGTAAATTTATCTTTACCTCTGCCGAGATTTTATGTTTTATTAATAGCGATAGTTATGATTATAGATAGTAAAAGGACGGTAAAAATTTTAAAATATATTTATTTGATTTTAAAATTATTTTTAAGGCATTAATTTAAAAATAATTTTAAAAAAACCTTTGACTTATGATATGAATTATGGTAATAATATATTATGAGTAATAAAAATAAGGAGAGGATTCCTTGATAACGCCGTATGAGATATTAAAAGATACTCTTAGACCCCTTGAACCTTTCTTAAGAGACGAAACTGTCCAAGAAATTATGATTAACGCTCCCAACAATATCTGGATAGAAAAAAAAGGGATATTGGAAAGAACTAAAAGTTTTATAGAGGCAGGTATGCTTTTAGTTTCTATGGAGCTGACGGCGCGGGCGGTTAATCAGGAATTGACAGAAAAAAATCCAATTTTAGAAGCCCGCTTGGAAGACGGGTCGAGGGTCGCGGGAGCAATTCCTCCGGTTTCCGAATACCCGTGCCTTTCTATTAGAAAATTTTCAAACGTAAATCTAGATATAGAAGATTATAATTTAAATCCGAAGGTGAATCGTTTATTAGAGCAGGTCGTTTGCGGAAAAAGCAATTTTTTGATTGCCGGCGGGACGAGTTCCGGCAAAACGACTTTCTTTAACGCTCTTTTAAAAAAATTAAGTACCGAGGATAGGGTAATTATTATAGAGGATACGAGGGAGCTTAAAGTGGAAGTTCCGAATACGGTCAGGCTTGAAGCTAAAATAAGCAGGGACGTCCGCGTAACGCAAAGGGACTTAGTTAAACTCTCCCTGCGCTTAAGGCCGGACAAAATAATACTTGGAGAGGTGAGGGACGCTTCGGCTTACGATTTGCTTTCCGCCCTTAATACGGGACATTCAGGAGGCTCTACTATCCATGCCAATTCCGCTAAAGAAGCTCTATCGAGGCTCGAAACTTTAGTCCTGCAGGCGCAGGTAGGATGGCCTTACGAAGCTATAAAAAAATTCATTTCGGACACTATCAATTACGTGATTTATTTAGAAAGAAATAAATCAGGAAAAAGAACTATAAAAGAAATAAAAAAAATAACCGGTTATACAGGAGACTATAATATGGAGGATATATGATTATAAGACATTCAAAGAAGGCTCTTTTCGTAGATGTGGCCTTAGGGTTAATAATTTTCGTACTAATATATTTCCTGTTTGAAAGGTTCTTGACGAACGCTTTTTATATATATCTCGTTGGATTTATTATAAGCCTTTTTGCGTGCTTCGGTTCGTTTATAAAGGACTTATTTAAATATAGATATAATTATTTAGAAATCGATGACGAAAATATCAGCGTAATAAATCTTTGGAGCAAAGTAGTGATTCCGCTTGGCAAGTTTGCGGATTATAAGATTTATTCCGGAATCTATGAAAAAATCATCAAGGTTTACGATATCGAATTTTATACCGTCGGCGGAGAGGCTTATTCTTTTAAAATGATAGATAAAGAAATTAATTTTATAGATATTTTAAATAAATTTAAGGGGTAAAAGTAATGCTATATATTTGCGAAAAACCCTCCCAGGCTAAAGATATAGGAAAAGTTTTAGGCATAACTACGGGTAAAGACGGCTATATGGAGAAAAACGGAGTTAAAATTACATGGTGCTACGGCCACCTTTTAAATCTCGTCCCGCCTGACTACTACGACGAGAAATATAAAAGCTGGTCGGAAATTCCCGTTATACCCGACAAATTCGTTAAGACGACCGGCAAAGAAACTTCCAAGCAGTACAAGGCCATAAAAGAACTTCTTAAAAAAGAAACGGACGTGGTGATCGCGACCGATTCAGACCGCGAGGGCGAGATGATAGCCCGGGAGATTTTAGAACGCGAAGGATATAAAGGAAGTATTAAGAGGCTTTGGCTTCACGCCTTAGACGAGGCAAGCATTAAAAAAGGGTTAAATTCTTTATTGGACGGTTCTCAAACCATCAACTTATATTACAGCGCATATGCGCGCCAGATAGCCGACTGGCTCATCGGAATGAATTATACGAGGCTTTATTCGAATAATGGAAACCTTTATTCTATCGGCAGGGTGCAAACCCCTACTTTAAAATTCGTCGTGGACAGGGATTTGGAAATCGAAAATTTCAAATCCAAGGATTATTTCGAGCTTGAAGGTTTATTTAATTATAAAGATGAGGATTTTAAGGCTAAATGGAACGGAAGGAACGATAAAATATTCGATAAAAAAATAACCCTGAATATCAAGCAAAAATTAGCTGACGCAAAAACGGGGCTTATAACGGATTCTAAAAAGGAAGAAAAAAAGACCGTTCCGCCGAAGCTTTTTTCGTTATCTATCCTGCAAAAATTTATTAATAATAAATACGGCTATTCCGCGCAGGAAGTTTTAGACATAGCTCAAAGGCTTTATGAAACATTTAAATTTACTACATATCCCAGAACCGACTGCGAATACCTGCCCGAAAGCCAGCTTCCGGAGGCAGGTATTATATTAAAGAATACGCCTTTCAAAATAGATTTGCCGGAAATAAAAAAAGTTTATCAATTCGACGACTCTAAAATATCCGCCCACCACGCTATAATTCCGACTATGATTAAACCGGATATTAATAAATTGCCTGAAAAAGAAAAACTGGTCTTTTTGGAAATCTATAAAAGATATGTTGCTATGTTTTATCCGCCGTTAATAACTTATGTAACGTCGTTAGAGATTAATCTTAAAGGAGAAATACTTAAAGCGCAGGGAACGCAGATAAAATTAAAAGGATGGAAAATATTCTATTCCGACGAAAAAAACGTTAAGGAACCGCTCGTGCCTTTTATAGAAAAAGGACAAAACGTCATTTTAAAAGACCTTGATATTTTAGAAAAACAGACCACGGCGCCGGCACGGTTCACGGATAGTTCTCTACTCGAGGCGATGAAAAATGCCGGTAAGTTTATCGAGTCCAAGGAACAAAAAGCCATATTAAAAGAAACGCAAGGGCTCGGCACGGAAGCGACGAGGGCAGGTATGATAGAGAAACTTATAAAAACGGAGTATTTAAAAAGAGATAAAAAAAATCTTATTTCCACCGAGAAAGGACGACGGCTCATAGCCGCCGTTGATGAAATGTTAAAGAGCCCGGCGACGACTGCGGTTTGGGAAGAAAAGCTAAAACTGATAGAGGAAGGAAAGATATCTTATATTTCTTTCATTTCTGAAATAAAAAAAGTTCTATTAGAGAATTTCAGGCGTTTAAAACAAACTAATATTAAATTTTCAAGAGGTAGTATGGAAAAAGAATTTATCGAAGGAGTGAAATGCCCGCTGTGCGGTGGGAAAATAATCGTGTTTCCTAAGAGCGTAAGCTGCGAAAATAGAAAATACGATAAAGCTACGAACAGTAACTCAGGATGCGCTTTTAATATTTACGAAAGCCCTTATCATAAAAAGTCCCTTCTTAAAAAAGCGGAATATAAAAGTCTTTTAGAGGGTAAAAAAGTACAGGGTAAATTCGTATCATCCAAGTCAGGAAAAGATTACGAAGCAGGGCTTTATTTAGAAGGAGGTGAGCTGAAACTTGAATTTTCTAAAAAATAAAAAAAAGAGGAATTATTTTGAGCTGGTCACCTTATTTTTTTTAATTGTTTTTATTATTTTCGGCGTTAAATATTATATATATAAAAAGGAACTAACGAACATGCTGAAAATAACAAAAACCGTGCAGGTCGGAAAAATTAAATACAAGGTATTTACCGCTAAAACATTGCCTGAAAAAAGACGCGGGCTTATGTTCGTTAAAACGTTGCCCGCTAATTATGGAATGCTTTTTATTTTCCGTAAGGATGTGGATTATCCTTTTTGGATGAAGAATACTTTAATTCCTCTGACGGTGCTGTTTATTGATAAATACGGTAAGGTTATTAACGAAGTTAATATGAGTACTTGTCCAAAACCTGCCGTATGCAAGTTTTATGCTCCCTTCGTGTATTACAGATATGCTTTGGAAATTAATAGGACGAATAAAAAATTAATCGGTAAAAAACTAAATTTAGGAGGATTAACATGAAAAGAACCTTAATTTTAATTAAAGACGCTCTGTCGCTTGCGTCTTTATTCCTTTTGTCTTCGGCCTCGGCCGCATACGCCCAGCTTCCATGGGACACTACTCTTACTACAGTGGAAGGCGATATGACCGGTACGGTAGCAAAGATTCTATCGGTCGTCGCGGTTGTTATCGCCGGAGTAGGTTTCGCTCACTCGGAAGACGGTTCATGGAAAAAGACGGGATTTAAAGTAGCATTGGGAGTTTCGATTGCCATGGCGGCTGCGGCATGGGTTGGCGCTTTATGAGGCGTTCCCCCGTCCATTTTTCCCTTTTATGGCCTTTGACCGTCGGGGGAATAGACAGAAGCATAGCTATATTGCTCGGCACGGTTACTATAGCCCTAACGGACGCCGCCGGGTCGTGGTGGCCGATACCGTTAGGTTTGGGTTTATTTTGGGTTTTCCGGAAAATATTCGAAAAAGACCCTTTTATTATAAAGATTTATAAAAGGTTTTCAAAACAAAAAGAAAAATATTATTAAAGGAGGTAAATTATGGATTTACAAGAAATTGAAGCCGAGATTAAAGAAATAGAATCTAAAATAAGCTCGCTGGTTTTTAAAAAGAATTCTCTTTTAAAATTAAAAGAAAATCTAATTAAAAAAGATATAAATAAAAATATTTCCAAAAAAATAGGAGGACGCTATGGAAATTAGTGGATTTTCGGCATATAACGGCGGAATTTCCGGAAAAATTTCTGCCGGAAAATATATCGGTGTAATAAATAGAGAGAAGTTACCGATAAAATTCAATAAAATTATCGATTACATGAGGCGAGAAAATTTAAAAGAGTATTTAACGGATCCGCAAATCGTATCTTCTTCGAATATAACGCTTATCGTCGGACGCCTTAAAAAAGGCGTTAATCCCGATGAAGTATTTAAAAAAGACTTGTCTTATCTAAACAACTTGTTTAAAAAAGCCCCTATATTAGCAATGGAGCCAAACGATAAATTAGCGCCTTATACGCCGGCCGGGTTTTCTAAAGCGGAAGGACAAAAACAGATAGGTCATGCGGAAGGATTAATAAAAGTTTCGGGAAACGATTTAATAGTCGAAACAAACGATAAAAATATACTGGCACTTTCGACCAACGCCTTAGAAAATAAAAAAGGAATAAAACTCCCTGCGACCGAAGAAAATAAAAAGAAACTTTTGTTTGCGATGAATCCGGGCGCCGGACGCTGGCAGGTAGAAGGCGAAGAAACGATGAAGCATATGGCGACGACGCTGCACAGGCTCGCCGATATAATTCCTCTCGTTCATTACGGAGAACTTACGCCGGAACTTTCGAAAAAAGGATTCGATACTTTCAAAGGACATCTGTCTAACTCTTTAGGGCTGAAAATTCAATGATAGATTTAAAAAAATATCAAAAAGTAAATCTTAAACCCTGTTCTTCGGAACTTCTTCCTTATTTTTCGCTCGCAAAAGAAGATATCGTGCGCCTTAAAGACGAAGGACTTCTTAGCCTTTGGAGAATTAGGGGAGTCGATTCGGAAACGACGGGAGAAACCGAATGGGATTATTTTGCGGAAAAAATAGAAAATGCTTTAAAGGGGTTAAATGAAAACTACTCTATAAGTTTTTACCTAATAAGGAAGAGGAATTTTTATTATCCGGAAATGGAAATAAACTCAAGCGTATCGCATTACATAGACGAGAAATACAAAGAAAGAATTTTAAAAAATAAAAACTATATAAATCATATTTATTTATCGATAGTCTACCACGAAAAGAAATCAAAATTGAAGGTGTTTAAAAAGATATTAGACCAGAACGGAAAAATAACGGAAAAAATTAAAAAAGCTTTCAGCGAAAGTAAGACTAAAGCCGAAATAAAAAAAGAACTCAATGAACGCTTAGGGCGTTTTGAAGTAGATTTAAACTCAAGTTTTGAGGCATTAAACAAAGATTTAGGCATAACTAAACTGAAAGACGAAGAACTTCTTGGATCTCTATATTTTATAATAAATCCTTCAGAAGATTTAAAAAAGGGGATAAGGATTCCGGACTACGCGTTTTTAAACGAATATCTTGCCGATTTTACCGTTAATGCGGATTACGAAGAATCTCTTATTATAAAAAACAAAATTTATAAAATAGCGTCTATCAAAGATTTTCCGCCGGAAACTTATCCCGGCGTTTTGGACGGGCTTTTATCGTTAGACAGGGAATTGAAATTTTCCTGTTCGTTCTCTTTCTTGAGCAGAGAATCGGCAAGGAGCGAAACGCAGAAAAGGAGAAGGCACTATTTCGTAACGAGAAAGACGCTTCTTCATCAGGTATCCGAAACCGCTACCGGCGAAGAAACCCAGCTGATAGATCCGACTAAAATGTCGTATGTCTACGATGCGGAAGAATCCTTACAGGAACTCGATATGGTCAGACCGTTCGGGTATTCTTCCGTGAACTTTCTTATATGGGGGAAAACGGAAAAAGAAGCAGACGAGAATTTAGATAAAATCAAGGGCGTATTAATAGATAAGTCGTACCAGGTATTAACTGAAACTTTAAATAAACTTCCGGCATATTTCTCGGCAATTCCGGGAGGAGAGAAATTAAATCCGAGAAAATTTATGGTAAGCCTCGGTAATTTCGTCGACTATATGCCTTTTAGAACTATACTTACCGGTGAAAATTTTAATTATCATCTTAAAGCCCCCGCGCTATGCGCTTTCGAAACGAAACATAAGACCTTATTTTATTTCAATTTTCACGTAAAAGACGTGGGGCATACCGCGATATTCGGACCCACGGGCGCCGGGAAATCCGTTCTTTTAAATTTCCTGGCGGGAATGTATATGAAATACAATCCGCAGGTATTCTTCTTCGATTATGGATATACCGCGGAAATTCTCTGCTTAGCGCAAAAAGGCTTACACGTCGATTTTAAACCCGAAAAAAGAACATATTTAAATCCCGTTTCGTTAATAACGACTAAATCCGGTAAAAGTTTCTTAAGGGATTTTCTGCAGATATTAATAGAATCATTCGGGTACTCTATGGACGACGAGGACTTAAAACAACTATGGAAAGCGATAGAACTCGTTTCGCAGCTTCCCAAAAATAAACATGTATTAGAGAGTTTTTCAAGCATTCTGCCTCAAAGTCTATCGGACAAATTAAGACCGTGGACGTTCGGAGAATACAAGAATTATTTCAATAATCCGGTGGATATGCTAAATTTGTCTAAATATACGGTATTCGAAATGAAAAACCTGTCCGTAAACGAGCGCGTAATAGCGCCGCTGCTTATGTATCTTTTTGAAAGAATCGATTCTTCTCTGTCCACTTTAATTCCTACGATAATATTTTTGGACGAATCGTGGTTTTATCTACAGCACCCAATATTTGCGGGTAAAATCCGCGAATGGCTGCAGACTTTAAGGAAATTAAATGCGATAGTAGTTTTTGCCACGCAGTCGCTTACGCATGTTTCCGAAACTAAAGGATTGCTTTCAAGCGTTATGGATAACGTCGCCACGAAGATATTCCTACCGAATTTTAAAGCCAATACCGAGGATATGAAAAACCTTTATATTAATACTTTCGGACTGACGGAGAACGAATACGATATGGTTATCAAAGGAACGCAAAAAAAAGAATACCTCATCAAGCAGGAAACCGTCACCAGGATGGCGCAGCTTAATTTAGACGAAAACATCACGTCTCTTATCCAGTCCGACGAATACGCGAGAAGGCTCGCAAAATCTTTAGAACTGACGGGCGGGAACGATTGGTTTTTGGATTACGTAGAACATTACAAAAAAAGAACCCCGCTGAAGGATATCGAAGACTTAAGCGGGTATTTTATAAATTAAAAATATGCTATAATTAATTATTATGGAAAAGATAAACTATTATAAATTAAAAGATTTGCCGTTTAGCAAAAGGTATTTCTGGTCTTATGATTTTAATAAAGCCGAGTTGCCTTTATCTAAAATTATGGAGCAGTTAATAAGATACGGCCGTTTTGCGGATCATATAAATCTTTTTAGGGTTTTTCCTTATAGCGATCTCGAGAGGGTTTATTATAAGGAAATCCGCCCGATCATGAGCGGCGAGAAATCTTTTCGTTCTTATATTCCGACAAAAGGGGATATAAAGAATATTAACTATATGGATTTTTTATTTGGAGTTTTTAAAAATGTGGCTGCCTGAAACCGAAAAAGTATTAAATATTTTAAGCGAAGAAGAAGGTATTAAAGATTATGTATTTGTCGGCGGCTCTGCGCTTTCTTTTTATCTTAACCATAGATTATCCGAAGATATAGACCTTGCGAGTCCTAATGAATTTTTAAAGATGGATGGACATATAGATAAAATAATGAGCAATATTTTTAATAAAGGATTTAATGTGGAAGAGAGCGTGGAATCTTCCGCTCATTCGGCGTCTAAACGAATATTTTATATTAATGATGTTAAGGTGGAATTTTGGGCTTCAATTGAGAATAATTTCTTATCCACAGAAAGAACATCCCTTAAAAATAATCTTAACATAGCAAATCTTGATACGCTAATTGGCATGAAAACGGCTGTAATACATCACAGAGAAGTTATAAGGGATTACTACGACATTTACGTCATAACCAAAGAATTTGGGTTAGAAAAAGCCATTAATGAAGCAGATAGGCTGTATAATAAAAAAGTGAACGGACGTGAATATTTTAAATTCGACGAAACTGATTTTTTCAAATATGCGGTTAATCTTAAAGGGGTGGAAAGCGAAGGCGTCGATTCGGAATTAGCGCCAAAATATAAAGTAAATAGAGGACAAATTGAAAGTTTTTTAAGAGAAGAAATTGAAAAATATACAATAAATAAATTTAATAGAATAGAAAAAGAGTTATCTCAGCCAAAACCCGAAAATAATCCTCAGTATTCCGTTAATCCCCAAACCCCTAAACCCGACGCCCCTGCTCAAGATATCAAGAACCAGCCGAAACCTAAAATAAAATTCCGGAGGTAACCCTGCAAAAACACCTACATAAAAAAACAATACCTCTTTAAATCATATAAATAAACTAACTTATAGACCGCCAAGTTGGGCTCATAACCCAAAGGTCGCAGGTTCGAATCCTGCCCCCGCAACCAATTAAAACCGCAGTAAATAAGCCTTTCCTCGGATTTTCCTCTTGACGTCAGTATGCAAAAAAATGTATAAATGGG
>JAJZBN010000025.1:27954-28293 GCA_021798875.1 bacterium | reverse complement strand
TAACTTTTTGCGGCGGCTTAATTATCCCCACCCGCCCACCCTTACATCTTAAAATAAATATATATATTAAATGATAATATGTATATTATACAAGATTTATTTATTCTCTTACTCCCGACTGCGTTTGCCGGTTTCGGTTTGGTTAATCGTCAAAAAGGTGTCAGATTAATTTTCCGCAAATAGCTTTTATATAAATTGACTATTTTGTCTGCGGAAAATAAAATCTGACACCTTTTTGCCTGCGACTTTTTTTGACTGGTCTGCGGAAAATAAGGAAAATAAAATCTGACACCTTTTTGCCTGCGACTTTTTTTGACTGGTCTGCGGAAAATAAGGAAA
>JAJZBN010000025.1:0-27944 GCA_021798875.1 bacterium | reverse complement strand
GGAAAATAAAATCTGACACCTTTTTGCCTGCGACTTTTTTTGACTGGTCTGCGGAAAATAAGGAAAATAAAATCTGACACCTTTTTGCCTGCGACTTTTTTTGACTGGTCTGCGGAAAATAAGGAAAATAAAATCTGACACCTTTTTGCCTGCGACTTTTTTTGACTGGTCTGCGGAAAATAAGGAAAATAAAATCTGACTGACACCTTTTTGACTGCGACACCTTTTTGCTTAGTCTGCGGAAAATAAAATCCGGCATATTTTATCAGGCAATTTTTCCCTTTCGACATAGTTTGCCGACTTCGCGGCAAATTGCTTCTGTTCAAATTAATCTTGCTAAAAAAGTCAATATGTTATAATATTTAATATATTTAAGATTATTAAAGAGAGGTTATTTAATTATGTTTGTCGATAGTTTAATAGGTATGTTCAGCAACGACCTTGCCGTAGATCTTGGAACGGCTAACACTCTTATCTACGTGAAAGACAAGGGTATCGTTTCAAACGAACCTTCGGTGGTTGCGGTGCATATTGATTTGCGCGGAGAGAAGAAAATTCTTGCCGTTGGAAAAGATGCAAAGAAAATGCTGGGCAGGACGCCGGGCAATATATCGGCTATAAGACCCATGAAGGACGGAGTTATAGCAGACTTCGAAGTAGTAGAAGCCATGCTTAAGTATTTTATAAGAAAGATACATAACAGAAAAAGCATGATAAGACCGAGAATAATAGTCGCTATTCCTTCCGGCATTACCGCCGTCGAAAGAAGAGCGGTCAGGGAATCGGCGGAAGCCGCAGGCGCAAGAATGGTCTATCTTATAGAAGAACCGGTCGCGGCGGCTATCGGCGCAGGTCTCCCCATTACTGAAGCCGCAGGAAATATGATAGTGGATATAGGGGGCGGAACCACGGAAGTAGCCGTTATTTCCATGTCAGGCATAGTTTATGCCAAATCTTTAAGGGTAGGCGGCGATAAAATAGACGATTCCATAATACAGTACGTAAAGAAAAAATATAACCTGCTTATCGGCGACAGAACCGCCGAACTCGTCAAAATGACAATAGGTACCGTTTATCCTGTCGAAGAAGAGTCTAAAATGAGCATTAAAGGCAGGGACTTGGTCAGCGGCATACCAAAGATTATCGAAATAAATTCATCCGAAGTCTTGGAAGCTATATCCGATCCTGCGGCGCAGATAGTCGATGCCATAAAAACTACGCTTGAAAAAATTCCGCCGGAACTTTCTTCGGACATAGTGGACAGAGGAATAGTGCTTGCAGGAGGCGGAGCACTTCTTAAAAATATCGACGTTCTTATTAGGGAAAATACCGAACTTCCCGTTATAATAGCCGACGATCCTCTTACCTGCGTCGTACGCGGAGCCGGCAAAGCGTTAAGCGAAATTCAAGTTTTAAAAGATATAATGTTAGAAAATTAAACGTCGTGGGAAAGTTTGCAAAAAAATTAAAATTAAAAAAACATAAAGATGTCGTTGTTCTTGCGGCAGTTATATTAATATCCGTAATAATTTATTTATTTTCGGTAAAAGGAACAGGATTCGGAGGGGTTTTTTCCGATTTTATAGGAAATAAAGTATATTTAATTTATGAAACGGTCGATTATCCTATAGCGGTTTCTAAAAAGATATATAACAATTATATAGATCTTATTTCGGTTAAAAGAAAGAATTTAAAGCTTAAAGAAAAATTAAAAAAAGTCGAGTTTAAGTACAACCGCTATAGATATTACGCCATAGAAAACAGGGAACTAAAATCGCTCCTTTTTTTAAAAGATTCTATAAGCAGAAAATCGGTTGCCGCAAAGGTCATACTTCACGGTATAGAAGGCTGGTTTTACGGATTATATATAAATAAAGGGACTAAAAACGGAATAGCCGCAGGAGACGGCGTTATTTCTTACGCCGGAGTCGTAGGCCGCGTTGTTTACGCCGGAGAGAATAAGTCTAAAGTTATTCCTATTACGAATCCTAAATGCGTTTTTTCAGTTATAGACGCAAATACCGGAACTATGGGCATAGCGAACGGCGCAGGCAACGGTTACCTTCAGATGAGATTTGTATTTAATTCAAAAAAAATAAATAAAGGCGATAAAATTTTAACGTCAGGATTAGGCGGCGTATTTACGTCGGGAATATACGTCGGCAAAGTAGTCTCCGTAATAAAAAAAAGTTACGATATATTTCAGCGCATAACCATAGCGCCCTATAAAAATTTATTTAACGAAAAATATGTTCTCGTCGAAAAATAGCAGCGTTTATAAATATTTTTATATAATATGTATTTTTTTGCTTTTAATAATACTGCCGCTTATTTTTAGCAATAATTTTAATTTCGGTTCAGGTTCTTTTTACGTATTTCCAAATTTTGCTTTAGCGGGATTAGTCTTCGTATCGGCATATTTAGACGTTTATTCCGGCTGGATTGCGGCATATATAATATTTTATATTTACGGTTCTATGACGCCTTTAAATCCCGCGGTTTTCGGTTTTTCGGGAACCGTTTCTTACGCCGTTTCTTATGCTATATGGCGCAGAATACCGTTTGAAAATGCGATAACGGAAATTTTAATAACTTTTGCCGTATCTTATATATTTTATTTAGTTCTTTTTTTAACGGTTTTTTATGGACTTAAAATTGATTTTGCATACTGGAATTTTCTTTTTTCTTATGTTTTGCCGGTGTCTATTACTACGGCCTTAGTTTCTCCTGCAGTATTTTACGTTTTTAAGAAAACGAATTTGAGGAATTTTTTAAATAAAGGAAAATTAATTAGTTTATGATAAGATTTGTGACAGTGCCCGAATTGAATTCCGGCACTTATTTCAGATTTATGACAGTGCCCGAATTGAATTCCGGCACTTATTTCAGATTTGTGACAGTGCCCGAATTGAATTCCGGCACTGTAATATAAAATTAACCGCTATACCGGAATTAAAGTCCGGTATAGCTAACAATCGGTAAACGAATATGCTTGATTTTTTAAGAAGATTTTATGCGCATACGGCGGGAAAAATTATAACTATTATCGTCGGACTTTTATTTATAGTGGGGTTTAGCTTTCTTCCCTACATAATGGGTGCGGGCGGCGGAGTATCGCCGAGCGACGTTGCCGTAGTGGCTGGGAAAGGAATTTCTTTGAACGATTTAAACCGTTATTACGGAAAATTAGAAAACGAATACGAAAGACTGTACGGGAATAAGTTAACGCGAAAGGAATTGAGCATGCTGAACATTACGGGTTCCGCCCTTTCATCCCTCATTGCGGACAAGGTTCTAGAATTAAAAGCTCCGGTATTCGGCATTGAGGTTTCAAACGGTTTTATTGCAAGAAATATAGCATCTGCTCCCGCGTTTCAAAAAAACGGAAAGTTTAGCGGCAAACTGTTTAAAGCAGACATGCTTGATAATCATATGACCCCTGCGGCTTTCGAGAAAAGTTTTAAAAACGAAATTACAAGGGAATATATAAAAAGAATAATAGAAGAATCTTTCAGCGTAGTCGATACCCAGTTTATAAACGATTATAAAATAAAAAACAAGTCTGTTTCATTTAAAATCGCCGTTTTTAAAACAAAAAACAAAGCGGACAAGTTTCTAAAGAACGAAATTTTATTCAACAAAAATTTCTCGGGCATTGCAAAAAAATATGAAGGCGTAGTCGTCACCGTTCCTCTTTTTACGGAAACCGGTATAATAAAATCTTTTTATTTCAAAAAATACCGCTTTAATATAGACATACTCAAGTCCATATTTTCTTCCGGCAGAAATAACGTAATAGACGAAGTATTTCCGGTTAAATCCGGTTATGCCGTTATAAAAATACTGAAAGTATATTTTCCTAAATATGTTCCGGAAAGTTTTTCCAAGACGAACAATAAAAGTTCAGGCGCTTTAATGCCGAAAGAACGCGAAATGTATGCTTTTCAGAAGGAACAGGAATTTTTAAACTATTACGTAGATTACTTAGAATCCAAATCTAACGTTAAAATAAATAAAAATGCTTTATCGTCCTTTCATCCGTATTGATAATTAAATATGCCATATGTCGTCTTTATATAATGAAAACGGGGTATTTAAAGAACAAAAAAGCAGGATTAATATTATAGCGGTTATCGTTACCGTCCTGTTAATTATATTATTGGCAAGGCTTTTTTTTCTTCAGGTTATAATGGGCGGATATTATTATAACTTGGCTCGCGATAATGCCACAAGAGTTATATATCTGGCGGCTCCAAGAGGGGATATATTGTCTTCGGACGGAAAAATATTCGTCGACGACGAATCTTCTTTTAATATAGCCGTTACGCTGTCAAGAGTAAAAAATATAAGGTCGGAATTAAAATTTCTTGCAGAACTGATGCATAAAAATTACCGGCATATTTTGAAAAAAGTAAAAAAAGAAGAATTTCTTCCGCCTTACGAACCGATTATCATTATGCGGAATGTTTCCGTTAAACAGTTGTCGAGATTTGAGGTAAACAAGCTTTTCCTTAAAGGTTTTTTTATAGCTAAGATTCCCATAAGGCATTATCCGTATACCAAAATGGGTGCCCAGATTTTCGGATACGTAGGTCCGGTGTCGTCCGTCCAGTTAAAAGAAGCTAAATATTCGTATCTTAATTCTTCCGATATTATCGGCGAAACGGGACTCGAATACTATTATCAAAAATATCTGCACGGAAAGGACGGAGAAAAAAGAATAGTCGTAAACTCGAAAGGCGAACCAATAGGAAAGGTTATTGTAAAAAAACCGAAAATGGGCGCTAATTTATATACCACCCTTGATTTTTCTTTGCAAAAATTAGCTTATAAGCTTATGAAAAAAAGAGAAGGAGCGGTAATAGCCGTAAATCCGGAAAACGGGAAAATTCTCGCTATGATTTCCACTCCGTCCTTTAATCCTTTTTATTTTTCGGAAGGCATAAGCGAAAAGCACTGGAGATCGATTATCGACAACGACGAACATCCGCTTCAAAACAAGGCTATTCAAAACGCAATCGCCCCCGGTTCTACTTTTAAGTCCGTGGCTTCTCTTGCGGCTCTTTCCCTTCATTTAATTACGCCGAAAGAAAAAATTTACGCCGGACCGACTTTTAAATTAGGAGATGCGGTATTTTACAACTGGAATCCGTATCAGAATTCAAAAATAGATCTGTATAAGGCAATAGCCGAATCCGTGGATACTTATTATTATTCCATAGGCGTAAGGATAGGCATAGACCAGCTTGCAAAATACGCTTTCAAACTCGGTTTGGGAAAGAAAACGGGAATAGACCTGCCCGGGGAAAATCCGGGTTTTATTCCTACAAAACGTTTAGTTTACGAAAGATACCACAGGCACTGGTATAAAGGTTCTACACTTTCGGCTATAATAGGGCAAAGTTACGATCTCGTAACCCCGATTCAGCTTGTTATGGCTTACAGCGCTATAGCTAACGGAGGAAAACTTTACAGACCCTACATACTTGAAAAAATAGTTTCCCAGAAAGGGAAAGTATTGAAAGTGATGAAGCCTAAATTTATAAGGAATATAGATATAAAAAAGAAATATATAGATGCGGTTAAAAAAGGGTTATGCGAGGTGGTAAGCAAAAATTACGGAACGGCCGTAAACGCAAGAATAAGGGGTATAAAATTTTGCGGCAAAACCGGTACTGCTCAGGTCATATCAAAAACTTATTCTATTTACGATATTAAAAACGTGCCGAGAAAATACCGTGACAATGCATGGTTTGTGGGTTTTGCTCCGCTCAAAAATCCTAAAATCGCCGTCGTGGTTTTAGATATGCATGCGAAATTTCTCGGAGCCAACGCCGCAGTTATAGCAAAAAAAATAGTAGAAAAATATTTGGAGCAGAAAGGGTTGTGGAAGCCGTCCAAACATCATAAAAAGAGCAAAAAAAACAATATTCCGAGTTTTATATATACTAGTTTTTAAATTATGAAAATATATTATGAAAATATTAAATAATAAATATACGCAGAATTTCGATTTTGTAATACTTTTTACGGTAATTATAATTTTTTCTCTCGGCATTATTAATCTTTACGGTTCTTTAAGCATACACCACAAAGATTTTTTTGATCCTTACGTGGTAAAACAGCTCATTTGGTTTATAGTGTCTATTCTGGTAATGTCGTTAATAATATCCATAGATTATAATACCCTTATAGAAGCGGCTTATTATATATACGGTTTTATTTTAATATTTATAGTTATAGTGCTTGTAAAAGGAAGAATTACGCACGGAGCTTCGAGATGGATTTCTCTCGGCATGTTTTCGTTTCAGCCTTCAGAATTAATGAAAATAGCTCTGATATTCGCTCTCGTCAAATATTTTACTACCTACGAAAATAAAAAAGGCTATAACCTGCGCAGTCTCGTTATACCTTTTATTATAATATTGATACCGGTTTTGTTTATAGCCAAAGAGCCGGATTTGGGAACGTCCCTGATAGTTTTATTTATAGGGTTGATTATTATTTTTTTGGCGGGGATCAAAAGAAATTCCATGCTTATACTTGCCGGAATTATTCTTGTAATAGGTCCTGTTTTATGGTTCAGGCTTAAATCCTACCAGAAAAGCAGAATACTGATATTTCTTCATCCCGCAAAAGATTATCTTGGAGCCGGATATAATATAATACAGTCGGAAATAGCGGTAGGAGCGGGAAGGCTTTTCGGCGACGGTTTCGGCAACGGTTCCCAGAGCACTTTGGATTTTTTGCCGGCAAAACATACCGATTTTATTTTTTCGACATATATGCAGCAGTTTGGTTTTATAGGCGGGTTAGTGCTTATAGTTCTTTATTTTATAGTTATAATAAGAGGGTTTAAGATAGTTTACAGAGCCAAAAAACTTCAGGGTTTTTTACTCGGCGGCGGGGCTCTTGCCATTATAACTTTTCATGCTATAATAAATATGTTTATGACCGTCGGTCTTCTGCCGGTAGTGGGCGTTCCGCTTCCTTTTTTCAGCTACGGCGGCACGTCGCTCGTAGTAGATATGTCCGCAGTAGCAATACTCCTGAATATTTCCATGAGGAGGTATAAATTCCAGTCGTAAATGTATGGAATGTATAAAATGAACGAATTTAAAAAAAATAACCCTTATATTTTAGCTGCATCATTTTTTTACGCAGGATTTTTTCCTTACGGTCCAGGTACAGTCGGTTCCTTCGCCGCTTTTTTGTTATATATATTTTTGCTTAGATTTTTAAACCCTTTTTATTATATTGCAGTTTGTATTATAATATTTGTTTCGGGAGTTTACGTTTCTTCCAAGGCATCGAAGATATCCGGATTAGACGACCCGTCTTTCGTAGTCATAGACGAAGTTCTGGGTTATCTTGCCGTTATGTCCGGTTTATTATGGATGCATTTCGATTTTTTTCATATTTTGATATACTCTTTACTTGGATTTATTCTTTTTCGTATTTTCGACATAACGAAGCCTATGTTTATAGGAACTATAGATAAAAAAATTAAAGGCGGGTTAGGCATTATGCTGGACGACGTTGCCTCCGCCCTTTTTTCCGTAGTAATTTTAAGAATAGCTATCGTAATAATAGCCGGTATCTAACTTATTTCGGGGACAGAATTCAATTCGGGCACCGCCTCAAAATGGAAACCATGAAAGATATAAAAATACTAATAATATCCGACGACGGAAATTTTTCCGCGGCGGGAGAAATAATAAAAGAGCTGTCGGACGTGCTTTCGATTTACGGACTCGGTTTTAAAGAAGCGGTAATTATGCCGGAAAGCCAGACCGTAAGCATATCTAAAGTCGTATCTTATATGACGTCCGAAGAATCTTTCGTAATAATATGCGGAGGTATAAAAGAAGGAAGCGCTTTAACTTCCGAAATAATATGCTCCGTTTTAAAAAAAGAACTAACGAGAAGCAAAGACGCCGCAGACCTAATGGCATTAGTTTACGAATCAAACAAAAAAACTTTAGGTCCCTCAGCCGATAAAGCATGCTATTTTCCCGACCATTCCTTTATTATCCCTAATCAAAATTCCGGCATATCCGGTTTTTATCTCACCGAACCCGTATTCATGGCAGCGTTTCCTTTAGAGCCTCATAATGCGGTTTATATGTTCAAAAATCACGTTCTCGGTAAAATGCTCGGAAAACTGGGTATAAACTATTTCGTTAAATTCAGGAAATATAAGCTGTTCGGTTTAAAAGAAAAAGAGTTTGAAGTGCTCTTTTCAAAATTAAGACAGGCTTCGGACGTTAATTTGACGTATGAATATTCATACGGGGAATTTATTATTTCCGCGGCGGTAAACGGCGTTTCCACTCAAAAACTTAATGAAAACATAAAGTTAATAGATGCAAAAACCGAAGGAATTTTTAAAAAATATCTTTACGGTTACGACGAAGACGAACTCGAAGTAGTATGTTCTTATCTGTTGAAGGAAAATGAAATTAAGATATCCGTGGCGGAATCCCTTACCGGAGGGCACATTTCCGACAAACTTACCGACTTGCCCGGCGCATCATCTTATTTTCTTTACGGAGGCGTAGTATATTCAAATTTTGCAAAAACCGATATTTTAGGGGTAGATCCGTCTATTATAGAAAAAGAAGGCGCAGTTTCCGAAGCATGCGCAGAGGAAATGGCAGAAAAAGTAAGGGAAAAAACAAAATCTGACGTAGGTATCGCCGTTACCGGTTTGGCAGGTCCGCAAACGGACGGAGGCAATTATCCGGTAGGAACGGTTTTTATTGCATTATCGAGCGATAAAATAAAAGAGTCCAGAAAATATGTTTTTTCCGGTTCGCGTGCCGATATAAAGTCTTATACGACTAAAATGGCTCTGTTCTGGATTTACAGGCTTTTAAACGAAACAAGCGGCAAAAATAATGACAAAAATTTAACTTGATAATCTTTCTGTTTTTTAATATATTATATTAAACAGCGGGGCGGAATTCAATTCCGTACCCGCCACAAAATGGAAACAGCGGGGACAGAATTCAATTCTGTCCCCGCCACAAAATTTAAAGTGGTGCCGGAATTCAATTCCGTCCCGCCGCAAAATGTTAAGCAGGGGCGAAAGTTCAATTCCGTCCCTCAGCAAATAAACTACAGGTGAAATTATGGCTGCAAAATCAGGCGAAACTAAAGAAAACGTTAAAGAAAGCGCAAAAGACGCCGCTATCCATGAGCAAAAAATGAAAGCGCTCGACCTTGCTATGGCTCAGATAGAAAAGCAGTTCGGCGCGGGAGCCGTCATGGTTCTCGGCGGAAAGCCGCCCGCAGAAAACATACAGTCTATTCCGACGGGCTCTCTGTCGTTGGATATTGCGCTCGGTATAGGCGGTATCCCTAAAGGAAGGGTAATAGAAATATTCGGACCGGAATCGTCCGGAAAAACGACGCTTACCCTTCAAATAGTCGCGCAGGCTCAAAAACGCGGTGGTATCGCGGCTTTTATAGATGCGGAGCATGCCTTAGATTTGCAGTATGCAAAGAAAATAGGCGTTAACGTCGATCAGCTTGTGGTTTCTCAGCCTGGAACGGGAGAAGAGGCTTTGGAAATTGCCGATTCTTTGGTAAGATCCGGTTCCATCGACGTTTTGGTAATAGACTCCGTCGCAGCATTGGTGCCTAAAGCCGAAATAGAAGGCGAAATGGGGGACTCCCATATGGGGCTACAGGCAAGGCTTATGTCGCAGGCTTTAAGAAAACTTACGTCTGCTATCGCAAGGTCGAATACGTCGGTTATATTCATTAACCAGATAAGAATGAAGATAGGCGTTATGTTTGGCTCTCCCGAAACTACTACCGGCGGAAACGCTCTTAAATTTTATGCATCCGTCCGCATAGATATAAGAAGAATAGGTTCTATAAAAAAAGGCGACGAAGTAATCGGTTCCAGAACTAAAGCTAGGATAGTAAAAAATAAAGTAGCTCCTCCGTTTAAAGAAGCGGAATTCGATATAGTCTATGACAGCGGAATATCTTTGGAAGGAGACATAGTCGATATAGGTTCGGAAAGCGGCATAATAGAAAAATCAGGAACATGGTTCAGTTACGGCAAAGAAAGGCTGGGACAAGGAAGGGAAGCCGCAAAAGAAACGCTCAAAAACAACCCTGCCCTAAGAGACGAAATACATTCTAAAATTTTAGAAAAATTTAATCTTAAATAAAAAAATGGACGAAACGGTTTTACGGTCTAATGCCGTACAGGACGGTCAACAGCTTAAACAGGGAGTACAGCCTTCTCTTTTAGAAACTATTTTAATGACTGCGGTCGGCAAAAAAGCGTCCGATATTCACCTTAAAGTAAATTCTTATCCTATTTTTAGAATAGACGGGGATATTTACAAACAGGAAAATTTCGGCGTTATGTCCAAAGAAGTTATAGAAAAAATAGCCGTAAGCATGATGGATAAGCATCAGCTTAAGGTTTTTCAGGAAAACAGAGACGTCGATCTTGCATACAGCCTGCACAACGTCGGAAGATTCAGGGTCAATATTTATTCCCAGAGGAATTCTTTAAGCATAGCAATGCGCTATATTCCTTTCGATATTCCGGTATTTGAATCGCTTAACCTTCCTAAAATTATAAAGTCTATAGCGCTTAAAGAAAGAGGTCTTATACTCGTTACCGGCATAACCGGCAGCGGAAAGTCCACTACGCTCGCCTCCATGATAGATTTTATAAACAGGAATAAACCTGTAAACATAATAACAATCGAGGATCCTATCGAATATCTCCATAAAGATATAAAAGCATTAGTCAACCAGCGGGAACTCGGCATGGACGTTTATTCTTTTTCGCATGGGTTAAGGGAAGCATTAAGGCAGGATCCGGATGTTATTTTAGTCGGTGAAATGAGGGATTTAGAAACTATAGAGACTGCAATAACGGCCGCCGAAACGGGACATCTCGTAATGAGCACGCTTCATACGCTCGATGCTCAGGAAACCATTAACAGAATTATAGCGGTTTTTCCGCCCTATCAGCAAAAACAGATAAGAATACAGCTTGCTTCCGTTATTTCCGCGGTAATATCCCAGAGGCTTATAGCAAGGGCGGACAAAAAAGGACGCCTTCCGTCCGTAGAGATAATGATAGGAACGGAAACGATAAAAGAATGTATATCGAACGAAGATAAAACTGCGAGCATAAGAGACTTCATAAAAAGCGGAAACGTACAGTACGAGATGCAGACTTTCGACCAGTCTCTCTACAATTTTTATAAACAGGGCTTGATAACATACGAAGATGCTCTTGCGGAATCCACTTCGCCGAACGACCTTGCGCTGTTAATATCCGGAGTAAACGCTTCCGACGACGATATAAGCGCAGGGATGAAAGCAGACTCCGCTGAAAGCGGCAAAACTTCCGGCATCGCCGGAGCAAGCCTGTCCGAAACGGGAAATGCGTCGGTTTCAGGCGGTTCAGGTTCTTATTGGACAACCTAACCGCAGGTATGTTTATGCGCAAAATAAAAATATATAAGTATAGCGCTATATAATATATTATCCTATCGGAGCACTCTCTTTGAAGATATCGCAGGAAAATATTTATAAAAGAAAGCATAAAACGCCCTCATCGGCGCAGGATTACTCTTTGAAGCTCGTGTCGGCGAGGTCTTATTCCGAAAAACGGCTTGCCGAAAAATTAATCAAAAAAGGCTTTTCTACGGAAGATACCGGCAAAGCTTTAAAGAAACTGAAGGAATACGGATACTTAAACGACGAAGAATTTGCGGAAAGACTTATAGAAAGCGGAAAAAAAAGACTTATCGGCAGGATAAAATTAAGTTATGAACTTTATAAAAAAGGAATAAACAAAAATATTATAGACAAGCTTATCGAAAAGCTTTACACTGAAGACGAAGAACGTTCCGTTATGCTCAAAGCTGTGGACAAAAAGAAAGTTTCCCTGATAAAATACAGAGAAAACGAACTGATATTCAAAAAGAAACTTTACGATTTTTTGCAAAGCAGAGGATTTTCCTCTAAAATAATAGAAGACTTTATTAACTAACAGCGGTGCCGGAATTCAATTCGGGCACCGCCTCAAAATGGAAAGTAGGGACGAAAGTTCAATTCTGTCCCTACCTCAAAATGGAAACAGCGGTGCCGGAATTCAATTCGGGCACCGCCTCAAAATGGAAACATGATAAAATCAAACGAACTAAGGGAAATATTCATTAAATTTTTTACCGGAAAAGAACATACGCTTATTCCGAGTTCCTCTTTAATTCCTGCTGGCGACGACTCTATAATGTTTACCAATGCCGGAATGGTTCAGTTTAAGGACTATTTTACGGGCGTCGCCCAAGCGCCCGTGCCGCGCGCGGTAACAGTCCAAAAGTGCATGCGCGCCGGCGGCAAACATAACGACCTCGAAAACGTGGGCAAAACTTCCCGCCATCACACTTTTTTTGAAATGCTCGGCAATTTTTCTTTCGGAGACTATTTTAAAAAAGATGCGGTTTTATTTGCCTACGAATTTATAAAAGACGTTATAGAACTAGATCTCGATAAAATATACGTTACCGTAAACGAGAAAGACGAAGACGGCTATAATATCTGGAAAAATACCGTAGGTTTCGACGAAAACAAAATATACAGGCTCGGCGACGAAACGAATTTCTGGCAGATGGGAGAAACGGGACCGTGCGGCTATTCAAGCGAAATATTTTATGATACCGGCTATTCCGAAGCAGGACATGCGGACTGCGATATTAATTGCGACTGCGGCAGATATTTAGAGATATGGAATCTCGTTTTTATGGAATTTAACAAAGACAAAAAAGGAAACCTTTCAAAATTGCCGCGTCCATCTATCGATACCGGAATGGGGCTTGAGCGCATACTGCGTATTTTGCAGAACGTAAAATCAAACTACGATACCGACGTTTTTACTCCTTATATAAAAGAGATAGACGCCGTTACCGGAAAGCGGTACAACGGCGGAGACGAAGCGTACGATACCGCTGCAAGGGTTATAAGCGACCATATACGGACGTCCGTGTTTTTATCCGCCGAATCAGTGTTTCCTTCCAATGAAGGCAGAGGCTACGTATTCAGGAGAATTTTAAGAAGACTTATCAGATATTCTTTAAAGCTCGGCATAAGTCTCGATAATCTGAAATATCTCGGCAATATCGTCGTAATAATTATGGGCGGATTTTATTCCGAAGCCGCCGACGGTCTTTCGGTTTTCGAGAAAATAATCTCCGAAGAGTACGAAAGATTTAACGATACTGTAGGGCAGGGAATTAAACTTTTAGAAGAAAAAATTATAGAACTTAAAGATAAAAAGCAGAAAATCGTTCCTGGCGATTTCGTGTTTAAATTATACGACGAAAAAGGTTTCCCCGTAGATATAGCAATAGATATGGCTGAAGAAAACGGTTTTTCGTTAGATTTAAAAACTTACGACGAATTAATGGAACTTCAGAAAAAAGGTTCAAAACAGAGAAAAGAAAAAAACGGAGTCCCCGAAACCGTCTCCGGCGTGCCAAAATCTATTTTTAAAGGATACGGCAATATAGAAAACGCCGTTTCCGCAGATATTACCGGCATATTCGACGAAGACGGCAAGCCTGCGGAAAACATAGAAGACGGCAATTTTTATTATATAACCTCGGATATTACCCCTTTTTATCCCGAAGGAGGCGGTCAATCAGGCGACAGAGGAATTATAAAGTTTAATTACGGAAAATATTCGTTATCCGCCTCGGTTTCCGATACATTTAAAACCAAAAACGGAGTGATCCTTCATTATGCAAGAATATTTACCGAAAGCATCAAGGATGAGGAGCGGAATCTGGGCGACGTATCCGCCGCCGAAGAATTGCTTGAGTCTCCGGTTTTTCCAGTAAAGGCAATTTTTTCCGTAGATGCGGAATCCAGAAAAAAAACTGCGGCAAACCACAGCGCCGTTCACCTTCTTCAGTCCGCGCTCAGAGAGATACTCGGCAGCCGTGTAACTCAGCAGGGTTCGTTCGTAGATTCGGAAAGGCTCAGATTCGATTTTTCGTACGGCAAGCCTTTGACCGACGAAGAAATCAGAAAAGTTGAGGTTTTAGTTAACGGCTATATTTTTGCCGACCTTGAAGTAAAAACGCATGAACTTGACGTTCAAACCGCTTTAAACTCCGGCGCTCTTCACTTTTTCGACGAAAAATACGAAGATACGGTAAGGGTAGTATCGATGGGAACGGCATCGAAAGAATTCTGCGGAGGCACTCATGTTTCGAGAACCGGAGAAATCGGATTTTTTAAGATTACCGGCGAATCTTCGGTAGCTTCCGGAATAAGGCGCATAGAAGCCGTTACCGGTTTTAATTATCTTGACTACCTGTACGTGGAAGAAGACAATATATTTAATATCGCCAAACTTCTGAATACTTCAAAATCCGAAGTTTACAACAGAATAATAAAACTGTATTACGATTACGAACTGCTTGAAAAAACCAACGAAGAACTAAGATCTAAACTCAACTCTTTTGAATCCGAGCGTCTTATAAAATCTTTTAAAACAGGCGCCGGCGGATTTAAATATTTAATTTCAAAATTCGGCAACGTTTCGGGCGAAGAATTAAAAGAGCTTGTAAATACCCTAAGTTCAAGGCGCGATTTCCCAGAAGGCGATTCCGTAGTAGTTTTTATATCCAATATTAAAGACGAAAAATTGATTTACGTCGTATCGGCAAAAGGTTCCATAGACGCATCCGCAGTTATAAAGCGCATTAATTCGGAAACAGGAGGAAAAGGCGGCGGCAGAAAGGATTTTTCTCAGGGCGGAACGCAGGACGTTTCAAAATTCGACGGAATAGAAAAAATCGTCGAAAAAGCAATTTTATGAGCTGGAATTTTTTGGCAGTTAAAAAAAAACCGTCATCAGCCAAAAACGTTTATGCAGTCAAAGGCGGAAATAATTTACGCCGTAAAACTCCGATTATCGTTCTGCTTATTCCGCTCTTATTTATATCTTTCTTTTTTAGCGGCTGCGCAGTTAACGTAAAGACGGCGGTTCAGCCGTTTAAAAAGCCTGCCGCGTATAAAAGCAGAAAAGAAGTTCTGGCGGGGCTTATTAAAAATTACGGGACGTTCGGCGGATTATCGGGAAGACTGCGTTTCACGGTATTTGACGGAGTTTTTTCCGCCTCGCAGGCCGGCATTTATAAATACATAGCAGGAAAGTATATAAGTTTTATGATTTTAGATATGTACGGCGATGTTCTTTTTTACGCAAAAATAATTAAAACTAAAAACGGGACGGAAGCCGTTTTTTTAAATCCCAAAGACGGCAAAATTAAATCCGTTAACTTAGATAAAAAATATAAGTCTAAAATTAAAGATAAAACGCAAAATTACGAAAGACTGCTAAAGGTTTTTAAAATTTTGCTTTTTATGGATAAATTGAATAAAATAAAAAAGGCGTCGGTTTTTTATAATACCGATAAAGGTTTCTTTTTTGCATACGACGGTAAATGCAGTTATTATATATACGTTTCAAAAAAATACCTTATCCGTTCCGTGACCTTGGTCAAAAGCGGAAAAAAAATAGAATCGGTCCGCTTTAAAGACTATGTTTTAAAAGGCTCAGGCGCAAATAAAAGCATGGTGCCATTAAAAATATATGTTGACGATTATTTATATAATGTTAAAATGAATATAAAACTTTCTAAAGGAAGCATACTACTTAATTAAATACGGGGACAGAATTCAATTCTGTCCCCCATATCAAAATGGAACAATGAAAAAATTATTTTTATTAATCTCGATTATCGTCGTAACTTCCGTATTCTCGGTTATGCTTTCCGGATGCGGCAAAAACGTAAAGAAAAATATTTTGCCGCCGGACGTTTATTACGGCAAAGCCATGCAAGATTCGCATATTAAGAATTATAGCGGCGCCGCAAAAAATTTTAAAGCCCTTATAGAAAATTATCCGGCTTACGGCAAAACCGAAATTGCGGAAATAAGGCTCGGCGACGTTTACTATCTCGAAGGAAAATATATCGAGTCCGCAGGCGCTTATTTGGATTTTATACACCTGCATCCGCGTTCCAAATACGTTCCGTTCGCAATGTATTACGAAGCCATGTCGTATTACAAAAGGAATTTAGCGGTAGGCAGAAATCAAACCCCTCTTAAAAATGCAAAGAGGGTTTTTGAAAAACTTATATCGAAATATCCATATTCAAAATACTCAAAACATGCTTTTAAATATATTAAACTTATTAACATAAAGCTTTCCGAAAACACTTTCTTTACCGGACTTTACTATTACAACGCAAGTATATGGAAACCTGCGATCTATATGTTTAAAACGGTATTAAAGCAGTACGGACGGGACGGCGTTCCTATCATACCCAAAACGCTTTATTATCTTTCGGTCTGCTATAAAAATCTCGGAAATAAAAAAATGGAAGCCCGTTATCTAAATATTCTTAAAACAAAATATCCGAAAAGTAAATACGCGGAATAAAAGAATGTTGACACGGCTCTTAAATTATGCAATAATTTAATGCTAACGCAAAAAAATAAATAAGGAGAAATTAATATACAGAAAAATAACAGAACCTATATAAACGAAAGTATCAGGGCAAAAGAGGTAAGGGTTATCGACGAAAACGGCAAACAGGCAGGTATAATGCCGTTATATGAAGCCGTCAAGCTTGCCAAAGAAAAACTACTCGACCTGGTTGAAGTTTCGGAAACAGCCGTTCCTCCCGTGTGCAGGATAATGGATTACGGCAAATTCAAATACGAGCAGAACAAAAAAGCCCAGGAAGCAAAGAAGAAGCAGGTCGTTATACATTTAAAAGAAGTTAAATTCAGGCCCAATACCGACGAGCACGATTACAACTTTAAATTAAAAAACGCCGTATCTTTTTTGAAAGACGGAAACAAAGTTAAACTTACGGTAACTTTTAAAGGCAGAGAGCTTGCCCATACCGAATTGGGAATCAAGGTAATACTCAAAGCTATCGAAGATTTAAAAGAGTTCGGGGTTCCGGAATTTCCTATTAAACCTGATGTCAAAAGGACATTCAGCACGATTATAGTTCCGGTTAAGTCTGTTAAAAAGACTGCCGAAAAAGACGCCGTTAAAACGGAAAAAACGTTAATAAAAAATTAAAATAAATTTTAAAAGGGTGGACGTATTAAAATGGCAAAGATAAAAATAAAAACCAAAAAAGGCGCAAAAAAGAGATTTAAAGTAACGGCGACGGGACTAGTGGTTCATCATAAAGCAAACAAGAGCCACATACTGACGTCGAAAAAACGCGGCAGGAAAAACAGGCTTAAAAAATCATCCTTGGTTAATTCGACCGATCATCTTAACGTAAAAAGATTAATACCGTATCTTTAAAATTAATAATTTATAAATATAATAAGCTATTATAAGGAGCAGTATAATGCCGAGAGTAAAAAGAGGTATTTTAACTAAAAAAAGACACAAAAGAGTATTAAAAGCGGCCAAAGGCTATTACGGCGCAAGAAGCAGGCTTTTTAAGTCCGCAAACGAAGCCGTGAACAGAGGCCTTAACTATGCTTACAGAGACAGAAAAGTCAAAAAAAGAGAATTCAGAGGTATGTGGATAGTCAGAATAAACGCCGCATGCAGAGAAAACGGAATTTCTTATTCTAAATTTATAAATGCGCTTAATAAAAAAGGCATAGATTTAAACAGAAAGGTTTTATCCGAAATAGCTCTTTCCGATCCGTCGGCCTTTGCGAACATAGTAAAAGACGCTATAGCGGCCTAAGTGATTAAAATAATTAATTAAATAAAACGATTAATTCCGGAGAGCATAGTTTATGGCGTTAACAAGGGCAAATTTAACTTCGAAAGTACGTTCAAAGGTTGGTTTGCCGACCGCGGAATCCGCGCAGTACGTCGATTCGTTCTTTGAACTTATAAAATCCGAAATAGAAGAAGCAGGAACTATAAAACTTAACGGTTTCGGCAATTTTACGATTAAAGAGAAAAAAGCGAGAAAAGGCAGAAATCCGCAGACCGGAGAAACTATTATTATAAGCGAAAGAAAGGTCGTAAAATTTAAGCCTTCTGTAGTTTTTAAATCGGAAGTGAACAAAAAATACAAAAATGGAAGTTCCGATAAACAGCGCTCAAGATGAAAAATATTTTTACAAAATAGGCGAAGCCGCAAAAAAAATAGGCGTAGAACCGTTTGTTATAAGATACTGGGAAACCGAATTTTCTTTTTTAAAGCCCTATAAATCAAAAAGCAGCCACAGGCTGTATTCTGGTTCGGATATCGAAAAACTTCTCCTTATAAAAGACTATTTATACGATAAAAAATTTACCATAGAAGGAGCAAGAAAAGCTATAAAACGCAAATTATACGGCGGCGGGCAGAATGCATTGAAAATTGCTCCAGAAAACATAGATATAAACGAAAACATAGGCGTTTTAAATTCAGGCGGCGAAGGATTGGCAAAAGAAAAGCTTGAATTGGTCCGTCATGAACTTATTTCTCTAAAAACATTCATTAAATCAAGAAAGACGGGATATTAAATTTGAATATACTCCTTTCCAACGACGACGGCGTTTATGCTACCGGCATAAACATATTATACGAAGAATTAAAAAAGAAGTACGACGTCACCATAGTAGCTCCCGACAGAGAAAGAAGCGCAAGTTCGCATTCGCTCACCATAGACAGACCCTTAAGAGTCAACGAAATTAAACCAAACATATTTTCTGTGGACGGCACGCCGACCGATGCGGTAAATATCGGCATCCACTCCATTATGAAAACAAAGCCCGACCTCGTTATTTCAGGAATAAATTACGGAGGCAATATCTGCGACGACGTAATCTATTCGGGAACGGTATCCGCCGCAATGGAAGGAGCAGTTATGGGAATCAAATCGATCGCCGTTTCTTTGGTGGTTAACAGGGGAGGGGGATATCTTCCCAAAGACGCTTCCCTTGAAGAAGATTTGGAAGCATCTTTCGTCAAAGCTTCCGAGTTTGTTTCAAATCTTGCCTTAGTTTTCGATAAAACGGGTTTTTCCGAAAATACCCTCTTGAACGTAAATATTCCTCAGACTATAATAAAAAAAGAAAAAAACCCTTTTGAATACCGAATTACGAGGCAGGGAAAGCGTTATTTCGAAGATTTCGTAGTCGAAAAAACCGATCCGAGAGGCAGAAAATATTATTGGATATGGGGTAAAAATATCACTTTCGAGGATATAAAAGACAGCGATTACGAAGCCGTGCACGCCGGACTTATTTCCGTCACCCCAATTCATTTGGATATGACTAATTACAAAGCAATGGAAAAATTAAAAAATATAGATTTTTCGATATGAATGCAAAAATTATAAACAGTTTATCGTCTAAAGGTATTACTTCATCCGGCGTTTTGGGTGCAATAGCTAAAATTCCCCGCGAAACTTTCGTCGCTCCGCCTTTCAGGCACTCCGACATGTGCTACGGAGAGTCGCCTCTGCCCATAGGACATAATCAGACTATTTCCAGTATTTATACCGTCGCTCTTATGACGCAGGCTCTGTCCGTCGATAAAAGCCATAAAGTCTTGGAAATAGGCACAGGTTCGGGTTACCAGGCCGCCGTTCTTTCGCTTCTCGCAGGTTCCGTTTTTACGGTAGAACGTATTAGGGATTTATCCTTACAGGCAAGAACGGTCATCGAATCCTTAAATCTGCACAATATAATTTTTATAGTCGGCGACGGCTCAATCGGTTACGGAGAATATGCTCCCTACGACAGAATAATGATAACCGCCTGCTCTCCGAATATCCCCGCACCTTTGTTTGCTCAGCTTGCCGAAGGCGGTATTATGGTAGTGCCGGTAGAACAAAACGGCGCCCAGTCTATTTGCGTAATAGAAAAGAAAAACGGAACTATGGTTTCAAAAAATATAGCTCCCGCCAACTTCGTTAAATTAATAGGAAAAAACGGTTATGAAGCGCAAAAAACAGGCGAAAGATGCAGTTTCCGATAAATCTTTAACCGTTATCGACGGCGAAGACGTTCAAGAAGGTTATGCCGAAGAATACGGCAAAATTTCCGACGGTTCGTTAATGTCCGAAGAAAACAAAATTTCAAGCCAGTATCTTAAATACCTTAAAAAATATCCTCTGCTGACTAAAGACCAGGAATACGACCTTGCTATTAAAGCGGGAGAGGGCGACACAGAGGCGAGGGATTTAATGATAAAATCCAACCTCGGACTCGTAATAAGTGTCGCTAAAAAATTTCTCGGAAGAGGACTGTCTTTTGAAGATTTAATAATGGAAGGGAATCTTGGACTTATAAAAGCCGTCGAAAAATTTAAACCAAAATCGGGTTTCAGGTTTTCTACATACGCTATATGGTGGATTAGGCAGACCATAGAGCGCGGAATATTAAATTCCGGCAGGGTAGTCAGGCTTCCAATCCATATATCCGAAAACGTCTATAAATATTCTAGGGCGGTAAAAGAAATAACTTCCGAAATCCAAAGGACTCCCAATATGGGCGAAGTAGCCAAACGCATGGGAATTAAAGAATCGAAACTCCAAAAAATTATGAGTTTAGTCGGCAACATTTATTCTTTGGACGCCGTATATACCGGAGGCGAAGACGAAGAAAATCAGTCTAATTCTTTCTCAAATCTGATAAAAACTGATGAAAGTCAGGATTCCGCTTTTGACGAACTCGATAAAATAGAGACGCTCAATCTTTTAAACAGTTGGCTTTTAAGACTTTCAAAGCAGGAACGGAGCGTCATAATTTTAAGATACGGCGTTAACTACGAAAAGCCACGCACGTTAAACGAAGTAGGGCGGATATTCGGACTTACAAAAGAAAGAATAAGACAGATAGAAGTAAAAGCCTTAAAAAAGCTCAGACAGATGGCGGAAGAATCCGGTTTTGAAGGTAAACCGCCCGCCGCGGAAGAAAAGGAAGAGAATTGAGTTCGTTTATAAAAAAATATAGCAAATATAAATACGATATTTATTTAGTCCTCGTTTCTATTTTTGCGCTTATAGTCCATATTCATCTTGCCTCGACTCTTAATCTCGGCAACGACGAAGCGCATTATTACGTCTGGTCTTTAAAGCCCTCTTTAGGTTATCTCGACGACGCTCCTATGGCCGGCTGGGTTATATACATTACGGATGCCCTTTTCGGCAAAAGCCAGCTTTCCGTCCGTCTCGGCTCTATTATATTTTCTTTTTTCGACGGTTTTTTAATATACTATCTTACCTATATTCTATTTAAAAGCAGGCGCGCCGCTTTTTTCTCGTTTCTTTTTTACCTTTCCGCCGTCATATTCGGCATGGTTCTTTCAGTTATGATGCTTCCCGACGCGCCTCTTTTATTTTTTACCCTGCTATTTTTTATATTTTTTTACAAGGCGGTGGAAACAAAGGGGACAGATTTCAAATCTGTCCCCTTTGTTTCTTCCTTTATTTCCTCATACTGGCTCCTCTCCGGCATATTCCTCGGACTTGCTTTCCTCAGCAAATATACCGCAGCTCTTATTCCGCCCGCGGCGCTTTTATACCTGCTTCTTTCTAAGCGCAACAGGCATTATCTTAAAACTTTTTATCCTTACGCGGCACTTGCCGCCGCTCTTTTGGTATTTTCGCCGGTAATATACTGGAATGCCGTCCATAATTTTATCTCTTTCAGGTTTCAGCTTTCGCACGGTTTTTCCCATCCGACCCCCGGACTGCCCCTGCTTTTAGCCGGCTGGTTCGGTCAGGTTCTCGTTATCACTCCCTTTATATACATATTTCTTATCGGAGCATTTATATATGCAGGAATAAAGTGGATAAAGGGAATAAATGGGACGGATCTTTTTGAAACAAAGGGGACAGATTTCAAATCTGTCCCCTTTGTTTCCACCGAACCTTTACTATTTTCCCTCTCCCTGTCTCTCCCCATTCTTTTATTTTTCGTACTTAACGGCTATTCCCACAGAATACTAGTTCACTGGCCGGACATCGGCTACTTAGCCGCATTCCCGATTATGGGTTATGCCGCCGAAGCGCTTATAGCCGGAAAAAAAATAACAAGATACTACGTTTATTTTGCGCTTTTTTTCGGTTTTTTTCTGTCCTACGTACTTTACAACCAGATTTACTATAACTCTATACCCGTAGGCAAAATAATTCGTTATATCGACAAAGAAAAACGCCTTAAAAAAGTGGGAGTGTTTTCCTTAATACCGCACATACCCGGCAAACCCTCTACCGCCGATATAACCAACGATCTTTTCGGCTGGAAGCATGCCGCAAAATATATAGGAATAATCTATAAAGGCTATAAAAAGGCTGACGCTCCGCTTTTTATCCTTACGCACCATTATGCCATAGCCGACGAACTCGTCTATTACGGCGGATATAAACCTAACGGCAATATTTATAACATATCAGGCTTTTTTAATCAGTACGACCTCTGGCAAAATTTAAACAAAATTAACGGAAAAAACGCGCTTTTTATTATGGACGACAAATACATGATTAATCCGATAAAAACCTACGCTCCTTATTTCAAATCGATAAAAAAAATAGGACGCCTCGACATATATTTAAAATTCAAACCGGTAAGAACATATTATTTATATATTATGAAAGATTTTAACGCTAAAAAAATGATTAAACATTTAAAAGCCAAAAGCAGGATGTATTAACGGTCTTAGTGTTTTTGCATTGTGTTTTCGCTCTTGACAATTAGTTTTCGTAAATATATAATTAACTGTCGTAAACAAGAAACAACATAGAAATAAGTAAACTATACGTTCTATACGGAGATTAAACAAGCTTAATGGACATAGACTTAAAACAGTTTATCCGCGAAATACCGGATTTCCCCAAAAAAGGGATTAACTTCAAAGATATTACGCCTCTGCTTGCCGACGCAAAAGCGTTTGCATGCGCAATAGATTCTTTAACCGAAACATATATTTCCAAAAAAATAGATTACGTTGTCTGCATAGAAGCAAGGGGCTTCGTAGTAGGCGCCCCAATAGCCTATAAGCTCGGCGCAGGCGTTATAATGGTCAGAAAACCAGGCAAACTTCCATACGAATGCACGTCTTTAAACTACGATCTCGAATACGGAAGCGCAACCCTCGAAATACATAAAGACGCTTTAAAAAAGGGCGACAGGGTAATTATCGCCGACGACGTCCTTGCCACCGGCGGAACTGCACTTGCGACCATAGGACTTGCCGAAAGTTTCGGCGCGGAAGTCGTAGGTACTGCATTTCTTGCCGAACTTTCGTTTTTAAAAGGGGCTGAAAAACTTAAACCCCATACGGTAAACGCTTTATTGAAATTTGACTATTAATAAATTATATTATTTTATTTTAAATAAATTTATTCTTTTAAGGGGGGTTTTATGAAAAAAGGAATAACGGTAATATTCGTAGTGCTCGTCATAGTTCTCGGCTACGTTGCGGTTCATGCAATAAACGCTCCGGTAAAATTATCCGCCGCTCAGCTTGGAAATCAGTTGATTAACTCGAATAAAAAAGGGATAGACTGTTTTGCCTGCCACAAAATAGGCACAAAAGGAGGAAGCGTCGGTCCAAATCTTTCCAAAGAAGGACTTGCGAAACATTCTATAAAATGGCTTGAAGTTCAGATCGCGACTCCGTCTAAACATTTTAAATCGGGTTCTATGGCAAAAATTAACGGCAAAACCTATATGGCGATAATGCCGGATCATAAGATGCTCAGCAAAAAAGAACTCTTTGAACTTGCGTCTTATTTAGATTCGTTAAAATAAAAAAACGTTAAAAATATTAAAAAACACTTGACATATGAAATTTTGATATTATAATTAATTATATAAATAAGTAATTATGTCGATAGGTAATTATGTCAAAAAAAGTTGACAAGAGTTAAGTTTAGATATATAAATATAGTAATAACTGAATAAAACAAAAAATTAAAAATTAACATATAAAATCTTTTAAGGAGGTGCAAAAGGGAGAAAGATTTAAAAAGTATGAAACAATAAGTAGTTCAAAAAGTAGTACAAAAAAAATCTTAAAACAAGTTCTAATTTAACTAATTTAATTTTAATTTAACATTAACTTTAAGAGAGAGGAAAGTTATGAAAAAGTCATTAGCAGTAACACTCGTAGCTTTGTTCGTCTTGGCCGTATCATTCGCAATGGTCCCCAAGAAAGCAAACGCTATTCCGGCTTTCGCACAAAAGTACCACTTTTCGTGCGCAGTTTGTCACACAGTTTTCCCAAACCTTAACCCGTTCGGAAGAGCATTCTGGAGAAACGGTTTCAGACTTCCGGGCACAAACGGAACTCCTGCGGACGCAACGCAGATCACTAACGGATTGAGCCTTCCGAACCCATGGCCGATTCCGATCGTGTTGGAAGCGCAGATTTATTATCAGCATGTAACGAATGAAAATGTAAATCCAAAGACAGATTCAATTAATGTTAAAGATAACTTAGTTATCGGCGGTGCTACTAAATTATATACGCCTTTTGCAAATTCTCTATCATTTTATGCAAATTATGGTGAAACTAATGGTAGTGGTTTAGCAGGTACTGTTTGGGCATCTTTAAACGGAATTGGTTCAGGCTTTGGTCTTCCGTCACATTTGCTTAATTTAAAATTAGGAACCGTAACTACTGCAAGTCCTTATTTTTACAGACAGCAGCCGTTTAGTGGCGGATTCAAAATAGGTCCAACGATTGGCGGACAAGGATTAAATGTAGGTATGGATGGTGAAGGCGGTGTATTAATCCACAACGGAAATAACGGTATAGCTCTTTACGGTACCCCGGGTTATCATTTGTGGTACAAAGTAACAATGACGAATGATGCGGGTAATTCTAATACTGGATTTAATAGTTTATATACTAATAAAAATGCCAATCCTTCTGCTATTACTGCTTCAAATACAAGTAATGCTATGGAATATTCTTATCAGTTAAAAGAATATTTACCGACTTCAGCCGGACAGCTTGAATTTGGTTACTACGGCGCAAGTATAGCAGAACCATTAAGCTATACTACAAATAGTACGTTTACTGACGGCATTCAAGTTAACGGTGTTGATGTTGACCTTGCAAACGATGTCTATGAACTTGGCTTAACCTATATGGAACAGCACGATTCAAATCCATATGGTCCATTAATGACTGATTATAATAATACAAATGGAACTTCGTATCACAATACAAATGGCTATAATACTTTTGAAGTTTACGGAAGATACTTATTTCCAACATTATTCGGTCACGGTGCAATGTTAGTTGCTGATTTCTCAACTTATTCATGGCAGCATAAACAGACTGAAGAAGTTTTTAACAATGTCTATAATGATGCTCCATTTACCTGTTCAAATGCTAATTTATACGAAAGTGGTGCTAATTATGGAAATTGCAACGAAGGTATAAAAGATGCATTCGACATTTTTGGAGATGTAAACTTAGCTTACAATGCACATCTTTATGCTGGATATATTTTCACTAATAAATCTCAGGATGATATGTTCAGAACAGGTTTGTATTTTGCATTCTAATCGCCTAATAATAAAGGTGTCAGATTTATTTATTCCTTTACTCCCGACTGCGTTTGACGTAGTTGGGAGTTTTTTTATCCCATAATTTTTTATTATGTTAACTGTTCATTATATTGTTAAATAAAGGTGTCAGATTTATTTATTCCTTTACTCCCGACTGCGTTTGACGTAGTTGGGAGTTTTTTTGTCTCATAATTTTCACATTATGTAAACTAATTTTTTAAAATCTTATCAAAAAAATATTAAGAAATAAAGGTGTCAAATAAAGGTGTCAGATTTATTTATTCCTTAATAAAGGTGTCAGATTTATTTATTCCTTTACTCCTGACTGCGTTTCACGTAGTCGGGAGTTTTTTTTGTTTCATAATTTCGTATTATGTTAACTGTTCATTATATAAATTTATAATTAAGATTTTTACATTTCAAAAAATTCATGTTATAATAAAAATAATTAATAATTAATCGCAACGAAAATTATTATAAATAAAGGTGTCAGATTTATTTATTCCTTTAATAAAGGTGTCAGATTTATTTATTCCTTTACTCCCGACTGCGTTTGACGTAGTTGGGAGTTTTTTTATCCCATAATTTTTTATTATGTTAACTGTTCATTATATAAATTTATAATTAAGATTTTTACATTTCAAAAAATTCATGTTATAATAAAAATAATTAATAATTAATCGCAACGAAAATTATTAAATCAATTTTATATATTTTTTAATAGGTGTCGGTTTTTTATGCATTATATAAATTTAGCAATTTTAATTGGTTTAGTAGGGCTTCTTATAGGGTTTTATATCCATATGGATAGAAAAGTAGACAAATTGTCCGACGAAATAAAATCTACTCACAAAGAATTGTCCGACAGAATAGACAAACTGTCCGATGAAATGAAATCTAATCACAAAGAACTGTACGACAGAATAGACAGATTGTCCGACAGAATGGATAGGCTATATGATATGCAGATGCATGCAGGTCTGGGACTAAGACCTATAGAACATAATAAAGATAAAGCGGTAAACGAGTAATTAAAAATAAAGGTGTCAAAATAAAGGTGTCAGATTTATTCACTTCGGCTGGCATAAAAGCTTCGCTTTTATAAACGCCAGCCTCCGTATCTTACTCCCGACTGCGTTTCACGTAGTCGGGAGTTTTTTTATTCCATAATTTTTATTATGTTAACTGAAATTTTTCTGCTTTATTTGACAAATTTTTTTTTGATTTTTCTTTTTAAAAAACTTTGATATAATAATAATATAAATAATTTTATTTTAATTTTATTATAGGAGTATTATGATAGGTTATATCAATTTAGGCATACTTTTAATTGTTCTTGGATTCGTAATAGGTGTTTATATTCATACGGACAAAAAGATTAATGAATCTTTCGAAAGAACGGATAAAAAGATTGATAAATTATCAGACGAGATTAAAGAAGTTAATAAAATCTTATCTAATAAAATTGACGAAAACAATAAGGCTTTAACTGATAGAATAGATAGATTATACGATATACTTGTTCATATGGGGTTCAGAGAAGAAAGAATCCATAGAGATAAAGCCGTAAACGAATGAAATAAAGGTGTCAGATTTATTTATTCCTTTACTCCCGACTGCGTTTCACGTAGTCGGGAGTTTTTTTTGTTTCATAATTTCGTATTATGTTAACTGTTCATTATATAAATTTATAATTAAGATTTTTACATTTCAAAAAATTCATGTTATAATAAAAAAAATTAATAATTAATCGCAACGAAAATTATTAAATCAATTTTATATATATTTTAATAATAATATTTTAAAATTAAGAGATAAACATTATGGAAAATATAATATATGATACGCTTGCATATGTAAAAAAATTAAAGAAAGTTGGTTTTACCGATGAACAGGCAGAGATTCAGGCTGAAGAAATTGCGCGTATATTAAATGAAAACATTGCAACAAAAAAAGATTTAAAAGAACTTGAGTTTAGACTTAAATATCATATAATTTCAGCTGTTGGAGGTATGCTTGTAGGTGCTGTTATAGTTATAGGAGTTTTAATAAAAATACTTCATTAATAAAAAAAATATTAAATCAATAAAGGTGTCAGATTTATTTATTCCTTCAAAATAAAGGTGTCAGATTTATTTATTTCTTTACTCCCGACTGCGTTTCACGTAGTCGGGAGTTTTTTTATTCCATAATTTTTATTATGTTAACTGAAATTTTTCTGCTTTATTTGACAAATTTTTTTTTAAAATAAAAGTGTCAGCAACTGTGTTATTTGTCAAGTAAAATATTTTATGTAAGTTATTAAAATCATTAATAAAATAAAAAATTATATTTTTGCAACTTTATTTTTATTAAATTAATATTTTTAATATTTTATTAA
>JAJZBN010000078.1 GCA_021798875.1 bacterium | reverse complement strand
ATTAACTTGGCTTAACTCATGTCTTGCATCGTTACTAATACCAGCAATATGTTTGCTTGCTATAGTCGCTAAATCTTGATGCAGCGTGCCTGTATTCCGAGCAACGCCGGAAGCCGTTGCCGTCGTATGAGCCGAATTAACGGAATGGCTGCTTCCAGTAGTTACAGCACCTCCTATGCCATCTATTTCTAATCCTACAGTACCATTTTTTCCAGTAGTAGTATTATGCGCCGTCGTCGTATTTTGTCCGTTCTTCGTTGAATTAAAAACCTTAACGGTTTGAATATGTCCTGAAGTAGAGGTATTGCCTTGCGAAGCTTCATATTTATTATATCTGTTTATAATGCTGTCGGAAGCTTTAGTAACAGACTGAGATCTGCTGTTCAATTCTCTTTCTTCATGCGTTAAGTTGGTTTTAATATCTGTTTCTAATGCTTTTCTCTCGTTAGCGCTCATATTGCTAGAAACGTTTGTAAAGCCCCATCCGTCAGAACCTTTTTCCAATGTAGCAGTAGCACCACTTCCCGCCTGGACGGACGCATATTCATGTCCTCCGTTTTCATAGGTATTTACTTTCATACCGTCGATTATCTGCTCTCCTGTATTTGCGCCGTGCTCGTTTGTAAAATTTCTTGCCCTATATCCCGTATTTTGAACGTTCGTGACATTCGTCCCATTAGCAAGATAGATATTATCTTTAATCTGCCCCGCCGTCATATTGCCTAATCCTGCTTCTGCTCCTTTAACCGAAGCGTTTTTAGATATGGCGCTGTCCATTCCGCCGACTACGCTTGCGACGGCGTAACTGGAACCTGAGGCTATCATATAGGCAACCATTGGAACCGACCATGAGAAATAACCCATCCAAGACAAGGATGTAGCAAGGAAAGAATTTACCGTTCCGCTTCCGGAAACGGAATAGCCTAAACCTGCAATAGGTTGATACTGCGCCTGAATTATAAGCTGCGTTATATAATTAAATATTGCCGTTAAAGACGGCCAAATAGTTATCATAATCATAAGCTGGAATAAAAGCTTAAGATAAGATATGCCCATATGCGTTATTATTAGAATAAAAATAATAACGGAAGCACCGAGCAGAATCGCTTCGAATATGCCGAAAACGATAGGCATATATTTACCCGCAAGTATGCCGGATTCCATCATGCCCGTTTGCGTAGAAACCTCTCCGGTTCCTGTCGCAACGGCTAAAGACGAAGCGTTTGAGCCTGACGCCTGAGCCATTTTCAGAATTGCCGGAGCGTACATATTAACGCCTATAGCCTGCATAAGCTGATTCTGACCGCCCTGCTGCATATTAAATATATAAGGGTTAACCGCGCCTATGGCATTTGCTAAATCTGAAAAGGAAGCCATTTGCAAACCGCCAGCTATTTCCGGACCGGCGTCGTTAGTTATGTAATCATTAACGGCGGTTTGAAGCCAAGTGGTTTCCTGAGAACAGGTAGTAGAAATTCCGCCGGGGTCGCTTTGTCCTGAAGCCTCCGCCGTTACGGAAACAGCAGAAGTGCCCGAATACCATTCCGTAAGCAGATTGCCGCCCCCGCCGGTTGCGGTATTTGAAGTGTAAGTACTCATAACCGTCCAAATGCTGTTTGCGGCGTTGGAATTGTAAGTTTGGGACGCCGTATCGGTTGCGTCTCCCGCCCCTAAAAGTTCGGAAACGTCTAAGTACCCTGCCGATATTCCGGGCGCAACACAGTTAGAAATATATTGGTTATAATCCTGATATAAATATGAATTTGATGTTGAAATAGTTGCGTCATCCGCCTGCTGTATTATTGAAACGCCTAAACCTTCGGAGAGCATATTGTCGCCCGCCGGCGTAGAAAAATCGTTAGTAAAGTCTTCGGCAAGGCCGTATTGCAAAGTCGTAAAATCTGACCATAAAACCGCTATTCCCCACGGGACGTTGCTTATCGGCTGAGCATTAGTCGGCGCTGCTGGATTTGAAACATCATTAATAATTACGGTAGTCTGATTATAAACAAGCGCAGTAAGTATTATACTAAAAGCTATAAAATATTTAGCGGTAGAAACAAGCGAATGCTGGTGATATATAGTAACCCTTGCGGCGTAATAAATTACCGCTATCATTGCCAATATAGTAAATAAAACATTAATGTTGTTGTTTTTAAAAAATAAGGCTATCGCCTGAAACATTCCGTATAGGAGATAGCCGTTGCCGAAAGCATAAATAGTGTACATAAAAACTCCTTATTTTTTTACATTGACACTCCCCTTCCTAAAGGCAGGGGATTCTTGATTTTTATTTAAGAGGAACATATCAATTCAAACCTCCTTTCTAACATTAATTTAATAGCAAACTTGTTTATCAGAAAGCGCCGTAAAACTCCGTCCTTTAGGGCGGAGATATAAGGCGAGGTTAATTAATTAAATTGTAATTTTTTTACATATTTAATTAATGTTTAACACATAAACTAACATAATCGTCTTTAAAACCTCCTGTTAGCTGGAGTTGGTCCTCATCGGAGTTGTTAAGAAAGGTTTTTAAGTCTGCCACACTGTCCCTTACCCTTAGGACTGTTTAATGACAAACCGCAGAGCCGTAAACTTGAGGAGCATTCACGGGTGCGTGCCTTTAAGGTTCTCTTTCTTAACTGCTGCAACATAAGTTGCCCCCTAATCAATCAGGCTTTTTCAAGCCTCCGCCTTTAGGCGGGGGTTATTGACAATATGCAAAATATAAATGCATTTTTTGTTTTTTTCTAAAAATTCATTTAACATCTTCTACCTCCAACAAAAAAAATTACGGATTATATTGATAATTTCCTGCAAGCCCATATTGTGATAGCGAACTTACCCATGCCTTATTTAAATTAGCGTAATATTTTAGATTAGCCTGCTGAATATGGAGCGTAGATTCATAAGTATCATACATTTTATCGATTGCGCTCTGCACGTGTTTGACCTGATTTACATAAATATTCCATATGCGCGTTTTCTTCTTTCTGTCTAAATTTTTTGCAGCCATAACGTTTATCTCTACCGCCTTTAATATATCGCTAAAAAGGCTTCTTGCGTAACCCGCAGCCATTAAATCGGCGGCTGTTTCTACTATGGCTGGATCATTATTTACATACGCAAGTTTAAGCACTAATATTACAGGAACGGAAGATTGCGTTATAAGATTCTCCATTTGCGACTGTGACAACGACGCAACGTAAGTTCCGCAAGGCCCGCTGCCGACGTTTAAAAAATTAGACTCGCCGAAGTAACTTTGCATAATTTGATTTAAATAACTCTTATAATAAAACGCAAAACCCTGAAAACACATATCAGGCGTTACTTCTTCAAGACTGGACAGACTTGTAGCGTTTGTAACGGAACCGGACGGGGGAAAAGGAATTACCGTAGAAGTTACATTTTTACTTCCAAACATCAGCATACGAAATAAACTTGTAAGTTGATTACCGCTAGGATTTACAGTAACGACCTCGGCAGGAGAAAACATTTTAACGACGGGCTCTCCATTTTTAGTTGCGGACGCATAACCTACCACGTCTCCTATAAACTGCCCCCTTAAAACCCCTATTAAATCGTTTGCGCCGCCCGTTCCCGGCGACGTTCCGTCTATCAAACCGATATGCGCCTGTATCAAAGCGTTCCTCAGCAAAGAACCCAATGAAAATTTATCGGCCGCGGCGGCTTCTCCGCAACTTTTAAAATTGTTTTTTATTAATGCTTCGGCATTTTGAGGGTTAGAACCGCAATTTATAACCGTATTAATATCCGCAATATAATTGCCTATACTGGTAGATACGTTTCCAAGCGAAGCTTCCAGGCCACCATGATAATCGTTTGACTGACCGGAAGAAGCATTAAGGTTAAGCATGCTGTTTAACTCGGTTCCCGCAATATTACCCATAGCTTCCGCCGTCTGGCAGGAATTAAAATTGAGACCATTAAGTTTATTAGCTATAGCTTCTATCTGATTCATAATGGTCTGACACTGTTTGCATAAAACGCCTAAAACCATATTGAAAGCAAACACCACTACTTCGCTGGACTGGATTATCGACTGTAAAACCTGCATTAATTCAGAACCGAGCATTGCAAATGCGCCCCATTCGGCGCTTATGCCTGAGCAACCAATCGAGAAATTAGGCGGCGTTATGGTGAATAGCTGCAAGCTCTGTCCGGCGGTATTAAACCTTACGTTGCTGTAACCCAAAGCGTAAATATTTTCGCCCTGCGTATGAAAAACTCCTGCTCCGCCGCTCGTTGAAACCGAATTTGCGCCGTTAAGACCGGCGGTAACGAAAGAGTTAATGCCGGCGTATGCGGGCTGAACGTAATAGCTAACGGTCGCAAGCGTAGGCGTAACTAATAGAAAGAAAAATAAAACAAGCGACATTATTTTAAATTTGACTCGATTATACATAAAACCTCCTAAAATCAAACAACTACAATATCTTTATTAATATATATTCTGTTCCTGCCGTTTTCTTTTGCCAAATAAACATTGTTATCCGCTTCTTTTAATATTTCTTCTTTTGTTTTACCATTATCGAAAAACCCTACGCCCATAGAACAAGTGATCTTAGGCAAATTAGGTATCCTTATTTTTTCCACGGCATCTTTTAGTTTTTTCGTTAAAAATCTCGCTTCCTGCAATGAATTTCTAATATGATTTGAAGAAACTAAAACAAACTCTTCTCCGCCGTAGCGAAAAAATACGTCGCTGTTTTGCCTTATATTTTTATTTATAGTCTGCGCAAATATTTTAAGCACTTTATCCCCCGCTTCATGTCCGTAAGTATCGTTAAACCTTTTAAAATGGTCGATATCAAAAA
>JAJZBN010000006.1 GCA_021798875.1 bacterium | reverse complement strand
TTTGGCGTTATCGCGTTGGCGATTATCGTATTATTTGCGATATTCAGGACGGCAATCTGTGCGTTCTTGTATTGAAAGTCGCTAATAGGCGTGAAGCATATCGTAGTTAAATAAAAAAAGGTGTCAGATTTATTTATTTCCTTACTCCCGACTGCGTTTGACGTAATCGGGGGTTTTTATTTCCTTCTTCGCTTTCGAAAAAAGATATCCTATTTATTCACTTCATAGGGCATAAAAGCCGTTTAAACTGCACTGCTACCGTAAAAACTTTGCTTATATAAACTTCCGTCTCCGCTTTCGCATACCCCTAAATCTCTTGATATCTTTCTAATTCATAATTTAAGGTTTTAGATTTATTCCAAAAAAGGGGATTATAAGGCGGTCTAATATATTATAAGCCACCTTTTGTGTTATTATTGGTATTTGTTTAACACCCATATCGTACAATAACTTGAAGATGGTTTTCAAGTTTCTAAGAGCGGTTTAATGTGATATAATAATTTTACCCGATTTTTATTTGAAACCTAAAAAATTACTAATGTATATGCTTCGTTTCATCGATACGATTAAATTAGCCGACGGGCATTATGAACTTATAGGCTGTCACAATAAGAGAATTAATGATACTATAAATCATTTTTTCGGTTTTAATCCCGCAATAGACCTTAATTCTTCTTTGCCGAAACCCGACAAATATAAACACGGCATTTATAAATGCAGGCTGACTTATTCCGACCGTATAGAAAATATCGAAATTACTCCTTATATTAAAAGAACAATCAAGGTATTAAAGGTTATCGATTTAGATTCCCCGATTTTTTCTTCCGGACGTAAGCCGTTTAATTATGAGTTTAAATATCAAGACAGAACGCTTATTAATACATTCTTGACTGAAATTGACGATTTGTCCGACATTCTTTTTGTAAAAAACGGTCTATTAACCGACACTTCTTTTTCCAATATAATTTTGTTTGACGGAGAAAAATGGATTACGCCCGATACTTACCTTTTAAACGGAGTGAAAAGACGCCATCTTTTAGAAAAAGGCGAGATAATAGAAAAAAAAGTTTCTATAGACGACCTGAGCCGTTTTCAAAAAATATCCCTGATAAACGCAATGCTGGAACCGGAAGATATTACTATCGATATTTGCGGAGTAGTATTTTAATCCGTTCTCTATAAAACGCTATTTACCGAATCTTAACCGATATGATTTTAGATTCTAATTTTATAGAAAAAATGAATTATTACGGAAGAAACGGAATCAAGTTTCTTTTCATTGTAGATTTCGAGATGAGATTTCCCGTTATAATGGAATTAGCGGAGACGAAGGACTCCGGTATAAAATATTTTATAGACGGCGACGACAATTACTCGGGATATGCGGATAATATACAGGATAAAAATGAATTAAAAATTCAAAAAAATCCTATCCCGTTCAAAGTTTATAAAAAAGCTTTTAATAATGTTATTAAACATGAGAAAGCCGGCAATTCGTATCTCGTAAATTTAACCTTTAAAAGCCCCATTAATGTTAATCTCGGTTTACGGGAAATATTTTATAAGAGCAGGTCTAAGTATAAGCTTTACTTTAAGGATTCTTTCCGTGAATTTGTTTTATTTTCCCCCGAAACTTTTATCAACATATCAGGCGGAAAGATTTTTACTTATCCTATTAAAGGAACTATAGATGCCGGTATTCCTAACGCAAAAGAAATCCTTGCAAACGATAAAAAAGAAAGAGCCGAACATTTAACGGTCGTTGACCTTTTAAGAAACGATTTGAATATCGTATGTAAAGAAGTGAAAGTCAACAGGTTTTGTTTTATGGAAACGGTTAAAACAAATTTTGGAGAATTATTGCAGATGACCTCCGAGATTGAGGGTAAAATTAAACCCGAATTAAATAAGCGGTTCGGGGACATTCTTTGCGCCATGCTTCCCGCAGGTTCAATTTGCGGGGCGCCCAAAAGAAAAACTCTTGAAATTATAAAGGAAACCGAACCGGAAGAAAGGGGTTATTATACCGGAGTATTCGGCATATACGACGGGAAAACTTTAAAAAGTTCGGTTATGATAAGATTTATAGAAAAAACGGGGGAAGGATGTTTTTATAGAAGCGGCGGCGGTATTACAGTTTACAGCGATGTTAAAAAAGAATACGATGAAATGGCCGAAAAAATTTATGTTCCGATTTATTAAGATTATTAAAAAAAAGGTGTCAAGATTTATTTATTCTCTTACTCCTGACTGCGTTTGACGCAGTCAGGAGTTTTTATTTACGAAAATACCTTATTTCAATATAATTTTTAATATATTTCAATTAATATTTGTGATATAATGAGTACAAGTATCTAAATATAAATTGTGAATACAATATGTTAGCTGGAGGGTTGAAAAAAAAGTGTCAGATTTATTTATTTGCCTACTATAAAATAGCTTTTTGTATTAACTTTTAATACTCTTCTTCCTTCCACATATCTTTAGCAAACCTTACGACTTTATTCCTGCCGTTCTCTTTTGCCTCGTAAAGGGCAACATCCGAATATTTAACGGCCTGCCAGAATTTGTCGGAATCAGTCGGATATTCGCAGACCCCTATGCTTATAGTCTTTTTAATTACAACTCCGCCCGATATCTCAAGAGGCGACGATTCGACGGCTTGCCTGATTTTTTCGGCGATAGCAACGCTTTCTCCTTCTTTTACGTCTATCAATAAGGCAAGAAATTCTTCGCCTCCGAACCTAACGTCGATATCCGAACTTCTTATGCTTTTTCTTATCTGCTTTGAAACATTCTTTAAGACTACGTCGCCGTTGTCGTGCCCGTATTTATCGTTTACCTCCTTATCGACGGGTTCGTCTCTTATTAATTTAAATTTTTTAATTCCTCTCGTTTTAGGAAATATGGATATTATCTTTTTCCTGTCTTGTTTTTTCATTATGGTGCCGTGGAGAATGAGTTTTCGATGGTTTTCTGATTAAATGCACAAATCGTTTTATCGGTTATTTTGGTAAATAATGCAATGGGCAATAAACTGTTTACGGTTGTTAAGCACTTACTCTATCGGTTCTATGGGCGGGGGTGTAATCAGATATGTTCTTCGGCGATAAATTCTGATGCTGATAAAACTATAATTCCTTCGTATTTTTTTAGCGGCAATATATGGCGTTTATCTCCAGAAACTATATATAATCCGCTTCTCCTTCAAGGGCGCATTCAAGTATTCTGTTGTCCGGTTCATGCAATTTTATTATATTAACTGTTTTTGAAGGCGTGATTAAAATAGTATATTCTCTTATGCTTTCAATTACATTGGATATAAGGGGGTCATCCCATTCAAATTTTCTTTTTAATATTCCTGCAATTTCGGCTAAAATTTCTTCCGAAACCAAAATCTGGATTTTTCCCATTTTTCCAAGATTAATAATTTCTTCGGGCTTATTGCCGAATAATATTGCGGAAAGGTAGATATTTGTATCAAGGACGACTTTATGCATTATCTTTATCTTTTTCTTTTTCTTTCCAGTATTCTTCTCTTAATTTTTCTACTCCGCTTTCATCCTCTATGCCAAGTTTTTTAGCCGTTGCATTGCCGATTTTTCTAATATTCTGCCATCTTTTTTCTTCGGATATATAAATATTCAGAGCTTCTTTAAGCATACGGCTTCTTGAAACACCTTTAACCTTTGCCATCTTGACCACTTCGGCATATAAAGGCTCAGGCAAAGACATATTGATTATTTTAGACATAAGACACCTCCTGCTATTAAAGAAATTTCTTTAATAAATTATACCATATAAGAATATTATAAACAAATAATAACAAAAGGTGTCAGATTTAAAAAAAAGTCAGATTTATTTATTCTCTTACTCCCTACTGCGTTTGACGCGGTCGGGAGTTTTTGTTTCTTCCTTCATTTCCGCTTGCATAATTTGTAATTATGTAAACTAAAATAATTTTGACAATTATAAGTTTTAAATAATATAATATACTAAAAATAATAAATACTGAGGGTTTGATTATGCAAAAAATAAAGGAAGAAGTTATTAAAATGATACAAACTATGCCTGATGATATAAATGTAAGCGATATTTTAGATGAGTTATATTTTAAATTACAGGTCGATAGCGGGCTAAAAGAGTTAGACGAAGGCAGGTGGATTTCTCATGAAGAAGTCGAGCTGAGGCTGAATGATAAATGCATGAGAAAATAAGATGGTCGCCAAGAGCTGCTTTAAATCTTGAAGAAATATATGAGTATATTGCTAAAGATTCTAAAAATTATGCAAATATTTTTATAACAAATATATTGACATCAATTAAAAGTATTCCCGATTTTCCAAATAAGGGAAGAATTGTTCCGGAATATATCGATAAAAATTTACGGGAGTTAATTTATAAAAATTACAGAGTAGTTTATCGAATTAAAAACGATATAATAGAAATAGTGGCTATATGTCATGGATCGAAGCCTTTATAAAAAAAATTAAAAATAAAGATGTAAGATTTATTTCAATCCAGCGGGCATAAAAGCATTGCTTTTATAAACGACTGCCTGCATATTTTTATAAAAGCCAGCCTCCGTATTCTTACTTCCGACTGCGTTTGAAGTAGTCGGGAGTTTTTATTTTCTTTTTCACTTCCGAAAAAAGATATCCTGTTTATTCGCTTCATCGGACATAAAAGCTTTTTAAACTGCCCTGCTGCCGTAAAAATTTTGCTTTTATAAGCACTATCCTTCGTATTCCCACTCTCGTTTGTGTTTGCAGGCTTAGATAATAAATAATCGTTTAAATAATATAATGCCTAAATAAATCGAAGTAAGCATTTCTCTATTGGTTTTTATTTATTATAAAAAATATGTTATAATTCAAAAATATTCAAAACAATTTACTTTAATAATTAATGAACATCTAACTCAGATGGCATAATATTGTTAGATATTTATAAAATTGGGAGGAGAAGGGTTCATGTTTTCAACGTTCAAATTAAGACTATACATTGCGGCGCTCGCCATGTTTATTATTTTTTTGATTTTAAATTTTTTCCTTTTAAGCTTTATCAATAATATAAAAAACCAATCATACATACAGGCGGTTCTTGGTTCTACCTCCGTTTCTCTTATGAAGGTAAACAGAGACGTAAACAGCCTTATATACTTAGCTAAAATTAGAAACTCAAATATTGAAATCGCAAAAATCACAAAAAAACATTATAACGCTGCGCCCATAGATAAAAAAATAAAAAATTTAGTAGATAAAATTAAATCATACAGAAAAAATAATATAATCGCCATAAACGGTTTTTATTCTGGATTTCAAAGGGAACATTTCACGGATGTATTCGGAATAAAAAAGAGTGTTTTAATGAGACCCAACATCTTAAAAAATTCTGTAGCTAAAGAAAAAATGCTAAAACTTAAGCAAATTATGGCAAAATATAGACCTAACATGGTAAGACTATTAAAAAATCCTTATAAAGAAGGATTAATTGCAAAACCTGAATATTTTAACTCTAATATCGATAAAATTATAACTTTGCTGAAGTTTGACAGATACGAAATGTCTTCCGTTATGAGCCGTAAAATTCATTTTTTATTCGATATGTTTATTGCGGCGCCGTTTTTTATGCTTATAGCTCTATTATCCGTAAGCTATTATTTTAAGAAATTTTTAATAGACGAACTTGAGATAGCTATTAAAAAAGTTAAAGACGTAGCCGACGGCGATTTGTCATCGAAAATAAAAATTAGTATAAATCCCAAAAATGAAATAGGAAGATTGATTAACTACGTGAATACCCTAATCGAATCGCTTGCAGGAAACGTAAAGTCTATAAATAACGCATCGAATTCTATTTCCGGACACGGCGAAGAGCTTAGCCGTTCCTCGATAGAACTTGAGAAAAATATTGAAAATATGAAGCAAAACAGTTCTTCAATCATTGAATCTATAAAACAGATTACCGCGGCAATTCAGGAAGTAGCTAAAAACTCTAATTCGGGAGCTAATGAAGCAGATCGCACACAAAAAGCTACGGAAGAAGGATATAACGCCGTTCAAAACGTTATTAAGGAAATAAGTTCAATAGAAGCCGCCGTAGATAATACATCCGCAGTGATGGAGGAGCTTGGGTCGTCTTCTCAAAAAATAGGCGATATTATAGCCGCGTGATAGACGAAATTGCCGACCAGACCAATCTGCTGGCTCTTAACGCCGCCATAGAAGCCGCGAGAGCAGGAGATCAGGGAAGAGGCTTTGCCGTAGTAGCCGATGAAGTCAGAAAATTAGCTGAAAGAACTTCGCAGGCGACAAAAGAAATTACCTCAACAATAACGTTTATTCAAAACGATACTTCAAAAGCTATAGATTCTATGCTGCAGGGAAAAAATAAGGTAAAAGACGGGGTGGAAGTTGCGAAAATGGCCGGTGAAAAAATAAAAACCATCAAAGAACTGGCTAATAAACTTAAAGATATGATAACGCAGATAGCTACCGCCGCAGAACAGCAATCTACTTCAGCCGAGGAAATTTCCGCCTCCTCGGATTTAATTCTTAAGGCTCAGGAGGCTACGTCTGCCAGTACCGCTCAAATTCGCATAAGTTCGCAAGAATTATCGAATCTTGCTTTGTTATTGACAAAAAACATAAGTATTTTTAAATTATGAATAATGGAATAACGGTGTCGGATTTATTTATTTCCCAATTCCCGCCTGAATTTCCGAGGATAGACATGATTTTTATTCTATCAAGCGGCACTGTAATTTTATAAAAAATGCATAAATAAAATTGACTATTTTTTTACTAATTCTTCTAATTTAATAATGAAAAATATGATATAATTTTAAAAATTAACTTATAACATTTCATCGCGGTTATTATTTATTATAATTATAATTGCCAATAAGACAATGAAAATATTAATATTGAGCGTTTTAATCTTTTTATTGCCGCAGTTATCGGGCAAAGGTTTTTGCGCGAAATTAAAAAACCCTTTTGTATCTCCGTTTACGCCCAAGGCAAGCAGTGTGTTTGTTTCCAATCCTTTGAGCGGATTAAACCTGCAGGCTATTATAGCGACTTCCGATAATGATAAAAATGTCGCAATAATAAACGGAAAACCTTATTATATAGGTTCAAAAGTGAAAGGGGATACTGTAATAAAAATTACGGCAAAAAAAGTAGTTTTAAAATCGACCGACGGAAAGATAATAAAATTAGATTTATCGAAATTTGAAGGGTTTACAAAATCAAGATATTAAATTAATATAATTAAGTCGTAGATTTGCTAAGTAACCAGTATATATAAGCGTATATAAGAAAATCAAAAAAATATAGCGATAAATATATAAATATAAATAGATGAATGCTTTATTGCAATTTATTTTAAAACAAAAGAACGATAGGGATATTATGCGGCGCAATATGAATGTACTGATATTATCTTTTTCGTTTTTATTTTTAATATTACCCATTTTTAGCCCTAACGCATGGAGTTTTAATGCCGCCATAAATAATAATTACAATAATCCTTTAAAAATTACGGTATTAAGCGGAAATATTAAACTTCCGAACGACAAAATAACCGTCGAAGGCAATAATATACCGATAAGACCTCTTATTATAGGAATCTGTCATGCTTTTCGCTTAAATTATGTTTTAAGCGGCGACGTAAACGGAACGGTAACGCTTCACATAAAAAAAATACCGCTTCCCGAAGCATTATCTATAATACTTAAGGCAGGCAATCTCGGATACAGCGAAAGCAACGGTATAATATTTATAGGACAGCGGTCTTCGCTTGCAAATAATTATATGGATTACAGGATAAATTTAAGATATATTCAGGCGAAGAACGTTCTGCCCGTTTTAACCCCTATCCTTCCGACCGGCGCAAAAGCTTACGCTTCGCCGCACGGCAATTCTTTATTCGTCTATGATATTCCGTCGAATATCGATAAAATAAAGCAAATAATAAAAAATTTAGACGTAAAAAAAAGAGTAGTTCTTCTAAACGCCAAACTTGTCGATATAACGGATAGTTTTTCGAGAAAGGTCGGTATAAACTGGTCTTTTCTTGGAAATGCCGGCAGCTCTATACTGCCCAATGCAGGCAATCCGCTGTCGTCAAATTTTGCAACGGATTTTACAGCTGCGACCGATTTAAACTCCGGTGCAAATTATTTAAATCTTGGAGTACTTGCTCCATGGCAGAATTTCGGCAATATTTCCGCACAGCTGTCGTTGGGACAGCAATTGGGGTGGGATAAAATAATAGAATCTCCGAGCGTTACCGTTCTGAGCGGACAACAGGCGACGATTAATTCATCCGTATTGGAATATTACGTAGCCTACACGACTTCTGGAGGCACGACGGCTTCATCTGGTTCTTCCTCATCGTCGTCAGGCGGCGCTGCGACGGGCGGCACGACCGTAATAGCGCAGGAACCGGTAACTTCTACTCTCCAAACGATTACGATAGGCATTACTTTGACCGTTACTCCTATCGTAGAAAGCAATAACGATATTTTATTAAACGTTAACGTTACTTACTCTTTTCCGTCGGCGAGCGCCGGAATAGGCGGTTTTCCTGCCGTTAACAACAAAAGCATTTCCACAGCAGTGGAAGTGAAGAACGATTCTACTTTAGTAATAGGCGGGCTTTTATCTACGCAAAAAAGCCGCAGTAACGACGGCATTCCAATATTATCGGAAATACCGGTATTAGGCTATTTATTCGGGTATCATAAAAGATCGGTCGATACTGAGCAATTGGTCGTTTTTATTTCTCCTAAAATTTTAAACTAAATGCGGCGTTACCGTTATCAGCCGTAAAATACAAATCCTTTAACGGTCGTCTTTACGTCTGGGAAAGATTTGACGCTCGGTTTTATGGATACGTAATCGATTACGAAAATCCTGCGCATTTCGTAAATATTTTTAATAAAAATTAAAGTTTTGTTAAAACCGCCGGACATATTAATTTGAATAGGCAGCGCTTTTATGCCCTCGTAATTTAAGATTTGGCCGAAATTAACTTTTTCTATTACGAAATTATCTGCAGGCGCATCGGACGATATATTTTTAATAAGGCTCGAAATTTTTGAGGTTTTTGGAAGTATGGATTCATCGTTTATTAATTTTAATTTTAAATTTTTTATCTGTTTTTTTAGCCGGTATAGCGTATTTTTTTCTTCGCTAAGAGTGCCGGCGGTTTTTTTAAAAAATTCCATTTTTTTCTTAATTTTTAAAATTTGAGAATTATTATTTTCGATATTTTTATATATTATGTTGACGAAAATATCCTGATTTATTAGATATATGAATATGAAAGCCATCAATAAAACTAAAATAATTTTATTGTTTCTTAAATAAACCGGTATTTTTTTTATATCGTCTAACAATTTCAACGTCAATCTCCGCTTTTATTTTTTCTTTGCGCTTTCGGCCGTATTTTTTATATTAATATCGGGTATTCCGTTAAGCAAGCCGATAATTTTAAAACCGTAAAAAGTATTGCCGTTCACTTTTTTTATATTTATGCCTGCCAGCGTCATTTTTTCAAACAACGCCGTAGCTTTCATGTTATCTACATAAATAGAAATATTGTTTAACGAAACGCTGTTTCCTTCTATGGACACTTTGCCGCCCTGCATCGATACGCTCGACATCCATACGCCTTGCGGAGATGCCGCTATCATTTTATCTATTTTTCCGTACCATGATACTTTCAGTTTTTTAAGGTTTTCTATCAGCGAAACTTTTTTCCCGACGGCTTCTAAAAGCAATTTTCTTTTGTCTATCGCCGTTTCAAATGCGGTATTCATTATATTTTTTGTTTTCATAACTGAAAGTTCCTGAGATAAAGCCGCTATGTATTTGATTTTTGCCTTGTTTATTAAAACTAAAGACGTATCTATAAGAAAAATAAAAATTATATAGCCTGCTATAATAGAAATAAACAGCAATTTTTTTCTGTTTTTCGCTATAAGTTCTTTATTTTTAGCAGGAAGAAGATTAATCCTCGTTTTTTCGATAGGCTTGTTTTTTCCTATTTTCATATAAATTTTCAATTTTTCCGGTTTGTTTTAAATACCGTCATTCATTTTAATAATTTATTTAAATGATTGCTATATTTTCATCCTATCTGTTAACTATAAGACCAAAAGTAGTCCACATTTCTTCAAGGGGGAATAAAAAATCGCTTCCGTTTATTCTTTTTAATTTATTTATCCTCTCCGACAGATAAAATCCGTAGTTGCCAGACTCTAACAAATCCGACGTAGAAACGGAAAAAGACTTAAAGCCGGTTACTTTAGACATTATCATATCGAATCCTTTTTTATTGGAAAAAATTCCGCTAAGTATTATTTCGTCTATCGGCGGCAAAGATTTTCCGGCGAAATAGAAATCGAGCGTCCTTTTTAGTTCATCGACTATAACCGATAAAGAATTTTCATAAGAAATATTTTTAAAGTTTAAATCTTCAACCGTTCTTTCAAAAATTACCGCTTCATTCAAAATCATCAATATTTTTATCGCGTAATAACTTATATCGCACAGCAAAATGTGCCTTGCCCCGCCCGTCCCGATTTTACCCATATATTTGGCGTTATTATAGATAGAAACCGCTTTGCACTCTATAGACCTAACCTTTATAGAAGCCTTGTCGAATATTTCCAGAAAATTTTTAACGTCTTCTTCTAAAGCCGCAAATGCCGTTAAATTAAGAAAAATATTGCCGGAGTCGTCGGTATAGGATACGTATATATAATCAAAAATATAATGATTTATAGGGAAATGAAGGACTTTTTTCAGTTCATATTCTACGGCGGATTTAAGGTCTGCAGGAGGCATATTAGGCAGAGTAAAATTAAAACTTAAAACTTTATTTCCGTTAAGGGACGTAATTACGTTCTTTTTGCTTATTTGATTTTCGCCGATAATTTTATTTAGGTTAGAGGCTATAAAATCCAAATCTTTTAATCCGTCATTTTCAATATCGTAATTTACAAAATTATTTAAAAAATAGCGGTTTCTTTTTTTATAAACTTCTAATATTTTAATTTTGTTATAGTCTATTTCAACGGCAGAGTATATTTTCATAAAACAAATTAATTTATTTATCTAATTCCGTATAATTATAATTGCGTATGACTGTAAATTATTTATAAAGGCAACAGTTTTTATGTTTTATGTCTTAAGATATGTAGAAATAAGTTTATCAGAAATCATAAATTTATTCAAAAAAATATTTCTGCTTCCGTTTTGTTAGTTTTTTGTTAATTTTGTTAAAGACGCTTTACAAAATATATAAAAAATTATAAAATCATACGACTATGGATTATAAAAAAGCAGGCGTAGATATAGAGGCGGGAAAAAAAGCCGTCGACGATATAACTTCGATAGTTAAAGGCACTTATACCAAGGGCGTCATAGACAATTTCGGATTATTCGGCTCTCTTTTTTCGCTCGGGGAACTTAATTATAAAAATCCCGTTTTGGTTTCCGGAACGGACGGAGTAGGCACGAAGCTTAAAATAGCTTTTGCGGCAAACAAACACGATACTATCGGCATAGATTTAGTCGCAATGAGCGTAAACGATATTGCATGCTTAGGTGCAAAACCGCTTTTTTTCTTGGATTACATATCTACATCCAATTTAAATCCTGCAATCATTAAAGAAATCGTTTCGGGTATAGCCGCAGGGTGCAAAGAGGCCAAATGTTCTCTTCTGGGCGGCGAAATGGCCGAAATGCCTTCCTTCTATCGGCATGGCGAATACGATTTGGCAGGTTTTGCGGTCGGGATAGTCGAAAAAGACGAAATTATTGACGGAAAGGAAATTAAAGAAGGCGACTGCGTTATAGGCATAGCTTCCAGCGGACTGCATTCCAACGGCTACTCGCTTGCCAGAAAGATAGTATTCGATATGATGGGTTTAGGCATAAACGACCCCTTGCTCGGCAACGGAAAAACTGTTAAAGACGCTCTGTTAGAACCGACTATTATTTATTCGGAACTGATAAGCGCGCTCAAAGAAAAATTTAAAATTAAAGGAATTGCGCACATAACAGGAGGAGGTATAACGGAAAATTTAATCAGAATACTTCCAGAAAACGTGTCTGCCGAAATATACGGAAATTCATGGGAAGTCCCCGAACTTTTTAAAATATTAAAAGAAAAAGGCGGCATTAACCGCGGCGAATTTTACAGGGTCTTCAACGCCGGAATAGGCATGATTTTAATAGCAGAAGCGAGTGAAGCCCAAGAAATCATAAAATTTATTAATAACGAAGTTTTTTATTCGGGCGGCAAAAAATTCAGTTCGTTCAATATAGGTTCTATATTTGGCAATAAAAGTCCTAAAGACCGTCCTTCGGTTAATATTAAATAATTTACTATTCCGATAAGTTTTAAAATATACAGTAAATAGCATTTAATATAATAATAATATATATAAATTAGTATAATAAAATAATAACAGTATATTAAAGCAAAAGTAATGCAAAAAAAAATAAATTGCGTAATTCTTGCTTCAGGAAACGGTTCCAACGCTTTAAATCTAATACGCAAATTTCATACCGATACTAAAGATGCCGATGCCGTAGAAGATAGAAATATCACCTGCAATATAAATATATCGGCGGTCGTTTCAAACATAGAAAACGCACCTGTTATCGAAAAAGTCAGGCTTGCCGCTCCCGATATTCCAGTTTTTTTTCTTCCTTATGCTTCGGTTTCGGAAAGAGAATATTTTGAAAAAGAGCTTGAAAGCATTATACGGAAATATAATATAAACTGTATAGTTCTTGCCGGTTTTATGAGAATACTATCCAAAGAATTTGTTTCCAAATTTCATAATAAAATAATAAATATACATCCCTCTCTGCTTCCGGCCTTTAAAGGAAAAGACGCTATAAAAAGCGCATTCGATTACGGAGTTAAATATACGGGGGTTACAGTGCATTACGTTACTCCCGAAGTTGACGCAGGCCCCGTTATCTGTCAGGAAGTCGTTAAAATAGAAGAGAACGATACTCTTGAATCTTTAGAATTAAAAATTCACGATATGGAACATAAAATTTATCCTGCTGCCTTAAAAAAGATATTTGCGTAAAATATTTGAAATAAATTGAAACAGTTCACTATAAGCCGCGAAAATATTTTTAATAAACTCAAGTTTGTTTCCTATGTCGGTATTTTTGCGAATATTATCTTAACTTTAGCAAAATTCTATGTAGGAATTACCGGACATTCCGAAGCATTGGTAGCCGACGGTTTTAATTCTCTTTCCGATATTTTTGCCGGCATGGTAGTTTACGTATCTTTTAAAATATCCAATAAACCCCAGGACAAAGAGCATCCTTACGGACATGCCAAAGCCGAAATGATAGCTACTTTTTTGGTAGCATTAATACTGATAATTTTTGGGCTTTCTATTATAGCGATGTCGGTCTTTAAATTGTATTTCCGCTATTATGAGCGTCCGGCGCTCGATACTTTAATCGTTGCATCTGCTACTATAATTATAAAAGAAATTCTTTACAGATGGACTTTAAGGTGGGGCAGGCTTTTAAAATCTACGGGTTTAATCGCAACCGCGTATGATCACAGAAGCGACGTTGTAGTGTCTATCGCCGTAGTAATAGGGATTATTTTTGCTATAAAAGGCTATTACTATATGGATCCCATAGCTGGAATAGTCGTAAGTTTTTTTATATTCCGTCTTGCCGTAAAACTTATTAAAGAATCTATAAGCAATCTTATGGACGAAAGCCCTCCGGCATCCGTTATAGATAAAATAAAAAAAGTAATTATTTCCGTGAAAGGGGTCGAGCGTATTACTAATATTAAAGTAAGAAAATCAGGTCCTTATTTTTATATAGACGTCGAAATAGAAATTAATCAAAATATGACCGTTAAAATGTCTCACGATATAGCGGAAAACGTTAAAAGCAGTCTTATGTCTTCAAATATTTATATAAACGACGTTATGGTCCATATCAATCCTTTTGAGTCTTAAAATATTAATATTATTTTATAAAAAATTGCAAACTAGACCTGTTTTTTAACAGCTATTTTATATTCTTTGATTTTTTTTCGCAGCGTATTTCTGTTAATCCCCATAAGTTTAGATACTTTAAGCTGATTAAAATTATAAAGATTAAGTATTTCTTCTATAATTATTTTCTCGGTCAATCCCATTATCGATTTATAAACATCGTTAATCTCGGTATCCTTGACTTTTTCGATGTAATTTTTTATTTTTCTTTTAATAATATCTTCAAAAGGGTCGGTTTCCGTTTTTTTGTCTTTTAAATTATTTTCGCCGTTATTTAATATTTCTATAAAATCATCGGAATTTAATAGCGTCGAAGGCGACATAACCATGCATCTTCTGATTGCGTTTTCAAGTTCTCTTATGTTTCCCGGAAAATTATAAGACTGAAGCAAAGAAAGCGCATCGGCACTTAATTGCTTTTCGGGCATATTCAGCTCTTGAGAAAACTTTTTTATAAAAAAGTCTGCTAAAATAGGTATGTCGGATTTTCGTTCCCTTAAAGGCGGCAGCGTAATTTCAATAACGTTAAGCCGGTAGTATAAATCTTCCCTGAATTTTGCGTTTTTAACCATAGACTTAAGATTTTTATTAGTAGCGGCAATAATTCTGACGTCTATTTTAACCGGTTTATTGGAACCGACCGGTTCGATCTCCTTTTCTTGGATAGCGCGTAAAAGCTTAGCCTGAAGATTAAGCGGCATATCTCCTATTTCGTCTAAAAATATAGTACCGCCGTTTGCGCTTATAAATTTTCCCTCTTTTTTTTCGTTAGCGCCGGTATATGAACCCTTTTCGTGACCGAACAGTTCGGATTCAAGAAGTTCCGAAGGAATTGAAGGAGTGTTCACGACGATAAAAGGTTTATCGCTTCTTACGCTGTTTAAATGTATCGCTCTTGCTACAAGTTCCTTGCCTGTGCCTGATTCCCCTAAGATTAAAACGGTAATGTTATTGTGGGATAACTTGCCTATGGTTTTAAAGACTTCCTGCATAATTTTAGATTTGCCTACAAGCAGGGTATCGAGAAAATCTTCAGATTTTTCCAATTCTTTATGGTTTAAACCGTAGTTTTTTTTAATTTTCTCTATTATTCCGAGAATTTCTTCCAATTCAAAAGGTTTCGTTATGTAATCGTATGCACCTTTTTTCATAGCGTCTATGGCGTTTACCATAGTGTTCTGTGCGGTCATAATTATAACGTTAGGTTTATCGTCTAATTTTCTTGTATAAGCCAGCACTTCCATGCCGTTAATTTTAGGAATTCTTATATCGAGAAATATAGCAAAATAGGGGTTATTTTTGATATAGGACAGTGCTTCTTCTCCGTCGGATGCGGTTTCTATCGTGAATTCGTCTTCAAGAAGTTTTTTTAATACGAAAACCAAACTTTGCTCGTCATCGACGATTAAGATTTTATGCTTTTTCATAATTGATTATTATAAAGTCAGATTAGGTAAGTATCTAATAATTCGCCTTTACGTATGACGTCCAAGTTTTCGGGAATGGACACGATAGAATTCATAATGCCGAAAACATTTATCGTCGCAGGTCCCGATTTTTCGAATATTTCTGAATACACGGTTCCGTCTTTATAGAAAGTATTAGCAGGAATAAATTCTCTTCTTTTATTTTTTTTAATATATTCAAATGAAGAAATCGATTTAATTATGCGCATCCGGCTGTTTATATTGATATGCCGATTTATGAAAGGTTTAACGTATACGGCCAAGCATGTATAAAATGCAACGGGGTTTCCGGGGAGCATAAAAACCGGTATTTTTTTATTTATCAATCCGAAAGAAAATGGTTTTGCAGGTTTAATAGCTACCTGCCTGAATTTAATTTTAAAACCAACTGCTTCAAGCGCTTTTTCGGTAAAATCTTTATCGCCGAAAGAAGCTCCTGCGGAAGTTATTATTATTTTACTTGTTTTTACCGCTTGCGTCAAAACTTCTACTATTTCTTCCAAATTATCTCTGCATACCGCATTATTAACGACTGCGCAGCCGTTTTGCATTAAAAAATTTTCCGCCAATATTCCATTGGAATTATAAATTTTGCCGTATGACGGTTTTTTGTCTAGACCTATAATCTCGTTTCCGGTAGAAATAACGGAAACCGGTATTTTTTGATATACTTTTACCGTCGTTATATTACAGGAGACGAGCAGGGATATGTTTTCGGAAATCAGCCTCGTGTTTTTTTTTAAAATAACATCTCCTTTTTTAATAACTTCGCCGCGGTTTCTTACATTTTTACCAGGTTTCACCGGAGCAGTTATTATAAGAGTATTGTTTTCTACTACGGCATCTTCAATAGGTATTACGGCATCTAAAGTTTCAGGCATATATCCGCCCGTCATTATGCGGACGGCAAAGTTTTCCTCGCCGGATTTTTTATATTTAGAATTAACGGAGGAATCTCCGGCATATACGACTTTTTTGGATATAGCTAATTTTAATTGCGATGAATTAAGTTTTTTTGTAAGTTCGGTATTAACGGCATACCCGTCCATTGCTGAATTATCGAATGCCGGATAATTTACGCCCGACATAACGTCGTCGCATAAAACCCTGTCTATCGCGTTTACAACCGATATTTTTTCGGTTTTTAGAGATGCAGAAATGTTTATTGAATTTATAATGTTTAAAGATTCATCGAAAGATATCATTTATCTGGTTATCTTAAGCAATTCGCCGGGATATATAGAATTTGGATTTTTTATATTGTTTTCGGCCATTATATTTTTTACGTTTTCATGAAATTTTGCAGAAATCCCATAAAGCGAATCGCCGAATTTTACCCTATAGTATAAAAAACCGCTATTCGTTCTTTTTGCATCATAGTTATTGACACTGCTCTTAATATAAGAATATCTTACGTTATTAGCCGAGCCGCCTTTTAAAAATATTTTTTCTCCCGTATGTATATCGTTTCCACTTATCTTGTTTATGTTTTTAATATAATTTATAGACACGTTAAATTTTTGCGATATGCTCCATAAAGTCATTCCTGGTTTAACGATAATATATGATAGAGCCGAATTGCCGAAAGTGTTTTTGGGGATAGTTTTTTGAGGGCCTTTTTCGCCAGGTATAGTTATTTTTTCTCCTACTTTCAGTATGGAATAACCGTTAAGTCCGTTGTACCTTTCTATAGTCGATAGAGGCACTCCATACTTTGAAGCGATTCCCATAAGCGTATCCCCTGGTTCTACCGTATAAACCGTATTAGAACCTGAATTATTTGCCGCGTAATTTGTATTTGCGGTATTTATTCCAGGTATAGTTATTTTTTCTCCTACTTTCAGTATGGAATAACCGTTAAGTCCGTTGTACCTTTCTATAGTCGATAGAGGCACTCCATACTTTGAAGCGATTCCCATAAGCGTATCCCCTGGTTCTACCGTATAAACCGTATTATTAGCCGGCCTTGAATAAGTCGTATATTGAATTACAGGTTGTTTAGGCGTATATCTTTTAAGATTTTTGAAATTTTTTAAGAATTTACCGTAATCGCTTGCAGGTATATTAAGCATAAATCCTGGGTCGTCCGGAGGGGTAACGTTTCTTAAAAGCTCAGGATTCATCTTCTGCAATTCATATTCGGAAATACCTATGCATTTAGCCAAATCGTAAAGGCTGACCGAATACGGTACTTTTACCTGTTTAAATTTTATAGGTTTTTGATAATTAATATTGTGGAAACCAAAATTAGCAGGATCTTTTGCAATAATAGCCGCCGCAATAATTTTAGGAACGTATCTTCTTGTCTGTCCGGGTAAAAGATAAGGTTTATTCTGCGATATAGACCAGAAATTAGCGCCTGGATCAACCGATAACGCTCTTTCTATAGTCAATTCACCTGCATTATAAGCCGCCGCTGCAAGATACCATGAGCCGAATTTATTAAATAAATCTTTTAAATATTCCGCCGCTGCATATGTAGATTCAACTGGATTTCTTCTTTCATCGACCCACCAATTTATAGTCAGACCGAATATTCTGCCGGTAGAAGGTATAAACTGCCACATTCCGCTTGCGCCGGCATATGAATATGCGGTTGGCGAAAAACCGCTTTCAACCATTGCAAGATAAGCGAGATCGTTAGGAAGCCCTATTTTTTGAAAGATTTTTTTTATCATGGGTATGTATCTTTCCGATCTTGAAAGCGCATATTTAAAAAAATCTCGTCCCGTAGTCTGATAATAATGAATGTAATGTATTATTTCCTTGTTTATAATCATAGGAAATATATGGGTCATATTTTTTTGATAATTTGCAAAATCGCCTTTTTTTGCAAGCAGACCGGACGCGACCAAACTGTTCGATGAGTTTACCTGTTTAATGGAGGCGGCGGCAACGACTGCCGTTTTTTTTGTCGTTTCATGTTTTTTCGGCTTTATTTTTTTTATAAATACTTTATTGTCTTGAGAAATATTATTTGTATTTGCGGAAGAAACAATAACTACTTGTGCGCCGCTGCTTTTTCCGCTAATTTTATTTTGATTAAGTTTACTCGTCGTAAATCTAATATTTAAAAAACTGCCGGAATATTTTTTTTTGTTAAGTTTAGAAGCGTAAGAAGGAACGACTAAAATAAAAAAAATTAATATTAAAACGGTAAGTATTGAAAGTCCGGTTTTATGAATTTTATTAATGCCAAGCATATTTTCCATTTGAATTATTAAAATTTAAAATTATAAGTAATATATCTATATAAAATGTAGAACAAATAAATACATCATAAATTATAATGTCTATATAAAGAAAAGTCAAATTTTAAAAAAATTTTATTAAAAAGCGCAAATCTTTAGAAGTATAAAATACATTAAATCCTTGACTTTTTTTATTAAATTTGTTTTAGTATATAATGTTTTAAATTTAATTTTATAGTTATAATTTTTTTCAAATTAATTTTAACATTATTAAAGGGGTTTAAAAATGCAAAAAAAGTATTTATTGGCGCCAGGACCTACACCGGTGCCAGAACGCGCTTTAGCCGAAATGTCGCTTCCTATAATTCATCACCGCGCTCCCGAATATTCCGTCATTCTGCAGGAAGTCAGAGATAATCTTAAATTCCTGTTTCAGACCAAACAGGAAGTTTTAATTTTTACTTCAAGCGGAACAGGCGCTATGGAAGGATGCGTTACGAATCTGCTTTCAGCAGGCGATCATGCTCTTGCGGTCAGAGGAGGAAAATTTGGCGAAAGATGGTTCGATATATGCAAGGCATATTCGGTTAACGTAAAAGCTATAGACGTAGAGTGGGGACATACCGTTTCTCCGAAGTCTATAGAAGATGCGTTAAACGAAGACCCTGAGATAAAAGCCGTTTACATACAGGCATCCGAAACGTCCACGGGAGTCTACCATCCTGTTAAAGAAATTGCCGATATAGTTAAAAAAAGACCCAATACCATTCTAGTCGTAGATGCGATTACGGCGCTTGGAGTAACGAATATTCCGCAGGACGAATGGGGAATAGACGTAGTCGTTACCGGTTCCCAGAAAGCTCTTATGCTGCCTCCTGGACTCGCTTTTGCTTCATTGAGCGAAAAAGCATGGAGTTTCGTAGAAAAATCGACTCTGCCGAAGTACTATTTTAATTTTAAAAAAGAAAAAAAATCATTGGAAAAAAATCAGAATGCTTATACTCCCAACGTTCAGCTTATAGTCGGATTAAGAGAAATATTAAGGGAAATTAAAGAAGAAGGATTGGAAAAAGTATTCAAAAGACATGCAAATCTTGCAAATGCCGTCAGGGTTGCCGTTCAGGCTATGGGATTAAAACTTTACACCGTGGATGAGCCTTCCAACGCTCTTACGGCGGTATGGGCGCCCGAAGGCATAGATGCCGGCAAAATAACTAAGCTCATAAGGGAAAAATACGGTATTACCATAGCAGGCGGACAGGATGCCGCAAAAGGCAAAATATTCAGAATAGCGCACCTCGGATATGCCGGATGTTTTGACGTTATAACCGCAATATCGGCATTAGAAGCCGTATTGAAAGAATTAGGATATAAGTTTGAAATTGGAAGCGGACTTAAAGCCGCACAAAAGGCTTTATTCGGCGAATAAATCATTAAATATTACAGGGACAGAATTCAATTCTGTCCCTGTCACAAAATGGAAAAGAAAAGGACAGAATTCAATTCCATACCAGTAATAAAATATATAGGAGATAAATAATATGTTTAAAGTTATCGTAAGCGATAAACTTTCAAAAGAAGGTATCGACATATTAACGAAAACAGGCAAAATACAGGTTGACGTTAAAACCGGATTAAAGCCCGAAGAGCTTAAGCAAATAATAGGGGAGTATGATGGTATAGTAATAAGAAGCGCCACAAAACTTACAAAAGATATTATAGAGGCCGCTAAAAAATTAAAAGTAATAGGAAGAGCGGGAAGCGGATTGGATAACGTAGATAAAGCCGCAGCTACAGCCGCAGGAATAGTCGTTATGAATACCCCCGGCGGAAATACGGTAACGACGGCAGAGCTTACTTTCGGCATGCTTATGGCTATGTCAAGGTATATACCTCAATCTTTTCTTTCTATAAAGGAAGGTAAATGGGAAAAAAGCAAATTTCAAGGTACGGAAGTTTACGGAAAAACCTTAGGTATTATAGGAATGGGTAATATAGGGCAGGTTCTTTATAACCGCGCAAAATGTTTCGGCATGAATCCTATAGGCTATGATCCGCTTCTATCTAAAGAAAAAGCAAAAGAACTTGAAATAAATCTTGTAGATTTAGACGAAATATATGCAAAATCTGACTATATAAGCGTTCATACGCCTTTGGTAAAAGAAACGAAAGGCATGATAAACAAAGAAACCATAGCCAAGATGAAAGACGGAGTCAAGCTTCTTAATATAGCAAGAGGCGGAATAATAAACGAAGCCGATTTATACGAAGCTCTCAAATCAGGCAAAGTTTCAGCCTGCGCGTTAGACGTATTCGAGGTTGAACCGCCGGTGAACAATCCGCTTTTAACTTTAGACAATGTTATTGCTACGCCGCATCTCGGAGCTTCTACCGAAGAAGCGCAGACAAACGTTGCGGTAGCAATATGCAATCAAATTGCCGACTATCTTATTAACGGAACTATAAAAAATGCGGTTAACGTTCCTTCCGTAACAAAAGAAGAGGTCGATATTATAGGCCCTTATCTTAATCTCGGCGAAAAAATAGGCAAACTGCTCGGCAATATTATAACCGGCGGAATTACCGAAATTAAAATAGATTACAACGGCGCAGTTTCTAAGCACAATATAAGCGCTATAACCCCTAACGTAGTAAAAGGAGTTCTTTATCCCGTACTCAGGGAAGATATTAACTACGTTAACGCCGTAGAAGTTGCAAAAGCAAGAGGAATATCCGTAGTAGAGTCAAAATCGGACCAGGCGTTAGATTATACCAGCACCATATCTATTTCGGCTAAAACCGACGTTAAAACTTTTTCTATAACAGGAGCGATATTCGGCAAAAAAAATCCGTGGATAGTAAAAGTGGACGATTACGCAATCGAAGCTATTCCGGAAGGACATATTTTGGTTATCTTTAATTTAGATAAACCCGGCGTAATAGCATCTATAGGAAAAGTACTCGGTAAAAATAGTATTAACATAGCAAGGATGCATCTCGGAAGGCATTTAGACAAAGCCATTTCTATTTTACAGCTTGATTCCGAAGTTAATGGCGAAGTTATTAACGAGTTAAAATCTGAACCTAATATAACGGAAGCAAAATATTTAGAGTTATAGTGAACAAGAAAAACTTAATGTTTTCTTCTCAACCGCCCGCAGGAACAAGAGATTTTTTAATAGCGGAAACGGAAAATATAGACAGTGTTGCAAATACGCTTCTTGAAGAATTTTCTAGATGGGGTTACGGAAAGGTCATAACTCCAAGCATAGATTTTTTAGATGTTTTTCTATTGAGTTCTAAAGCAAGTGAACTTTTTAAAATTGCCGATATAAGTACGGGGGAGATGTTGTCCTTAAGAAGCGATTTCACTCCTCAGATAGCAAGGTTAAGTTCGGCATTAAAAAATTCGGTTGCTCTCCCGTATAAGTTTTCTTACTTCGGCCCTGTTTTGAGGAATTTAGACCCGGTTCTCGGCAGGCCCAGAGAAATATGGCAGGCAGGGGTGGAATCGGTCGGACCCGAAAGTCCGGAAAGCGACGCTGAACTTATTATAATGGGCATTGAATCTTTAAAACGGCTCGGAGTTAAGGATTTCAGCGTAGATATAGGAAACGTAGAATTTTTTAAAGGAATAGTATCCGAAATAGAACACGCCGTAAGAGAAAAAATCGAAGAATTTATTTTAAGGAAAGATTCTTCGGGCTTAAACGTTTTTCTTGAAGGAGCTTCTATACCGTTAAAAAAGAAAGAAGTTATAAGCGAACTTCCGTTCATCTTCGGCGAAAAATCGGTTATAAAAAAAGCATGGAAAATGGCTTCGGACGAAAAGTCCCAAGAAGCATTGGAAACTCTTGAAAGAATACTTTCGTATATTAAACATTATAAATTAGAAAAATATATAACTATAGACCTCGGCGAGATAAGAGGACTAAACTATTATACGGGAACGATATTCGAATGTTTTGCGCCTCATGTAGGTTACGAAATTTTTGGAGGCGGAAGATATAATAATTTAATCGGCAGGTTTGGAGAGAGTTGTGCCGGAGCGGGTTTTGCCGTTAATCTCGATACTTTATGCAGATACGGCGATTTTTCGCAAAATGGATTTAAAAAAAGAGATTTTCTTGTTTTTAATAAAACGGCAGACAAAAAATCCGAAGTAGAAATTATTGTATTTTTGCGCAAAAAAGGATATGCGGTAGAAACTAATTTTATGAACTACGGATATTTGGATATTATAAAATATATGAAGGAAAATAGAATAAAAAAAATTATAAACATAGCGGAAGACCATATTTTACTGAGCGATATAAATTCAGGCAAAGAAAGAAAATATAAAAATATAGCTGAATTTAAAAAAAATACCGAAAATATATAAAATTATAACTATAAGAATATGAGAAAAAAAAATATTGTAGTAGTAGGTCTTCAATGGGGAGACGAAGGGAAAGGAAAAATAGTCGATTTGCTTTCCAAAAATGCTGATATAGTAGCGCGTTATCAGGGCGGAAATAATGCGGGACATACCGTCGTGTGCGGAGATTTAACTTTAGTATTCAGATTGGTGCCCTCAGGTATATTAAACGAAGATAAAATATGTATTCTTGGAAACGGCGTAGTAATCGATCCTTCCGTCCTCTTCCAGGAGCTTGAAGAATTAAAAACCGTAGGGATAAATATTAAGAACAGGTTTTTTATATCCTATAAATCTCATATAATAATGCCTTATCATAAAAGACTAGATACGGCAAGGGAAAGATTGCGAGGCGCCGGAATGATAGGCACTACCGGAAGGGGAATAGGTCCGGCATATGAAGATAAAGTTGCAAGGCTCGGAATACGTGCCGTCGATCTTTTAAAAAGAGACGTGCTGTATAATAAAATAGTTTTGAGCCTTAAAGAAAAAAATTATCTATTTAAAAACGTGCTTGGGGAAGAAGTATTTAATCCAGACGATTTAATTGAAGAATATTTAAATTACGGAGAAAAAATAAAGGATTTTCTTATAGATTCGTCTATATTTATAAACGAAAAATTGGAACAGGGACTTAACGTTATGCTCGAAGGTGCGCAAGGTACTTTTTTAGACGTCGACCATGGCACATATCCTTACGTTACTTCGTCTAATACGGTTAGCGGTTCTTCTCTTGCCGGCGTAGGTTTGGGACCGACGAAAATAGACGAAGTTATAGGTATTACCAAAGCATATACTACACGTGTCGGGGAAGGTTATTTTCCGACGGAATTAAAAGGCGACGACGGCAAAAACATCAGGGATAAAGGAGAAGAATTCGGTTCGGTTACGGGAAGACCGAGAAGATGCGGCTGGTTCGACGTAAATTTAATTAAAGAAGCTGGCCGTTTAAACGGAATTACCGGAATGGTCGTTACGAAACTCGACGTTTTATCGGGTCTGCCGAAGATTAAAATTTGTACCGGTTATATGCTGAACGGCGCCGTAATCAATCATCTACCTTTTTCTTCATCCGACTATGAAAAAGCCGTTCCGATTTATGAAGAAGCGGAAGGATGGAGCGGCGATATATCGCAAATAAAAGATTTTAAAGACCTGCCGGTGAATGCCCAGAAATATATTTTAAGAATAGAAGAACTTACCGGATTGAAAATAAATATGCTTTCCATAGGAAAAGACAGAATGCAGATTATAAATTTAAAAAATATATTTTAGGAAGGGTTTTGTATTGCGGACAATTTTTAGATGCGGCTTTAGCGGAAACTAATTCCGCCGATGTCCGCTATATAGCTTTCCAGTCATTTTTAACGGCGCCGTTTTTATTGAGTCAGATTAGCGAACTGGAGTATTCCTTTGCCGGAAAAACAATATGCGATGCAGGTACGGGTTTGGGAATTCTTCCCTGCATCCTTAAAGAAAAAAATCCATTAAAAATTATAGGATTAGATTCAGATGCAGTCTCTTTAAAGACTGCGGCGGCGCTCGGCGGCAACGCCTCAAACACTTCTTATATTAAAGCAGACGTCCGCAGTATGCCTTTCAAAGCGGAAATATTCGACGCAATTTTCGCAAGATATGTTTTTCAGCATACAAATCTTTCGGCTTCATTTCTTTCGGAAATAAAAAGAACTTTAAAATACGGCGGATTGTTAATTTTAATAGACATAGAAGACGATATGACGCTACATTATCCTGAGCCTACCGACAATTCAAAAAAATTGTTTAGTGCATATTCTCGTTATCAGGCGCTAAACGGAGGCGACAGAAATATTTCCAAAAAATTGCCTTCGTTTTTATCTTCAGGCGGTTTTTGCGATATTAAAATAAAACCGTTTACGCAGATTTTTTTTAAAAGAAAAAACGATTATGACAGTACCGGACAAATTAAAAACGCTTTTCTGTTATTGCAAAATGAATTTGAATCGATAAAAAAAAATCTTTTTGAAAAAGATATAATGACGCCGTCGGAATATCACGCTGGATTAAACGATTATTATAAATTTTTAAATTCCGAAAAAGAAGATATATTAATTTCTAAAACCGATTTCTTAATTACATGCGTAAAAAAATAAAAGGATAACGTCGGTATAATTTATGAAAGGCGAATTTAGAGCTTTTATAGCTATAAATAAAAGGGAAATTTTAAAATTTACTAGACAAAAGTCAAGGCTCGTTACAGACCTCTCAAGACCTGTAATATGGCTTTTATTCGTAGGTTACGGAATTTCTACTCTCGTAAAAATGAAAAACGGTTCTTATATGCAGTATATTTTTCCGGGCATACTTATTATGACCGTACTTTTCCGGTCTATATTTTCGTCTATATCTATTATCTGGGACAGGGAATTCGGCGTTTTAAAAGAAATATTGGTTTCGCCCGTTTCAAGAAAAACCTTTGTTCTGGCAAAAATTACGTCCGGCGGCATTATAAGTACGTTTCAGGCTCTTATAATGCTGGCGTTCGTCCCTTTTTTGGGAATCCGCGTTACGGTTATTTCGTTTTTGCTTATAGCGGCCTCTTTATTTTTAATATCATGCTCCATAACGGCATTCGGCATAGTGATAGCTTCTAAAATGACGTCTTTCGAAGGGTTTAATTCCATTATTAATTTATTGGTACAGCCTATGTTTTTCGTAAGCGGAGCGCTTTATCCCATTAAAAAATTTCCGTTTTTTTTAAAAATATTGGCTTATATAAATCCCGTTACCTATTCGGTAGATATAATGAAGTACCTGTTTTTTTACGGTAAAAAAAAGACATTATTTATGCCTGAAACTCCTCTTGTATGGAATTTTATTTTTATAGCAGGCTTTTTAACTTTAATGGTGTTTCTTTCGAACTATCTTTTTGAAAGAGAAGATAATTGAGTATGAAATTAAGCCTGTTAAATATTTTTAAAAAATCTATAAGAAAAATAAAAATAGCTAAGTCTATCGAAAAAAAAGGCTTTGTTATATTTCAAATAGACGGACTTTCTTACGCCGCTTTAAAAAAAGCTCTTTCGTTAAACCTAATGCCTCACCTTAAAAAAATGATAAATTCGGGAGATTATCTGCTCGACGATTATTTTACGGGAGTACCCAGCGACACACCTTTTTTTCAGGCGGGTCTTTTATACGGAAATAACGACGATATACCAGGTTTCAGATGGATAGAAAGAGAGACCGGAGAGGAAATAATATTTAAAAAACCTGAAAGCGCCGGTCGCATCGAAGAACGTTTAGCTAAAAAAAGCCCTGGTCTTTTAAAAGGCGGCTCAAGTTACGTTAATTTGTTTTCCGGCGGGGCATCCCGCTCAACTTTCACTCTTTCAACGTTTTCAATAAGATATTTATTTAAAAAAAAAGTAAGGAATTTCGATATATTTATTGTTTTTGTTTTTCATATATTTACATTTATAAAAACTTTCTTTTACGTTTTTTTTGAAGCGTTATTGGAAATATTTGAAAAAATAGAGGATATAGTTAAGAAACGCGAAGTTCGTCCCGAAGGTTTTTTCCCTTTTGCAAGGGCTATGACCAACGTTATATTTAAAGAGATAGAAACTTTCGGCGCTATAATGGATATTTCCCGCGGCGTGCCGTATATATATTCGGATTATATAGGATACGACGAACTTTCGCATCACAGAGGTCCATATTCATATAGCGCGTTAAGGACGTTAAAGGCTATAGACAGAAAAATTTATCACATAAATAAAGCTTTAATGAAATCGGAACGAAAATACGACTTTTTTATAATATCCGATCACGGACACACGCCGTCGATTCCTTTTCAAAAAGCTAACGGCGGTAAAATGCTCAAAGATGCAATCGGCGGATATATTAACGATTCTGAATTAAAAGTGTATGAATTCGATACGGGATATAATGCGGTTTTTAAAAGATTATTTTTATATATTGGCGACTTTTTTACGAAAGGGACTTGCAAAAAAATTTATAACAGATATATCGGTGGAATGAAATCGGTCAAAGAACCCGAAAGCATACTGGAGTTTCAATGGCAGACCGAAAAAACGATTTACATAATGGATTCGGGGCCAATGGCCAATATCTATTTTTCGGGAAAATCTCGAAGAATGACTCTCGAGGAGATTGAAAATAAATACAGTAAACTGATTAATATGCTTGCGAACTTAAAAGGCATAGGTTTTATAACCGGAATTAACGAAAAAGGCGAAATTTCCATATACGACAAAGAAGAAGAAAAATTTTACTCTTTAAAATATTTAATAAATAATTCGGCGGACAAAAATTTTACGATAAGAAAAATAATCGATGCATGTAAAACAAAAACGGAAGCAGAAACAACATTCTCATCATTAGAAAAATTTATCGGATTTAAAAATTCCGGAGATTTAATTTTATTTGGAGAATACGACGGTAAAAATATAATAAATTTTGAAAATCAGATGGGGGCCCACGGTGGAATAGGCGGTGAACAAAACAAACCTTTTGCGGTCTGGAATAAATCTCTGCGGTTTAACTTCTCTGACGTAAATAATTCTTGTAAAATTCATGATTTTTTATATAATGAATATATAAAACAATAAAAACAATAAAAAAAATATAAGAACAGAGATTATATATAAATATTAAATATGTCTGAATTAAGACAGGATCCTACTACAAGAGAATGGGTCATAATAGCTACAGAAAGAAGAAGAAGGCCTAACGAATTCGGCAGGGACACCGAATATAAAAAAGATGCGTCCGAAAAGGTCGGCGAATATTCTGCAGATTGCCCATTTTGTTCTGGAAACGAATATCTTTCGCCGCATGAAGTCGATTCTTTCAGGACTTACGGCACCGCTCCCAATACTAAGGGCTGGTGGATAAGAGTAATCCCAAATAAATTTGCAGCTCTTTCCCTTAATTCGGAAGAAAATTTAAATGTTTACGAAGGCATTAAATCCGTAAATACAGATTTTACGGGATATTTTTTTCCCAGGGCAACGGAAGTTTTCAGGACTAAACCCGGAATTGGTACGCACGAAGTAGTAATAGATACGCCTAAACACAATGAAACGATTCCTTTTTTTTCCGACAAGCAGGTGCAGGAGCTATTTTTGATGTACAGGCAGAGGTATTTGAGCCTGCGTACCAATTCTAAATTTAAATACATTATAATTTTTAAAAACAGCGGCGCTAATGCCGGAACGTCGATTATTCATTCTCATTCGCAGATTATAGCGACTCCCGTAATACCGCTTAACCTTAGAAATAATATTTCGCAGGCAAGATTTTATTACGACGAGGTCGGAAGATGCATTTTTTGCGATATGATACAGGCTGAAATAGTGGACGGCAGAAGGATAATAATGCAGACCGACGATTTTATAGTTTTTCATCCGTTTGCTTCGACGAGCCCTTTTGAAACTTGGATAATGCCGCTGTCGCACGAACCATGTTTTTCTAATATTTCTATGGATAAGGCCAAGGCTCTCGGCATCATAGTCAAAAAGATTCTTAAAGGTATGTATGATGCGCTCGACAATCCGGATTATAATTTCGTATTTAATAATCCGCCTATAGCCGACGAAAAAGAAGACTATTACCACTGGAGCCTAAGAATTATTCCAAGGCTTACTATGAAGGCCGGTTTCGAAATAGGAACGGGAATGTCCATTAATACTGCTATTCCTGAGGAAACCGCGGAATTTATGAGAGGGTTTTTAAAATTTTAAAAAAATATAATTCGATAATTTTTGATTTAGACGGAACGCTTATAGATTCGTTTAAGGCTATAAACGACGCATTTGATGCCGTATTTTCCAAATTTCAAAGCAGGAATATAACGCCCGAAGAATCCAGTTCTTACGTTGGTGTCCCGCTTGAAGGTCTTCTCGGCAAACTTTTCGGAAAAGAAAACGAAGAAGAAGCAATAGCCGTTTTTAGAAAAAAATATACCGAAGTCTGTTTCGATAAAACAACGTTAATAAAAGGAGCAAAAGAGCTTCTTTTAAAATTAAAAAGCGAAAATAAAATTCTCAGCGTTGCTACGAATAAAACAGGCTCGATATCCCGAGAACTTTTAAAACATTTGCAGATAATAGACCTTTTTGATTACGTTTACGGGGTATTCGACGGTTTAGAAGGCAAACCGTCGCCGGAAATGATAAATAAAATTGTAGAGATGACCGCTATTCCAAAAGAGAATACTATATTAATCGGCGATTCCCCAATAGATATAATGACCGCAAAAAATGCAGACATTCATATATGCGCCGTTGCTTCGGGAAATCACGAATACGACGAACTCAAAGGATATAATCCCGATTATCTGTACAAAGAAATTTCGCAAATTTTACCGTAATGCAGGCAGCCATTTTATGATTAAAATAGGTGAGATAAATTATCTTAACGTATATCCTATCTACTATTATTTAAAAAAATTACTTAACGGCGAAAATAGAAATAATATTGCGGATTTCATTTCCGGAACGCCTGCTTTTTTGAACGGCAAATTACAATCCGGAGGCATAGATATAAGCCCTTCATCTTCCTTTTACTATATTTCCAATTACGATAATTCTTATATATTCCCTAACCTTTCGATAAGTTCTAAGAAAAAAGTAAAAAGCATATATCTTTTTTCAAATAAACCAATAGAGGATTTTAATGAGGACGAAACGGTATACGTTACACCCGAAACTCTTACCTCGGTAAATTTATTAAAGGTTTTATTGGCCGAATTCTACAAAATGGATTTAGACTCAATGAAATTTTTAAAATTGAAACAAAACGATAATTTAGAACTTGAGATAGATTCGGATTATTATAAAAAAATAGCCGAAGGAAGCAGTTTTCTGCATATAGGCAATAATGCCTTAAAATTAGTAAAAAATATTCCTGACGGCTATTATACATACGACTTAGCGGATTTATGGTACAGGCATACGTCATTCCCTTTTGTTTTTGCTCTTTTTATAATAAGGAAAGAATCTTACGACGGCAATAAAAATGAATTTTCCGTTTTATACGATTATATGATTGAATCAAAAATAAAGGCGTTATCAGGTCTTGAAGAGGCAGCCGAATCGGTAATAAAATCCGGCGATTATGATTTCATATCGTTTGAAGAGCTTATGGAATATTGGACGGACTGCCTGAGTTTTAATTTAGGTCCCGAAGAAATAACGGGCTTTAATATTTATACCGAATTGCTTTACAAATACAAGATTATAAAATCTATTCCGGAGTTAAATTTTGTTTAACAGTTTTAACAGGTATAATGAAAGAAAACTTAAATCCGTTTCCCATGCTGCTTTTAATGACTGCGCTGCCCCTCAAAAATTTCAGCGTATGTTTGACGATAGCCAGACCGAGACCTGAACCTTTTTCCGAATTTTTATGCGAGCCGTCTATCCTGAAAAATCTTTCGCCGAGCCTTAAAAGATTAGTATAATTTACGCCGATACCGTTGTCGCTTATAGAAAAGAAAAGAAATTGAGAGTCGGCTTCGTTAAGGGAATAAAAATTCCATAGAACCGATGTTTCTTCCGCTTCCGAAAGAAAATTCATTGCGGCAGACTTGTCGCACACGTAACTTTCTATTGATAATATGCCATTTTTATTGCCGTATTTCACAGCGTTCTGGATAAGATTGTTTATTATAAGGCTAATTTTACCCTGGTCGGAAATAAAGATATCGTTTTTTGCTTTATTTATAACGGATAAATTTTTTTCTTTTATTTCACGTTCAAATAAAATTAAAGAATTTTCTATATTGTATTTAATGTCTATATTTTCCAATTTGACCGGAAATCTTTCCGTTTCGATATTGGAAAGCGTAATAAGATCGTCAATCAAAAATCGAAGTCGTTTTGCGTGCTGTTCGATTATATTCACGAATTTCATCCTGACGTAAGGGTTATCGATAGCGCCGTTTTTTAAAGTTTCGGCAAAACCGGTTATAGCCGTTACCGGCGTTTGCAATTCATGAGAAACGTTCTGAATAAAAGACGATCTGATATCTTCTATTTTCTGTATTTCGGTTATATCTTTTACTATTACGGCATATTTATCCTTATTATTTATATTAAATATTATGCAATCGGCTGTTTTTTTTTCGGCTTTGTCGTAATAAGAAATTTTTTTTTCGGCTATTTTAAAAAAACTTTTTTTAACCGCCTCGTCTATTAATGAATTAAGTTCTATATTCCGGGTTAAAAAATCGAATTGATTATTAATAATTTTGCCGTCTGTTTTTACAGATCTTATGTTTCTGCCGAAAGATTCGTTTACGAATAAGATTTCTTTTTCTTTGTTTATAACGGCAACCCCGTCTGCAATGTTATTTAATATTGTTTTATAAATTTCAATTTCGCGCGCATATTCCCTTAATTTATTTTTAGCAAACAAAGACTGTATATTTTTAAATAAAAAAATATATAAAAAAAATAAAAATAATGATAATATTAAAATATAAAATATAGATATTATATTACAATGCATAGTAAAATTTTATAATAAATTTTTAATAATTTCTATTAAAAATAATGAAATATAAAACAAAAACAGTTAGTTTGTGGATTTTTTTTACATTTTTTTTAATGTCGTTTTCCGCCGGCGTTTCAAGCGGATTTCAGGTTGATTCAATAGCCGCCACGGTTGATGATACCCCTATAACGCTTAATGATTTATACTTTTTATATAATTTTAATATGGTAAATAATTTAAAATATGTTAAAATTAACGAAACGTTACCTGAAGCGGAATTAAAGCATTTGTCCAATATATATATAAACAGGATTATTATTCTTAAGCAGCAGGAAAAAGCAGGAGGTTTAATTATAAATAGCCGTACTTTAAAAGTTATGGCTCAAAATTTTAAAAAAAAGTTTGCGTCTCTTCATAAACATATAAGTTTTTCGGTATTTTTAAGCAAGTTCGGTTTTGATAAAAACGGTTTTTATAATTTTTTAAAAAAAATAGTTATAGAAAAAAAATTTATAAAATATAGGCTGCAATTCTTTTTATTTACTATCGAAAACGGAAGAGAAACTTCAAAAAAACTAAATAAAAAATATGCTGCCGAATTGACGAAGAAACTTAAAAATATGATCGTGAATCTTAGAATGCACGCAAAAATTAAAATTAATGATAATTTTACCGGTTCATAATAAAAATTTATGTTCGATTTAAAAATAACGTCTGGTTTTTCGTCTGCGCATGCCTTGAGAGGCTATCAGGGAAAATGCGAAAACGTTCACGGACACAACTGGAAGGTCGAAGCCGTAATTTCGGCATCTAAATTAAACGAAATAGGAATAGCGATAGATTTTAAATTGCTGAAAAATTATCTTAACGAAGTATTGGGAACGCTTGACCATAAGTTTATCAACGAGACCGATTTTTTTTTAAGCGTAAATCCTTCCGCAGAAAATTTAGCTATGTATATATATAACGAATTTGAAAAAAAAATTAAATCCATGAAGCATAACGACATAGCCGTAAAAAGCGTAAACGTCTATGAAACGGATACGTCTATGGCGTCTTATTACAAAATTGATTGACTTAAAATTTTTAATAATGTATTAAATATATAATGTATAATTTTAATTTTAAAAAAATAGCATATTATTTTGTCGTAACTTTTTTTATTATATCGATTTTTGTCGTTTTTTTTATATATAAAAGCATTACGGCAAAAGAAAATAAAATAAGTTTGTCGATAAACAAAAGAATCGCAGTGCTAAAAAGTATTCAAATCAAGATAAACGAAAGCATAAAAGGAATACGAAAAACGGACTTTCCTATTTTACGCTACGGATACTCTTTCAATAAAAACGAAAAATATTTCATTTCGGAAATTATAAATGTTGGAAGAAAATATCGAATAAAATTGGATACGGTTAAATTTATAAGAGTAAATAAAAAAAATGACGCTGCGGATTTTTATTTCAGGGTGGACGGTTCGGGGCATCCGTATGATATATATTATTTTGTTAAAGACTTAGAGTATAATTATAAAATAAATTTTAAAAAATTCTATATCGGTAAAAATATTAATAAAAACAATTCGGTAAATTTTTCTTCAACTTTGGCTGCATATGTTATAAACAAACAAGAGACGTTACAAAATATTTTGAAATCGAAGAGCGAGATAAAGATGCCTAAAGATTTTGGGGCTGTAAATCCTTTTATATATATTATTAATAAAAAGAAAAAAACCGCCTCGAAACCGAAAGCGATGTCCGTAAATTATGAAAAAATAAAGAAAAAATCAAATATATCTGAAAGAGTTTATAAAAAATTAGCAAAAAAAACAGCCTTCATTAAAAAATCGAGTATTCAAGAATCTAATTTTTACAATAAAAAAGGAATCCTGTCCTTTTCGCAAGACGACTTTAACACAGCATTGATTATGTTTAAAAAAGCATTAAAATTCAATCCCGATAATTACAGGGCATTATCTAACGCTGCCTTGGACGAATATGAAATTAAAAATTACAGTGCTTCCGTGTATTATGCCAAAAAAGCGCTTGAGTACAAAAAATTATGGCAGATAAATTTTATTCTGGGGCTGTCGTACATGCGTTTAAAAATGTTTTCTAACGCCGAATACAATTTTAGGAAAGCTTTAGAATTGAATCCTTCAAACGAAAAAATTAAATATTATTTAAATATTTCAAAAAAAATACGATAATAAATATGAAACATTATTCTTTTATTAAGGGGAATCCGATTATGAATTTTAATGCAAAAAAAATAACTTTTTACGGCATTATTTCTTTTTTACTGCTTTTTTGCTTAATTCCTATGCTTTCCGTTAACGCTTATGCGTTTACTACTATAACCATTCTTCCCGGAAAGCTTAATAATTTCAGGATTAACGTACCGCACAGCGTTCAGGCCGGCAGCAAATTCAACGTAAGGTTGGTTGCTTTAGACGATTACGGCAACATAATTACAGATTTTGCCAAGAAATACGAGGGATTGAATATTGCCGTAAATATAGGAGGCAAAAATAATAAAGAACAATTAAATATTCCTGCATCAGAGTTTAAGAAAGGCATAGTAAATTTTGACGTTTCTTATAAAAAAGCCGGCAGAATAGAGGTTTCAAGTTTATTTGAAGGTATCGACGACGAAAGTATGCCTATTCACATTTACGCAGGACCTTTCCATAATTTAAAAATATCGGCACCTAAAGACGTTATAGCCGGCGTTCCGTTTAAAGTAAAAATATATGCGGCCGACCAATACGGAAACCCGGTAAAATTAATGCCTAAATCAAAAGGCAGCATAAAAGTTTATTTAACCGGAGACAACTTTAGTATAAGACCCAGAACGATCCCTGCCGATTATATAAACGACGGTTTCGGTAAATTTAATTTTATTTCGGACAGAGCGGGAATAGCGCAGTTAAACTTTGCCGTTAATTACGGCGGCAGAACGCACGTTTTTATAAGTAAGAATATAAATATAAGCCCTTCATATTTTAAAAAGTTTCTTATTTCTACGAATATAGCTCAAGTTCCGGCAGGAAGACCTTTTATAATCAAAATAGTAGCGGTCGATAAATTCGGCAACGTGATAACTAACGCCGACCGCATAAACGGCAACGTTAAATTGTCGTTAGTCTCTTCCGGCGGAATAGAAAGGAGCAGCCTATTCAGCTTTAAAGCTTTTAATAAAGGTATCGCTTTAGTAAAAACCGTATTTAACAGAGTAGGAACATTTAACATTTATGCTAAACCTGAAGGTATAAACATTAAAAAAATAAAGTCGAGCGTTCCTAAGGTTAACCGTAGAATAAGAGCAAAAAGTCTATTGCTGTACAAATAATTATATAAATATATAAATAAAATTGTTACGTAAAAAAGTATTTAAAAAAATTTGAAAAAGTAATATAATAAAAGAACGTCTGATAAAATTTTAATTTAGGCGGCATAGCCAAGCGGTAAGGCAGAGGTCTGCAAAACCTTTATACCTCGGTTCAATTCCGAGTGCCGCCTCCATCACAGCATTAAACCATAACCTATCGATAATAATATGTATCAAATAATCGGCAAAAAAAATCTCGGTGAAGGGATAAATTTATATAATATATCGGCTCCGGATATAGCGTTAAAAGCGTTACCCGGTCAATTTATAATATTGAGGGTGAATAAAAAAGGCGAAAGAATTCCTATTACTATCGCAAGTTCAGACAAAAACGACAAAACTATTACCATACTTGTGCAGACGCTTGGAAAAACTACGCATCTGCTCAGCGAATTAAACGTCGGAGAAAGTTTAGCTGATTTAGTAGGACCTCTGGGCGTCCCTACCGAAATAAAAAAATTTGGAACCGTAGTCTGCATCGGCGGCGGTTTCGGAACCGCGGCAATATATCCTATAGCTAAGGCTATGAAAGCAGAAGGAAATCACGTTATATCTATAATCGGAGCAAGAAGTAAAGAGCTTCTTTTGATGGAAGACGAGATGAAAACGGCAAGCAACGAAGTTCTTGCCGCTACAAACGACGGAAGTTACGGTACTAAAGGTATTGTAACCGATGTTTTAAGAAGCATTATTTACGATAAAAAAATACAGATAGACAGGGTTATTGCCATTGGTCCGGTAATTATGATGAAAGCCGTAAGCGATCTGACCAAAGAAAAGTCTATAAAAACAATCGTAAGTTTAAATCCTATTATGATAGACGGAACGGGAATGTGCGGCGCATGCAGGGTTTTGGTAGGAAATAAAACAAAATTTGCCTGCGTAGACGGCCCAGACTTCGACGGGCATTTAGTTGACTTCGATAACCTTATGAACAGGCTTAAATTTTATAAGGAAGAAGAAAAAACTTCCTATGATTGTCATATGAAAGCGCACCATAATTTAACCGCTTAATTTTATAAGTATATATTATACAGATAATTTATAATTAATATGGATACAAAAGAAAGGCTGAAAATCAAGAAACATATTATGCAGTGTCAGCCGCCTGCGGTAAGGAATGGCAATTTCAAAGAAGTCCCTTACGGATACACGGCAGAAGAAGCAGTCGAAGAAGCAAAACGATGTATTCAGTGCAAGAGACCTTACTGCGTCGAAGGGTGTCCCGTTAATATAAATATTCCCGCTTTTATAAAACTCATCGAAGAAGGAGATTTTCTTGGTGCCGCAAAAAAGATCAAAGAAACTAATTCGCTGCCTGCCGTATGCGGCAGAGTGTGTCCTCAGGAAGATCAGTGCGAGAAGGTTTGCACGGTAGGTAAAAGAAAAGATACCCCTTCCGTAGCCATCGGCAATTTGGAGCGTTTTGCGGCAGATTACGAGGCAAAATACGGCGATATTCATATAGAAATAAATCATAAAAAAGACAAAAAAATAGCGGTAGTAGGCGGAGGCCCGGCAGGTCTTACGGTTGCTGGAGATTTATGCAAAATGGGTTATGCCGTTTCGATATATGAAGCCCTTCATGAAATAGGAGGAGTTTTAATGTACGGAATTCCCGAGTTTCGTCTTCCTAAAGAAATTTTATCGAGAGAACTTAAAGTCTTGGAAGATATGGGGGTTAATGTTTTTACCAATGAAGTAATAGGTAAAACTTTAAATGTAGACGAACTGCTTAACGATAGGGGCTACAGTGCGGTTTTTATAGGAACGGGCGCAGGAACTCCAAAATTTCTTAATATACCGGGGGAAGAACTTAACGGTATATACTCCGCCAACGAGTTTCTTACCAGAGTTAACTTAATGCGCGCATACAATAAATCCGAATACGATACGCCCATTAAATGCGGCAAGACATTAGTAGTATTCGGCGCGGGCAACACTGCTATGGATGCCGTTAGAACGGCTTTAAGGCTTGGCTATCAAGACTCCAGAATTTTTTACAGGAGATCAAGAAACGAAATGACGGCAAGAATCGAGGAAGTTCATCATGCCGAAGAAGAGGGAGTTAAGTTTGAATTTTTAATAAATCCAATCAGATTTATAGGAGACGAAAATCATAACGTTACGGCTGTCGAATGTGAAAGAATGGAACTTGGAGAGCCTGACGAAAGCGGAAGAAGAAGGCCGATTCCGATAAAAGGTTCTGAATTTATTACTAAAATAGATGCCGCAGTTATTGCTATAGGAACAAACGTAAATCCGATAGTTCCATCTTCTACCCAAGGATTAAATTTAAATAAATGGGGATATATAATAGCAGATGAGAACACGGGGAAAACCTCAAAGAAAGGAGTTTTTGCCGGAGGCGATATAGTTACCGGAGCCGCAACCGTCATACTTGCAATGGGCGCCGGAAAAAAAGCGGCAGCCGCAATAGATAAATATTTGGAAACTGGAATATGGTAATATTTGACAAATATTGCGTTTTGTGAGATATTATATAATGCAATTTTTGGAGTCCGTCTTCTCAATTAAATAATTGCCGGGGTGGCGGAAGTGGTAGACGCAAGGGACTTAAAATCCCTCGGAACTTTGTTCCGTGCCGGTTCGATTCCGGCCCTCGGCACCATAAAAATATTTATCCTATTTTTTTTGGGTTTTTTAATTCATTTTTAAACCGCAAGCTTAAAAATATTTGTATTTAAATAAGTTTTATGATAATATAATAAAACTTATCACGTTTAATGCCGAGATAGCTCAGTCGGTAGAGCAGAGGACTGAAAATCCTCGTGTCGACGGTTCGATTCCGCCTCTCGGCACCACTTTTGAATCCTTATTTAAGACCTTTCCCAATAAATTAATACTATTGCATTTTTGCAAAATATCTTTCGAGATAAATATTTACAAACTTAGCTTATATAATATAAGTAATTTATCTTCAATTTAAAAACAATGTTATATTTTTTTAAAAAAAATATTGATTTAATTTTTTTTTTGTAATAAACTAAAAAGGATGTAAAAAAAAATACGGCAATTCTCAAATCTACTTTTTAAATTAATCTTTTGAAAATAAAATATAGGTTTAATATTGAAAAATCATATTGTTTATTTTCCAGGCTGCGCAAATTTATTCGAGCGCAAAATAAAAATAGAAAATATTTTTAGTGCATTAGACGTAGATATTAAGCCGGTTTCGGAATGGAACTGCTGCGGTGCTCCGCCCTCTCACTATAAGCCGGATTTTTTTAATAAAGCGGTAATGCCCCTGAGAAATTTAGGTTTATGCCAGAATGAAGGCGAAAATTTTATATATTCCGACTGTTCGGTATGCGTAAATCAGATAAATGAATCCGTAAAACTTATAAATTCCGATTCAATGTTTAAAAAACAGGCGGATTACAGCCTGAACCCGTTTAATGCTAAACTTAAAGAATCGGATCCTTCAAAAACCGGAGCGATTCATATCGTTGATATTATTACCGATGTCTGCGTCCAAGATAAACTGCTAAAGGCTGATCCGTCGAAAATAAAAGGGAATTCTATACTTTTATATACCGGATGCTACAGCGATGAAGCTAAAATAAAATCATTAAAAAAAATATTCAATATGATGGGCGCCGAAGTTAATATTTTTAATGATTGCTGTGGAGGCGAAAAATTGCAAAATATGACCCCGGTACATTCTAAAAGAATTGAAAACGCAAATATAGCCGATAATTTTTTCAAACTAATAAACAAAAAAGCCGACAAAACGAATTCAGACTATATAGTCGCGGTTTGTTCCATGTGCGAAAAAAATATAGACGACGGCATGAAATTATCGGATTTAGATATATTTGCGCCGGTAATAGGCTTAGTAGAATTTATCGGTTTTATACTTAATATTGAAGGCTGCGGAGAAATATTAAACAGTATATTGCCTTGCGGAGTTAAACCTGAAAACGCAAAGTTAGAAGAGTACCGGATATAAAATAAAATAAAATACTTTAATTAAAACGGAGGTAAAAAAATGGATTTTGAGGAGTTAAAAAACGAAAAGTTCATGCGCGTAAAAGATAACAGGCTTATAAAAATAAAGCCTGATCATCGTCCGCAGGAATCAACGAAAGAATACGACACTGTACGCTATTCCACCTGCACCAATATGTGCGAAAGCGGATGCGGTCTTAAAATATTCTTGAAAGACGGCAAAATTGTCGATGTTATGGGAGATCCGGAACACCCCCAGAACAGAGGCGGTCTTTGTTCCAAGGGAGTCGGTCAGATTCAATGGTGGTACGACCCTTTAAGAGTACATCATCCGATGATAAGGAAATCTTTAGCAGACGATTTTAAAAGGGTTTCATGGGATGATGCGCTTGATTTTGCGGCCGAAAGATTAATAAAACTTCATGACGAATTTGGACCCGAGGCTTTGACCGTTTTTAGGACAGGAAGGTCTTCGTTCGGCAATAAAGAAGGCGGAGCAAGATTTGCCAGGATATTCGGTACGCCTAACGTTTACGGACAAGGGCCTATATGCTGTGAAAGTCCAGGCGTTTCAATGAACTACGTTTTCGGCGCAAAAGGACTCGGCAGGCTTATGAATCCTTCGCAGGATTGGAAAAACTCCAAGTGTATTCTCGTAGTCGGCACAAATATGGCGGCGCAGGAAACTATCACGATGACCCATCTTCTCGATGCAAGAGATAACGGAGCATTTTTAATAGGCGTCGATCCGCGTTTTAACGCAACGCTTTCAAAATGCGATATAGGCATGAGAATCCGTTCAGGTTCGGACGCCATATTGTTTTTAGCTATGGGCAATATCATAATAAAAGAAAAACTTTACAACAAAGAATTTGTCGATAAATGGGTTGAGGGTTTTGAAGAGTATGCAAAAGAGTGCGCCCAGTGGTCGCCCGAAAGAGCCGAAAAGCTTACATACGTTCCAAAAGAAATGATTATAGAAGCCGCAAGAAGATTTGGTTCGGCAAGACCGGCATCCGTAACCGGCAACCTCGGTACGGCGCAGATATATAACTCGAACAACGTCAACAGATCGATAGCGGCATTGTTAGCTCTTACCGGATCAATAGGCGTTAAAGGCGGCGGATGGAACTGGCTGCATAACTGCCGTCCTCCTCTGAATTATGGACATGATTTGAATGATCTGCCAGGCTTTAAAAGACCTCAGATAACCGATAAATTAATATCGTGGGGAGACAGTTCGGTACCGTGCATAATAAATGCCATGATGTATGAAAAACCTTATCCCGTTAAAGGTATTATATGGAACGGCGACCATCTGCCGCAGTTTCCTAATTCCTGGAAAATGGAAGAAGCAATGAAAAAAAATATAATCAATATTCATCTTTCCATATATCCAAATCATACATATATGTTTAGTCACGTTGCGTTTCCTATTGCAATCTCCGTAGAAACCGACAGCGTTTGCCATCACGGAAACAACAGGCTTCTTCAGTGGCACAACAAAATAATACCTTATCAGCATGAACACAGAGCCGACATCGATGTTTTTGACGGTCTTGCAAAAAGGCTTAAAGGCAAAGCCGGACATTTCGACAAAGTTGAATTTAATCCGTGGGGATATTATAAAGAAGGTCCAGACAAAGGAAGAGTTGACGAAATTAAAATGACCGATTTCTTTAATGCACAGGAGTCGTTCACAAGAGGTATTACGTATGAACTTCTTAATCCTGAAAAAAATCCGAAAGGCGGCTTAATGTGGCCGGTAATGTCAAAAGAAGAAGCGGTCTTCCAAGACGATGAAGCCGTTTTAAGAGGTAAATGGATAATGTATAAAGAAGGAGAGAATTATCCCGAATCCGACAAGAGATTTCCGACGCCTTCCGGCAAAATAGAATTAGCCTCGGAAGCTTTGGAAAAAATTGGCTGGTACAAAGTTCCTACGCAGGTTGAAGGTTCCGAATCGCCTCTCGGAAATTTTGAAAGAGCCAAGAAGTATCCGTTAGTACTGAATACTACCAGAATAGCGCAGTCCTTCCACGAAGGAGGCCATTGGTGGCCGTGGAACGACGAACTCGAACCTGATAGAAATATAGAAATAAATCCTGCTACGGCAGCGGTTATGGGCATCGAAGACGGAGACATGGTTATAGTAGAAAACGACAGAGGATGGGTTGAAGGTCCGGCATGGGTAACCGAAATGGTACCTGAAGACGGAATATGGGCAAATTTCGGGTTTGACAGATATCAGCCGTTTCATCCATATGAATCTATTAATACAGTTATAGACGATATTATAAAAGATCCTGTTTACGGACAGATACAGTTTAAAGCCGTCCTTTGCAGGGTTTATAGAAAAGGCGATACCAATCCTGATGCTACCGCGAAAAAGACGTTGGAATTTTTGCAAAAAAGATTTCCTGAAGTTTGGGATCCTAAACATCAGGACAAAAACGTTATCGTAGGTAAATGGAAAAATCATTGGAAAGAATATCATGAACTTAGCATAGGCTGGAAAAAACTTGTTAATTTTAAAGAGCCTGTAGAATGTACGCCTGTTTCCTGCGATATTCGCAAATACTAAAATTAAATTTATCCGGAAATTTGCATAGATAATTCATTGAAAAAATGATAATACGCAAGTTTCCGGACGTTAAAAGAAATTTAACTTAAATAAAAAATAGGAGTATAAATATGTCTTCGGAATACGGATTTGACAGATTTCACCTTGGAGAAGAAAGAGCTTCCAGGATTACCCTGAAGTCTTCCACTCCAAAATATTCTATGAAAGTAAATATAGAAAGATGCATAGGCTGCATGTCTTGCGAAGTATCTTGTAAGAAAGAACACAATCTTCCAGTCGGGCCCCGCAGAATGAGGGTTATACAGGTTGGACCTTATTTTATCAAAAAAGGTCAGCTAAAAACGGTTTATCTTCCAATGAACTGTTTTCATTGCGACGATGCCGCATGCGTAAAAGCCTGTCCTACGGGTTCTATGCAGAAAAGAGCGGACGGTATCGTATTTAACGATCCAAATACCTGTATCGGCTGTAAATCATGCATACACGCTTGTCCTTTCGGTTCTCCTCAGTTTAACGAAGCAACGGGAAAAGTAACGAAATGCGATTACTGTAAACACAGAGTCGACGTCGGACTTCTACCCGCATGCGTAACTCTGTGTTCGACCGACGCATTATGGTTCGGCAATATAAACAGGATATCGACGATAGACAGAGAAAAGACCGCAAGAAAATTAACGGAACATTTATTCGGTTTTGTTGCTCCCAATCCAAGCCAAATGGGAACGTCAAACGTAAACGATACCGATAATGAGGTTAAAGTCGGATAATTAAATATTTGATCATATTTGTAAAAATATTAAATATAAAATAAGGAGGCTGTTTATGGCAGAGGCACTAAAGTCGGGTACCGTTTATAATGCGCCTATAAGAGTCGATTATATAAACGGAGATTTCGATAAGGCTGAAGAAGCATTGAAAAAAGAAAACATTCATATACTTGGAAGAAACGTTGCAAGCGTTACGCCGTATCATGCAACTATATTCGTAAGTTTAGAAGAAGAAGAAAAAGCTATAAAGACTATTAAAAAAGCGGGAATAAAAACTTATCCCATAGAACCATATTTTTAATTAACTTTAAACAATAATAGCCGTCGATAGTTTGGCGGCTATTATTGTTTTGAAAAAATAAAAACTCCATGCAAGATAAAAAAACCGCTAAAACATTACTTGATATTACAGCAGAAAATATTAAAAAAATAAAGGAAAGCGAAATTATTTTAGTAGAAGATTCGCTCGGCAGAATAATATCCGAAGATATAATTCCGAAAAACGAGGTTCCGCCTTTCGTAAGATCGGCAGTTGACGGTTTTGCCGTTATATCAAGCGATTATTTAGAAAGAAACATTAATAAATTTAGGGTTGAAAATCAAATTACGGCAGGGTACTCAAAGGAGATAAAACCGCTTAATTCTGGAGAAGCCGCTTTCGTAACTACAGGCGCTCCTATCCCTCCGAATGCCGACAGCGTGCTGTTAATAGAAGATGCCGAAGAATATGCAGGCGGGTATATGGTTTATAAAAAGAAAGTCGAAAAAGGTTCGTATATATCTCCCATAGGAGACGACATTAAGGCGGGGGAACTCCTTTTTGAAAAAGGCCATAGAATAAGATTCTGCGATATTGCCGCCTTATCCGGAATTGGAATGAGTTCGGTTTCCGTTTATAAAAAACCTTTAGTAGGAATATTATCAGGTGGAAATGAACTTACTGCGCCCGGCGAAAAATTAAAAACAAATAGGATATACGATATAAATACTACCGTTCTTAAATCTTTAGTTAAAGATGCAGGAGGCGTTCCTGAAGTAATAGGCGCCGTCGAAGATGATTTTGAAAATATAACTCAAACATTAAAAGAAGCAGACGAGTCTTTAAAATACGATCTGATTATATCTACAGGCGGAACGGGTGCCAGTTTTTTGGTTTTGGAAAATAAAGAGATAAAAAACTTTTACGACCTTGTTCCTTCCGCAATAGAAAAGACGGGAAAATTATTGTTCCATGGAGTAAAATTAGTTCCAGGCAAGCCGACGTCGTTCGGTATGCTTAATAAGGGCACGCCTATTTTTGCGCTTGCAGGCTGGCCTTATTCCGTTCTAATTACGTTCGACCTGTTCGTAAGGCCTGCTATTCAAAGAATGTCTAACTATCAAGACCTGTATAAAAGGTTTCCTTCCATTAAAGCTGCTTTAAAAAATGATATAATAAAAGAAGAAGGCGTAAGAAAATATTTTCAAGTCAAGCTGACTAAAATCGGCGATTCTTTATATGCAGAAGTAATATCGGCTCCGAAGCCTCCGTCCGCCGCAAGATCATTAAGTCCGATGATAAAAGCCGACGGCAGTTTTGTTATGGAAGAGCATATTACGAATTTAAAAGCCGGAAGTATTATAGACGTTACTTTAAACGATTACGAAATAGAATATCAATAAAAATAATTATGAAACAATATCTATTTGAATTATTTGAAAATAAAGAATACGATTCAAATTTTGAAAGATTTAAATTTAAAATCCCGTCCTTAAGAGTTTCTCTTTTGGGCAGATGCAATGAAAACTGTTTTTACTGCCATAACGAAGGCGTTCCCAAAAAAATTTCTTCGACTATCCAGACAGGTGATATAATAAACGTCATATATTCGCTTAAAAATTTCGGACTTAAAAAAATTAAATTTACCGGCGGCGAACCTCTGCTCTATAAAGATTTAAAAAATCTTTTATATAAGGTCAAACATATCAATGACTTAAAACTATATATTACGACGAACGGCACTCTCATAAGAAAAAGAATAAAAGACCTTAGCCCTAATATTATAGACAAAATATCGGTAAGTTTAGATACGTTAGATCCGAAGTTTTATAAATATATTACCGGAAAAGATTATTTGTACGAAGTTCTTTCAGGTTTGAAAATGTTGAAAGATTACGGATACAACGTAGAAATAGATGCAATTTTGCTAAAAAAAATAAATTCTGCAAAATCGTCTTTAAACGAATTAATAGATTATTGCGTAAATAACGATTTCGATTTGCAGTTTATAGAATTATCGGACGAAACCGACTATGCTTTGTATTCTAAGTTTTATGCCGACCCATACTTAACGTTAAAGAAGGCGGGATTAGATTTTTTAAACGACGATACCAACGACAGGCAGTTTTTTAAAATTAAAAATTCTAAAATTACGTTATGCACAAAGGTAAAAGACGTCTGCAAGTCTACCGGCGACAGATGTAGCGGCATGAGGCTTCTCCCTAACGGCATTCTTAAAAATTTTTATTATTAAATATTAGAGGTAAATAAAATTAATGATAGTCGAACTAAAAGGAAAAGAAGCAGGATTAACGTTTGAATGCATGCATATAGTGCCTGGAAGAGGGGACTGCTCGAGAATACATCCTCATTTCCATTACGTGGATGTTTTAATAGACGGAGAATTCGACAATAAAAGAAGAATAGTTCATTTGTATAACTTAAAAGCGGTTATAAAAAGAATATGTTCTACTTTTGAAGATAAAATATTAATAGCCGATTATCCTGAAAGCGTTCAGCGTATTGTCGTGGAAGAACAGCATTATAGGATAGAAATTAACGACAAAATGTATCTTATACCGAAAGCAGATATTTTTAAAATAAAGTGTCCGTCGTTAAATATAGAAGATTTGACGGTTTATTTCGCCGGCGAACTTGCCTCGGATTTAAAAAACAGGGAAATGTTTAACCCCATAAACTATTTTGAAGTCACGTTAAGCGAAGGCCACGGACAAAGAGGCAGAATAAAAATAGAATTATGATTGCCGCCGTTTTATTTAATTAAATGGAAAAATTAAGCTGTATAATACTTGCAGGCGGCGAATCTAAAAGATTCGGAGAAAATAAAGCTTTTTTTAATTTTAACGGAAAATCGTTTATAGAAAGAGCTGTCGAAACAGCGTTAAAATTAAACGGAGATATAATAATTTCGGCAAGAGAAAAAGAAAGCGCAGAACGTTATGGCAATATATTAAAAGAAAAATTAAATATTTGTCCGCCGGTAATTGTAGACGATAAAAACTGCGGCTTTATAGGGCCTCTTAGAGGGATTTACAGTTGCATTAAGCACGTTAAAGGCAAATACGTACTTATTATGGAGTGCGATGCTCCTTTATTTAATTTTTCGGCGGCAAACGAACTTATAAAAAAAATGGAGAAGGAGAAAGTAAAAGCGGTGGTTCCTTTATGGCCTGATTCCACCGTCGAACCTCTCCTCGGTATTTATAATATAAAAAAAACGGCTGAAATTTTAGAAATACTTAACGATTACGCATTGAATCTTAAAAAAAATTTTCCGTTTATGGATTCCGTAAATATTTCAAGATTTTTGCCTTCCGTGTATTATTGCAATATATTAGATATAATAAGAAAAAATTCGGATTTAAAAATTGAATTTTTTATGAATATTAATTCTAAGGAAGATATTGAAAATTACTTGGCGGGTAAAATTAACACCCCTAAAAAAAAATATGCAAAAAGTGTTAAAATAAGGAAGTCAAACAGATTTTTCGACGTAAAAAATCCGTCGGGGAAACCTTCGGGTGTACTTGCAAATGCGCTTTATTACTGGTGGATATATTCTAAAACAGGAAATTACATATATCTGAAAAAGTCTTACGGTTATTTTAAAAAAGATGCCGATAAATATTACACATACGGGTTAGATTTTATGGGAGGAAAATTAATTAAAACGGTGCGTTGCCATGCAGGTGCATTAAGCAAGGAAATATGCAAGTAAACAAAAATAATAAATAAAAAGAGGCTGTTATGAGTAAAAAACTTACCAATTTAGAGGAAGATTTAAAGAAAAATCAAATAGAAATAATGCTGTATCCTTCAAAATGCGACGGATGCGAAAGCGAAGGTTTTGCCGCTTGCGTAAAAGCATGCGAATCGCATATGGCTGAAAAATACGGCTCAAAATATGCTGGAGCCAGAATAAATATAAAAAAGAAAGGAAACAAATTTTTCCCTCTTATATGCCACAACTGCGACGAAGCACCGTGTGTCGATGCATGTATGCCTGGCGCAAGATATAAGGACTTGGAATCCGGATGGACGGTAACAAATTATAAAAAATGCGTCGGATGCTGGATGTGCGTAATGTCGTGTCCGTTCGGAGCAATAGAAAGAATAGGAAAAGACCATTTTGCCTCAAAATGCGACGGATGCTCCGACGAGGATACTCCTAAATGCGTAGATGCCTGTAAAAAAGGGGCATTAAAAAGAATAGGCATTAAAAATTATTCATACGAAAGAAGGCTTTCAGTCGCAAAAAAAATATACGGACCGTACATAAAATCAATAGCTAAGTAATATTAAAAAGGGGATAAGATTATGAAATACGTTATTATAGGAAATTCATACGCGGGATTATCCTGCGCCGATGCAATCAGGCGTTTCGACAAGTCCGGAGAAGTCGTAATAATATCCGACGAAAATTACAGGGCTTATGCAAGACCTTTGATTTCATATTATCTGGAAGGCAAAACTACCGAAGAAACTATATGGTACAAAGAAGACGACTATTACGAAAAAAATAATTTCGATTTAATGCTTGGAAAAAAAGTAGTTTCGGTAGATACCTCGGCTAAAAGATTAGTTTTGGACGACGGATCTGCCGTAAATTACGATAAACTTTTTATAGGACCCGGCGGAACGCCTTTTATACCGCCGACGGAAGGATTTAATCCGGATTCTCCTATGATGGGGACTTTTACAAAGTTCGACGATGCAAAAAAGATGGAAAGAGCGGCAAAAATGTCTAAAAGAAAAGAGGCGATAGTCGTCGGAGGCGGACTTATAGGGCTTAAGGCGTCCGAAGGGCTAAGGGCTTTGGGACTTCATACGACGATAGTAGAATTATTGCCTAGAGTCCTGGGACTTGCTCTTGACGAAGTATCCGGAAACATTACGTCTAAAAAACTTAACGAAAACGGCATAGATACGGCTACCGGCGAAACGGTTACCAAGATTAATTTAGACGAATCCGGCAATCCGGTTAGCGTTTTATTGAAGAGTGGTAAAGAATTGCCTGCTGATATCGTAGTAGTCGGCGTAGGAGTAAGACCCAACGTCGGGTTCCTCGAAGGAAGCGGGATAAAAATAGACAGAGGCATAATAGTAGATAAAACAATGATGACGAGCGTGAAAGACGTTTATGCAGGCGGCGATGCTGCGGTAATATATGACGTTATAAACAAGCGTCCAAACATAATAGCCATAGTTCCCCTTGCATGCGAAGAAGGCAGGGTTGCAGGTACTAATATGGCTGGCGTTTATAGGGAATACCCTGGCGGCATGGGTTTAAATTCCGTTGAAATTTACGGACTTCCTATAGTTACTATAGGTTTAACCAATCCTTCCAACGAAACGCAAAATGTTTACGTATTTCAGGACGATAATATTTACAGAAAATTGGTATATGACGGAGAAGTCCTTGTAGGAGCCATACTCCTCGGCGATATTTCCGGCAGCGGAATATTGTCCGCAATTATAAGACAGGGATTAAAATGCCTCAAATATAAAGACGAATTTTTAAACGGCAACATATATTCATTCGTTATAGATAACGAATTTGAAATATACAATATAAATGAAGGCTACGCCATAAGGGGAGACTTCGAAGACCTTCCCGAATTTTCAAGAACTAACTGGCGGTAGCCGGCAATTAACAAAATATGCTATTAACGTCGAACTTTTAATTTAACAATAATTTAACGAAACATATAATTGAGACATATTGCGCATACAAAGCGGTGATAAATTATGAATAGCCAAAACGAAAAGCCTCTTACCGTTTTACTGGAAGAGTTATTGATAGAAGTGCATTCCGTATCTACCGAAAATTTCGATAAGTGGTATGAAAAGAAAAGGAAGGTTTTTAACATCGGCGTTAAAAATTATCCCACGAAAGAAGAATTCATAAAATACGTAAACTACGCATTAAGCATCGGGCATTAATATCCCTTCCAATTTGTGACAGGGACAGAATTGAATTCTGTCCCTATTTTCCAATTTGTGACGGGGACAGAATTGAATTCTATCCCCGTATTTATCTGAGTTTTTCCATCAGGGGTTTCTTGATGTAGTCTAATACAACCATATAAATAAAAGTAGCGCCAAGCAGTATAAATATATATATAAAAGGAATTTTAGCCATAAGTATTCCGTATCCCGCCATTAAAGTTATAATTATCAAATCTAATGCGCTTGCAAGCATTAAATAATTGCCCGGCTTTGAACTCCAGAAATGGCGTTCTTCCCTCACCAAATAAACGGTTGCCTGAGCGCTGAATACCAAAGATAAAAACGTAAATGTTTGAACCTCCGGTAAACTCATTCCTATAGAGTAATACCCGATATAATATGTAATAAAAGAATAAATCAGCCATGCTCCTGCTATTATAAGAGATGCCGATACTATAAGTTTGATTTTCCATTTATCCGGTTTATTGGAATATACCGCATTGTCTTTAGCAATAGACATAGTTACAAAATCGTTCGCAAAAATTAATATAAGAATAAGTTTTGGGGTAGTAACGAACTTCCCGAAAAATATAAGTCCTAAACTCAAAAAAAGAGCAACCTGAAAAGTTTTTGATATTTTATTTAACGTATAAGTCAGCATTCTCCTGTAAACCATTCTGCCGTATTTTACTGCATCCACGATATTTGCAAGACCGGGTTCCGTTAATATTAAACTTGCCGATGCTTTTGCGACGTCCGTTGCGTTTGCAACTGCAATTCCGACCTCAGCCTGTTTAAGCGCTGGTGCGTCGTTTACTCCGTCGCCCGTCATTCCGGTAATCTTTTTTAGCTTCTGCAAACCCTGTACAAGATGAAACTTGTCTTCTGGGAAAACTCCCGCAAATACGTCGCATCCTGATGGATTTTTAAATTTTTCTTTAGTGCAGACGTTGTCTCCAAGCCCGATTAAGCCTGCAGTCGTTTTAGCGGTAAGTTCGGTATCTCCCGTAACCATACGAACTCTAATTCCTAAATCTTTAAGTTCATGTAATAATTTTTTAGAATCTTTCCTTGGAGGGTCGGAAAGTCCTAAAATTCCGACGGGAAAATATTTGTTTTCTTTTTCGTTTTTAATGGTTACCGCTATTACTCTGTAACCCAAAGCTTCAAATTTTTCGGATTCTTCCCTAAGTTTTTTTGCTTCGTTTTCGTCAAGATTTTTTTCGACTATTATAGGGGAACCTTTAATAGAAATGACTAATTTTTTTTCGCCTTTTTCATATACTTCAAGCAATGCTTCCGCTCTTTTCGTCTGCGGGTCGAACGGCGTAAATTTAACCGTTTTTCCAATTTCCGGCAGACTCAATTTATTATTTTTAATATAAGACAATATAGACAAATCTATCGGGTCCTGAGTAGATTCATCCGATGCCGCCGCAGCATAAGCAAAAAGTTCATTTTCGCCGAAAGGTTCAATCGGTTTAAAATTCGTGAGAAAAAGCGCATTTTCGGTTAAAGTGCCGGTTTTATCGGAACATAATTCTTCCATGGAAGCAATATCTTCAATTGCGGAAAGATGAGTTACCAATATTCCCCTGTTAGCAAGTTCCATAGAAGCAAGCGCCGTAGCCAAAGTAAAAGTAACAGGAAGAGCGACGGGTATTGACGCCACTAAGAGAATTAAAGCAAAGGGCAGCATTTCGGCAAAATTCAATTTGTATATAAAGGCGTACGCAAGAATTAAAACTACGAGAATACCGTCAATCATAATAAAATAGCGAACTATTTTTAAAATTAATTCCTCTATGTGGCCCTTAGTTTTTGCCGATTTTATAAGTTCAGCCGTTTTGCCGAAATAACTTTTTTCTCCCGTCGCCGTAACCTTGCAGGTTGCTTCCCCTCTTTTAATTACGGAACCGGAATATACTTGTCCGCCTTCGTTTCTATCTACGGGCTGAGATTCTCCGGTTAAAGCCGACTGGTCAACCAGTATGTTACCTGAAATAATTTCCGTATCCGCCGGAACCAAATCACCCATTCTTACATGAATTACGTCTCCAGGAACCAATTTTTCGGCGCTTAATTTGACCCACTTTCCGTCCCTTAAAACCCTGGACATAATTTTTAACTGCTTTTTTAAAAGCTCGAGAGCTTTTTCGGCTTTACTTTCCTGTCGAAAAGATATTATAGCGTTAAATAAAATTAAACCGACAATAATATATGCTTCTATGTCTTTTCCGAGGATTAATTCTATAATAAAGGTAAATTCCAACATCCATGCAACAGGATTCCAAAATTTTAAGAGAAAAATTTCTATAGGATGCTTTTTTTTCTCTTTTATTTCGTTTAATCCATAACGTTTAATCAGTTCTTCTGCTTCCGAAGACGATAATCCTTTAATTTCTTTGTCCGTATCCATTTTTATCCTTTTCAATTTGTGACAGGGACAGAATTGAATTCTGCCCTGTAATTTAATTAAATAATTTTTAAAATTTTGTTATAATAAATAACTGATTAATTCGGCCGGATATTGTATTTTCACGATTTATATTATACATAATATGCTAAATATATACAAATACTAACGAAAAACGGTGAAAAAGATGGTTAAAACGAAAAACGGCAAAATCCCCGCCGCAATTTCTTTTCTTGCGAGGTCGGGAACCGGTAAAACGACATTAATAGAAAAAATAATAAAGATACTGTCTCAAAAGGGATATAAAGTTTCTTCGATAAAACACACAGACCATAACGTATTTGCAGATACGGAAGGGAAAGATTCATGGAGGCATAAGAATGCCGGCGCATTTTCAACGATGCTTATATCTAAAGAAAAAATTTCATTTTTCAGCGATATAGAACCGTCGGCCGATATTTCAATAGACCGCTTAATATCACATTTTTTTACAGGCTCCGATATTGTTATAATAGAAGGTTTTAGAGAAATAGGCGTAAAAAAAATTGAACTTGCGAGAAAGGATGCGGGCGGTTTGGAATTAAGATTTAAAAGCGATCCCGGCCTTATCCTAGTCTGCGCCGACGAGCATATAAGCGGTTTGAGCGTTCCGCAGATAAATATTAACGACGCAGAAAAAATATCTGCTTTTATAGAAAAAGAAATTATTCTGCCTAATTCTAATATAATGAGTGTATAAGTATATGAGCGAAATCAGCCTCGGCAGAAGTATTTTGGCGCCCATGGCGGGGATTACGGGATATCCTTTCAGAAAAATATGTTTAAAATACGGGGCGGAATTCTGTTTTACCGAGATGATAAGCGCCGAAGGCTTTTTGCGTAACGATAAGAAAACGCTTGAACTTCTTGAAACGGGGAGCGGTATTTCAAAAACGGGCATTCAATTATTCGGCAATTCCGCCGCCGTATTGTCGGAAGCCGCTAAAAAATCATTTGACCGCGGGTTTAAGGTTATAGACATAAACGCGGGTTGTCCCGTTAAAAAGGTGGTTAAAACCGGCGCGGGAAGCGCGTTATTAAAAGATCCGGCGCTTTTTGCGGATATAGCCGCTTCCGTAAGAAAATCGGTCAAAGACGCCTTTTTCACCGTAAAATTTAGAAGCGGTTTCGATTTTAATTCGGTAAATTTCGTCGAGATAGGAAAAATTGCCGAAGATTCCGGTATAAATGCTCTTTTTTTTCATCCGAGGACGCGCTCTCAGATGTTCGGAGGAACTGCCGACCATTCTCAAACCAAAAAACTTAAAGAATCGCTCAAAATTCCCGTTTATGCAAGCGGCGACCTATTCACGGCGGACGATGCCTTGAATGTAATGAATTATACCGGCGCCGATGGAATTATGTTCGCAAGGGGAGCCGTAGGAAAACCATGGATATTTAACGATTATATGCATATATCGGATACCGGCGGACGGGCTGAAGAAAAAGAGCCGTATATGACCGATAAAATAGATATTATGCTTGAATTAAACGAAGAAATATCTTCATACTACGGGGAAACAAGAGGATTTAACATTATAAAACCGCATCTTTATAATTTCCTCAAGGGTTTTAAGGGATCCAAAGAACTTAGGGCGGCAGTCAATAACGCTAAAAGCGGTAAGGAGACCGCCGGTATTTTACAAATACTTAAAACAAAAATAGCGACGAATGAATATTCTGAACCTGCTGGATAAACTTTTAAACGCAAACGAAAACGACGGACGGATTTTAATAAATCCCGATTTTTGCGTCAGGCTTAAAACCCCTATGTCCGGCTGCTATGAATGCATCGAAAGATGTCCCGATTTATCTATAAAAATAAGCGATACCGAAATAAATATTCTGGAAAACTGTTCAAACTGCAATGCCTGCCTTCACATGTGTCCAAATTCCGTTTTTTACGTCAAAGATAAGAAAGACAAAACCGATAAAAATTTAGAAAATTTTTATTTTTGCGGTAAAACCGAAGAATATTTTAAAAATTCGAAAATTCCAGCAGTCGGCGATAATCGGTTTATACAATGTATTTACGAATTGGAAGACGTAGATTTAATTTATTCCTTAAAAAATGGATTTGGGATAACATTTGTTTCGTCCGACTGCAAATCATGCAGACTTAAATATTTCCACAACAAAAAAATAAAAAGAATAAACGAGATATCAAAGTTTTTAAACAAAGAAAACGTTTTTAAGGAAATTAACGCCGAGGATTTTAATTTTAAAGAGTTTGCCGAAGAGAATAGCAAAAAAAAGAAAGATGCATATAATTTTAAAACGGCAGACGATAAAGCGGGTAATAAAAAAACGGATAAAGAATACATTGAAAGCGAAGACGGCGTTAAAACCGCTGAAACGTTAGACCGAAGAGAGTTTTTTAAAAATTCGTTTAAAAGTTTAAAAGATAACGCAAAAAAACTTGCAGAAAATGTTTCCGTAGAAGACCTTCCTTTATCTCAGCTATATTCTCAATATATTAATACCGGCAAAAACGAGAAAAGCGTAAATTATTCCTTATTAAAAAGACAGAAAAAGATTTATAAGTTTTTGAAAGAAAACAAAGAGTTGCTGCCGCTTTTTAATATAAGACTGCCTAAAATAAACGAAAATTGCGTCTTTTGTTCCAATTGCTGGGAAATGTGCCCTACCGGCGCATTAATTTTTAAGGAAAACAAAATATCGCTCGAACCTTTTTTTTGCACTTCCTGCGGTCTGTGTAAAGATATATGCAGTTTCGGAGCGTTAAGAATGTATAAGGCGTCCGGCATAAAAGATATTTCCGGAGAAAAAACTCTCATTATAAATAAAAATAATTTTTAATTTGTGATAAAAGTCACATATTTAAAATATACCGTTTGCTACTATATAAGAAAAATCCCCTAATTTAATTTTAAAAATTGAGGAAAAAATTATGGAAAACTTAAGCGAAGAAAAAGAAAAAAGCTGCGTAGAAGTGACCGAAAAAGATATCAGGGAAGCTTTTGAGAAACACAAAACCTACATCGATATTTCTTTAGGCGATTTTATTAAAATATACAGGGATGCGTTTGCGCTGGCAAAAGACAAAGTTCACGGCATTACCGTCGATAAAGTGATGTCGAAAAATCCGGTTTACGTACATGAAAATTCAGGCATACACGATGCAATGAATCTGCTTGCGGAAAAAGGGCTGACATGCGCTCCCGTAGTCAACGACGAAAACACAGTCGTCGGATTCCTGTCCGATTCTGATATATTAACCAGCGCGGGAGTAATAAAAAAACACACGTTTAAAGATTTGGTAAGGCATTTGATAGGCGAACCAACCCCTCGTTCTCAAAGAACTATCGATGCCAAAAACGTTAAGGATATTATGACTTCGCCGGCAATTACCGTATCGACCGATACGTGCATTAAAAAAGCTGCGTCCGTATTTAACGAAAAACGAATAAAAGTTATGCCCGTAGTGGATATTAACGGAAAACTTGCCGGCGTAATATCTATGACGGATATAATAAAACATATCGATAAAAATTAAAAATTAAATAAAATTAACCATAAATAACAGCGGGGAAACTGAAATGTGGATTAAAGAATATTTTAACAAAATGAAAGGCGGAGGAGAGAACGCAACTACCGTAATTCTGAGTGAAATCTTTTGGTCTGGTCTGGGTTCTATAATCGGCATAGGGGTGGTAGCTTACATATCCGCAAAATTTTTCAATCCTTACGATTTAACTTTATTAATCGGCTCATTCGGAGCGTCTGCGGTTCTTATATACGCCGCTATTAAAAGCCCTCTCGCACAGCCGAGGAATCTTTTGGGCGGACATATACTTTCTGGTTTTGTCGGTGTCGCAAGTTATAAATTACTTGGTCATATAAATATGCCTTTAGCTGGAGCTGTTGCGGTTTCGTTTGCAATTATGCTTATGTATTCAACTAAAACCCTTCATCCTCCAGGAGGTGCTACTGCTTTAATAGCTGTTATAGGGGGTAAAGGAATATATAATCTCGGTTTTTTATATCCGTTTATTCCTGCAGGTTTGGGAGCGTTTGTAATGCTTATAGTCGCTTTAGTAGTAAATAATCTTTCTAAATACAGAAAATATCCTGAATATTGGTGGTAAAATATAAAGTATAAAAAAATTCTTGACAAAAAAGCATAATTATTTAATAATATAAAACTACGCTTAAATTTTAAATATTATTTTATATTTTATCTCGGGAGATTTTGAATGACTGAAAGCAAGTGGATATTGGTTGACGCAAAAGACATAAGTCTTGGAAGAGTAGCAAGTTTTGCGGCCAACAGACTTATGGGCAAAGATAAAGCGGACTGGACGCCGTATGCCGACAACGGAGATTTCGTTATAATTATAAACAGCGCCAAAGCTAAATTAACCGGAAAAAAAACCGAAGACAAAGAGTATCATTTTCACAGCGGTTATCCGGGAGGACTTAAAACGTTCAAATACAGAGATATGGTTAAAAAAGACCATTCTTATCCTCTGATTTCGGCTATAAAAGGAATGCTTCCCAAGAATAAACTGTCTGATGCGGTAATAAAAAAAGTAAAAATATACGAAGGCGAAGAGCATCCTCATGCCGCGCAAAAGCCGGTTAGGGTAGAAATAGCCGATAAGGTAAAGTAAAGCAAGGCAAGGTAAAATAAAGTAAAAAAATTTAAAAAATAGAAATTAAATTAAGTTATAATTAAGTAAGGTAAAAGCTGATGGCTAAAAAAAGCATTATACATGCGGTAGGCAAAAGAAAAACAGGTATTGCGAGGGCTTATTTCAAAGAAGGTACGGGCAAAATAATTATTAACGGAAGAGATTTCGAGCAGTATTTTCCTCTTGAAAGCAACAGGGTTTCTGCCGTTAGGCCTTTAGCGTTTTATCCGATAGAAAATAAGTTCGACGTATATATAAACGTATCCGGCGGCGGATTAAGCGGTCAAGCGGGAGCGATAAGACTGGCGCTCGCAAAAGCTATTCTTCTTGTAAATCCGGAATTAAAAGAAACTCTTGCAAAAGCATCAATGCTTACAAGAGACCCGAGAGTCAAAGAAAGAAAGAAATACGGACAGAAAGGGGCAAGAGCAAGATTCCAGTTCTCTAAGAGATAATATAATCGTTATATTCATAAATGATAAGAGTTTCGATTGTAGGGGCATCCGGTTACAGCGGTGTATATCTTATACAGGCGCTGTCGTCAAGACCGGATGTTTCTATATCGGTAATTACTTCAAACAGTAATGCCGGTAAAAAACTTTCCGATTTTTTTCCTCTGTTTGCAAAAAAGAATCCTAAAAATCCTTTGTTATCCGAAATTAAATTTTCGCTTTTCGATGCAGATTTAATCGGCGGTTCTTCGGATGCCGTATTTTTCTGCCTACCGCACAATGAAAGTTCTAAACTTATACCTGCTCTTTTAAATAAAAATAAAGACGTCAAGATAATCGATATCGGCGCTGATTTCAGATTCGACGACGTATCGGTCTATGAGCGGCATTACGGCAAACATAACGCTCCTGAATTAAACGGCGGTTTCGTTTACGGTCTTTCTGACGTTTTTTACGATAAAATCAAAAATTCGCAATTCATCGCCAATCCGGGATGTTATCCGACCGGCGCTTTGCTTCCGGTTCTGCCTCTTGTTTTTAATGAGTGCGTAGATTTTTCGTTTCCGGTCGTAATAGACTCTCTATCCGGAATTTCAGGCGCCGGAAGAGGCTTAAAATTACAGAACCTTTTTTGCGAGGCCGATAATTCGGCAAAAGCCTATAATGTTTGGACGCACAGACATCTGCCGGAAATTAAAGAAAAAATAGAAAAAGCATGCAAACTTACGCCCGACGTTATATTTACCCCTCATGTTATTCCCGTTGCAAGGGGCATACTGACCACGGTATATATGAAATTAAACAAAAGTTTATCCAAAGAAAACATAACCGGCATATATGAAAATTTTTACTGCGGAAGTTCTTTCGTTTCGATAATTAATAATATCGAAGACTGCAATATCAAAAACGTCGTTTATACGAACAACTGTCATATCGCTTTTGAAATACGCGAAGAAAACGGTGCCGTCACCTGCGCCGGCGGCTCTATGATTAAAATAGTAAGCGCGATCGACAACCTCGGCAAAGGAGCTTCTCTCCAGGCAATTCAGAATATGAATCTTATGTTCGGCTTAAAGCCGGACTTCGGAATACCTCAATATTCGCCTTATCCGTAATCGACCTTAAAAAAAAGGTGTCAAAAAAAAAGAAAAAGGGAAAAAGGTGTCGGGAAAAAGGTGTCGGATTTATTTATTCCCTTACTCCCGACTGCGTTTGCTAGAAAAAGGTGTCAGATTAATTTTCCGCGAATAGCTTTTCATATAAATTGAGTGTTTCGTCTGCGGAAAATAAAATCTGACACCTTTTTCTCGTCTGCGGAAAATAAAATCCGGCTTTTTCTAAGAATATTTACAGAATTAAGAATGTTGTTTTTCCTTGAAACATTACCGCTTAATCTGAGATAATAAATAAATATGAAATTATCCGGATATAAAAAACGAATTGCGTATTTATTTCTTATTGTTGCGGTTTTAGCGCTAACCGTCGCATCCGCCGTATTTTTTTATTCAAAATCAAAATCTGGCGATAAAAATAACCGCAATAAAATAATAAAACCTTTTAAAAACATTAAAAATTCTTCTTTGATTATAGGTTTGCCGGCCGACGCTACGAATCTTATAGGCAATATGGCGGCGGACGCGCCTACCGCAGAAGTTACCTCTCAAATTTACGACGGTTTGGTCAGATATAACCGCAATTTTAAAATAGTTCCCGATCTCGCTAAATCTTGGAAAATAAGTAACGGCGGTAAAACTATAACTTTTTATCTAAGACGCGGCGTTTACTGGCAGAACGGCCAAAAATTTACCGCAAAAGACGTTATGTTTACCTATCGTTTAATGGTAAACCCTAAAACGCCTACACCTTATGCAGCGGAATACCTTAAAGTTTATAAAGCCCAAACTATAGGAAAATATATTTTTCGGGTTACTTACAAAAAGCCTTACGCACCAGCACTGTCGTCTTGGGGATTAAGCATTTTGCCGGAAAAACTTTTAAAAGGAAAAAATTTATTAACTACCAAGTTAAGAAGCCATCCGGTAGGTACCGGTCCGTACGAATTTGACAAGTGGATTCACGGCTACGAAATAGTTTTAAAAGCCAATCCCCATTATTTTATGGGCGCTCCAAGAATAAAACGTATCGTTTATAAAATAGTTCCCGATATTTCGTCTATGTTTTTGATGCTTAAATCCAACGGCATAAGCTATATGGGATTAAGCCCCATTCAGTATAAATACGAATCTAACGGAAAAGGATTTAATGCAAAGTTTAAAAAATATATTCATCCTTCTTTAAGTTTTACTTTTCTGGGATATAATCTTTTAGACCCGCTTTTCAAAAACGTAAAAGTAAGGCAGGCTTTGAGCTATGCTATAAATAAGAAAGAGATAATAAAAGGATCTCTGTTCGGATTGGGAATTCACTGTTACGGCCCTTTTATGCCGGGAACTTATTTTTACGATAAGGACGTAAAAAAATACAGCTATAATCCAAATAAAGCTCTGCTGCTTTTAAAACAGGCTGGATGGCGCTTAAAAAACGGAATTTTGGAAAAAAACGGCATTCCGTTCAGGTTTACGATACTTACTCCGCAGGGCAATCAGGAAAGGCTTTCCGCCGCCGAAATTATACAGCAAAATTTAAAAAAAATAGGCATAAAAGCGGGAATAAGGGTTATGGAATGGACGTCGCTGATATCCGAATTTATTATGAAAAAAAAGTTTCAGACAGTTTTGCTGGGATTTACGATAACGCCCGACCCTTACGACAACGCTTCGATATTTACCGGTTCAAATATCGTTCCTAAAGGCTTAAACTTTACATCTTTTAATAATCCGGAAATTGACGTTTTATTCAGAAAAGCAAGGTCCACGTTCGATTTAAAAAAGCAGAAAAAATATTATTTCAAAATTCAGCGTATTCTTGCAAAAGAAGCCCCTTATACTTTTTTATACGTTCCTTACGCAATGCCCGTAGTCGTCAGAACCGTAAAAGGAATAAAGCCCGCTCCGGCGGGAATCGGGTACGATATAAGAAAATGGTATTATAAAAAAGGATTTACGTTTTGAAAAAGGTGTCAGATTTATTTATTTTTAAATATTTAAATTAAATTTGGAGGAAATTATAATTGATTAAGGAAAAAAAAATTAAGCTGTCCCATTTGGACGAAAACGGAATGCCGAAAATGGTAGATGTTTCCGAAAAAAAAGATACCGTAAGAACGGCTTCCGCCCACGCAAAAGTGACTATGTCGGAAGAAGCGTTTAAACTTGCGGTCGGCGGCGGGGGGAAAAAGGGAGACGTTTTTGGGACTGCAAAGATTGCTGGCATTATGGCGGCAAAAAAAACATCGGAATTAATACCTCTATGTCATCCTTTAAATATAGAAGGATGCGATATCGTTTTTAAACCTGAAGAAAAGGAAAATTCCGTAGAAATAATTTCCACGGTTAAAATATCGGGAAAAACCGGAGTTGAGATGGAAAGTCTTACCTCCGTGACGGCAGCGGCTCTTACAGTTTACGATATGTTAAAAGCTGCGGATAAATCCATAGAAATATCGGATATTTACCTTATAAGCAAAGAAGGCGGAAAAAGCGGAACGTATAAAAGAAAATAAAAAATTAATTAAAAAATTAAAAAAAATTTATTGCAAATTTTAAACGTTTATCCTATAATATCAAAAACCGTATTCTTATATTAAACGGCGGAATTAAGTCTGTCTCCGTCAAGCAAATTGTTAAAATAATAGAGGTTATAAATGCTAAAACATGACGTTGTTATTGTCGGCGCCGGACTTGCAGGGTTAAGGGCAGCCGTAGAACTCAGGAAAAAAGGTATAGATGTCGTAATAGTCAGTAAGGTTTATCCGACGCGTTCCCATTCCGGAGCGGCTCAAGGCGGGGTCAACGCCGCATTCGACGAAAACGATTCCTGGGAATCACATTTTTTCGATACCGTAAAAGGCAGCGATTATCTCGGCGACCAGGATGCCATTGAAATACTGACGAGCGAAGCCCCAGGAAACATACTTGAACTTCAGAGTATGGGCGTCGTTTTTAACAGGAACGATAAAGGCGGAATAGCGCAAAGACCTTTCGGCGGACAAAGTTTTCCACGTTCCTGCTACTATGCGGATGCCGTGGGACATATGATGCTGCACGGATTGTTCGATAACGTACTTAAATATAAAACGAAAATTCTTTACGAATATTTCGTTACCAGCCTGCTGACCGATAACGGAAAAGTCAGCGGCGTAGTGGCATACGATATTAAAAACGGGAAATTCGAGGGTATTGCCGCAAAAGCAGTTTTATTCGCTACAGGAGGATACGGGCAGGTTTATTCTTCCAATACCAATGCATTAATAAATACCGGAGACGGTATGGCGATATCCATAAATGCCGGAGTTCCGCTAATGGACATGGAATTCGTTCAGTTTCATCCGACAACGCTTAAAAGCACGGGAATATTGGTGACGGAGGGAGCTAGAGGAGAAGGCGCATATCTGCTCAATTCTCTCGGTGTCAGGTTTATGTCTAAATATGCTCCTAAAGCTATGGAACTTGCTCCAAGAGACGTAGTCGCAAGAGCCGAACAGACGGAAATCAACGAAGGCAGGGGCGTCGATGGAGCCATTCTTTTAGATATAAGGCATCTCGGCAAAGAAAGGATAATGGAAAGGCTTCCGCAGATTATGCAACTGTCTATCGATTTTGAAGGCGTTAATCCTATTCATGAACCTATACCGATAAGACCGGGCGCTCATTACTCCATGGGCGGAATTAAAACGGATTATAACGGGAGAACGGCAATAGAAGGCTATTATTCGGCAGGCGAGTCCGCCTGCGTCAGCGTGCACGGAGCAAACAGGCTCGGCGGAAATTCTCTTCTCGATACCGTTGTTTTCGGCAGAAGAGCGGGAATAGACATAGCCGAGTATCTCAAATCTGCCGCCGAAGATAGAAAATTCGACGAATCGGCAATAAAAAGAGACGAAGAAAAATTCGAACAATTAAAAAAATCGGCCGGAAAAGAAAGACACGGACTTTTAAAATCGGAACTTCAGGAAGAGATGAGAGCAAACGTCGGAGTATTCAGAGAAGAAAACGCCATGAAAAAAGCATTGGATAAAATCGGCGAACTAAAAGAACGCGCAAAAAATATAGGAATAGACGACAAATCGAAAACATTTAATACCGACATAGTAGAAGCGTTCGAGTTTAGTAATATACTGCTTATAGCCGAAGTAATAACGAGAGGAGCTATACTAAGGAAGGAATCGAGAGGCGCACATTACAGAACGGATTTTCCGGAAAGAGACGATTCCAACTGGCTCAAACATACTCTCGCGACCTTAGACGGAAAAGGAAACATAAAATTCGATTTTTCCGAAGTTGCGATAACAAAATTTAAACCTCAACCGAGAACGTATTAATTAATAGCGAGGAAAACATATAATGGAATTTAAGGTAAGGGCTTACAGATTTAATCCTGAAACCGACGAAAAACCGTACTATAAAGAATATACCGTAGAAGACTATCCTGGTATGACGGTTTTAAACGCCTTAATAAAAATAAAATCGGAGCTTGACGGAACGCTAAGTTTTAGAAGGTCATGCAGAAGCGCTATCTGCGGTTCCTGCGCGATGAAAATAAACGGCATAACAAAGCTTGCATGTAAAACGCAGGTCAGCTTGGAAATAGATAAGTTTGGAATAATAAACGTCGAACCTCTTGCAAACATGCCGGTAATTCGCGATTTAATAGTCGATCAGGAGGTTTTTTTCGATAAGATAAAAGCCATAAAACCTTATCTGCTTGGACAGAGGGAAGACGCTGCGCATAACATTTTTAAAACATTAAAAGAAGGCGAAAAAATCAGTCAGCCGGTTTACGATAAATCTGAGTTTAAAAATTTGACCGGAAACGAAGATACGCCAAACTGTATTTTGTGCGAATGCTGTTATTCCGAATGCGGCGGAGTAGTCGGCAATAAAGACTATCTGGGGCCTGCTGCTCTCGCTAAACTTTACAGGTATGTCGAAGATCCTAGGGATATCGATAAAAACGGTTCGCGTTTAGTAAACGGTTCTATGCCTAACGGTTTTTGGGACTGCGTTCACTGTCAGTCATGCGAACAGTTCTGCCCGAAAGGCATTTCACCTGTAAAATCGATAGTCAAGCTGCATGAAAAATCGATTAAAAATTCCATTACTTTTTCATCCGGTTCAAAGCATGTAGTTTCTATAGCAAGGTCTATAGGCGAAACGGGAAGGTTAGACGAAATAAAAGTTGCATTTGAATCCGGAGGGGTTACCGGACTTTTAAACGATCTGCCCGTTGCGTTCGGCGCCGGACTTAAAGGAAAGATACCGCCTCTCAGGTTGAAATTAATAAAGGATATGGAAGATATTAGGCTTGCATATAAAGAACTGGACTTGGAGGATAAATTATGATTACATATGCTTATTATCCGGGGTGCGTAGCCCAGGAAAGCGGCAAAGAACTCGATAACGCCACAAAATTTATTGCAGGCAAATTGGGTATAAATTTAATTCCTATGCCCGAGGCTTCATGCTGCGGAGGCGGAGTTATAGACGGTTTCGATAAAAATTTAAAACTTTTTATAAACGGAAGAACCCTTGCTTTGGCGGAAAAAGAAGGACTCGATATAATGACTATATGTAACACCTGCACGCTGACTCTTAGCGAGGTAAACGAAGAACTTATAAATAATCCCGAATCATTAGAAAAAACAAACGAATATCTTGCAAAAATAGGTTTGAGATATACCGGAAAAGTTAAAGTAAAGCATATTTTATATGCCGTAAGAGACGATATAGGATTCGATAAATTAAAAGAGAAAGCGGTTAAAAGTCTGAAAGGAATAAAAATAGCCCCGTTTTACGGATGCCATATACTCAGACCGTCAAGCGCAGTTAAGTTCGACGACGTGGAAAATCCTCAAGGATTTGAAGAGCTGATTAAGGCGCTGGGCGGCGAACCGGTATCTTATGCCAGAAGGACCAAATGCTGCGGATTTCAAACGATACTCGTAAACGAATCGACTTCTACTTCGCTTGCCGGCAACGCCATTTACGAGGCTCAGGAGAAAAATGCCGACGTCATGGTTACCCCTTGTCCTTTATGTCACTTAAGTTTAGATACTTATCAAACGGTTGCGGCAAAAAATATAAACAAAAAATTATCTCTGCCCATACTCCATTTGCCTCAGCTTATAGGCATTGCTTTAGGCGCGGATTATGCCGAAATGGGTTTTTCCAGGCATAACGTTTCGCTCAGAGGTTTAATGGCCAAAGTCAGGCAGAACGATATATAATAAAAAAATAAAAAGAGGAAGGTTAAAATGTCCGATACTATAAACGTAGTTCTTAAAGCTCTTAAAGGTCTTTCGATTATCGCACAGGAAAAATTAGACGATTATGTCGATATATCGGATGAAGAAAGCAGGGAAGCGGCAGACCAGATTATCGAAACCGTTAAATATGAATCTGGAGTTATTTTTAAAGCTATAAAAGAAAAAGCCGCAGATATTCTGCTTGACGAAATGAATTTTGCTTCTACTTACGACATAGAAGAACTGACCAAAAAAATTCAAAAATTAGAAGCAAAAATAGAAGAATTAACCGGTAAAAAATAGCGGCAATATTTCTATAGTCTTAATCGGCATCGTATTTTTTATACTCTATTATAACTTCTACGTTCGATTTTATGCCGAATGCTTCTTTTATGCTGTTTCTTAAAAATTTTATATCCGTCATAGTAAATATTTTTCCTTTATTGCCCGTAAAAAATATAAAAGTAGGAATTTCTTCCCCTTCTTTCTGTACGCCGTAGCTTATGTATTTATAAATCCTGCCGCTGCGCGGCTCCGTTTTAGCAACTTCGATGAATTTGTTTAAATCTTTCTTTTTTATTTTTACGTTTTTTGAATCGAATATTTCTATAGACATATCTAATATTTTATTTAAATTTTTATTCGTCTTCGATGAAATATATACGAAAGGTATTCCTGAAAACTCTTTCAGCTTATACTTAATTTCGCTTTTTAAATGCACTGCGTTTTCAGGCAGTTTTTCTTTTAAATCCCACTTGGTAAATGCTATTATGACTGGTTTTTTTTCAAGCGTTATTCTCCTCAATAAAGAAAGATCTTCATGCGTAATATCCGAATTTACGTCCATAAAAAGGACTATGACATCCGCTCTTTTTATCTGATTAAAGCTCTGTTTTTGAAATGCTTCGGAATTTAAATCCAGTTTATTTTTTTTTCTTATGCCGGCTGTATCTACTAAAGTTATTGAACGCCCTTTATATCTAATATACGTATCTATGGAATCGCGGGTGGTACCGGGTTTGTCGTCGGTAAAAAGCAGGTCTTCTTTTAACAATGTGTTTATATAAGTAGATTTTCCGCTGTTAGGTCTTCCTATTATGGCTATCTTAAAAGAATTTTCGTTTTCTTCGCCGTTTTTTTGGGGTTTTACCGGTTTTTTAATATTTATTTCTTCGGCTATTTTTTCGAGTATTTCATATATGCCCGTTCCTTTTTCGGCGCTTGCGGTTAAAACAGTTTTTATGCCGAGACCTATAAATTCGCTTTCCGCTCCGATTGTATCCTTGGGAGAATCTACTTTATTTATTACCAGGATTATATTAGAGGCATTTTTTTTAAGGCGTTTAAATATCTCCCTGTCTTCAGGCAAAAAGCCGCTTTTATAATCGACCGTGAATAAAATTAAGCCAGCTTTTTTTGAATATTCAAAGACTTTGTCCCTGATTTTTTTTTCGGTTTCGTTTGCAGGAGAAACGTTAAATCCCCCGCTGTCTGAAATAAAAAAATCAGTTCCGTTAAAGGATATTTTTTTTATATTTAAATCTAAAGTAGTACCGGCTATTTTAGACGACAAAGCAGAAGTTTTTCCCGTTATTTTATTAAATATCGTCGATTTTCCAACGTTAGGTCTGCCTATTATAAGGACGAAAAAATCTTTACTTTTTATCATTTAGTTTCTCCATAAATTTCTTAATCGCAATTTTAGCTCCGTTTTGTTCCGCATCTTTTTTTGTGCTGCCGCTCCCTATAGCAAAAATCTCGTCGTCTATTTTAACGCATATCGTAAAAACTGCATTGTGGTCTGGTCCTTCTTTGTTAATAGTAGAATATTTGGGCGTTCTGCCCGTTTCTTTTTGAACCATCTCCTGAAGTTCTGTTTTAAAATCTGAATTTTTTAAGATTTCTTTATCGATATCCGGAGTGACTTTTAAAATATGTTTTAGAAGTATTTCTTTTGCTGTTTCAAAGGAGGAGTCGAGAAATACAGCTCCGATAACGGCTTCGTAAACATTGCCGATTATTCTTTTATTTTTAGCCCTTAATTCTGCGGCGCCGTTATCGCGCTCTTTAATTATAAACTCGGAAATCTTAATATTTTGAGCGATATTATAAAGAGCATCCAATCTTACGAGCGATGCCCTATATTTGGAAAGTTCTCCTTCGTTTAAATTTTTATAATTTTTATAAAGATATTCCGTTACTATAGCGCCTATAACGGCATCTCCGAGAAACTCCAGCCTCTCGTAGTTCTTTTCTGCGTTTACGGATTTATGCGTAAACGCAAGGTCTATTAACGACTTGTCCTTAAACGAATATCCTATTCTTTTCTCAATAATATTATAATCCATTTATTATATAAAATCTTGAATTTCCGCCGTAACTTCAGAAACCTCGTCTTTCCTGACGCGTCCGCCTATATTTATAATTTTTCCTTTAAATTCCGTTCCTTGAGTTAATTGAGGATTTCCTGATATTTTTGCTTTAATATAATTCGAACTTATCGCTTTATCATCCGTAAGGCTGATAAATTCTAAAGTTTTACCGAGAAATTTATTATGGAATTTTATTTTTTTTTGGAAAGAAATTTCTCTTATTATGCCGGTTCTTCTTTTAATTTCGGATTCCTTAATTTTCGGTTTTAAAAAATAAGATTCCGTTCCTTTTCTGTCCGAATATGAAAAAGCATGTATATAATAAATAGGCAGTTTTTCGATATTTTCCGCCGTTTCGTAAAAATCGTCTTCGGTTTCGCCAGGGAAGCCGCTTATTATGTCGGTTCCTATTGCGGCGTCAGACACGGAACCGCAAATTTTTTCGGTAATTTCTAAATAGTCCTTAAAAGAATAATTTCTTTTCATCAGCTTAAGTATTCGGTCGGAAGCGCTTTGAAGAGGTATGTGAAAATGATTTCTGATTTTTTTAGAACCTGCAAAAATTTTAATTATTTCGTCGTCGATGTATATCGGGTCTATGGAACTAATTCTTATTTTTACGCCGCTTTTTAATTCTTCGGCGGCTGTAAGAAGTTCTTTGAGTCCGGCGCCTGATTTTTTGTCTTTATAGGAGCCTATATTTACTCCAGTCAATATTATTTCGCGAAAACCTTGACTGCCGAATTCTTCGATATAGCGCAAAACGTTTTTTATGCCGAGCGACCATTTGACGGGTCTTGCTTTGGGTATTATGCAGTAAGAACATTCAAGCTCGCAGCCTTCCTGAATTTTCAAATAAGGTCTGGTTCGTTTTTGATTAAAAACAGAATTTGGAAATTCGTCCGCCGAATTTTTTATAAGCTCGGCTTTTTTTACGTTATCCATAAGTTTTAAGCCTTTAACGCCGGCAAATCTCTCTTTATTAACCTGAGCCGAACATCCGGTAATAATCAAACGGCTTTCCGGATAGCGTTTTTTAATTTTTCTTACAGTTCTTTCGGTTTCCGTATCGGCTTTGTCCGTAACGGTGCAGGTATTTATTAAAAAAAAGTCTATTTCCGGTTCACCGTATTCTGCGGCAGAAATATTAAACCTTTTAAAAATTTCCGAAAGTTGTCTCGATTCAAACTGATTAAGCTTGCATCCCGAGGAAACGACCGCGCATTTTACGGATTCCTTTTTGCTTAAATGACGGTATTCTTCAAACAGTTCCGTTATTATATTTTTCGTTATATTAGCGCTTTCCATAAATTAATTTATTTTATTATTCTATAATTCCGCCGCCTATAACTTTAATTCCGGAATACAGTACGGCGGACTGTCCCGGTGTTATAAATTTAACTTTTTCGCCGAATTTTATTTTTACCGACCCGTCTTCAAAAACACGGGCTTTACATGTATAGTCCGGCGATGAATATCTTATCTTTGCGGAAGTTTTTATCTTTTCAAGCAAGTTTTTATATTCGGGATTGATAAAATTAAAATTTTTAACCGTTAATGAATCAGACATACAGTCTTCTATACCGCCTACGAAAATTTCATTGTTTTCCGCCGAAATTTTAACTACGTAAAGAGGATTTTTAGATGAAACGCCGAGTTTTTTCCTCTGTCCTACCGTGTAGTTAAAAATACCGCCGTGTTCTCCTATTATTTCGCCTTTTAAATTTTTAATAAATCCCTTTTTTAAGCATACCGCCGATTGTTTTTTTATAAATCCCGCATAGTCTTTATCCGGAACGAAGCATATTTCTACGCTGTCTTTTTTACCGGAAATATCGGTAAATCCTGCATCTGAAGCTATACGGCGCGTCTGCATTTTATTCATATTGCCTACCGGAAACATTATATTTTTAAGGTTTTCCTGCGAAAGGCCGTAAAGAACGTAAGACTGGTCCTTGGATAAATCTTTAGATTTAAGAAGAAAATAGCGTCCTGCCGTATCCTGCGTTATTCTTGCATAATGTCCCGTAGCAAGAAAATCCGCGCCGAGTTCTTTTGTTCTTTTAATCAGGAGGTCGAATTTCATAACGCAGTTGCATACAATACAAGGATTAGGCGTTTTTCCGTCTAAATATTCCATAACGAACCGGTCTATTACTTCGGTTTTAAATTCTTGTTCAAGATTTACGACGAAATGGGGAATGCCGAGTTTTACGCAAACCCTTTTTGCCGAAATTATATCGTCCGTGCTGCAGCAGGTTTTTAAACTGCCGGAGGATGTATCTTCCGAAACGAGATGCATAGAAACGCCGATTACGGAGTACCCCTTTTTTTTAAGAATTATAGCGCATACCGAACTGTCGACGCCGCCGGACATTGCTACGGCGACGGTTTTATTGGATTTAATAAGCATAATAATATCAACTGCCCGTCCGTAATTTTAGCACGCCCTTTTTAATAGCGCTTACGGCATAATCTATATCGTCTTCGGTAGTATATCTTCCTATGCTGAATCTTATAGCCGATTCTATTCTTTTAGCGTCGTATCCGTGAGCTTTTAATACGTGAGACAGCGAAACGGTTCCAGCATTGCAGGCGGAACCGGCTGAAGCGCTTATTCCGTATAGGTCAAGATTAAACAGAAGAGTTTCCGATTTGACGCCGTCGAAAGAAACGTTTAAGGTATTTTTCAGCCTGTTTACGGGATTTCCGTTAAGTTTTATGCCTTCTATTCCGTAAAAAAGTTTGTCGTGAAAAATGCTTCCAAGCGAATTAATTCTCGTCAATTCATCGTTCATAATATTTTTTAATAAACTTAAAGCTTTAGCTATGGAAACTATACCTGCTATGTTTTCGGTACCCGCTCTTAATCCACGTTCCTGATGTCCGCCGTGAATAATAGGCTCTATATTTACCCCTTTTTTTACGTAAAGAGCGCCGCATCCTTTTAAAGCGTAAAATTTATGTCCAGAAAAACTGCACATATCCAAAGGAACGTCTTTTAGGCTGAAATGCGCTTTGCCTATAACTTGAACTAAGTCGCTGTGACAGATAACATCTTCTTTAACTTTTTTAACTTCTTCAAAAATTTGCTTAATAGGGAAAAGCGTGCCGGTTTCGTTATTTGCTCCCATAATAGAAACCAACGAGGTATTCTCCCTTATTGCTCCGGTTATTTCTTCTATATCGATCATGCCGAATTCATTTACTCCAATATAAGTAGTCTCTGCGCCTATAGATTCCAAGAATTTAAAGGTGTTAAGAACCGCATGGTGTTCAACAGTCGAAGTTATAATATGAGGAACCTTTTTTTTGTTGTTTTTCATATAAGCGTAAACGGAACCCGTTATCGCAAGATTAATCGATTCCGAGCCGGAAGACGTAAAAATAATTTCTCCGGAATTTCCCGCATCCAGAAAAGATTTGACTAAATCGCGGGAGTCTTCTATCAGTATTCTTGCGGCGCGCCCTTCTTCATAAACCGAAGACGGATTGCCCTGATAATTTTTAAGGGTATTGACTACTTCTTCCAGAACCGCCGGATCCACCGGAGTAGTCGCATTATAGTCTAAATAAATTCTCGGCATATATTTACTCTATTTCATTTTATTTATTATAGTACCGGAATTGAATTCCGATACCGCTTCTCTTTTAGTTGACGACAGTTTTTGTTTGTATTCGTTTATTACGTCTTGTATGGTTATAGAATTAAGTAATTCGGTGATTTTTTTCGATACTGAATTCCACATATCGAAAGCTAAACAGACCGATTTTCTTCCGCATTCTTTTTTTGCTTTAGCTTTGCTTATGCAGCTTGTAATTTCTATCGGTTCTACCGATTCTATTATATCTCCTATAAACAGCTCGGAAGGTTTTTTATTAAGTATATAACCGCCGTTTGGACCTCTTAAACTTCTTACTATACCCGCTTTTTTTAAAGTAAAAAATATCTGTTCTAAATAGTGCAGGGAAATAGATTCTCCGGCGGCAATATCTTTCAAACTTACCGGAACCGAGTTGTCCTTTGAATTATACGACAGATATATCAGCGCCCTGACGGCGTATTGACCCTTAGAAGAAAGTTTCATTTTTTATTTTTTTGATGCCTCGATCTCTTTTATCCTGTTTTCAAGCTCCGATATTTTTGATTTTAAAAGCGATATCTCGTAAAAAGCAGGGTCGAAAAGCCTGTTATGTTCAAGGTCTATATTGTCGTGTACTTCCGATTCATCCCGCTTTGTCGATTTAGCCGGTATTCCGACTACAGTAGAATGGGCAGGAACTTCGTTGACGACCACCGAATTAGCCCCTACCTTAGAGTCGTGTCCGATAGTTAAAGGACCTAATATTTTTGCTCCCGTGCCTATTATAACCCTGTCCCCTACGGTAGGATGCCTTTTTTCTTTTTTCCAGCTTGTTCCTCCAAGCGTAACTCCGTGATAAATAGTAACGTCGTCCCCTATTTCGGCGGTTTCGCCTATAACGACACCCATGCCGTGATCTATAAAAAATCTTTTACCTATTTTTGCGCCTGGATGAATTTCGATCCCCGTAAAAAATCTTCCCGTCTGCGAAACAAGCCTTGCCAAAAGCCTGAATTTATGTTTCCATAAAAAATGCGACACCTTATGAAAATATACGGCATGAAGCCCAGGGTAGCACAGCAAAACCTCCAAAGCGTTTCTGGCGGCGGGGTCTCTTTCGTAAACCGAATTTATATTTTCTCTTAAAGTTTTAAACATCTTTGCAAAATAATATTCAAAATATTTTTTATATTTATCTTATTAATATAACAGAAATATAAAAAATATGAAAGCGGGCTACAGGGCTATTCATACCTTAATGTTTTGGCGGAGTTAGGAAAAGGTGTCAAGAAAAGGTGTCAGATAAATTTTCCCGCATACGTAAAGTTTTTTAATTTAGTAACTAAGTGTCAAGGAAAAGTCGATTAATTTTCCGCATACACAAACTTTTAATTCGTAGCTAAGTGTCAAGGAAAAGGTGTCAGATTTTATTTTCCGCATGCGCAAAGTTTTTTAATTCGTAGCTAAAGTATGATTGAATACAGTTATATTATTTATGAAAGTTATTTGCGGAAAATTTATCTGACACCTTTTCCTGACTTACACCTTTTCCTCAGTTATCTTGCGAATATTATCTTATTCATACCTTAATGCTTCGACGGGGTTCATCCTCGAGGCTTTATATGCGGGATAAAAGCCGAAAAATATTCCTACGCACAGGGAAAAAACGACGGATATTATTATAGGTTCAGCCGTAACTACGGTTTTAAGGGGCGAAAAAGCGGAAATCGCGCTTGAAATTCCGAAGCCGAGAGTGATGCCGAGCAGTCCGCCGAAAAGGCTTAAAACGGCGGATTCTATAAGGAACTGCTTTAAAATATCGGATTTTTTAGCGCCTATCGCCATTCTTATGCCTATTTCTTTAGTTCTTTCGGTAACGGAAACGAGCATTATGTTCATTATTCCTATACCGCCGACCAGCAGGGAAACCGCCGCAATGCTTGCGAGAAGAATGGTAAAGGTCGCCGCGCTGGAATTTGCCGCTTGAGCTATTTCCGTAAGGTTTCTGACGAAAAAGTCGTTAGGTTTATTTATTGGTATATGATGTCTTTGCCTTAATAACTGCGTAATTTGAGACTGAGCCGTAACCGTGTCTTTTTGGGTTTTTGCCGAAACCGCTATGGCGTGTACCCAAGTCGTGCCTGCAATCTTTTCCATCATAGTCGTTATGGGTATGATAACCGTGTCGTCCTGGTCCTGACCGAATGCGTTAAATCCTTTAATAGATAAAAGACCTATAACCGTAAACGGGACGCTATGAATAATTATTATATGACCGATAGGATTTATAAGTCCGAAAAGTTCGGTAGCCGCCGTGTTTCCTATCACGGCTACGTTTGCGGCGGAAGCAACCTGCTGAGGAGTAAAAAAAACTCCTTTTGCTACCGGCCATTTTCTGACTATCGGAAACGTGGAGTCCGCTCCCATAATCAAAGTGGACCAGTTGTTTCCCCTCCATATTACCTGCTGGGACATGCCGAGTATTGCGGTGTCGGTTCTAACCGAAGAAAGTTTTCTTATGGCGTAAACGTCGTTTAAGGTCAGCGTTGGCAGTACTCCGAAACCGCTGTTGATACCGCCGAGCGACGACGAACCAGGAAGTATAATCAGCATATTTGAACCCATCGAGTTAATGGAATTCTGAATGGCTTTAGAAGCGCCCTGTCCAATGCCTATCGTTGCGATAACGGAACCTACGCCTATAATAATTCCCAGTATCGTCAAAAACGATCTTATTTTGTTTCTTAACAGGGTTTTATATGCCGATTCCAAGTCCAGAAAAAAAGCAAATTTTACGCGTTTAGGTTTCATATTTTTCTTTTTATTATATAGTTTCCGAAGATAGAATTATCCCGTCTTTTACGGTTATAAGCCTTTTTGCATAATCTGCAACGTGCTTGTCGTGCGTTACTAAAATTATTGTAGCGCCTCTTTCCGCATTAATTTTTTCAAAAAAATTCATAACGTCGGCTCCTCTTACGGAGTCGAGATTGCCCGTAGGTTCGTCGGCCATTATTATAGGGGCGTCGTTTACTACGGCTCTTGCTATAGCCACTCTTTGCTGTTCTCCGCCGGATATCTGATTCGGAAATTTATTTACTTTTTCCGAAAGGTCGACGAGTTTTAAGGCATTTAATGCCATTTCCTCCGAATCTTTTGAATGAAGCCCTGCATAATAAAGCGGCAGCATAACGTTTTCAAGAATAGAAAGCCTCTGAATAAGGTTAAAACCCTGAAATACGAAGCCTATTTTTTTGTTTCTAATTTCTGCAAGCTCGTCCGGCGTCAGTTTTGAGACGTCTCTTCCTTCGAGAAAATAGTTTCCCGACGTAGGTTTATCCAAGCATCCAAGTATATTCATAAGAGTAGATTTTCCCGAACCGGATGCGCCCATTATCGAAACGAATTCCCCGTTTTCTACGGTAAGGTTTATTCCTTTAAGAACTTCATAGGAAATATCGCCTATTTTATAAATCATGCCGATATTTTCGAGTCTTATCAGAGGATCTTTGCCGGTAATATCATAGCTGTTTGCCATATTATATTTCCTAAATTTTTCCTAAATTATATTTCATATTTCGGGAAAAGGTGTCAGATTAATTTTACGCAATATCTTTCGTCGTCAATTGTTTCTTTTCGTATGCGTAAAATAAAATCTGACACCTTTTCCCTGACACCTTTTTCTCTATTTTTATATTCCCTAAATTATATTTATTTCTAAAAAGTTAGATTAATTTTACGCAATATCTTTCGTCGTCAAATGTTTTTAGAAGAACATCCTTCTTCCCGGAGCAGCAGCGCCTTTAGAGGAAGACTGCATGCCAGTTATTACTTCGGTGCCGCTCTTAATATCTTTAGAGATAACTTCGGTATATTCGTCGTTATTAATGCCGAGTTTTGCTATAACAGGTTTGGGTGCGCCATTTTTTAAAACCCATACGACGCCTTCGCCGACTTTTAATTTTTTAGTGATATTATTTAAAACTTGTTTGTTTTCTTCTGTAGGAATAAATCTTAAAGCCGAATTAGGCACGCCGAGGACGTCTTTTTTTTCTGAAACGTAAATTTTAACTATAGCCGTCATTCCGGGAAGCACTTTCTCGTCGTCGTTATTAAAAAATATCGTGACGTTATAGCTGACGACTCCTGAAACGGTCGTAGGATTAATTCTTATGTTATGAACGCGTCCCCATATAGTTTTATCCGGATATGCATATACTGTAAATGACGCTTTGTCGCCTTTTTTAATGCCGCCGAGGTCTGCTTCGTTGGTAGTCGTGTCTATTTCCATTCTTTTTATGTTTTCGCCTATTACGAAAAGGTTAGGCGTCTGGAAACTCGAAGCTACCGTCTGTCCGACTACGACGCCAACGTTTATTATAATGCCGTTAACCGGCGAATATATATTTGTGTAAGAAAGGTTCGTTTCGTCCTGCCCCAGTTGCGCCTTAGCGGCATTTACCGCATCCTCTAAATATTTAAGCTGGGCTACGTCTTGAATATAAACGCTATAGGCGTTTTGTTCCGTTTGATGCGCTATTAAGTTTTCTTTCCATAATTTTTCGTCCCTGATATAAGTCAGCCTGTCGTACGATAATGCCGCCTTTTGCTTAAGTACGTTTGCTTCGGCGGAAGCAAGATTTGCCTTATCCTGGTCAACTTTTTGGATAAAAGGAGTAGGATCTATCTGCGCCAAAAGTTGTCCTTTTTTGACTTTAGAATTATACCAGACGTAAAGTTTTGAAAATATTCCGGATACCTGTGCTCCGACGTTTATGGTATTTATCGGATTAGCCGTTCCGGTAGTAGTAACGTATTTTTGTATGGTAATCGGTTTTACGGAATAAAGGTCGTAAGAAACTTTATGCGTTCTAGATTTTATAATAAAATAAGAAGCGATAGATATTGCAAATAAAACTATAACAGCGATAATAACGATTTTTTTATTTTTTTTCATTGTTTCACCTTTATTATTTTAAATAATGCTTCGGTATTAACCCGAGATCAGAATACAGTTTGGCTTTTAGATAAAAGTACGTGTATCTGCCGTTTATATAGCTTGTCAATGCCGAAATATACTGGGCGTTTGCCGTTACGAGCTGAACCATGGATCCTACTCCTACTTCGTAGCTTTTAAGAGCAAGCGTATAAGCGAGTTTTGAAGCTTTTTCGGAAGATTTAAGCGCTTTAACGGTTAAATACTGATTGTTTAAAGCGTAATAATCGCTTGAAACGCCGTAGATCAAGTTGCTTTCCGTAAGTTTTTTATTCCAAACGGAACCGTTTAATTCCGCCTTTGAATAATCTATTTTATTTTGGGTTAAAAATCCGTTAAAAATAGGTATGGAAACCGACAGTCCCGCCGAATAATTTCTGTTAAGCGGAAAAGCCGAATTTTCTCCGGTATATGAAAAATCCGCGTTAAAAGAAGGATAATAACCGCTGACGGACTGTTTGACGGAAGCCTTTGCCGCTTTAACGGCATAAAGCGCCTGTTTCAACTGTGGATTATTTTTGACCGCCGACTTAATAAGTCTTTTTAGTTTGCTTTTAAAAGGTTTAAATTTTAAGGTATTTACGAAAACGTAGTTTTTTGAAGGGGGAAGTCCTATAGAATTTAACAGAGCCAGCCTTGCTATGCGGACGCCGAATATAGAATTTATATATGCAGCTTTTGCAGTTTCCATCGTCGCTTTTGCAGTTTCCGCATCTAAAAGGTCGCCCGTTCCTACTTTGTAGAAAGCCTGGGCGGCTTTATACTGTATTTCGTCGTTTTTAAGATTTTCTTTATCTGCTTTCATCAATTCTTTGTCGGCAAAATATTGCGCAAAATTTAAAATAACGTTATATAAATCGCTGTTTATTGCATAACTATAACCTGCGTTTGCTTCCTTCATCCGATACTTTGCGTTAAGATAGTTGTAATAGCGAGAGCCGAAAGAGTAGAGCATATAAGTCGCATTCAAAGAAGCCGAATAGTCGTTTAAGGAGTAGTTTATACCAGGCTCCGTAATTACCTGTCCTCCGGAAATTACTGTATTATTATCTACGTCCATAACCGAATTTTTAGAATATCCCGCCTCCGCCGAAACCTGAGGGTAATACTGGGAGAGAGTTTCGTTTTTCGTATAGACGGACGAAAGATATGAATATTTTGAAGTTAATATTCCGGGATAAAGTTTTACGGCAAGTCTTAACGCATCTTTTAAGGTTATAATTTTTTTTGTTGCGCCGTAAGAATTTCCGGCGTTGGTAAATATTATAGCGATAATTAAAAAAAACAAAGGCAGTATTATTTTTTTTATGGTTTTAATGTTCATTTTATATTATTATATTATATAGATTATTATATATTGATATTAAATTTTTTAAAATATACCTGTATCGTAAATTATTTAATTATCAATTTTATTATAACATCGTATTGTTAATAAATAATTAATAAATCATAAACAAAAATATAATAATCAATAATAATCATAATGACTTTAAAGTCATTTGTCAATAATAATTTATATACGGGGACAATAATTTAGATACGGGGACAGAATTCAATTCTGTCCCCGTCGCTAATCGAACTGTCCCCGTCGCTAATCGAACCGAATGTTAACTTTTAACCTTATAAGCCTTGGATGCCCTAAAAATCAGGTAGATTCCGAAACAATGTTTACCCGTCTCGAAAAGTCGGATATAAGATTTACTTCCGACCTTGACGGCTGCGATATTTGCGTCGTAAACACCTGCGGATTTATAGAAGCGGCAAGAAAAGAATCTATAGGCGTAATAATGGAAGCCGTCGAGAAAAAAAAGTCCGGCGCGATAAAATATATTGCGGTGACGGGATGCATGGTAAACAACAACATAGAAATACTTAAAAAAGAACTGCCAGAAGTCGATATTTTCCTGACTACTTTCGACGAAGAAAAAATAGTAGAAGAAATTGAAACTGCGGCGGGAAAAAAAATAAACGGTGGGCAGGCATCCTCAAAAAAATATAAAGAATTCGAAAGGGAGCATTTTAACTTAAAAAGTACGGCATATCTTAAAATATCGGAAGGATGCAGCAGGTCATGTTCTTTCTGCACTATACCTTCAATCAGAGGTGCATACCGCTCGAAATCTATAGAAGAGATTAAAAAAGAAGCCGCCTATTTAGCTTCGACCGGCGTCGAAGAACTGATAATCGTTTCCCAGGATACATCCTGTTACGGAATGGACAAAGGAGCTAAAAACGGTTTATACGCTCTGTTAAAAGAGCTTATAAAAATAAAAGGCGTCAAGTGGATAAGACTCATGTACCTTTATCCCTCGGCAACTTTTTTTAACGGTGATTTAATAAGCCTATTTAATAATGAAGAAAAAATTTTGAAATATATAGATATGCCGGTTCAGCATATAAGCGACTCTATTCTTAAACTTATGAAGCGAGGAGAATCTAAAAAAGACGTTCTAAAAATTATAGAAAAAATAAAAAAAGAAATTCCCTGTGCCGCATTGAGAACCTCTCTTATTGCCGGTTTCCCTGGAGAAACCGATAAAGATTTCGAAGAATTAACTGCGTTCGTTAAGGACGTAAAATTCGACAGCCTCGGAGTTTTTAAATATTCGGACGAAAGATCTGCCGGTTCATACAGATTAGGGCAAAAAGTAAGCGCAAAAATTAAATCCGAAAGATATAAAATTTTAATGGAAACCCAAAAATTCCTAATAGGTTCGATAATGTCTAAGCACTTAGGGCGCTCTTACGAAGCGGTTATCGACGAAATAAACAATAAAACGGTAAAGCTGAGAACCTACTTTCAGTCGCCGGATATAGACGGTTATACTTATATGTATTTGGAAGATTTAAAAAATATACCGGATTATATTGCGAAAAAAAAAATTATCAACGTCAATATCAATAAAATTAAGGGTTATGACCTGTTATGCACGCCTTCGGCTACATAATTAGAAGTTAAAATCCCTTGACTAAAAATTAATTTTGAGTTATAATATAAAAACGGCATTTTAAAATCGAATAAAAAAACGATTTTATAAGGTTTCTATCCGAAACCTGAAACCAAAATCAAAAAAAGAAAAATAAATTCAATTTTCAATTCAAGGACAATAGCTATGAAGACGGTTTTAAACGAACAAAGCAGGCGTAATTTTGTCGCTCAAGTAGAGTCTATGCTGCACGACAAGCTGTCCAAGTGTTATCAGTGCGGCAAATGTTCGGCGGGATGCCCCGTTAATTTTGAAATGGATTATACTCCAAACCAGATTATAAAAATGACCGAACTTGGAATGGAAGATACCGTTTTAAATTCTAAAACGATTTGGCTGTGCGTTTCGTGCAATACCTGTTCTACCAGATGCCCGAAAGGATTTGAAGTTACCGGCATTATGGATGTTCTCAGGGAAATAGCCGAAAGAAAAGGAATAACTTCAAAAACGGAAAAAGAAGTGCAGATGTTTCACGAAGTATTTCTTGAAAACGTCAAATCTCACGGCAGAATATTCGAACTTGAATTAGTCGGCAAATATAAATTAAAAACAAAACATCTTTTCAGAGATATGTTTTTGGCTCCAAAAATGCTCGAAAAAGGAAAACTTAAAATGCACGGAGAAACAATTTCCAATTTAAATCAAATAGCTAAAATTTTTAAGGATTTCGAGTAAATAGTTAAAGGAGAAATTAAAAAATATGAAATTAGCATATTACCCCGGATGTTCGTTAAAAGGAACGTCTTTCGAATATGAAGTATCTTTGTTAAAAATTCTTGAAGCTATGGATATAGAGGTCAAGGAGATTCCTGACTGGAACTGCTGCGGCGCTTCGGCTGCCCACAGCATAAACCATAATCTTTCCATAGCTCTTCCGGCAAGGAATCTTGCTATAGCCGAAAAAGACGGTTTTGAATCCGTCCTCGCTCCATGCGCCGCATGTTCCAACAGGCTTAAAAACGCCGATTACGAACTAAAAAGAGACGATATACTGAAAAAGAAAATAACCAATTCTTTGGAAATGCCTTACGATTCCCAAATGAGCATCAACAACATGCTCGAATTTCTTATCGGAGTGGTCGGCAAAGACAAGATAAAATCGATGGTTAAAAAACCGCTTACGGGACTTAAGGCTGCATCGTATTACGGCTGTTTATTAGTAAGACCGCCTAAAGTTATGCAGTTCGACGACCCCGAAAATCCGGTTACAATGGACGAGCTGGTTTCTCTTACCGGAGCTGAGCCGGTTGACTATTCTTATAAAACAGAATGCTGCGGAGCGATTAATTCTCTTTCCAAACCGGACGTAGTTATGGCTTTAACAGGAAAAGTTTTGTACGATGCCAAAAATCACGGAGCAGACGTAGTAGTAGTGGCGTGCCCTTTGTGTCATTCAAATTTAGACGTCAGGCAGAAGGAAATAGAAAGAAAATACGAAGAAAAAATAGGTCTGCCGGTTTTGTTTATTACGGAACTTCTGGGACTTTCGTTCGGAATTACTCCTAAAGATCTTGCAATAGACGGACATATGGTTGCGGCAGACAGGGTTTTGAAAAAAATAGAAGAATTATCGAAATAAGCAGTATATATTATATAAATTTCAACTTTTACGGCATAATTTCGTTCTTGCTTAAAAGCGGAAAATTTAGATTATTTATTTAAGTTACATACGAGAGGTAAAATATTATGTCAAGAATAGGCGTGTTTGTCTGCTGGTGCGGCTCCAATATAGCTAGCACAGTCGACGTTGAGAAAGTAAGAGAGGAAGCTGCAAAAATACCCGGCGTAGTCAGCGCCGTCGATTACAAATATATGTGTTCCGATCCGGGACAAAATAGTTTAAGAAACGTAATCAAAGAGAAAAATTTGACCGGCGTCGTTCTTGCTGCATGCTCGCCTCATATGCATGAAAATACTTTCAGGAAAGCGGCGGTAAAAGAGGGATTAAACCCGTATTTCGTAGAAATTGCGAATATCAGGGAGCAGGTTTCATGGGTTCACGAAGATAAAGAAAGAGCAACGGCAAAAGCCGTCGATTTAATGAAAATGATGGTAGAAAAGGTAAAAAGGGATAAACCCATAGAAGATGTCAGGGTTCCTTTGAACAAAAAAGCGCTTGTTATAGGCGGAGGAATTTCCGGAATACAGGCCGCTTTAGATATAGCAAACGGCGGAGTAGAAGTTATACTGGTCGAGAAAGAACCGTCTATAGGCGGCAGAATGATACAGCTCGACGAAACGTTTCCCACATTAGACTGTTCCAGTTGTATAATGACCCCAAAAATGGTCGAAGCAAACCAGCACCCTAATATCAAATTATATACATATTCCGAAATAGAAGACGTTTCCGGTTATATAGGAAATTTCAAAGTAAAAATAAAGAAAAAGGCAAGAAGCGTCGTCGAAAAAGACTGCACCGGATGCGGAGAATGCTGGAATGCCTGTCCTATGCACAAAAACGTAAAAAGCGAATTTAATTTAAACTTATCCGAAAGAACCGCAATATATGTTCCTTTTCCTCAGGCGGTGCCGTTAGTGCCCGTGTTAGACCGCTCTGTCTGCCTTCATTTTAAAAAAGGCGGAAAATGCCAGAAATGTTTTGATGCCTGCGGTCCCAAGTGTATAGATTTCAGTATGCAGGACGAAATAATAGAAGAAACCGTCGGCGCAATAGTTGCCGCAACGGGATACGACCTTATGGAAACTTCAATGTACGGGGAATACGGTTACGGAAAATATAAAGATGTAGTTTCCGGATTGCAGTTCGAAAGACTTCTTTCGGCTTCCGGTCCTACCGAAGGTGTTATAAAAAGACCGTCCGACGGAAAAACTCCTCAGACTATAGTTTTCGTTCAGTGCGTCGGCTCCAGGGACCCTGAAAAAGGAGTTCCATATTGTTCCAAAGTATGCTGCATGTACACGGCTAAACACGCAAAACTATTTGCGCACAAGGTTCACGGCTCGCAAAGCTATGTTTTCTACATAGATATAAGATCTACCAGCAAGGGATACGAAGAGTTCGTCAGGGGAACTATGGAGCAGGACGGTGCAGTTTATTTAAGAGGCAGGGTGTCTAAAATATATGAAGATAACGGAAAACTTATTGTAAAAGGAGCCGATACTCTTTCCGGCAACCAGGTTGAAATAGCAGCCGACATGGTAGTTCTTGCAACCGGCGTAATACCTAAAAAAGGTTCGGATAAACTTGCACAAATGCTTGGAATATCATACGATAAATACGGTTTCTTAACGGAATCTCATCCAAAACTGAGACCTGCGGAATCTTCTACGGCAGGTATATATCTTGCAGGTATGGCGCAAGGTCCAAGGGATATCCCTGAATCGGTCGTTTCAGGTTCGGCCGCGGCTTCCAAGATACTCGGCTTGTTTTCAAAAAGCGAGTATGAAGTCGAAGGAACTATATCAAGCGTTAACGAAGCGACTTGCGTTGCCTGTTTCTACTGTCAGAGAGTCTGTGCATATAATGCCATAACCAGAAAAGAAATTAAAGACAGAAGCGGCAACGTCGTAAAAGTCGTAGCCAGCGTTAATCCCGGACTATGCACCGGATGCGGAGCATGCGTGAACGCCTGCTTCTCTAAATCCATCGACGTCAAAGGCTTTATGGACGACCAGATATATGCAGAAATAAAATCATTAGCGGTCTAACAAAACGGAAAAAAAGGAGTCTTTCAGACATGGAAGATATGAATGTAGAAAAAGAAAAACAAAAAGAAGGAACGGCATCGGCTAATACCGGCAGTCAAAGCGACCCGAGGTTAATAGCTTTCGTCTGCAACTGGTGTACATACAACGGCGCTGATCTTGCCGGAACGAGCAGAATGAAATATTCCGACAACGTAAGGGTTATTAAACTGCCATGTACGGGAAGAATAGACCCGCTTTTTATAGTAGAAGCTTTTAAAAAAGGCGCAAAAGGAGTTTTAGTTTCCGGATGTCACCCGGGCGACTGCCATTATACCAGCGGAAATTATCATTCTAGAAGAAAATATGCTACGTTTAGAGACTTACTTGGGTATCTCGGAGTAGATTTAAATAGGGTAGAATTTTCTTGGATAAGTGCATCGGAAGGAAACAAATGGGTTGCCGTAATTAACGAATTTACGGATAAAATTAAATCTCTGCCGGATAAAACGACGGATATATTTACAAAAAAATAAAGGATATATTTATGGCAAACACAAAAACCGACGAAAAGCTGCAAAAAATTGCAAAAGATCTTCTCGAAAGCGGGGAAGTGAACCTTATAATAGGATATACGAAAGGTTCTAATCCGCAAAGAATGAGACCTGTTTTTATAACGAAACCGGAGGAGGTTGTAAAGCTTACTTTCAGCAGCAATGCAGTTCAAGATCTTGCAGTATTTTTAAAGAAACAGGAAGTAAAGAAATACGGGAAAATAGGAATAACCGTTAAAGGATGCGACGAAAAAGCAGTCAACGCCTTAATCCAAGAATATCAGTTATCGAGAGACAACATAAAAATAATCGGCATGCAGTGTAACGGCGTAATAAAACAAAGTCTTGCAGACAAAGGCGAAACAAAAGTTTCGGAAACTACGGTGTACGATAAATGCCTCATATGTCAGGAACATACTCCCGTTCTTTACGATTTTCTCGTTGAAACCGAAGAACCGGAATTAAGCATTTCGGGAAACGTAAAGCCTTATGCGGAGATAGAAAAATTAGAGGCGATGAGTGCCGAAGAAAAAAATGCTTACTGGGCAAAAGAATTCGATAAATGCATTAAATGTTATGCATGCAGGCAGGCTTGTCCGCTTTGCTTCTGCTCAAGATGTATAGTAGAAAAAAATATGCCCCAGTGGATAGATACCAATTCCGAAGAACCGGGAAATGCCCAGTGGAATCTTATAAGGGCATATCACCTGTCCGGCAGGTGCATAGGCTGCGGCGAATGCGAAAGAGCATGTCCGGTTAATATTCCTTTAATGCTTATAAACGAAAAAATGGCAAGAGACGTATATAATCTTTTTGGTTACAAGTCCGGATTGGATATAAACGCCAAACCCGTTTTCGGCGTATTCAGCGAAAACGATTTCAACGACTTTATAAAATAAGAAATAAGATATTGGAGACGGCTTATAATGGAAGAAAAATATTTTGAAATTTCCACGGAAAATCTTAAAAAATTTATTGACGGGATTATAACGGACAATTACGAAGTTATAGCGCCGACCGATAAAGACGGCGATACTTTTTACGGAAAAATAAATAAGTTTGAAGAAACGAACTTAGATATTTTATTACCTAAGATGTCATATAAGGAATATCTTCTTCCTAAAACCGAAACTCTATTCGAGTATTCAATTTCCGGAGTAGATACCGAAGTTAAAGACGGTCTTCAGAATATTGCAGGCGCAAACGAAAAACGGGTTATTTTCGGAGGAAGGCCTTGCGATGCCGGAGCAGGTCCTATAATGGAAAAAGTTTTTAATTGGGATTATAAAGACGAATTTTTTAACGAAAGATTTAAAAATTTAACGATAATTTCAATAGCCTGCGAAAAACCCGATAACTATTGCTTCTGCACGGAAATGCAGCTTTCACCCGAAAGTTCTTACGGTTCGGATATTCTTCTTAAAAAATCGGGCGATAAATATTTTGCTATCGTTACCGGAGAAAAAGGTCTAAACCTTGTAAAAGCTTATTCTAATTTATTTACCGAAACCGCAAAAGACAAAGTTCCGGCAGATAAGGATTGGAAAAAGATTTTTGAAGTAGAAAAGACTAAAAGTTTTTTAGATAAAAATTTTGAACATAACTATTTTCAGGAAAGATTTTTATCGTGTATAGGCTGCGGAGTCTGTACCTACACGTGTCCGACATGCCACTGTTTCGATATTCAGGACGAAGGAAACCTTAAAGAAGGCAGAAGGATACGCAACTGGGATTCATGCCAGTTCGGGATATTCACACTTCATACTTCGGGCCACAATCCGAGGGTTACACAGGGCGATAGATATAGGCAGAGATTAATGCATAAATTCAAAATTTACAGCGAAAAATTCGATAAATATTTATGCGTAGGATGCGGCAGATGTTCGAGAAACTGTCCCGAAGACATAGATATAAAAGAAGTTGCAAAAAATTTAGCAGAAATGGCGTAACCAATTATTTAAAATAATATAAATTAATATTAATATTATAGAGCAGGAGCATATAGTTAATGGAAAATATCTATTTGCCTAAACTGGCGGAAATAAAAGAAATTATTCAGGAGACTGCGGACACTAAAACGATACGTCTTACTATTGACGGAAAAAGCATAGATTTTCTTCCCGGTCAGTTCGGCGAATTTTCGCTGATAGGAGAGGGCGAGTCGACATTCGGTTTTTCATCTTCTCCCTTAAGAAAAGAATATTTTGAATTCAGTTTTAGGACTTCCGGACGCGCCACGACCGGCATTAACGGATTAAACGAAGGAGATAAAATCGCTTTCAGGGGTCCTTACGGAAACTATTTCGATACGTCGAAAATGCACGGCAAAGATATAGTATTCGTCGGCGGAGGCATAGGTATGGCTCCGGTTAAGTCTATTATGGAATATTGTCTCGACGAGCGCGATAAATACGGCAAAATTACTATACTATACGGAGCTAGAACCGTAGGCGATCTTTTATATAAAAGCATTTTCGACGAATGGAAAAATCATAAAGATACGGAATTTGTCGTAACCGTAGATCCGGGCGGAGAAACTCCAGACTGGAAAGGCAAAGTAGGTTTCGTTCCCACTATTTTGGAACAGCTGCCGCTTAAAGGCGAAAACAGCATAGCCGTTGTCTGCGGACCTCCTATAATGATTAAGTTTGCTTTAAAAACTCTTGAAGAAAAAATGGGTTTCGGTAAAGAAAATATAATAACTACTCTTGAAAACAGAATGAAATGCGGACTCGGAAAATGCGGAAGATGCAACGTCGGAAGCGTTTACGTATGCAAAGACGGTCCTGTTTTTACCGCAAAAGAGCTTGAAAGTCTGCCGAACGATTTTTAATTATGCAGCTATTAATCATTCATGCCGACGATTTTAGCTATTCTTTAACCGGAAAAACTCCAGTTGCCGAAGAAATAGACAAATCTGCCGTTACGGATACCGTCAGCTTTTTTGAAGAGCCTTTAGTAGTTTTTTGCACCGTAGAAAAAGGAGACGCGAAAAACAACGAAGATATAGTTAAACAAGCTTTTACCGAAATTAAAGATATAGCAGATAAATTAAAACCGCGTATAATTATTGTATATCCTTATGCGCATCTTTCTAACAGCCTTGCCGACCCAAGGCTTGCAGTTTCTACACTCGAATCTTTAAAAAACGAAATAGCCGCCTTTTATCCGGTATACAGAGCGCCATTCGGCTGGTATAAGAGTTTTAAAATATCATGTAAGGGTCATCCGTTAAGCGAATCGTCGAGGCACATTACTTATTTATCGGAAGAAGAGCAGGCAAATATGCCGGTTAAGACTTCCGTTAACAGAAAAACAAGGGAAGACATAGTTAAAGACGTAGAAAGCGAATTTTTTATATTAAATTTCGACGGCAAAGAAACTAAAATAGATTTAAAAAACGAAAGCATTTTAGAAGATAAATCTCTTCAAGGTTTTCCTTCTTTAAGAAAAGTAATCGCATACGAAGAATTTAAAATAAAAGAAGGAGAAACGCCGCCTTCGGTTTCAGCCATGAGGCGTCTCGAGATTGCCGACCACGAAGAAAATTCCGATTCAGGTCATCTTCGCTTTTACCCAAAAGGCACTTTGTTATTCAAACTTTTATCAGATTGGGCGGAAGATATAGCTCTGAACCGCTTAAACTGCATGGAAATAGAAACTCCGCTTATATATAACTGGAATAAACCGGAGATAAAGGGGCAGGGCGAATCGTTTCACGAAAGGCACTACTCTATTTTAGTACCGGACGAAAAATCTGAAACCGGCAGATTTGCTCCTTCCAAAGAATTTGTACTGAGATTTGCAGGAGACTTCGGTCTTTTTTCTATGCTTAAAGATACTAAAATGAGCTATAAACATCTTCCTTTAAGATTTTACGAAATTTCCAAAAGTTTCAGGTATGAAAAAAGCGGCGAATTAGCGGGTTTAAGAAGACTGAGAGGCTTCACTATGCCGGATATACACAGTTTTTGCCTTAATCTCGAAGAAGGCTTTAACGAATATCAGGCTCTTTACAGAACTTACGCCGACCTTGCCGAAGGCACCGGAATTGAATACGCCGTAGTTTTTAGAATAGTCAAAGAATATTACGAAAAATATAAAGATAAAATAGTAGAACTGTTAAAATATTCTAAAAAACCTGCGCTCATCGAAGTTTTGTCCAAAATGAAGCATTACTGGGCGCTTAAACACGAATTTCAAGGCGTGGACTCGGTAAACGGTTCCTGTCAGTTATCGACGGTTCAGCTCGACGTGGAAGACGCCAAAAGATACGGCTTGAATTTTACTACCGAAACGGGAGAAAAAGCAGGGTGCATAATATGCCATTCTTCGGTCGGGGCTATCGAAAGATGGATGTATCTGATAATAGAAGAAGCACTTAAAAAAGATATTCCGGTTTTTCCATTATGGTTAAGTCCTACTCAGGTCAGAATTATACCCGTATCCGAAAAGTTTAACGATGTTGCAGTTAAATTAAAAGAAGAAATCGGCGGTTCGGATATTAGAACAGACATCGACGACAGGGATTTCAGCCTTGGTAAAAAGATAATGTTTGCCGAAGAAGAATGGGTTCCGTACATTGCTGTCGTCGGACGGAAAGAGGCCGAAAGCGGCGTTTTGTCGATTAGAAACAGATATAAAGATAGAAAAAATTTCAACATAGACAAAGCCGATTTTATTAAAGAAATTAAAGACGAAACAAAGGGAATGCCTTACAGAAAACTTATATTGCCGGATATGCTTTCAAAACGCCCGATATTCGTCGGATAAATATAATAAGGATAAATTTATATAAATATAATATAATATATAAAAAATAAAAATATAAATATTAAAACAGGAGAACATTGTAGGTTATGGATAATGCGTCGAACGAAATTGCAATAATAGACGAAACATCGGTGAAAAAAAGCATTACTTTAAAATTGGACGAAAACAGGACGCAGGAACTTTTGCAAAAAAAATTATCCGAAGCGGCTAAGAAAGCCAATATAAAAGGTTTTAGACCCGGCAAGGCACCTATGTCTATAATAAAAAAATATTACGAAGCGGAACTTTTAGAAGAAGCGGCTGCGGAAATTTTAAATCAGGATTTTAGAAAAATTATTTCCGAAAAAGGAATATACCCTATAGGAACGCCCGTGCTGGAAAAAAAGAGCGATAATGAGTATTCCATATCGTTTGACGTAATGCCTGAAGTTAAAGATTTAAATCTAGGTTTAAAAATAAAAAAAATAGAAAAAAGAGAAATTACCGATAAAATTATTGAAGAAGAGATAAACTTTCTTTTAGAAAGGCTTGCCGACCAAGAAAAGCTTGACGATTCTGCAGTTATAGACGCGGACGGTAAATATTTCGCAAAGATAGATTATATCACTATAGACGAAAACGGCAAAGAAATAGACAGCGCAAAGGATTATACCATAAGTTTAAACTCAAGCATAATAGACAAATCTTTTGAATCTGCATTCATAGGCAAGAAAAAAGGAGACGCATTCGAATACGACGATAAAGAAAGAAAAGTTAAGGTGAAAGGTTTCGTAAGGGAAATCGACAGGAAAATACTGCCTGAGCTGAATGAAGAAACTATAAAAAATTTCGGAGACTTTAAAGACATCGAAGAATTTAAGAAATACGTCGAAAAGAGCCTTAACGAATACGAAGAAAAAAGATATAAAGATGCGCTTAGAGCTTCTATTTCCGAAGAATTAATCAAACTTAACCCCATCGAACTTCCTGAAAGCATAGTAGAAGAAGATGCAAAATCAAGATTGGAAGATATGAAGAAACAGGGTAAATATAAAAATATAGACGGCAAGTCCGAAGAATATATGGGAATTTTAAAAATAATGGCAAAACGCGATATAGCGCTGTATCTTCTGCTTTCTGCCGTCGAAAAGCAGGAAAATATTACTGTAGAGGATGCGGACTTAGAAGATTTCTATAAAAATACCGCATTAATATCGAATATGAAAGAAGACGAAGTTAAAGGTTTTTATTCGTCGCCGGAAGCTCAGGAGAATCTGAAACAAGCTCTTTTGGAAGATAAAACCTTCGATTTTCTTGCTCAAAATAAAGTAGAATATATTTAAGGAGAATAAAAATAAAATGTCGCTTGTACCTATAGTAGTAGAACAGACCCACAGGGGCGAAAGGTCTTATGATATATATTCGCGCCTTTTGAAAGACAGAATTATATTTATAGGAGAGGCTATCGACGACACCTTTGCAAATCTTGTAATTGCTCAGCTGTTGTTTTTAGAATCCGAAGACCCCGAAAAAGATATAAACATATACATAAATTCCCCGGGAGGCGTAATAACAGCCGGACTTGCTATTTACGATACCATACAGTATATTAAACCGGATGTATCTACTTTGTGTATGGGACAGGCGGCAAGTATGGGAGCCGTTCTTCTTGCGGCGGGAGCTAAAGGAAAAAGATTTGCCCTGCCTCATTCCAGAATTATGATACATCAGCCGCTCGGCGGTTTTCAGGGTCAGGCTACTGATATCGATATTCAGGCAAGAGAGATTTTGAGGATGCGCGAAGAATTAAATCAGATACTTGCCGGACATACTGGTCAAAATATCGATAAAATTAGGGAAGATACCGAAAGAGACTTTTTTATGAGCGGAGCTCAATCGGTAGAATACGGCATTATAGATAAAGTAGTAGAAAAAAAAGAGATAAAAGAAGTAAAATAGATTTAATGCAATACTGAATAATACCGGAGATATAAAATGGCTAAAAGAAATAACGGAAATAACAACGATGAAGGTTATGAAAGAGAACTTTACTGTTCTTTTTGCGGAAAATCGCAGGACGAGGTAAGAAAACTCGTTGCCGGACCTTCAGTATATATATGCGACGAATGTATAAGCCTCTGCAACGATATAATATCCGATGAAGTTCAGCCTGTTCCCGCAGAGGTAAAAGTAGAAAATTATCTCTATAAACCTGCGGAAATAAAAGCTTTTCTGGATCAATACGTTATAGGACAGGAAAGAGCTAAAAAAGTTCTTTCGGTTGCCGTTTATAACCACTATAAACGATTAGAGCATAATCTATCGTTCAAAAAAAACAATAAACCTAATTATGGCAAATTCATCAAAAGCGCAAAGAACGAAGATGTTTTGCGCGGCGTTAACGATAAAAACTTTATCGGGGACGTCGAAATGCAGAAGAGCAACATTCTTATAATCGGCCCTACCGGAAGCGGAAAGACTCTGCTTGCCCAGACTCTGGCGCGCATGCTGGACCTTCCCTTCGCTATTGCAGACGCTACTACGCTTACCGAAGCCGGTTACGTCGGAGAAGACGTAGAAAGTATTTTGCTTTCGCTTTTGCAGAATGCGGAATATGACGTTGAAAAAGCGCAGAAAGGCATAATTTATATAGACGAAATTGATAAAATAGCAAAAAAAACCGATAACGTTTCTATAACGAGAGACGTTTCAGGAGAAGGCGTTCAGCAGGCTCTTTTAAAAATTATAGAAGGAACAGTCGCAAACGTTCCGCCAAAAGGCGGCAGGAAGCACCCTCATCAAGAATTTATAAGATTAGATACAAGCAATATTCTTTTTATTTGCGGGGGCGCATTTAACGGATTAGAAAAAATTATAGAAAAAAGAATACATAAACAGCCTATCGGCTTTAACGCCGCGATAGGTTCGGATAAAGCGCCAAATCCATACGAAATAATGAAACAGACGGAAACAAAAGACCTGTTAAAATTCGGTTTAATTCCAGAATTCATAGGAAGACTGCCGGTTGTTGCGACGCTTGAGGAATTAGACGAAAAAGCCTTAGTCGAAATTTTAACCAAACCTAAAAATGCATTAATAAAGCAGTATCAAAAACTTTTCGAGCTCGAAAACGTAAACTTAAGGTTTACCGATTCCGCAATTAAGGAAATTACAAAAAAAGCTATAAAACACGGTTCCGGCGCAAGAGGCCTTAGGACTATACTGGAATCCATAATGCTGGACGTGATGTATGAAATACCGACAGATCCGACTATTAAAGAATGCGTTATAAACGACGATGTAATAATTAACGGCGGTCAGCCTATCCTTCTGTACGAGACGGAATATGCCGCCGGTACGGGCAGTTCAAGGGGAGAATAGATTTAAATACAAAAAAATCTTATTAAATTATGCATTTTTTTGTTGACATACGGTTAAAAAACATATATATATTATATATGCTTTAATGAAGCGTCTAAAAACATATATTTTAAAAGGCGCTTAACTAAATTAGAAAATCTAAACCCTTAAAACGAAAGGAGGAAGTTGGTATGACAAAAGCAGAATTAGTAGATGCAATCGCAAAATCGTCAAAGCTTACTAAAGCAGACAGCGAAAAAGCTCTTACAGCGGCAATCAATGCGGTAATCACGGCTTTAAAAAAGGGCGATGCGGTAAGACTTGTCGGTTTTGGAACTTTTGAGGTAACTAAAAGGGCAGCAAGAAAAGGCAGAAATCCTCAAACAGGAAAAGAAATTCAGATTAAAGCATCTAAGTCTCCTAAATTTAAAGCGGGTAAATCTTTCAAAGAAGCTGTCAACAGCGGAAAATAATTTATCCCATTAAATTTAAATACCTCCATTTTATTATTAAATGCGCCTTTGTCGTTCTTATAAAATTTTTAAAAATGGGGGTACTTTTTTGGGCGGATAGCTCAGCTGGTTAGAGCATCGGCTTTACAAGCCGGGGGTCACAGGTTCGAACCCTGTTCCGCCTACCATTGCTTATAATAAGCATACGTAATTTTCTTGACTTTTTCCATTTATTCGTTTATCATTAAACAATCATGGAAACTTTTTTTTTCGATACTTTATCGTATGCTGAAAAATTAACAAATGCCGGCATGCCCGAAAAACAGGCAAAGGTTATGGCTGAAGCTCAGGCCGATATTTTGTCGAAAAGTTTATTGGGTTCCGTAGCTGCAAAAGCAGATTTAAAAGAACTGGAAACAAGAATAGACGCTAAGATGAATCAACTGGAAATCAGGCTGATTAAATGGTTTGCCGGATTATTCATCGTGCAGATCGGCGTTACGGTCGGCATTGTTCTGACGGTAATAAAATTTTTGCATTAAATTAAAATAGTTTACTTTAGTTATTATTGCAGTATTCCTATTTTTACATTACGGGGCTGTAGTTCAGACGGTTAGAACGCCGGCCTGTCACGCCGGAGGTCGCGGGTTCGATCCCCGTCGGCCCCGCCACTTTTTAAGTCGCCTTATAAAAACACCTCAAAAAATTTCCACTTTTATTTAATTTTTGATATAATTATAAAATTTCCGATAATTAATTATCGTTATTTTATATTTGTTTTATTTGCGAGAGTGGCGAAACTGGTAAACGCACTGGACTTAGAATCCAGCGGAGCAATCCTTGGGGGTTCGAGTCCCCCCTTTCGCACCATATATATCATATATAAATAATCATAATATATTATAATATATAAGCTATTTTATTTTTATTATACTTTTTAGGAGGTTAGCGGTATGTCGGGTCACAGCAAATGGAGTACCATTAAAAGAAAAAAAGGAGCGTTAGACGCAAAAAGAGGCAGGATTTTTACTAATATAATCAGGGAAATAATTACCAGCACGAGAATAGGCGGAAAAGATATTTCGTCCAATCCGCGCTTAAGGCTTGCCGTAGATGAAGCAAAAGCTAACAATATGCCTAAAGAAAACATCGAAAGGGCAATTAAAAAAGGCGCCGGAGAGCTTGAAGGGGAAACATACGAAGAGATAATATACGAAGGATACGGACCCGCAGGCGTCGCCCTTCTTATAGAAACTCTTACCGACAACAGAAACAGAACCGTTTCGGAAGTCAGGCACGCCCTTTCGAGGCACGGCGGAAGTTTAGGCGAATCCGGTTGCGTTATGTGGATGTTCAATAAAAAAGGCGTGACGGGGTTCGATGCGGCGGCTAATACCGAGGACGCTATTATGGAAATAGCTTTGGAAGCGGGAGCGGAAGACGTAAAAACCGAAGAAGACGAAATTTTGGTTTACAGCGAGGTAAAAGATTTCGAGAACGTCAAATCCGCCTTTGAAGCAAAAGGCGTAAAAGAAAAATTTTCCGAAATTTCGTATATTCCCCAGACCAATATCGAACTTAAAGGCAAGGAAGCCGACCAGATGATTAAACTTATGGATGCGCTCGATGAAATAGAAGGCATTCAAAATGTTTACGCAAATTTTGAATTGCAGGAACAGCAAGATTGAAATTAAGTTAAATTTTAATTTTTTTAAGTTTTATGGGCTATCGAATTTTAGGGGTTGACCCAGGGTCAAGATTTACAGGTTGGGCAGTCTTAGACCTTCCGTCATTCGGAAGACCTTTTGAATTATCGTCATGCGGCTTAATAGATGTAAGAAATAAAACATTTCCATACAATTTATCTAAACTGTATTCGGAACTTAAAGAAATAGCCGTCGGATATTCTCCCGACATAATGTCTTTAGAATCCGTATTTTCCGGCATAAATCCATCTTCTTTAATCAAGCTTGCTCAGGCTCGCGGCGTCATATGCATGCTTTCTTCGGATTTGGATATAAAGCTCAGGGAATATCCGCCGAGGTTTGTTAAAAAAAGTATCGCAGGCAGCGGAAGCGCGGATAAAAACAGGATGAAAGAAGCTCTTAAAATAATATGTTCTTCTTCCGACGCTTACGGCGTATCGGAATACTTGAGCGGCAAAATTAACGACAATATATCGGATGCGCTGGCTATTGCGATATGCTGCGCGACTGATATGAAAAATTTTATAAACGCATAAAATTAATTATTAATTATATTATATATTTATATATAATAAATAATACATGAACGATAAAATAATAACTGCTATACTATATGCTATGCTATACAATATAATATAAATACAATATGATAGCTTATCTTCACGGAAACGTCATATACAGGGATCCTGAAAAGTCGCTGATTATACTGGAAGTAAACGGCGTAGGCTACGAAGTTTACGTTCCTATGCTTAATTTCAGCGGAGCATATTTTTACGGCGCAAATGAAGGCGGCGGAAAACGGCTCAGCCTGTTTATTTACACGTACGTCAGGGAAGACAGGATAACCCTATACGGTTTTAACGGAACGTTAGAAAGAGATGTGTTTTCTCTTCTCTTGGACGTTAAAGACGTCGGACCGAAACTTGCCGTTACCATACTTTCAAATATTAATGCATCCAGCCTTATTAATATTCTTACGACGCAGGATATATCCGCTCTCTGTTCCATAAAAGGCATAGGGCAGTCCAAAGCCGAAAGGATTATAATGGAGCTAAAAAATAAAATCCTTAAGAAAACATCTATTTATAACGATATAAACGCAAATGAACTGCATATTAACGCACCGGAAAACGCAAATTATGCTCCAGCCGCAGTTATTAGCGAAAATGAAAGCAAAATCCAAAGCAAAAACCTGAGCGAAACCGGAAATGAAACCGAAAAAAGCGGAGACGTAAATAAAAACGGCGGCGATAAAACCTCAAAAGGAAAAATTGCCGAATCAAAAGAAAAACAGCCTTCCGATATTATAATGGAGTCCGCTCTTGTGCTTGAAGCGCTCGGCTATTCAAGAATAGACTCGTTTAATACGGCGGGCAAAGTTTTCGGCATCTCTAAAGAAGAAGGGAAAATTCCGTCCGATACCGAAGATTTAATGCGCGAATGTTTGAAATATATATATTCGCAAAAAAAAATATAAAAATATCAGCGTAAATTATGACTTCTTTTAAAAAAGAGTTTAAAAAAGAACCAAAAAGTATTTCGGACGGCAAGCCCGAATCCGTGTCTTCTTACGTATCTCCGGAAAAAAAAGAATCGGTCGATTTCGACAATCCCGTAAGACCTCAGTCTTTCGACGAATACATAGGACAGAAAAAACTTAAAGAGAACCTTCTGATTTTTATTAACGCGTCAAAAAAAAGAGCGGAAAAACTCGGGCATTACGACCTCGACCATCTGCTGTTTTTCGGGCCTCCTGGTCTCGGCAAGACGACTCTTGCCGGCATTATAGCAAAAGAACTCGGCGTAAATATTAAAATTACTTCAGGACCGTCCATAGAAAAAGCAGGCGACGTTGCGGCTCTTTTGTCCGCCGTTTCTAACGGAGATATAATTTTTATAGATGAAATCCACCGTCTTCCTAAGCCTGCGGCTGAAATGCTTTATCCCGCAATGGAAGATTTTAAGCTCGACATTATTATAGGCGAAGGAGCGACAGCCAAGTCTATAAGAATAAGTCTGCCGAGGTTTACGTTAGTCGGTGCGACTACGAGGGCGGGTCTTATACCGTCGCCTTTAAGGGACAGATTCGGCTTTACCGCCCGCTTGGAATATTACGACGTCGACGAACTGTCCGTTATAGTAATAAGAAGCGCAAAACTTTACGGCATAGGAATAGAAAGCGAAGCCGCTTTCGAGATAGCCCGCCGTTCGAGAGGAACCCCGCGTATAGCCAACAGGCTTTTAAGGCGTCTAAGGGACTATATGACGCACCTTAAAAAAGACCGCATAACTCTCGAAGTCGCAAAATTCGGTATTGAAAGCCTTGGAATAGACGAACTCGGATTAGACTCTAACGATATACTTTTCTTAAAAACCGTTATCGAAAAATTCGGCGGCGGTCCCGTCGGCATAGAAACCATTGCTCAGGCTATGAACGACGAAAAGGACACTCTTGAAGATGCCGTCGAGCCGTATTTAGTCTCCTGCGGTTTTATCCAGCGCTCCAAAAAAGGCAGAATAGCCACCGAACTTGCATACAAGCACTTCGGTCTTTCAAAAGACGCTGAAGATTCGCTGTTTTGAGAAAAGTATTTATTTGCAGTGCGTCCAAATGCGAACTTTAGTTCTCACAAGATATGCCCATATAGCAAAATATACGCGAAAAATAATTCACACACATATAAAAATAATACAGGCGTAGAAAAAATGCTGTGAAAAAGCTGTCACGAAATAACAATGTGTCAGATCTTATTTTCCTTATGTGTAATGCCCGAAAAAGCTGTCCGATCCGCACGTAATGTCAGAAAAAGGTGTTGATTAGAAAAAGGTGTCAGATTTTATTTTCCGCATACGCAATGTTATTAAGTGTCAAGAAAGTTCTTGCGGAAAATTAATCTGACACCTTTTTCTCGTTATATCCCAGCTAATGCAGTCGGGAGTAGAGAAATAAATAAATCTGACACCTTTTTTTCTTTTTCGCTTCGTTTTTTGTTTCTATATGGCATAATTATTGCATTATAAAAAATATGAAAGTAGTTTAAGTTTTTATAATTTAATAATTTATAATTTGTAAAAGGATAGATAACATTATGGAAAATTATGCGATATTAAAAGAAGACCGAAACGAATTACAGCAAACGGTATCGAACATCCTTTATTTTAAAGGAATAGGTCTGCATACCGGCAAAGAGTCTCAGATAATAATAAAACCCGCCAAAGCCGATTCCGGAATTACGTTCGTTAGAAAAGACATAAATCCGAACGTTATAATAAAAGCAAAAGCGGACAACGTATGCTCGACTATGCTTAGAACAAGCATAGGGTTCAAGAAAGACGGAGACGCCAAAGAAGCCGCAGGATGTATCTCGACCGTGGAACACCTTATGTCGGCTCTGTGGGGAGCAGGAATAGACAACGCTTTAATAGAAGTCTATGGATGCGAAATTCCGGCTATGGACGGAAGCGCAAGGGTATTTTACGAATCTTTTTACGAAAGCGGCATAAAAGAACTTAACGCAAAAAGAAAATATATCGAAATACTTAAACCTATAAGCGCAGAAAGCGACGACAAAACCGGAGCGTCAATTGCCTTATATCCGTCGGACGATTTTGAAATATCGTACGATATGGATTTTAATCATCCGCTCGTGCAGTCCGGCTCGTTCGACATGAAAATAGACGGATTTAATTTTTACGGCGAAATTTCAAAAGCAAGGACTTTCGGTTTCTTAAAAGACGTCGAATATTTAAAAAAGAGCGGTCTTGCGCTCGGAGGCAGTCTCGACAATGCGCTTGTTTTGGATGAAACCTCCGTACTTAACAAAGACGGTTTAAGATATAAAGACGAATTCATAAGGCATAAAGTCTTAGACCTTATCGGCGATTTATACCTTGCCGGTTGCAGAATCAAAGGCAGGGTGCTTGCAAAAAAAACCGGACACGATATGAATTCTAAAATAGTTAAAAAAATAGGCGAGTATTTAGTAATATCGAGCGAACAGTATGAAAAAAAAGAAGAGACTAATTTTATCAATGTGGGAAAAACCGCCGCAGCCCTTTTTGCATAAGGATTATATATATATTAAAATATTTGAATAGTTTTATTTATAATAAATTTTTTTAAAAAAATTATTAATTTTTCTTGACAAGTCTATAGTATATATGATAACTTTTAATTTACGTTTGAAAAACGAGATTTTAAATTATCGGTAAATTATCGGTTTTTTAAGCGTCAAACGAGATAGTTCTATAGGGGGACTATAGAAATTAAGGCAACTAAGGTTTATTTGGACTTCAAAAATTAAAAAACCAAAATTAAGGGAGGTAAAGATGAAAAAAAGATTTTCTTTGCCGGCATTGGCAGTAGCAGTCGCAATAGCCGGTTTTTTAAGCTTAACAATGGCTCCTAAGTCTTTTGCCGCATCGCAGGCAAACAAGGCAGGCGTCAGCTTTTCCGTGTCCGGTCAGTATCTCGGCATAGGAGAATGGTCTCAGAATCAGGCTCAGGCGTTTATGAATAACGGCACAACTCCTACCAAGAACACCTACCAGGCATTTCTTCAGAGATTAAGACTTAACACGTCTATCAGCTACGACAAATTAGCACACGGTATGCCTCTTGCCGCTTTATTCGTGCAGGCAGACTTAACCAACGCGTATAACGGCATAACAAACGGTTACGGCACCAACGGCTATTACATGCTCGGCGGAACTCCGGCTCCTACCGGCTTTAACAACGACTTCAACACTTTCGGCTTAAGACAGGCTTACATCAGGTTAATCACCCCGATAGGTGCAATTATGTTCGGACGTATGCCCGTCAAGTTCGGTCTCGGCGTTGCGGTCAACACAAACGCGGACGGTCTCGGCGATTTTATTCCGTTAGGTAACGTCGGAATTTTCGCAGGAACGCTGTTCGGAAGCGAAGTCAGCGCGTATGATACTACACCATGTAACACTTATACTGGTTATACAAGCAGCTATACTACACCTTCTAACTATTGTTCTTTGCCAGGTACTACAGAAGGTTACTATCCGCCAGCTACGGAAGGATATACACATATCCAGATGGGTACTATACCGACCATCGAAGTTATGACCATGAAACCGATAAATCATGCTTCATACAGCGTTTGGCTTACTGAAGCCCATTTAAATCAGTTTGAAGCAGGATTATCCTCAGCAAATACGGCATATACAGGAGCAACATCAACTTACAATTTAGATAGTTCTATCGGTTCTTTACAGCCTACTGCAAATATTACTTTCGGCGGTTTATCGGTAAAGTATTCGAATCAGGGAACAAAGTTCGCAGGCGAATTTGACTATTTCAGGGGTAAAATTATAGCTTCTAACCAATCGATAAGTTTGTATGATCAATATAATAAGTTGGGAAATCTTGGTCAAGAAACAGTTAACGGTGCTACGGTAATTTTACCATATACAAATGTAAGCAATAATAATATAACTGGTTTAGGATTTCTCTATTTGCCAGTAACTCCAAGCGGTAGCAATCAGTACGATGGAATTAACTCATATGATCTTTATTTAACTGGCTCTCAATTATTACAGACATCAACCCCTGTTAAGTTAGGATTCAAATTCGGTATTGGCGCACCTATAGCGTCGGGCGATTATAACTTTACATATTATTCAACCATTCAAAATACAAGAACATTGTTTGGCGATGTAATAGGTTCTTCTTGGCAGCCGATTCAGTTTAATGCACCTGGTAATAATTATATCTACGGCGGTGCAGCAGGAGAAGAAGTTGGTCCTAATCTTGCGAATAAATGGGTATTAATGCTTGATGCAAAAGAATATTTGCCTTATAATAATACTTTGCAAGAGTCTATTATTCATGCAAATTGGTTAAAAACAAGCATTGACGGTACTCCAGAATTTGGCGGTTCTGACATAGGAACTGAATTCGACTTAAACTTTACTCATCACTTTACAAAGACATTAGCTTGGCAGGCATGGGGTTCGTATGTTGCAACTGGTGCTGGTGTAGAAAGTGCAACCACTTATTATTATATTTCAAGTAATGGCACACTTACAAACAATCCAGTATCTGGAGGCACCTATTATTTTAACCCTAACGGTTATTCAACCTTTGCTAACAGCACTCATAAAAATATAGCAGCCTTGGGAACTGATATCTCTTGGGACTTCTAAAAATCAAATAAAGGCAAATTAAAATAAAGAAAATAAAGGTGTCAGATTTATTTATTCTCTTACTCCCGACTGCGTTTGACGTAGTCGGGAGTTTTTTTACGTCCCATAATTTCTTTTTATGTAAAGTTAAATTATTTATTAATTTTAGTTTCATATTTAATATTTAAAAAATTTATGTTATAATAAAATAAACATAATAATTTTATATTAAATTTTTAAAATCAATATTAAAAAATTGACGAATTATTAATTATTATAGAAGATTATACAAAAGTATAACGCATAAATAATATCATTAGATGCCGACTATATTGAGAATAAAAAAATATCGGCTTTTCTTTTTTAGTAATGAAGGAAATGAATTTCCGCATATTCATATTGAATCCGGTGAAAATTACGCTAAGTTTTGGCTTAAGGATCTTGCTCTTGCTAAGTCCGTAGGTTATAACGCAAAAGAAATAAGCGAAATAAGAGCCATTATTTTAGAGAATATCAGTATTATTAAGGATAAATGGAATGAATACTTTAGCAGTTAAATCACATGAAGCTCTGGCTTCTAACATAAGATTTGATTCCTATATGATGCATATCAGTTTATTAGACGGCAGAGAATTAAGCATCCCCATAGATTGGTTTCCCAAACTTCGCAATGCGAATGAGGAACAGAGGAATAAATGGCGTTTAATAGGCAGGGGAATAGGTATCCATTGGGAAGAAATAGATGAGGATATTTCGATACCGGCATTATTTTGATTACAGAATAAAAAATAAAGGTGTAAAATAAAGGTGTCAGATTTATTTATTCCCTTACTCCCGACTGCGTTTGACGTAGTCGGGAGTATTTTTTGTCTCATAATTCTTTATTATGTAAATGTAAATTTAAAGATATTTTTTTAAGATTTTATTTTTATTTATAAGTATTATAAAATAATATATATTTTAAGTTCGCTGTTAAGGTTTAAAATAAAAATATAAAAAATGAAAATTCGTGATATAATAAAAATATTAGAAAAAGACGGTTGGGTTCTTATTGCAATAAAAGGCAGCCATAGGCAGTATAAGCATTCTAATAAAACAGGCAGAGTAACTATTGCGGGACACCCTAACGACGATATAGCGGCTGGTACGTTAAACAGTATTTTAAAACAGGCAAAATTAAAAGAGGACAGATAAAAATATGCAAAAAATGCTTATAGTGATTGAAAAAGCGGGCAATAATTATTCTTGTTATTCACCAGATCTTCCGGGAGTTATTTCCACAGGAAAAACTAAGGAAGAAACAAAAAAAAATATGGTTGAAGCTATTAGAATGCATATTGACGGTCTAATGGAGGACGGAATAAATATTCCAGAACCTGTTTCTTATGCAGAATATCTAACCATATAAAAAAGGTGTCACAAAATAAAGGTGTAAAATAAAAAATAAAGGTCTCAGATTTATTTATTCCCATACTCCCGACTGCGTTTGACGTAGTCGGGATTTTTTTTATCCCATAATTTTCCATTATGTAAACCACATTAATTTTAATCTTTGCAGTTATTTATTTTAACATTTTATTTTTTTTATGTGATAATATCGTCACCGAATGTATAATACTAAAAACACCGAATTAAAATTCCTGTTTTCACCGATCAAAAAGTCAGGTCGTTACTTTTAATTAAAATAGTTATTCTATCTTATCTTATTTTGGTATTTAGATTATAAGACTTTAGAATACCTATTTAAGATTTAAATTGCCTAATGTAGAATAGATTCTCAAAAATCTAATTTACGGAGGGTATCTTAATGGTAACGAAAGACAAGTATTATCAAATTAAGGCTTATTTCGATATAGGCCTTTCGTTAAGCGCAATAGCAAAAAGGCTTAACGTGCATTCAAAAACGGTGTCTAAAATTTTAAAAGTCGTCCTATAAAGAGTCAAGAAAAATATTTAAAAAAAATATAATAGCAAAATGTTTAAAATTTAAAATCGGTTCAATATCGTTCTTTGAAATTGAAATCTTTAGCGCATATTTTTGAGCGCTAACATAGACAATATGTCAGTAAATGGGTAATGATAAACTACTTAGCCCGTAATTTCAACGCCTTATTTTGCGTATTATGCGGCATTTTTTTAAATATTTTAACTAAAATAATAAAAAATGCCTATTTCATAATAAAATTTGCCCGCAGTTAATATTCGCAGATGGCGGACGAAAATTAAACCCCTTCACAATACTCTTTTCGCTTACGCTCAAAGAGTATTGTTTCGGGTTTTCGTCCGCCATAGGCAGTATATTAATTTTAAACAAAAACGGACATTTCTACTTTGTTTTGATAATAAAAACTTCGTTCTTTGAAAATTTAAGAGCAAACGAAAACCCTGTTAGGATCATAAGGTTTGCCTGACTTAATTATAGAAAACATAATAAGGGCTAATTTCTTGGCAACGCAAATTAAAGCCTGTTTAGAAGATTTGCCTTGAGACAACTTTTTATAATAAACGGTTCTAAGTTCGTTATTGTGCCGCAAACAGGCAACGGCTGATATATAAAAAGCCCATCTTAAATATTTAGGTCCGCGGTTTGATATCAGGTTATCCCGTCTGGTTTCACCTGATTCGTATATTTGAGGGAAAAAACCGATATAGCCTATAAATTTCTTAGACGAACTGAACGTTTTAGCGTCAGAACCTATTGCCGATAAAACTGCGGCAATGGTTTTTTGACCGACGCCGGGTATAGTGGACAGATTATAACTCAACGAGTTATCGTTTTTATCGTTATCCAGTATGTCTTTTATCTGATCGTCTAATGTAGAAATAGAATCGTTAAGAGATTTAATCTGGGCAAGAATCATGGATAGATTTAAACCCCTGGCGGTCTTAGCTCTGCCGGAATAGATAGAGTTTTTGGCAGTCTCTATAAGATGGTTTATTTCATTAATATTAAAATTGTTGCCCTTTATGGATCTCACTATTTTTTCAATATCTTTAGGCTTAGCTAAAGATAGGTGTTTAGCCGTGGGATATTGTTTTAAAATAGCCATTGATGCAACGGCAAACGGATTTTTGATAGCCGTTTTGGCATATTCCGGAAAAATGAGGCTAAGTAGCGATATAGCCTGACGTTCATAGCCGGCTTTGTTTTTGATGAACTCGTATCTAAGCTTGGTAAATTCTCTTAGCGACTGGATATTGTCCTCTGGAACAAAGTTTTCGGCATACTCGTTGGATCTAAGAAGACCTGCAATTACGTATGCATCGATATCGTCGGTCTTGGCTTTAAAACGGAGAGCTTCTCTGAATTTGTTGGTCTGGTAGGGATTTAATACAATAACCTTAAAACCGTTATCGGTTAGGAAAGAATAAAGATTTTCCCACCAGATGCCGGTGGCTTCTATACCGGCTAAAATGTTTTTTGCGTTAATGTTAAGTTTTTCAATCTTTAACAATAGCTTTGCAAAAGAGTCTTTGTCGTTTAATAACGAAAATGGTTGAGTCAGTTTCTCTCCTTCATTATCCAACATAACATAACGGGAGGAGGATTTAGAAACATCGATACCTAAATAGAACATAAGAATTTCTCCGATTAATTGCTTAAGTCTAAAAAGCCAAGAAAGAAACATCGTGCGATACATAACCAAACATAGCCTGGGTAATGAATGGTAGTCTTAAGAATCAGACTCCATAGCGCCCTAAATAAATGTTCCCAGTTATATATGCAAGAAGCGGTAAACTCATTTAAATAGTTCCGATATAATCGGACTATAAGGAGGAAACAAACCGTCTTTCTTGCTTTTAGATAAAGCTTGTTAGATTTAATTTAATATTACAAATTAACAATATTTTAACAAAATTAATCAAATTAACAAATATGTTCACGATACTTATAGTGAACATTATACCAGGAG
>JAJZBN010000077.1 GCA_021798875.1 bacterium | reverse complement strand
TGGTAGGCACTTATTGCGCGCAGAGCTTTTTAGGATATTGCCTGCAAACAGACCAGACTTGGTGCTGTTTTCCGTCTTTGCTTGCAAATATTATCCAACAGCAGACGAGAGCAATGCAGGGATTGCCAATATCCGGCTGGGGAACGCCGACGTCTCCCAACTGTATCGGTTATACTCCGCAACAGTTTCAGGCAATTAATTTCTCGAAGATTAACCTGTCGGCTTTTTACAACAGCATAGAACAACAAACGTCGAGCGTGATAAGTAACGCAGCAACCAATGCGGTTAATAAGTTTCAACAGAGTTTGGGCGGGAATTAAATTATATGGATAAAATCTTGCTTAATTCAGAATCGTATGACATTTTAGTTCAGGGAAATTTTGAAAACAATTTTAAAATTATTCAAAAGAATAAAAACGGATTTGAAATTGAAGCATTAAAGTATCCGCTTTATTTTTTGTTCCATTCAGAAAAACAAGATAAAATTAAAGTTTATATAAGGAAAAATAAAGTTATAGATATTTGTAGTCCTGTTGAATATTTAAAATTTTCAAATGAGTATCCTGAGATAGAAAAAATGATTAGCGAATTTTCAACATATATAAGAATTGAAGATTTATCTAATAATAGCTATCAATCCAAGAATAACTCCCACGCTACCAAGTATCCATATTAATTTTTTAGATATAATGGTTTCTTTTAATATATTTTTTTCTTCGGATTCTCCGGCGGAATTTATCGTAATTAGCTTTAAATATTGCCTTGTTAAAGGAAATAAACTATTAGCCCACTGTTTTTCCGGAATTACTAATCCGCCGTAATTTTTTCTTAGAACGGACTGTTTAGCGGAAAATAAATACATTGGTTGTTTGCTTAATCTATTTATTTCGTAATCATGAACCGAAATTATTAAAATAATTATTACTGTGCTTAAAAGCAACGCTACCCCATGGGCAAACCACGTTTGAGAGGAACTCATAATAATTCCCATTACGAGAATAAAACCTAAAGACAAGATTGCAAACCATTCCGGCAAAGAAAGTCCGATATTCCTTAAATAAATCCACTCGTCTAAATCTTTAAAGGCGTTTGAAATTAAATCGTCGTTAAGTCGAAAATCATTTTCTATTTTGTTTTTGATGTCATTAATTTTATTTATTTTTTCTATAACATCGTCTTTATTTATAGAATTGTTGGCGTCTATAAAAAGTATTAATTTGGCAATTTCAATCATATATTCTTTGGTTTCAGGAAACTTATTTATGCAGTCCTGTATATTATTATTGACTTTTATTAAAATTAAATCCGTTTCTTTATTTCTTAAATGCAACCTTGATAAAGTAAAACCGATAATTATAGAAAAAATTATGCCTGCAATGGATAATCCGTTAGCAAAACCAAAATAAATACTTTCTATAAAAAGATGCGGCAATATCAAAATTAAAAGAGATATGATACTTAAAGCGAGTATTAAGCCGGACGCCGTATTTAAATATCTTTCTTTGCTTTGCGCAAGCACTACGCATACAAAAACGATACCTGCCCCAGCCAAAGCTATATTGGGCATGTTTTGATGCAAAAAAACCGCTACCCATATAAGGCTTAAAGCAGGAGTAGCATATGTAGCTATAGACAACGGTTCCGTCGGCATATTGTGTAAAGCATAACTAAAACCGATATGGCTTAAAAACAAAGTGAATATGCCAAGATAAAGAATTAAAGCTATGCTTTGAAAATCGGCTTGCCAAACATATGCTTTTAATATCAATACCGCTATAAATGCCACAATAACTTGGACTAAAACTCTCGGAGTCAATATTATCGCGTGCTGTTGCCATTTGGTCATGGTAAAGTAATTACCGAATCTTTTATATGCGTAAGAATTCATCGCTGATAGAAAAGCAGACGCAAAAGCCCATAATAGTGGCAATCTAAAATAACTTGAAGTAAAAATATTTATCCCGCCGGTAATTACAAAATAAGACCCTATAATAGCCAAAAAAACAAGAAACCATTGATAAAAATTAAGTCTCAACGTAGTGTTCGTTATGAACACTTGCGATAAGACTATTAATATGAGCGGCCACAAATAGTGAACTACCGTAGCTTGCATAGCTCCGCCGTATTGGATTGCGAAATAAAAAGCTATATATGACAATGATTCCACGACGCCGGCAATAATTATCCATTTATAAGCCTTAATGGGTATTTCTTTGAGGAAAGACATATCATACTTCGCAAAATAAAGATATGACGTAAATATCGTTGCGGCAATAAGCCCTACCAATTGCAAAAGAAACGCTACCATTATAGCGTTTACGGATTGTTTTAAAACCGTAACCACTAATGGCGTCAAGCTCCATATAAAAATAGATATAGTGCCGCCAAATAAACCGAAATTATAAAAAGAATTGTTTTTCATATTTTGTAAATTTTATAAATATTCTTTATAAATAGCAACTTTTGTCTTGTTTTTTTTGATAATGGTTAAGACTACATTAATTTTAATTATAAAAATAACCATAATCAAAATGTCCGTAATAATGTCGATTACAGCCGATATCAAAATCGCATTTGTTAGGTCCAAGCACTAAATACCAAGTCGTTATATTATTAATTTGTTTATTTAATTTATTTATTTTATTGTTTTGTATTATATGACAAGGAATAAATACATTTTATTGGTATTATAAATATTTTTTTATCATTATTTAAAAGTCTAACATAGTAATTATTGGAAGTTTTTAATAATAATTTAAATTTATACCATTTTAAATTGTTTATTGCTTTATTAGAAGTATTATGTTTCGTCATTTCGTTAAAATATTTCTGAGAAATCAGTAGTTTAATAGGAATATTTCCGCCTATTTTCAATAACTTGAAAGGTGCTGAGGGTTTGTCTAAAATAATCAATCCTAAAAAGATGAATATTATTGTAATAGAAATTGCAGATGATATAAAATAAAAACTTTTATTTTTTGCTAAATCTTCATTAAAGTATTTATAAATATAAAATATGAAAGGTAATATTGAAAATAAAAAATAAATATATGAAATAATATCCAATAAATAGTTGCTATTTTTATTAAATGAAAAACGAAATGATATAATTAAAATAGCAATAAATACTAAGATAAATAAATTAAATAACAAATTATTATTTTTAGATTTAATTGTATTACCTTTGCTTTTAAATAATATAACATATGAAATCGCCATCAATAAAAGAACATAACCTATAAACAAGATTAAATAATGTATATTGCCTTTATTGAAAGAAAATAATAAACCAAATAAACATAAAGATAAACATTCGATTATAGTTATAGAAACTATATGAAAAATATTGTCTAGATTTAAATCCCAATTGAAACTCTTATCTTCAATAGATATATATACTGACACTGCAACAAATAATGGTATTATTAAAACAAAAAACGCTAATAATATCGGTAAAATTATTAAAACTTTCAGATTGTTTATATTTAAAAACGATAACGACAAAGGCATATCGTATCTTTGAGCGTAGAATAAAAAATCTAAAAAACCGTATAATATAAAAAAAATAGACGATATCGTTATAATTTTCAATATTTCAGAAGTTAATGAGGATATTTTGCGACTTAATTTTAGTAAATCTTTTAATGATGATTTGGCGTTTTGCGTTTGTGGGGAAGAAGTTGAAGACTGGTTATTCGTAGTTTGATTATTGTTGTTAGTTGGCATATTTTTATTCAAATTCTTTAAAATACACATAAATTACCATTTATTTTATTTTTAAAAAGATTTTAAAATTCTATCATAAATTAATTGTTTTGCCAAAAAAAATTACTTCCTACTATGTATTATTTTAGGAAGTAAACCTACCCTTTCAAACAAAAAAATAATAAAAATTTACTATTTTTATATTGATTTTTAGCTCAAAAATTCCTATAATAGTATTTAAGGAAGTTAAAATTTATTCAACAATTTTTGTGGATAACTTTTCTAAGACCCAGATAATCGAAATTATATATTTTAAAAATTTCGTTAGCTTAATCAAATTGCGTAATTTTTAATCACGTTAAAAATCAATAAAATTTATGGACGACAAAACTCAAATAAATATCTACACCGACGGAGCATGTTCCGGAAATCCGGGTCCGGGAGCATACGCCGCTATACTGCTATATAAAGATAAAGAAAAAGTAATATCCGGCTTTAAAGAGCAAACGACAAATCAAGAAATGGAAATATCGGCCGTACTAAACGCCCTGAAAGCCGTTAAGAATAAAAATATAGGCATAAATCTTTATTCAGATTCCAAATACGCGTTGGACGGTATGTCCGACTGGATGCACGGCTGGGCTAAAAAGCAATGGAAAAAAGAAATTAAGCATAAAAATATATGGCAGGAAATTTATAATCTTTATAACGCTTTAAAAATTAACTGCGTCTGGGTTAAAGGACACTCTGATAATTTATACAACGAAAGATGCGATAAAATAGCGCGGAACTTAATTAAAGAAAATAGGTAAATCTTAATCTTATGGACAATAATCAAATCGTAATCTATACCGAAACGCCTATTACCAAAAACGGCAAGAAAACAGAACTCGTAGAAACCGATTTAAAGACTAATAATTATTACGAAAACGACAATATCGTTTTCTTTACCGCTTCGCAGATTAAAACTTTAACTGACGGCATAGACAACCCTTTCCATAAGCTCGTTATTCTTTTGCTGTACGAAACCGGAGCAAGAATCGAAGAAGCAAGGATTTTAAAATTTAGCGATATAGACACCGGCAACGGACGGGTTAAAGTATTGACGTTAAAACAGCGGAAAAAAAATAAAATTTACCGCTATTTA
>JAJZBN010000076.1 GCA_021798875.1 bacterium | reverse complement strand
TGTATTTCTTGGAAACTTCCGTTATTAAATCGTAAATCGATTTTGAAATTTTAACGTTCTTTAACGAAACGGTTTCTTCTTTTACGAGTCTTTCAAAAATAGACATAACTTAATCCTCCTTAATTTTAATTATTTGTTTTAATATTTTTTCCGTCTTTAATCCCGACGGAATTTTTAAAGTTATACTGGTCATTTTTTTTAAAAATAAAACCGACATTTTAGACGAATGTTCTTCGTTAAACCGGTTTATTAAATAGGTGATATTATCATTATCCAACGAAGAATTTTTCTTATTTTGAATATCTTTAATATGCAGTTCGTCAAAATCTTTTATTATCTCTTTTTTAACTTTAGCTTCGTCAATTCTCGAAACTTCTATCGCCTTTCTTACGTTTTTTTTGGTTATCTTGCCTTGCAAATCGTCTTCTACGCTTAAAAGGGAAATCATATCGCTTATGTGGCTTTTGCTTTTACCGACAAGACTTGCTATATCCCTTATAGTTTTGTTTTTGTCTAAAAGTTTTTTATATGCCTTTGCAAGTTCTATGGGTTCTAATTCTTTTCTTTGCAGATTTTCTATAATCTGAATTATAAAAATATCTTCTTCCTTTATATCGTTTCTTATATTGGCTTTGATAGTTTTTAAGCCTAACTGTCTAAACGCCGCAAGCCTTCTTTCGCCGCATATAAGATTATAATTGCCGCTTCCGTCTTCTTTTATTACTATAGGCTCTAATAATCCGTGGGTCTTAATAGAATTCATAAGTTCGTCAAACTCACGACCGCCTATATTCTCTCTGGGCTGCGAATATACTATTTTTATTTTTTCGGTTTCTATTTCGGTTTTATCGGTTTTATTTTCTTCGGCTTTTCCTCCGAGCCAAGACAAGGGATCTTTTAGTTCAAATTTTGCCATATTTACCTCCCGTAATTTCTTTGGCAAGGTCGATGTAATCCGCTGCGCATTTAGAATTATTTTTGTAAGTATAAACCGTTTTACACATAGCCTGAGCTTCTTTTAATTTAGTATCCGTTCTAATAACCGTTTTAAACATTTTATCTCCAAGCTGAGGTTTTAAAACAGATTCATAAATTTGTTTAGATACGGAAAGTCTTTTATTGTAGTTCACGGCTAAGTATCCCATTATTTCGAGATTATTATTGATTTTTGATTTTACTCTCTCGAAAGTGTTAAGAAAATCGGAAAGTCCGTCCACGTCAAACTTTTCAAGATGCATAGGCACTATTATCCTGTCCGAAGCGGCAAGGGCATTAAGCGATATTAAGCCTAAAGAAGGCGGGCAGTCGATTAAAATATAATCGTATTCGTCTTTTATGTCCTTAAGAGCGTCCTTTAAAATATATTCTCTGCCTATTTTCATAAAAATTTCAAGCTCTACGCCCGATAAAGAAATATTCGAAGGCACTAAATCGATACCGTCAACGTTGATTACGACATCTTTTAATAACGCCTTTTCCATTAAAACCGCTGATATTGATTTTTCCGGTTCCACTCTTTCGGTTAAATGAAGCGTAGCGTTTGCCTGAGGATCTAAATCTACGAGCAGTACTTTTTTTGAAGCAAGAGGCAAGGTTAAAGATTTTGAAAGATTTACGGCCGTCGTAGTTTTACCGACGCCGCCTTTCTGATTTACGATAGAAATAATCATAAAAATCCCCCAATAATAGTGAAGTTAAATAAAAGTCCGCAATGCGGATTAATAAAAAAATATCACTTTAATAAATGTTTGTCAATACAAAATTTATTGACAATGTCATTTTAATATGGTATTTATTAAAACATTATGAAAAAAATATTGATTTTTATTTTTATTTTGGCCTTATTTTTTACGGTAAGAAATACATTCGCTTATAATATAGGAGACCCTGATGCTAAAATAAAAATTATAGAATACTCCGATTATGAATGCCCCTATTGCAGAAAATTTGAACTCAATGTATTTCCTTATATTTATAAAAACTATATTAAAAATGGCTATATCGATTGGGATTTTAGGGATTACCCGTTGGTAAATATTCATGCTTTCGCTTATAAGGCGGCGGTTATAGCCGACTGCTCCGGAAATAATTATATGGCGGTAAGGTATTATCTTTTTAAATATCAAAACGAATGGAAACAAACCGGAAATATATATAAAATATTAAAAAGATATATAAACATAAAGCCTGTGGAAACTTGCGTTAATACGAGATACTCTCAAAAGATAGTAGATAACGATTTAAGGCAAGCGTATAAATTGGGATTAAGAGCTACGCCGAGTTTTGTTATTTATAAAAACGGCAAATATTTACAGACTATAAAAGGATATCATAATAGCAGTTTTTGGTATTTAACTTTAAATTTTCTGCTATCCGAAAAATAATTTCTTTAACCGCACCAATATGGAAGATACCCGGGCAAACCTCAATTTGTCCGGTTTTTTTGTCATTAATTTTATCGTCTTATACTCCACATGTCCTCAGTAGTTTTTTTTAAATAGAATACTTTTTGTCAACTTGATTATCTTTCCGTATAGTGCTATATTTTATTATATTGAGTTATTAATTTTTACATAGAGGTTTACGATGTCGGGCAAGGATTTAATAATTAATGAAATTGATAGATTACCGGAAGAACTTCTTCCTGAAATATTGGATTTTATAAAATTTTTAGAAGTTAAAGAAGAAAATACGATTCATTCTTCACAGGTTCTTTCCGAAAGAATTTTTAAAAAGATATGGGATAACGCTGAAGATGCCGCATATGACGCCTTATAAAAAGGGCGATATAATTCTCGTTCCCTTTCCTTTTAGCGATCAAACATTTTCTAAAAAAAGACCTGCGGTCGTAATAAGTTCCGATGTTTACAATAGCCGTTATTTGGATATAATTATAATGGCGGTTACAAGCAATACCCAAAATCCTCTTAGAACCGGAGAGTGTCTTATCGGGGATTATGTTTCTGCCGGACTCCTAAAGCCTTCGGTTATTAAGTCCGCTATATCTTCGATAGATAAATCCTTGATTTTGAAAAAATTAGGGGCATTGTCATCCAGCGATTTAGATTTGCTAGATAAAACGCTAAAAGAATTACTGTCCTTATAATCATTTTCTGATACGTAACTTGATAATCTTCCCGTATAGTGCTATATTTTATTATATAATGTAGTTAATTTTTAAAAGGTAATAAAATTATGGAAGAAACAATTAAAGCCACGTTTGTTAAAGACGGCGATTGGTGGATAGGATATAGTGACGAAGTTCCTGGTGCGTTAACTCAGGGAAAAACTTTAGAAGAAGCAAAGGAAAATCTTATAGACGCTATACAACTTATCCGGCAACCGGTTAAGACAGATATCGCTTCTTTATCGCATAAGCAAGAAATTACTCTTAAAATTAACTTTGCATGAAACAAAAAAGTTTCATTAAACATCTTAGGAAACATAATTGCGTTCTGGACGTCGAAGGCGCTATGCATAGTAAGTTTATAAATATAGAAAACGGCAAAGTTGCTACGGTTCCCCGCCATAAAGAAATTAACGATTTTTTAGTTATAAAAATTTGTAAAGAATTAGATATACCTAATCCTTAAAAATCCTTTCATATTTGAGTTTTAAGGCCTTTTATTTTTTATTTAAGTATAAAAAACGATTAACCTTTTTTATCGTCCTTGTTCCATACGTCGTCAACGGCTTTCTTTAATGTATCTGGAACCAAATGCGAATACCGTTTCGTCATCTGCGTCGTCCTGTGTCCTAGAAGCTCCCCAGTTATATATAGCGAAACACCGTCTTTTACCATTTTGCTTGCGAAAACGTGCCTTAAGTCATGAATGTGCATATCCTTAAATCCCGCATTTTTGCAGGCGGTATGGAAAGACTTCTTAAAATCACCTAATTTAGCCCCGTTTTTGTTAAATACGTATAAACAATCCTGATATTTTTCAATACCGCCTAAAAGCTCTTTTAAGGGCTTGCTTATAGGAATATACCTGTCGTACTTAGTCTTAGTCCCTTTAATAGCTATTACGTCGTTTTGCATATCCACGTCGTCCCATTTAAGATTTAAGGCCTCGCCTTTCCGACAACCTGTGTAAATTAAAAAGGTCATTATGTTTCGGGTTAATTTATTTGTGGCGCCGGCGATGAGCTTCTCGATATCGGAATCGGATAGGGTTTTAAGGCGGGATAGTTCGTTTAATTTTTTAACACCTAACGCCGGATTCTTTTCGATGAGTCCCTTTTCAATGCAAAAATTAAAGAAATGACTTAAAGTATTTACTTCTAAATTTACCGACCTGAAACTTATTCCGGATTCTTTTTTGCCGATATTTTTCGGCATGGCCATTATTTCTATTTTTCTTTTTAATTGATATTTTTTAATATCAGACTGCGTAATGTCGGAAATCTGTTTACCTTTAAAATCCGGCAGAAAATGTTTAGACAAATATATTCTTAATTCTTTAGTTTTATTATTAACCGAAAGCGAATTTATATATTGCTCCCACGCCGTCAAAAATATATAATTACTTTTAACCGGCATGCTGAATTTTTTCCGGACCAAATCGGCTTCGATTGTATTTGCTATTTGCTGAGCAAGTTTCTTATTGTCGGTTTTGGTAGAGCCGCGGTATCTGAGTCCGTCAAAACGGATTTGATACCAATAAATATCGCCTCTTTTGTAAATATTTGCCATATTTTAGCCGTAAAGTAATGTGGTCGTTTTTGTGTCCAAAATAAAAATACGATATGGTAAAATATAGCATTTTGCGGACTAAAAAGGCAAGAAAAATTTTAAATATAAAAACCGCAAAGCCTTTAAAATATTGATTTTAAAGGATATTTAATATTAAATAATAACTTGCATGGCATGCAAGAGGTCGTCGGTTCGACCCCGATCAGCTCCACCA
>JAJZBN010000075.1 GCA_021798875.1 bacterium | reverse complement strand
TTGGAGCATTAGTTGCCGCTTTGTTTGCTAATGACGGAGCCGCGCTTATTATCACGCCTATAGTATATGAAAAAATGAAGGCGCTTAAATTTAACAAGAAAAATATGCTTCCGTTTATTATAGCGGGAGGGTTTATTGCCGATACGGCATCGCTTCCGTTAAAAACTTCAAACCTTGTAAATATTGTATCAACGGATTATTTCAATATAGGTTTTTTTACATATTTTATAAATATGTTTACACCCGATATTTTTTCTATTTTAATTTCGGCTTGCGCGCTTTATCTTGTTTTCAGGAAAGATATTCCCGCCCGTTACGATGTCGGTTCATTAAAAATACCTAAAGATGCCATAAAAGACGAAAAACTTTTTAAATATTCTTTTTTAATTCTGGTTTTGCTTTTAGGCGGTTATTTTGCAAGCGAGTTTCTTAACCTTCCCGTTTCGCTTTTTGCAATAATGTTTGCCATTGTATTTTCTTTTATGGGCATTAAGAGCCCTGCCGTTAATTTAAAAACCGTGTTTAAAAACGCCCCGTGGAGCATAGTGATATTTTCAATCGGAATGTATCTTGTTGTTTTTGGTTTAAAGAATGTGGGCTTAACAGAGTTGCTCGGCAGATCTATTTCCTATTTTTCCCGTTTCGGCGGTTTTGTTTTAACGATTTATACCGGGTATTTGGCTGCTTTTGTGTCTTCGATTATGAATAACATGCCGACGGTAATGATAAACTCTCTTGCGATTCATTCGGCAAATCTTAAAAACATAATGCTGAAACCTGCCGTATATGCTAATGTTATAGGGTGCGATTTGGGACCTAAAATTACGCCGATAGGGTCTTTAGCGACTTTATTATGGCTTAATGTATTGGAAAGAAAAGGAATTAAAATAAGCTGGGGTTATTATTTTAAGGTCGGTATAGTTTTAACCATTCCCGTATTATTTGTTACGCTTTTGGGTCTTTATTTGGGAATGCTGGTGAAATTTTAAATGGGGGGAGGGGATGTGTTTATGTTTAGGACAAACTGCAAAATCCTCTCCTTTTTAAAAGGGGAGATGAAAGCAGACCATAGGCATTGATTTTTACTTATTTATTGCTGTCACACTTTTGCCGAAAGAATATAAAAACAAAACGATAGATAAACTTCTTCTATTTGAACATATGAGGGATAGCCGCTTTATATTTGTTTTAGATTGCAGGACAGATTCTTGATCATCATTATATTTAACCATTACGGGAGGATTTAATCTAAATATAACTATTTTTTACTAAAATTGGGGAATAATGACCTAAATTTGATTAATTTGTAATCCCCAAATGAGTATGGTAAATAGATTAAACAATTTCTATCTGCAATTTTGGCAAAAAATGGATTGTAAAAAAAATATGATGCTTAAAATATAATATTTAATTTAGGTGTAATATTAATTATTGTAGGGGGAGATATGATTGAGTCATTCTCGTTAAAAAAAAGAGTTAAGAGCGCGGTTGTAAAAAATGCCCTTTATCTCGCAAGCAATTATGTAATTCCAAAACTAACCGATAAAACTATAATTAAGATTTCCGATAAATTAAATAACTTTAAAGCGCCTGCAGGCAAAATATTTTTTGACCATATTTTTGTAAACTTAAAAAGAAAACTCCCGTATCTTTCTAAAAATGTTAAAAAGGGGATTTTGGATAATTTTATTTCTAATTTTTTACTGTTAAGCGGCGAAAAAAGGAAAGAATTTATTGAAAAGAACGGGTTTTATCCGCCTCTTTTTTATGTAATAAGCCCGACGATGCACTGCAATTTAAAATGCTACGGCTGTTATTCCGCAAACTACACAAGAAGAGATATGCTTTCGTACGAAAAAATTAACCAAATTATCGAGGAGGGTAAAAGCTTCGGGATATTTTTCTATACGCTCTCCGGCGGAGAGCCGTTTGTGAGAAAAGATATTCTGGATGTAATCGAAAAAAACAGCGATTGCTATTTTCAGGTATATACGAACGGTTCGTTAATCGACGGTAAAATGGCCGAAAGGCTTGCAGGTATGGGAAATGTTTTCCCGTGCATCAGCGTTGAAGGTTTTGAAGACGAAACCGATGAAAGAAGGGGAAAGGGACATTTTAAAAAGGTCGTTTCCGCAATGAAAAATCTTAAAGACAACGGAATGCTTTTCGGATTTTCGGCGACAGCCACGAGGTTTAATAATAATGTAATAGTCAGCGATGAATTTATCGACTTTTATGTTAAACAGGGGTGTTTCTTAGGCTGGTATTTTAACTATATTCCGATCGGCCGCGAACCCGATATGAACCTTATGCCGACGCCGGAACAGCGAAATTACCGAAGAAAGAGAGTGGTCGAAATAAGGGAAACGAAACCCATAGTCGTTGCCGACTTCTGGAATGACGGGGTTCTTTCGCACGGATGCCTTTCCGGCGGGCGCGTGTATCTCCATATAAATGCGAACGGCGGTGTGGAACCGTGCGTATTTGCCCAATTTGCCGCTGACAATATATTCGATAAATCAATGGAAGATATCCTTAATTCTATGTACTTTAAATCCATTAGAAAAGAACAAATGGGTATTAAAAACAGGCTTCGTCCCTGCATGATAATAGACCATCCCGATATATTGCGAAGGGTTATCGCCGAAGGGGGTGCAAAAGCGACGCAGGAAGGCGGAGATTCTATTATATCGGAACTAAAGGATAAGATGGATACATATTCACAGAGCTATGGAAGGATTGCCGACGCGGTTTGGGAAGAAGAATTTGACAATGGTAAGTTTTTCTACAACTATGCCGGGGAAAAGATCAAATTGAGTGAAGATGATTATTACAGAAGGAGTTTTTATCCCTTTAAAGGCGGAAAAATCGTAAAAGAGGAAACGAAAGTCTAATAAAAATAAGGAAACATTATATTTATATGTATAAATACAAGCAGGGTGTCATGTCCAGAATCTGGATTTGGGGTATACCAAAAAAGTTGACAGTACCGAAAAATATGATAAAATAGCGGAACTTTAAAGAATTTAAGAAGCTAATTTTAAGAAGTTAGTTTAAGGAGGTATTAAATATGCTTAACACTGCGCTTTATGCCATAAATTTTGGCGATTTTTATTACGAAAATATAGGCTGCTTTGCAAATTATTCGAAGCTCGGCTTAAAAGAAATCGTACTCATCCATGTCATCGACCCCGCACTTTTTCAGCACAACCTTTATTCCGTTTATAAAAAAGAGGACGAGGAAAAGATAAGGGGGCTTGCGGAAATTAAACTTAAGGATATAAAAAAAGACCTCGAGAAATCGGGATTCGGCGTTCGCTATGTGATAAGAACAGGTGATGTTGCGGATGAAATTGCAGATGAAGCAAAAGGGGAGAATATAGACTTTGTAGTTCTCGATAAAGTAGTTCTCGATAAAAAAGCGGACTGCAAGCCTACAGGATATTTTTCATTTTACGGTTCGCCGCTATACGATATTTTAATTAAAACAGGTAAGCCGGTACTTATTATGAAAAGGGTTTTGTTTCATCCAACGGGTGTGATAAAAACCGATGAAAACGCGGACTGCAAGGATCTTTTCGCGGATGTCGTCTTTGCTACCGATTTTTCGGAGTTTTCGCTTAAGGCTTTGCCGTTCATAAATAAAGTGCCTGCAGGTGTAATCAAGATGTTTACGATTTTGCATGTTATCGACGAAAAGGTTGCAAAGAATTTAAAGTCGGAAGAAATAAAGAATTATGAAAAAAATCTGGCAGAAAAGGCAGAGGATGCCGTCCGCGGATTAAACTACCGTTTTACGAAGGAAAAGTCCAATCTTGAGGTGACCGTCAGGAATGGTATTCCCTGCAAAGAGATAACGGATTTCATGACCTTGACGAGAAAAAAACTTTTAATTTTAGGACATAAGGGAAAGGATAAAGAAAAATTAGCCGAAATACTTTTCGGCAGTACCGCCGAAAGAGTGATAAATGCCTTGCCGTGTTCGATTCTTATCGTTAAATAAATAATAACCTTAAATCACCGTTAGAAACTATTAAAATTGTTTCATTTGAATTAATGGACCCTTTATTTTAGTAAAAGTGGAATATTATGATAGGCCACTTCGGCGGACATAAAGGCTTTGCCTTTATAAACGTCCGTCTGCATATGTTTAATATAGCTATTACCGGGCGGTACCCTATCGATATTCTTAAGGACTTGAGCATATATTGCAATGCCGGATCTCGGAGTTATTTTTTCTTTCGTGATTCCCAACTTGAAATTTAATTGCATTTGTTGTAACATATTTATTAACCTCCTTTTTTATTTGTTTTTCACCTATGGGGTGAATGTAATTAGCAATAATTATATCACTGAAAAGCAGATAAATAAAGGAGTTTTTTAGTTTTTAGTTAAATTTCTATTGCAGGATTAAGGTTTAATATTGTTGTTACTTCCCATTTTTTATCTTTTGTTTTTTGTCTTTAACAGTTAATTTTAAATTGTCTTTCAGGGGGTCTGGGATATCTTTAACGGCGTTTATGGAAGCCGGAGGCTCATGCCATTAAAGATGGTGCCCCCAGTTTTTAAGCCCTTTTATGCCGCCATCTCAAAATATTGTCTGTAAACTTTCATCGGCATGCTGTAATTAAGCGCCGAATGAAGCCGTAAGTTGTTATATTTATGGATATATTTTTCTATTCCAACCCGTGCTTCTTTTATATTTAAGTAGCCGGATAGTCCGCCAGAACCTCTCCATAAATATATTATCGATTGCACGGCCTTTTGAATCCATAGATATAGCCGCATCGTTATTTAGAAGAATATCGATAAACTTTTTAGCCGTATATTGCGAACCCTGGTCGGAATTAAATATTTCCGGCTTGTCAAATAACAATAGCACATCGTTTAGAGTCGATATCGTTAGATTATCGTCCATCGTATATGAGAGCCTCCACGACAATATGCTTCGGGTAAAAATATCTATTACCGCGCATAGATAGGCAAATCCGGAATTAAGCCTTACGTATG